>NZ_JBNCLF010000003.1:47140-435141 GCF_049844535.1 Streptosporangium sp. DT93
ACTGTTGTTGGCACCGGGCCCGCCCGGGGCGGCGGTGGGCGGGGCGGGGGGCGCGAACGGGGGGGGCCCCCGGCTCCACGTGCCGGGTGACGTGCCCGGTTATCGGCCCGCCACTCACGCGGGCGGCGGACCGTACGCGAAAACCTCCCCATCACGCTTTACCGGCCCTTGGCCCGTTCCCGTTCCCGCGCGTGGTCACCGCCACGACGCCCCGGGTGGACGTTCGTCCCGGCCCAGACGTTCACCCTGGGCGATACTCGATCACGCATGGTAGTCAAACGAAAGAGGTTCCCCATGCGTGTCCATCTCGCCTCGGTCGCCGCAACGCTGCTCGCGACCACCTCCCTGGCCCTGACGATTCCCGCCTCGGCCTCCACGGTCGATCCCGTGCGGCCCGGGACCTACGTGATCACCAATCCCAAGGGGCAGTGCCTGCACACCGAGGGCGTCTTCAACGCGAAGGTCGCCCTCGGCCCGTGCGACACCAGGTGGAAGGTCGCTCCCGCTCCCGACGGGGAGACGATCGTGATCCGGCACGCGGACACCGGCAACTGCCTGGCCGTCGGCCTGGAGCGCATCTATCCCCCGAGGGTCGCCACGATCCCGTGCGAGGCGGGCGGCGCGATGCACAGCTGGCTCGTGCGCAAGACCGAGGCCGAGCGGGTCACCATCGCCAGCCCGCGAGGGGGCGGCTACGTGACCGAGGCGGGCGCCGAACAGCCTCTGATGGTGCTGCCCGACGACGAGTCCGGCGACCGGAGGCTGTGGACGTTCACGCCGGCCTGAGATCGCCGATCCCGCTTCGAGAGCGTCGCCCCCGGGCCGGGCCGCATCCGGGGGCGACATCGCCCGTGCGGGACATGGCGCCACCGCCCTCTTCGGGAGCGACTTCCCCGTACGGGCGATGTCGTCACCGGCCCCGCGAAGAGGTGTACAAAGGTCCGCATGCGATGGAGTGACATTTCCGTAGAAGCCGGGCGCTCGTGACGGCCGGCCCGCTCGACCGGCGCGACCGGGTACGCGGCTGCCTGCTGGGCGGCGCGCTCGGTGACGCACTCGGGGCACCCGTCGAGTTCGAGTCGATCGGGAGGATCCGCAGGCAGTACGGCCCCGGCGGCCTGACCGGCCCGGTCCCCGACTGGCGCGGCAAGGTCGGCCTCATCACCGACGACACGCAGATGACGCTGTTCACGGTGGAGGGCCTGCTCCGCGGCGGGGACGTCGCCGCGGTCCGGCGGGCCTACCTGCGCTGGCTGGACACCCAGGAGCACGACGCTCCCCCGCGTTCCTCCACGGCGGACGGTGCGGGAACCGGCACGGGCCCGGGCGCGGCGGACGGCGCGGTGCGCACCGGCGGGCTCCGCGAGCAGCTCTGGCTCTACTCGCAGCGCGCCCCGGGGAACGCCTGCCTGTCGGGCCTGCGCCGGCTGCGGGCCGGTGCCCCGCCCTTCGTCCCGGCCCCGTCCGGCGAGCCGGGCCCGGTGAACCGCGACTCCAAGGGCTGCGGGACCGTCATGCGCTCGGCCCCCTTCGGCCTGGCCGCGCCGAGTGCCCGTCACGCCTTCGACCTGGCCGCCGACTGCGCGCAGATCACCCACGGTCATCCCACCGGCTACCTGTCCGCCGGCGCCTTCGCGGCCCTCGTCCACCTCCTGGTGGAGGACGGGCCCCCGGACCAGGGCGAGCCTCTGGCGTGGGCCGTACGGGAGACGATGGACCTGCTGGCCACCTATCCCGCGCACGAGGAGACCACCGGGGCGCTGCGCGCCGCCGTCCGCCTCGCCGCCGAGGGCGGGCCGACCCCGGAGAGGGTCGAGTCGCTCGGGGGCGCCTGGGTCGCCGAGGAGGCGCTGGCGATCTCCGTCTACTGCGCCCTGCTGAACCCGGGACCCGGCGACGTCGGGCGGGCCCTGCTGCTCGCGGTCAACCACTCCGGGGACAGCGACTCCACCGGCGCCGTCTGCGGCAACCTGCTGGGCGCCCTGCACGGCGAGGCCGCGCTGCCCGGTGAGTGGCTCGCCCACCTGGAGGGCCGCGACGCCGTCGCCGAACTGGCCGACGACTTCGCGGCCCGCTTCGGGGACGGTCACCGGGCCGGCGACTCCTGGCTCGCCCGCTACCCCGTCCCCTGACCTTTGCCGTCCGGCCCCGTCCCTCCCCGGCTCCGGCCTCGGTCAAGGACGGGGCCGGACAGGGACGGGGAACGTGCGGATCGACGAGGGGCCGCTCCTGACCCGGTCCCGGCCAGGGGACGGGACGCGGGTCAGAGGTCGACGTCTATGATCTTCTCGATGTTCCGTTCGGCGAGCGCCGTGATGGTGACGAACGGGTTGACGGTGGTGTTGCCGGGGATCAGCGAGCCGTCGACGACGTACAGGCCCGGGTAGGCGGTGAGGCGGCCGTAGTTGTCGGTGGCCCTGTTCAGCACCGCCCCGCCGAGCGGGTGGTACGTGAGGTGGTCGCCCCAGATCTTGTAGACGCCGAAGAGGTCGGTCCGGTAGATCGTCCCCTCCTTCGAATTGATCCTGTCGAAGATGGTCCTGGCCATGTCGATGGACGGCTGCTTCCAGGAGGTCTGCCAGTTCAGCTCGACCCGGCCGGTCGAGGCGTTCCAGGAGAACTGGGCGCGGTTCGGGTTCCTGGTGATCGACAGGTAGAACGAGGCGAAGGTCTCGATGCCGGTGGGCAGCGGGGCGACCTCGGCGAACGCGCCGCCGGCCGCCCAGTTGTCGATGCCGGAGCAGGGGATGGACGACTGGAGCGCCCCGGTCGGGTCCCACAGGTGGTTGGCCCGGCCGCACATGACGTTGCCGTTGTCGCCCCAGCCCCTGCCGATCTCGCCGTTCAGGCCGGGCAGCACGCCGGTGGCCTTCAGCTTCACCAGCAGCTTGCTGGTGCCGACGCTGCCGGCGGCGAAGAACACCCGGTCGGCCGTCACGGCCTTGGTGGCCGTGACGGTGCCGCCGGTGTCGAGCTGCTCGATGACGATCCGGTAGCGGCCACCGGACGCCGGGGCGACCGAGGTGACCCGGTGCAGCGGCGAGACGGCGACCCTGCCGGTGGCCGCCGCCTGGGCGAGATAGGTCTTCTGCAGGGACTTCTTGCCGTGGTTGTTGCCGTAGAGGATCTCCCCGGCCAGTGCCGACTTCGTGGCGGTCCCGGCCGCCTCCCGCTTCATGTAGTCCCAGTCGTACACGTCGGGCACGAAGACGAACGGGAAGCCGGAGCGCTGGGCGTGCTTGCGGCCGACCCGGGAGTACTGGTAGCAGGCGGTGGACTCGAACCAGGCCGGGTCGACGGTGCCGACCCCGAGCCCGGCGTTGGCGCGGGGGTAGTGGACGCCGTACATCTCGTCGGCGTTCACCGACGGCAGGACGGCGGCGAAGTTCTCGCGGCGGGGGACGACCGCCATGCCGCCGTTGACCAGCGACCCGCCGCCGACGCCCCGGCCCTGGTAGACCGTGATGCCGCCGAACTCCTCGGCGTCCAGGATGCCGGTGTAGCGGGGGATGTCCCGGTCGATCGGGAAGCCGAGGAAGTAGTTGAGGGGTGCCTTGGTCCTGGTGCGCAGCCAGTAGGAGCGCTTGTCCGGCTCGCGCGTGTTGCAGAAGATCTTGCCGTCGGAGCCGGGGGTGTCCCAGGCCATGCCCATCTCGATCATGTGCACGTCGACGCCCGCCTGGGCGAGACGCAGGGCGGCGACCGCGCCGCCGTACCCGGTGCCGATCACCAGGGCCGGCACGTGGGCCCCGTCGGCGATGGCGGGAGCCGCCGAGGCGGCGTGAGCGCGGGCCGCGCCCGCCTGGCCGCCGAGGGCCGCAGCCCCCAGGATGGAACCGGTTGCAGTGATGAAACCCCGACGCGAAACGCCCTTCGAGCCAGCACCCTCTGGGGCTGTGTCGGCCATGTGACGCTCCTTTCTGGAAACAAAATGAGAACATGTTCTACATAGTGTTCGCGCCTTGGATCATCGCTTGCCAAAAGGTGGTTCACGGCCGGTCCGTCGACCGGTCGTCCAGGTCGGGGCGCGTCCGCCCCTGTGCCGAGGTGCCGATCCGGGACGCGCCCGCCCGCACGGCGGGGCGCGGGGTCAGGTGGCGTCCGCCCGGGTGCCCGAGGGGGACGGGCCCCGCGTGAGGACGCACACGGTGTCCAGGCCCAGCACGTGGTTGAGCCTGCCGAACGCCAGCCAGGAGCCGAGGCTCATGCTCAGCTCCACGATCTCCGGCTGGCTGTAGCGCGCGGTCATCCTGGTCCAGAACTCGTCGTCGAGCCCACGGTGGTCCAGGGCGTACCGTTCGGCGTACTCGGCCGCCAGCCGGGTGCGGTCGTCGAAGGCGCCGGTGGTACGCCACTGCGCGACCGCGTCGGCGAACCCGTCCTCCACCTTCTCCCCGTCCCGCTCGGTCCGCCAGTCGAGGCAGAAGACGCACCCGTTGATCTGGGCGATCCGCAGCCGCGCGGCCTCGAACTCGCGGAGCCCGAGGGTCGTGTGGGCGTAGACCGCCATCGAGAACCTCGACGCGGCGGGCCCGATGCCCGGGATCATCTCCCCCCACACGTACTCGATCGCGTCCCTGCCCTCGGGGATGTCGATGTTCACGGTCGTCTCCTTCCGAGCCTGCCGGTCGCGGGACGCAGCGGGACGTCGAGCGCGTCGTAGAGTCCGGGTTCCGCCTCCACGAGCCAGTCGACGGCGCCCACCAGGCGGCCGACCGCGGTGGCGTTCCCGCCCGCGGCCCGGTTGCCGCCGGCGTCGGTGGCCTCGACGGTGACCTCGATCCGCGGGTCCCCCTCGATGATCACCCGGTGTGCCCCGTCCCCGCCGCCGGGCGGGACCGGCCAGTCCGGGGCACAGGAGGCGTGGATGCGGGTGACGTGCTCGACGACGATCCGGGGGACGCCGCCGACGACGCCCCGCACCTCGAACCGCACCGCGCCCTGGGTGCCGGCCGCGAACTCCCCCATCGTCGCGGTGTCCACCGTCGTCTCCAGCGGACGCCGCTGGAGGGTCTCGGTGATCTCGTCGAGCTCGGCGCCGAGGGCGCGGGCCATCAGCCGCACCTGACCGCCCCACACCATGGTCGGGACCGTCGGCGCGAGCATCGGCGGCTCGTAGTCCATCGGCTGGCCCATGCCGACGAGGTAGCGCACCGCGTCGGGCTGGTCGTAGGTGGAGTAGTCGAAGATCTCCTGGCAGCGGACCACGTCCACGACGGTGCCGAGCCCGCTGATCAGCAGCGGCAGCACGTCGTTGCCCCAGCCGGGGTCGACGCCGGAGACGAACAGCGAGCCGCCGCCCTCGGCGACGGCGGCCAGCACCGCCTCCCTCGTCCCGGGCGGGGCGCCGCGCCGGTCGTAGAGCGCGTACAGGGCGGGGGTGACGACCACGGCTCCGGCCCGGATCGCCCGGACGACGTCGGCCAGGGCCCCGTCCGGGCGGATGTCGCCGGAGGCCGCGTACACCACGGCGCCGGGAGCGGTGGCCAGCACCGCGCCGGCGTCGGCGGTCGCGGTGACCCCGAGCTCGCGGCCGAGCCCGGCGAGCTCGCCCGCGTCGCGGCCCGCCTTGGCGGGGTCGTGGACGAGCACGGCGGTGAGTCTCAGTGCCGGATGGGCCTCGACGGCGCGGATGGCCGCGCGGCCGATGTTGCCGGTTCCCCAGACGACGGTGGACACCATGGGCGGAGCGTAGCAAGCGCTTGGTTTGGTGTACAGTACCGCCACCGCCGCACCTGCCGTCGCGGATCCCTCCGCCGGCGTCGGAGTCCCCTACCCGCCGTCGACGCGCACCTCGCGGCGGATCCGTACCGCCAGCGTCGCGGCCCAGCTCCAGCCGACCAGGGCCAGCAGGCGGAGCAGCAGGCTCAGCGGCCGCGCGTCCTGCCCCCGGTCCGACAGCACCCCCGCCAGCAGGTAGATCACGGGAAGCGCCACGCCGACGGCCGCGCAGTACAGCGACCAGCCGCGATCCCCGGCGGCGGCGAACCGGCGCGCGAACACGGCGCAGGCCGCGACGAGCGAGACGAGCACCACGAAGAACGACGCGCCGTGCAGGACGTAGCTCGGGCCGTACTCCTCGGGAAGGCCCGGCGGCGCCCCGGCCGGGTAGCCGAACGCCGGTTCGGTACGGAAGAGACCGGCACCGGTCAGGCCGGCGCCGTACCCGCCGATCAGCAGCGGCCCCCAGGTGCCGCCGCGCCCCGGACGCAGCACCCGCCACAGCCCGGCGGCGAACGCGACGTTCAGCAGGCCGGCGACCACGAAGTTCGCCACCTGGACCCATCCGCCGTCGCCCAGGCTCAGCATGCTGAGCAGGTGCCGCCGGGGGTCGAACCCCTCCCGGGTGTAGTCCTGGACCGCGACCACGAAGAGGAACAGCGGCCCGGCCACGGCGCCGCAGGTCAGCAGCGCCCCGGTCGACGGCCACGCGGACGTTCTCGGCATGACTCTCCCCCGTACGACTTCCTTAGCAGCGCTAAGTGCGCGCTGACGGTCATGCTTCCTTAGCGCTGCTAAGCTGTCAACGGATGGGCGAGAACAGGCGGGGAGCCGGGCTGACCCGGCAGACGGTGGTCGAGACGGCGCTCCGGCTGCTCGGCGAGGTCGGGCTGGACGGGCTGACCGTGCGCAGGCTCGCCACCGAGCTGGGCGTACGGTCGCCCGCGCTCTACTGGCACCTGCGCGACAAGCAGGAACTGCTCGACGCGATGGCCGACGCGATCGTCCTGGCCGCCGGCATGGGCCCGCCGCACGACGGCGAGTCCTGGCAGGACTGGCTGTGCCGCCGGGCCCGCGCCTACCGCGCCTCGCTGCTCGCCCACCGCGACGGCGCCCGCCTCGTCTCCAACGCGGCGAGCCTGAGCCCGCACACGGTCAGGATGTTCGACGAGGAACTGGCCGCCACCGTCGCCCTGGGCTTCACCCCGGTGCTGGCACTGCGCACGGTCACGGCCGTCACCCGGTACGTCAACGGGTTCGTCCTGCAGGAGCAGGCCGAGCGCCAGACGCCCCCCGGCAGCCCCGCCGAGCGGCTGGCGGCGCTGGCGGGGCTGCTCGAACGGGGACAGGAGGCCACCCTGATCACCGCGCTCCGCGAGGGCGGTGGCCAGGGCGGCGAGGAGGCGTTCGAGCACGGCCTGCGCGTCCTCATCGACGGCACCTCCGCCGCCCTGACCCGCGAGGCCCGTTCCTAACCGGCCGGGGCGTACCCGACGGCCCGGGTGGTGAAGGTCCCCCGGCCCTGGGTCCGGCTGCGCAGCCGGGTCGCGTACCCGAACAGCTCGGCCAGCGGCACGGTCGCGGTGATCACCACCGTTCCCGCGCGCGCGGCCGACCCCGAGACCCGGCCGCGCCGCGCCGACAGGTCGCCCATTACCCCGCCCGCGGCGTCGCCGGGCACGGTGACCGTGACCTCGACCACCGGTTCCAGCAGCACCATCGCGCAGGAGCGCAGCGCCTGGCGCAGCGCGAGCCGGCCGGCCGTGCGGAACGCCATCTCCGAGGAGTCCTTGGGGTGGGTCGCCCCGTCGGTCAGCGTGACCCGCAGGCCCGTCACCGGATGACCCCCGAGCGGACCTTCGGCCAGGGCGTCCCGGCAGCCGGCCTCCACCGCCCGGACGTACTCGCGCGGCACCCGCCCGCCGACGACGGCCGACCGGAACGCGAAGCCCGCCGCACCGCCGTCGGCGCCGTCACCACCGGCGGCACGGGCGGCACCGGCAAGACCGGCGCCACCGACCGGACCCGTCGCACCGTCGAGAGCGGCGGCACCTTCCAGGGGTTCCACGTCCAGGACGACGTGGGCGAACTGCCCGGCACCCCCGTCCTGCTTGACGTGCCGGTACAGCACCCCCGACACCCCGCGCCCGACCGTCTCGCGGTAGGCCACCTGCGGCCTGCCGACACCGACGTCCAGGTCGTGGGTACGGCGGATCCTCTCCACCGCGACCTCCAGGTGCAGCTCGCCCATCCCCGACAACAGCGTCTGACCGGTCTCGGGATCGGCCCGGACCACCAGTGAGGGGTCCTCCTCGACCAGCCGCGCCAGCGCCACCGCCAGCCTGCCCGCGTCGACACTCCTGCGGGCCTCGACCGCGACGGAGACCACCGGATCGGCCACGGACGGCGGTTCGAGGACCAGCGGCGCCGAGGGTGAGCACAGGGTGGCCCCGGTGCGGGCCGCCTTCAGCCCGACCACCGCCACGATGTCCCCGGCCACCGCCCGGTCCACCTCGGTGTTCCGGTCGGCCTGCACCCGCAGGATCCGGCCGATCCGCTCGGTACGCCCCGCGCCCGCGTCCAGCACCGTCTCCCCCTTCCTGATCGTCCCCGAGTACACCCGCAGGTAGGCCAGCCGCCCGGTGGCGGTCGCGTTCACCTTGAACACCAGCGCGGCCAGCGGCGCCTCCGGATCGGCGGCCCGCTCCTCCACCGCACCGCCCGCCGTCCCGTCGCCGACGCCCCGTACCGGCGGCACGTCCAGCGGCGAGGGCAGGTAGGCCACGACGGCGTCCAGCAGCGGCTCGATCCCGCGGTCGCGGTAGGCCGACCCGCACAGCACCACCACGCCCTCCCCCGTACGGGTCAGGTCGCGCAGCACGGCGGCGAGGGTCGGTGCGGAGATCGTCGCGTCCGCGCAGAACTCCTCCAGCGCGAGCGGATGCAGCTCGGCCACCGCCTCCTCCAGCGACCGGCGGCGCCGGAGCGCCTCCTCCCTCAGGGCGTCGGGCACCGGCCCCTCCTCGAACGCGCCGCCACCGGCCCAGACCAGTGACCGCATGCGCAGCAGGTCGACCACCCCGACGAAGGCGTCCTCGCGCCCGATCGGGAGCTGGACCACCAGCGGGACCACGCGCAGCCGCTCGCGGATGGAGGCGACCGCCGTGTCGAGGTCGGCTCCGGCGCGGTCGAGCTTGTTGACGAAGGCGATCCGCGGCACCCCGTGCCGGTCGGCCTGCCGCCACACCGACTCGCTCTGCGGTTCGACCCCGGCGACGGCGTCGAACACCGCGATCGCGCCGTCGAGCACCCGCAGCGAGCGCTCCACCTCGTCGGAGAAGTCGACGTGGCCGGGGGTGTCGATCAGGTGGACGCGGTGGCCGTCCCAGGCACAGCTCACCGCGGCGGCGAAGATGGTGATCCCACGGTCGCGCTCCTGGGGGTCGAAGTCGGTGACGGTCGTCCCGTCGTGCACGTCGCCACTCTTGTAGGTGGCGCCGGTGACGTACAGGATCCGTTCGGTGACGGTGGTCTTGCCCGCGTCGACGTGGGCGAGGATGCCCAGGTTGCGGACGCCGTCCAGCGATTCGGTGATATGACGGTGCAGGTCGGTGCGCACGGCTCATGGCCCTTCGGGAGGATCCAACGGAACAGCGCGATTTCCGGACGAGACGACCTCGGTTCGGGTCGTGGAGAGACCCCTGGCGCGGCGCGGCCGTACGGGGACATGCCCCGCCGGCCCGTTCGGCACCGGCCGGCTCGGCGCGGGCTTGTCCGGCGCCGGGCGGGTGGGGGTCAGGCGTTCGTCACGGAGCTTCGACGCCGGCCGCGCGGCCGGTGTCGGGCACCGAGGAAGACACCAGGATCACGTCGTAGCGTGACGGGGGAATGACGACAGAGGTGCGGTGGCGCACGGTCTGCTCCCCTCACTGGGTCGAAGGCGCGCGCCGCGTGACACGGCGACGCGTGATCAGTGGCGAGTGTAATGAGGTAGGAACGCGCGGGAAACCGGTTTTCCGCCCGCGGCGACTCCCGGGATGCCGGCCGAGACGAACGGGCCAGGTCACACGTCCGGCACCGGAGCGGCATGCCCCACGAAGACGACTCCGTCGATCTCGCGCAGGTGGCCGGGGTCCAGCGGGAAGTAGCCGTGGTCCGCCGACGTGTCGGTGCGCGGGACCGGCTCCGTCCCCGCGGCGCCGAGGGCGTCGGCCAGACCCTTCGGGTCGACGACGTGGCGGTTGCCCGGAAGGACGGACAGGATTCCCTCCGGCGTGTCCGGGTGCGGGGCGCCGAGCCCCCGGTGCGGCGCGGCTCCCAGGGCCGACGCCACGAAGGCGTACGCGCCGCCCAGCCGCTCGGCGACGATCGCTCCGGCGCTCCACCACCTCAGCGTCCGGCCCTCCAGCGGCCCCCAGCCGGGCGGCAGCCGCCAGAGGCTCTCGTTCCGCTGGAGGTGGCGGTTGTGGGCGTGGACCAGCGTCGGACCGGTCCGCGACCGCTGCTCCGCGACGGCCAGCAGGTTGTCGGCCATCATCGCGTCGCGAAGGCCCATGAGCCGCACCATGCGCGCCTCGGAGGTGTCGGCCATCGCGGCGTGATAGCGGAGCAGGCCCGTCGCGCTGCGCCCGTACAGGCAGGCCCGCCACCAGTCGTCGCGCGAGGTCGCGCGGATCAGGCGCGGCGCCTGAGCGGTGAGCAGCGCCAGCAGGTCGTCCGCGACCAGGCGCAGTTCCCCGGCCTCGGCGGACAGCCCCACGGACCGGGAGGGGTCGGTGAGGATCGCGGGATCGGTCCACCGGTCGTCGGAGCCGATCAGGTTCTCGACGGCGTCCACGGTGTGCGGGACGAGATCGGCCTCCAGGTGGGCGGAGAGGTAGGCGTGCAGCGCGACGAGCGCCCGCCCGGGACTGTCCGGTCCGCTCATCTCGATCGGGGCGTCGAACCCGGAGAAGGTGACCCGGTCCGCCGCGGGACGGTCGCGGTTGTACTCCCTCATCCACCGCACGAGCTCCCGGTTCGCCGCCGACCCCGCGAACCCGGGGCTGAAACCGCGGCGCATGACGTCGTCGAGCGCTCCCGCCCCCTCCGTGACGTACGCGTCGACGATCAGGCCCGACAGGCAGTCGCTCTCCAGCGCGATCGACCGGTAGCCCTCGTGCTCGACGAGGTACCGGAAGATCTCGTTGCGCAGCCGCGGAAACGCCTCCTCGCCGTGCATGGGCTCCCCCAGACCGAGCAGGCGGGGCCTGTCCGGTAGCGACCGCAGGAGTCTCGTCATCGCGGAACCGAGATCCGCGGCGCTCTCGGCGGAGAAGGCCCACGCGTCGTCCCGGGATCGAGGGTCGGCGGCCATGACGGCTCCCGTCTGTTCGGCGATTCGGCGGCACCCTCAACCGTATCCTTGAACCCCCTGTTGAGACTTCCACCGCTTCTCGCCTGCCCGGCGGGGTGAGGGTCTCAACGGTGACCGGCGACCCGGCTCCCGGGCGTCCGAGGTGCCCGTCAGGGCGCTACCGGGAGGGGCCGAGTTCCGTCACGGCGTCGGCGACGTCGCCGGGGCACTCCAACGGGACGAAGTGACCGACCCCGTCGACCGGCCGCAGGTCGAGGTCGCCGAAGAAGTCGCCCAGCCTGTCCGACCACTCCCGGGGGAACAGCGGATCGTGCTCGGGCCACAGCACGATGGTCGGCGCCGCGACGCGGTCCGCCGGGTCGGGGGTCCGCTCCGCGGCCACCACGGCCGCGGTCCCCGACCCGGCCCGGTACCAGGCGATGGAGGCGGTGAACGCCCCGGGCGCCGCGTAGCCGGGGACCAGGTGGTCGACGTCGGGCCGGAAATCCGGCCCCGACCAGTGCGTCCAGAAATGCAGGAGGTAGTCGCGCACGGCCTCGGTCTTGCCGTCGACCAGGTGCTCGGCCAGCGGCAGCCGGTGGAAGGTCTGGTACCAGAACTCGCGCTGGGCCCGCTCTCCGAGCACCCGTTCCCCGATGCCGGGCAGGGGCGGGGACAGGACCAGGCCGCCGACGAGGTCGGGGCGGGTCAGGGCGACGCGCTGGGCGATCCGGCTTCCGATGTCGTACCCGGCCAGCACCGGCCGTTCGAGGCCGAGTTCCTCGATGAGCCCGACGACGCTGCGCGCCTGCCCGGCGGCGCCGTAGTGCTCCGCCGGGTCCGCGGGGTGTTTGTCGGACTCGCCGAACCCGCGGAGATCGGGCACGACGACCCGGTGCGAGGCCGCCAGCAGGGGGACCACCAGCCGGTGGTCGCTCCTGTCACCGGGCCACCCGTGCAGCAGCACCACGGGCGGCCCGGTGCCCGTGATGTCGTAGCGGAGCCGGAACCCGTCCACCCCCGAGGTCGTCGGCATGGCCCCCTCCTCGATCGCTTCACGGTAGGTCTCCCCCGTGGAAGCGATCCCTACTCCGGCCGCCGCTACGGAGAGAGACGACCGGTGCACAGCGCATCGAGCCGCTCCAGCGTCCTGGACATGCTCTCCACCCACCAGGCACGACCGTCGCCGAACTCGGCGCGCTTGTCCTGCGGCAGGCGGGAACCGTCGAAGGTCTCGGTCACGATCGTCGCGCCGGGGCCGTCGGGCACGAGGTCGAAGACCCACCGATGCCCCCACCGCCCCTGGGGGGCGTGCACGTCCGGGTGACCGCGCCCGGGTTTGGGCTCCCAGCCGACGCGCCGGTCCTGCTCGTACTCCACGACGTGGTTGTCCATCTCGTAGTCGCCGTGCCGTTCGTTCGACATCCGCATGACGAAGACGTCGCCGAGACCCGAGATCACCGCATCGGAGGCGGGCCCCCGCACCATCCCGGAACCGTCCAGGTCGAGGTGCCGCCCCGGGTCCGTCACGACCCTGAAGATGACACCCGCCGGAGCCTCGATGCGCCGGGACACCGCCACGGGCCCGTCGGCCTCTCCCACCATCGGCACGCCTTTCCTCACCGCACAGCACCGGCTGACCTTCCGCGCGTGATGCTACGTGAGGGGTAGGACAGAACGGCCGCGCAGGAACGGGCGACCGGTGCCGGGACGCGTCACGCCTCGTGCGCGTCCAGGATCTCGTCCCAGTGCTCCCAGGTCCACTCGCACGCGGCGTTCATCGGCCCGATCATGCTGCGGCCGAGCGGCGTCAGCGCGTACTCGACCCTCTGCGCGGGATGGACGGTGCGGGTGATCAGGCCTTTGCGCGTGAGCGTCCGGAGCGACCCGGTGAGCACCTTCGCGGTGATGCCGCGCAGCGGGACCCGAAGCTCCGAGAACCGCCTCGGGCCGTCCTCCAGGCAGCGGATGATCAGCCCTGCCCACTTGTCGCCGAAGCGGATCGGCGCGAGATCGGACGGGCAGGCCGGATCGAACATGTCCGGATCAAGGGGTGCTGTCACCCGTTCCACGGTAACCGGTATCCCGTCGGTAACCACCTGTTCGGATACCTTCCCGGCAGCGGCCGGTGATCGGATCCGGCCGCGGGAACGAGGGGTGCGAGATGAGCGACATCATCGTCTTCGGCGCGGGCGGCAGGGCGGGCCGGGCGGCCGTCCACGAGGCCCGCCGCCGCGGCCACCGGGTCACCGCCGTCGTCCGGGACCCGGCCGGACACGACGACCTGACGGCGGAGGGTGCACGGATCGTCGCCGGCGACATCACGGACGCGGACGGCATCGCGAGACTCGCCCGGGGCCACGACGCCGCGATCGCCGCCGCCTACGACTTCGGTACGCCGCCCGGCGTCTTCTTCCCCGCCGCCGCCCGCGCCCTGCTCGACGGACTGGCCGGGGCGGGCGTTCCCCGGCTGCTGGCCGTCGGCCTGGCGTCGGTCCTGGAGACCGCGTCCGGGACACTCCTGATGGACACCCCCGGCTACCCGCAGGAGTACCGGTCGTTCTTCCTGGGCCACGCGGCCGGGAACGACGTTCTGCGCACCGCCGGCACCGACCTCGACTGGCTGATCCTCAGCCCGAGCGGTGACTTCGACCACGGCGGCCCCCGCACCGGCCGCTACCGTACGGCCCCCGCCGACGCGGACAGCCGTATCTCCTACGCCGACTTCGCGATCGCCCTGCTCGACGAGATCGACTCCCCCGCCCACCACCGCGTGCACCTCGGCGTCGAGAAGGGCACCGACACCATGAAGCACCCCGGCGAGAAAGACACCGACACGACGGAGGACCCCGTACAGAAGGGCACCGACGCCACGGAGCACCCCGGTGCCTCGGAGGATTCCCGCGTCGAGGGGGCCCGATGAAGGTCGCCGACCCCGTCGCCACCGTCCAGGTCGGCACCGAGACGTTCACCGTGACCGCGCGGACCGCCACCCTCGAGGAGAAGCCCCGCCTGTGGCGGCTCATGGTCGCGACCATGCCGTCCTACGAGGGGTACCGGAAGAGCACCGACCGGGACATCCCCGTGGTGATCGCCGAACGCACGGGGTGACGGGGCCGCGTCGAGCATCCCGGTACCCGCTCCCCTCGGCCCGCGCCTTGTAGCGTGTGCCCCCATGACGGAGCTTGAAGAACTGGCGGCCCGACTCCGGCGGTTCGCCGAGGCGCGGGAGTGGCAGCGCTTCCACACCCCCAAGAACCTGGCCATGGCGCTGTCCGGCGAGGCCGGTGAGCTGGTCGCGGAGTTCCAGTGGCTGACGCCCGAGGAGTCGGCGGCCGTCATGGGCGACCCCGACGCCGCCGCGCGCGTCCGCTCCGAGGTCGCCGACGTCATGATCTACCTGACCCGGCTGGCCGACACGCTGGGGATCGACCTCGTCGAGGCGGCCCACGCCAAACTCGACGAGGGCGACCGCCGCTACGACGTGCAGACCTACCGGGGAACCATCAAGAAGGCCCCGCCCCTCTCCTGATCTCATCCGGTGATCGCCCGGTGGGCGGGTTCGACGAGGTTGCCGGCGGGGTCGGTGAGCAGGATCTGCCGTCCGCCGGGACCGGCGACCACGTCGCCCTGGAAGGGCAGCCCGGCGTCGCGGAGCCGGCCGATCTCGTCGTCGAGGTCCTCGACGACGAGGTGGACGCGGTTGCGGCCGGCGGGGGTGCCCGGGGAGGTGGCGCGGGCGCCGGAGCTGCTGCGCCGCGTGGTGACCAGGCCGCCGTCGCTCAGCAGCCGCCTCCGCAGCGGGTGGCGGGCCGGCCCCACGGGGGCCGGGACGGGTCGAGCCGGGGGCACCACGTCGCGACAATACATCGCATGTAATCGATGTATTCGGCCCGCCGTAGTGTCCGATCTGCTCACGGGCTGTCACCTGGGTCCCGATGGCAGCCTTCACACCGAGCGAGCCGCACGACCGGGGAGGAGAGCGACAGTGGCAGACGAACAGGCCGCCGACGATCAGGCAGGCGGCCCCGAAGGCGGCAGGACGTCCTGGCGCGGAGTGCGGGAGGTGGCGCTGCTGTTCCTCAAGCTCGGCACCATCGCCTTCGGCGGCCCGGCCGCGCACACCGCGATGATGCGCGACGAGCTGGTACGCCGCCGAGGCTGGGTCAGCGACGAGCGGTTCGTCGACCTGATGGGCGCCACCAACCTCATCCCCGGCCCCAACTCCACCGAACTGGCCATCCACCTGGGCTTCGACCGTGCCCGCTGGCGCGGCCTGCTGGCCGCCGGCCTCTGCTTCATCCTCCCGGCCGCGTTGATCGTCACGGCTCTGGCCTGGGCCTACGTCACCTACGGAACGACACCCGCCGTCACGGGCATCCTGTACGGCATCGTCCCGGCGGTGATCGCGATCATCGCTCACGCCCTCTTCGCCCTCCTCCGCACGGTGATCAAGAACGTGTGGTTCGCGCTGCTGGCCGTCGCCGCCCTGGCCGCCTACCTGCTCGGGGTGAACGAACTGCTCGTGATGGCGGCCGGTGCGCTGCTCACGGCGGCGGCACGCGTGATCCCCCGCCGCCGGGACACCGTGCACGGAATGCTCGCGCTGCCGTTGCTCGGCATGGGCTCGCCGCTCCTCCCCGATCCCACGGGGGGTCAGCTGGCGCAGCTCTTCCTCACCATGCTGAAGATCGGATCCGTGCTGTACGGCAGCGGGTACGTCCTGCTGGCCTTCCTGCGCGGCGACTTCGTCGAGCGGCTCGGCTGGATCACCGGCCCCCAGCTCGTCGACGCCGTCTCCGTCGGCCAGGTCACCCCGGGCCCGGTCTTCACCACCGCCACCTTCGTCGGCTACCTCGTCGCCGGTCCGGCCGGAGCGTTCCTGGCCACCGTCGCCATCTTCCTGCCGTCCTTCGTCTTCGTCGGCTTGCTCACCAGGCTCGCCGACAGGCTCCGCTCCAGCGCCTGGACCTCCGCCCTGCTCGACGGCCTCAACGTCGCCGCCCTGGCCCTGATGGCCGGTGTCTCCCTCCAGCTCGGCCGGACCGCGATCGTCGATCCCCTCACCGTCGCGA
The DNA here is from genome assembly GCF_049844535.1 of Streptosporangium sp. DT93. NCBI lineage: Bacteria > Bacillati > Actinomycetota > Actinomycetes > Streptosporangiales > Streptosporangiaceae > Streptosporangium > Streptosporangium sp. DT93. The sequence goes on from NZ_JBNCLF010000003.1 coordinate 63,272, forward strand.
TCGCCCTGACCACCCTGGTGCTGCTGTGGAGGACCAGGCTCAACAACGCCTGGTACATCGCCGCCGGCGCCGCCGTCGGCCTGGCCCACACCCTGCTGACCTGAAGGACTCCCCGGCGAACCACCGGGCAGGCGGATCCACCGCGGCGACCCCCAAACCCCGCGGCGCGTTCCCGCCCCCGGCAGAGACATGGTCACCGCCGATCGCGGCGGCTCCGGGCGCGGTAGTGGTCGAGCACGTCCTGGCGGAGGAGGTCGCCGAAACCCGCGGCCTCGATGCGCAGGCCGAGTTCGGGTTCGGTCACCCCGAGCGTGACGGCGGTGTCCGCCAGGTTCCAGCCGGAGGCGGGCACCGCAGCGACATTCGAACATGCGGGCCGGGCTGCGGTGTGGCGACTGGAGCGGTCGGCCATCGCAGCGGCGCCGTGACGGCGGTAGCGGGTGGTGGTGAGGGAGGGCCTGAAAGCGTTCGGCCGTGTCGCTGTCACCGACGTCCGCGGTCAGTACACCCGGGTCGAAACAGGTCTCACGACATGGTCAGTTGGTCGATTTGACATCCAGATGGACGCCAAGGTATCCGACATATATCTTTCCGGTCCCGCGCGCGTCATCATAAAAATGAAGGCGAGGGGAGCTCATCCCCGCACCGCCACCGATGCAAATATGTGCCCACATGTACACACGGCCCGAAGAATCAACTTCCACGGGAACGGGGAACTCTCGCTGGCGACGCATCTTGACATTGTTCTGCACTGTCTCCGATTCGCCCAGCTTCACCTTTTTCGCGGAAATCGCAGCGGCCCCCGACGGGGGAACGGAACACCACCTCCGGAAGTCTCCGCTGAATCTCCCACCAGCTATCGCTTCAGCATACTCCTGAAACGCAACAACAACCTGCCAGGTAGTTTGTGCCCATGTCGAGGACTGCGTCTTCTCTTCGAGCTTCGAGACCTTGTCGATGTTTCCGGTGAACTCGACCCTGTTAAGTTCGTCAAGCCGATCCAGAACTTCGGACAATTGGGCGGGGAGCTTGATCGGCTCTTCGACCGGTAGATAAGCCTCTACCGCACGGTCGGTCTTCTCCAGCCGTTTCCGCAGAACACGGACCCAGTCCGACAACTCGGCGATCTTTTCGTTTGCCGATGCAAGGTCTATCGTGACATCCAGCATTTCGCTTTGCGCGTCTGCGACCTCTTCCCGGAGCTTCTTCTCTTCGTCTCCCACCATCTCGAACAGTTCTCGAAGTTCGTCGTTCTCCCGACGAAGAATCGTGACCTCCCCGCGGAGATCCTCAAGAGACGTGTCGACCTTCTCCTCCGGCAGGGGAAGCGTTCTGGACGAGCTGGGAGCCACAAGACCAGCTGTGCGAGCCAATTTTCCCAGCGGTCCAGGAAGACGGCCGTCAGCCGCCAGTCTCCGGGGAAGACCGGCCAGAAGCTGCGCAGCCCGGCGACTGTTGTCCCGGATGCGCGGTTCGGACAGCACCCGATGACGAGCGGCATCCTCCTCGATCGCCAGATCCAGGCCGGGAAGATACGTTCTTATCGCACCACCGCGAACCCCGAAGGAGCTGCCCACGGCTTCGTTGAACTGCATTTCAGCCAGCGGGTCGAGGATATGTAGACTCGCAACCCCGGGAAGAAGCTTTGTCACCTCCTCGACCTTCTTGCGCCACGGATCGAAACCGATGTGGCCTCGTGACGACGCCACAATGGCGGGTAGCCTGCGTTTCTCGTCGGTAAGAATCTCAAGGAGCTCGTCAACTCTTTCCGACCTGAAAAGAGTAGGAGTCGGAGTCAGCTGGGCCCAGTGGTCACGAGCATCTACGGCTGCAAGCAAATTCCGGGCGATGCCGGGCAGTCCGGCTCGCGGAGGTCTCCAGTCCTCGTCCTCGTCGTCAGCCGTTCGCACATACTCGACATCGAGCCAGAACCAGGTACGCTGCCCCGGGTCTTTCGGCTTCGACGGCGCGTGAACGACCAGTGAACTGAGCCAGTATCCCCCGTCGTTCTTCTCGCGAAGCTGCCAGTGCCGGGTCTGCGCGCCGTCCCCGCTCGACCGGACATTGTGAAGGAGCATTATCCCGTCGCCCAACCGCGCCTGCCCGGCGTCGTAGGCGGCAATGTCGATGGGCTTGTGCGCAGCCTTTGTGATCAGCCATGAGCGCATCTCACTGGCTGTGATACCAAAAGCGTCAGCCGGCGCCAGGTCGGCATGAAAAGCTGTACGGTAACGACCGGACGGCGCCCCTTCGTCCTGAGCAACGTCTTTCCGGAATCCCATACCGATAATCCCTGTTAAATAGTGGCCACTATTCGAAACTGGCAACAGGCAACGAGACCAGATCGCCTTCCCGGAGCTGGGGAGCGATAACGGGACGCCAGCTACCACTCCTTCCGGTGTCCCCGGCAAGAAAAAAGCAGGGCGAGGCGCGCCCGTAAACCGCCCGAATCCGGTTCGGCAGCGACTCCAAGGGGACAGCGGTCACCGCGAACACCCTGCGGCGCCGGGGGCGAACCACTCCAGCCCGACCCCCGTCATCGCCAGGGCCCACGGACAGGACGGGGCAGACGCTTCACAGGACTTAAAGCTCTCCCGGTTCGCCCACAAGTAGACACCCGGAAGCATTTTCGAGAATGTAATTCGACGAACGAACCACGGAATGATTAGCGGAAGCCGCGGTCGCCGGCCCGGTCACGACGGATGCGATCTCCCGAATCAGACAAATCCTCCAAAAAATATACATATCTCGCAAGCAGGACATAAGGTTATCTTATTGCCGTAGGCGTCAAAAGAATCTTTTGAACTCAAGAAAAAATGTACACACGAGATAGGGTTTTCCACAAGAAGATCCGGGCACTTGGCCCATCCATTTTCGCTGTACCCGATAAGTCGCCTTGATCGCATCTCAGACAAAGAGGCGCCTACCGACCTTGACCGTGTCGAAGTGATCAGGCACCCGGGGCCAGACGAGGCCCCCTCTCCGTCCCGTGTTGTTTCGGTGCCACCGGTAGTATCCGGATCTCGGCTATCTTCTCGACGGCCTTGTCTGATACTCCGGTCAGGCGATCGACACCCAACATGCGAGAAACGGAGTCCCATGCTGGTCGCGCAGCGCTACGAGCTCCAGGAGCCGATCGGCCGGGGCGGCATGGGAGAGATCTGGCAGGGCGTCGACCTCCATCTGAACCGCAAGGTGGCCGTCAAGCGTGTCCGGGGCGACAGGCTCACCGAGGAGACCGTCAGGCGCTTCAGGCGCGAGGCCCGGATCATGGCCCTGCTCCGTCATCCCGGAGTGCCCTCCGTCCACGACTTCGGACAGGACGACTACGGGTTCTTCCTCGTGATGGAGTTCGTCGACGGGTGGCCTCTCACGCACGTGCTCGACATGCACGAGCGCCTCCCCGTTCCCTGGGCGGCTCTGATCGGGGCACAGCTCTGCGCGGTGCTGTCGGCGGCGCACGCGCGCTCGCTCGTGCACCGGGATCTCAAGCCGGGCAACCTCATGCTCTGTCGCGACGCGACCCTCATCGTGCTGGATTTCGGGGTCGCGACGGTTCAGGGGTCACCCGACTTCTCGGTGATCACCGGAACGACGAGCGCGCCGGGCACCGAGCCGTACATGGCTCCCGAACAGTTCCACGAGGGCAGGACCGGCGCGCTGACCGACCTGTACTCGGTGGGCTGCGTCCTGTACGAGATGCTCACCGGCGGGCGCGCCTTCCAGCCGACGGGCCGCATCGGGATGGGCGAACACGCCGGCCGTCCCCCGGCGCCGCTGGGAACGGCGGTGCCGGAGGAGCTCGGCACGCTGGTGGCGGCACTGCTGGAGAGGGAACCCGATCGGCGTCCGCAGCGCGCCGACGAGGTCTTCCACCGCCTCCTGCCGTTCGTGAGGGACCTGCCCCCGCTGCCCGGCGTGGTCGACCGGGCGACGAGGCCGATCCACCTGTACGCCGGGGCGCTGTCCCGGATCAGCTGGTGACGCGCATCATCACCTCGGCGGCCGTCGGCCGGCCCCTCGGATCCTTGGCGAGGCAGGCGGCCAGCGGAGCCTGGAGCCCCACCGGCAACACGGACAGATCCGGATGATGGTTGACGATCTTCCGGTAGACGAGAGGGGTGGAACCGGCGCCGAAGGCGTGCTCGCCCGTGGCGCCGAAGAGCATGGTCGCGGCCCAGCTGAAGACGTCGGAGGCCGGGCCGACCCGCTCGCCGGAGATCTGCTCGGGGGACATGTAGGCCATGGTGCCCTTGAGGACGCCCGAGGTCATCGTGACCTGGTCCAGCGCTCTGGCGATCCCGAAGTCGATCACTCGTGGGTCGTCCGGACCCAGCAGGACGTTGGCCGGCTTGAAATCCCGGTGCACGATGCCCGCGGAGTGGATGCCCGCCAGCGCCGCCGCCGTCCCGATGGCCAGCCGGGTGAGGCTGTCGCCGCCTCTCGGCCCCTCGTCCCTGACCAGCCGTTCCAGTGACGGGCCTGGCACGTACTCGCTGATGATGTAGGCCATGTCGTCGACGACGCCGACGTCGATCAGCCTGGCCGTGGCGAAGGGACGCACCCGCCGGGCCATGGCGGCCTCCCTGACGAAGCTCTCGCGTTCGGTCGCGCCGCCGATGATCCGGCTGTGCAGCACCTTGACCGCCACCTGCTGCCCGCCCGGCCCGTACCCGAGGTAGACCGCCCCCTGCCCCCCTTCTCCGATCTTCCGGTTCAGCCGGTACGGCCCGATCCACTCGAAGGGAGGCGCGCCGGACGCGGTGTCCTCCGGATACCGGGGAGACGGGGGAAAGGACGGCGTCGGGATCGGGGGAACCGGGTGGGGCCGGGAGGCGGAGACCTGGTGGGGCGAAGGCGCGGGAGCCCGGTAAGGCACGTCCGGGGGCGACGGCGTCCGGTGGTGAGGCGGTGGCGCGGGGGCGTACCGCCATGCCTCCGAGGAGGGGTGAACCGTCGGCCGGGTCTCGAAGACGGCCGATCGAAGGATGAACGCGTGTGCCGTGCCCCCCAGCCAGCCCACGATGATCCAGATTCCCACGATCACGTCGACCGGCGCTTCCTTGGTCGTGGGGTCGTTATCGCCATATATGCCGGAAATAACGATATAGGCGAGCAGAAGAACACCGTAAACACCGGTCGCGAATCCGGCGATCCTATTTCTCAACTGCATCGCGGCATGGCCGATGACGAGGGGCGTGGCGAATCCGGCGGTGTACAAAGGCGCCAACGCCCAGATCAGGCTGAGCGGAAGGCGCCACCAGGAAGGCCGGCCGGAAACGTACCCGTCGGCATTGCGGTGATGGTGAGGGGCGGGACCACCGGCTGAGAACACGGCACAAATAATACGGACCCGCCGCCGTCATCGGGGGGGGACGACGACCTCGGAACCCGTACCACGGCCGGGTTCGCGGACCGCCCGGCGACGGGGCGTCACCTGTCACGCGGGGGACGCGCACCATCGGTCACGCAGGGCGGTGCACGCCCTCCGGGTGATCCGTCGCCCCCGGGGCGCGGTTCGGCCGGGCGCGAACGGGGTCCACCACGCGACGCCGATACACAGCATGTACACAGTCACGATTTTTAGAGTTGTGCGCTTAGTTCACAGCATGATTCACTGGTGTCGCTCGACCCACCGCTGTCCCGAAAGCGAGCCTCGTCATGCACGGAAACCCCCACCACCCGAACTACGACCACTTCCAGCCCCCTCCGCAGACCGTGATCGTGCGGCACAAGGGAGGCGGCTGCCTGCGGGCGACCCTCGTCGGCGCCGCCGTCCTCGCCGGCCTGGTGGTCCTCGGCGGGCTCCTCGCCGGAGGCGGCCGAGACGGCGGGGACCTCGCGAACCGCACCGGCACCACGGCCGCCGAGGCCGCCACCCCGACGAAGACGAAGAGGAAGAGCGAGCCGAAGCGGGCCGGACCCGGCGACACCGTCAGGGACGGCAAGTTCTCCTTCAAGGTCACCAGGGTCGAGAAGGGCGTCAAGCGGGTCGGCGACCGATACCTCGGCTCCGACGCCCAGGGGCAGTACATCCTGGTGCACGTCACCGTGAGGAACATCGGCGACGAGTCGCAACTGTTCGTCGACTCCGCGCAGAAGCTCATCGACGCCCGGGGCAGGCAGTACGACACCGATTCGGGCGCCGCCCTCGGACTGAAGAACTCCAACGCCTTTCTCAACACCATCAATCCCGGCAACACGGTCAACGGGATTCTTCTCTTCGACGTCCCCGAGAACTTCACCATCAAGGCGATCGAACTACACGACTCCGTTTTCTCCGACGGGGTCACCGTCGTTCTGAACGACTGACCTGTGACGCACTGTTGTACGGCTCCGGCAGGCCGAGGAGAACGCCTCAGGCCGTGATCCGGGCATGCTTCAATGGCCGGTGATGACCACGAGGAAGCGGATGGCGGGGCCGGCCCTGCTGGTCGCCGTGGCCCCGCTCCTGACGGGACAGGCCCAGGCCGAGGTGTCGTCCCCGGCCCTGTCGGTGATGAGCTGGAACGTCTGCGCCGGCACCAATCCCGCCTGCCTCCTCTACGGCCGGGACATGCGGGAGGTGGCCGTAGAGATCGGCCGGTACGCGACCGGCCAGGCGATCAGGCCGGATGTGATCCTCCTCCAGGAGTTCTGCTCGGGCGGGACGGCCGTGCTGGAGGGCGTCCTGGAGCAGGCGACCCGGCGGGCCTGGACCGTGCGGTCCTCGGTCCTCACGCTGAAGGACGGCTCGCCGAAGGTCTGCGCGCCCGACCGGCAGGGGCGCCCGCGGGGCGACATCGCCGTCGCCGTCGCGGTCGCCGATCACGCGGCCGTCTTCCGGGCCCACGCGCTGACCTCTCCCCCGTCGTACGCCGGGCGCATGGCGCTCTGCGCGGCCGTCCCGGCCAGGAGGGTCCACGTCTGCGGCACCCACCTCAGCTCCGGCCTGTCCTACGACGACAACAGGCCGGACGCGCCCTTCCGGAGGAAGCAGGTCGGGGAGTTGCTGGCGGCGGTGGCCAAACCCGGCTACCGCGCCGTCTTCGGCGGGGACCTCAACCTGCCCCCGCCGGACAGCCGGCAGGGCACGGCCGTGAAGAGACGCATCCTGGCGCCCGTCTACGCGGCCTACGCCGAGTGCGACCAGAAGGGTGGCCGCAGCGGCCGCTGGACGGAGAAGCACGCCGGTGAGAACGGCGGCGTCGTGAAGCGCAAGCTCGACTACCTCTTCGCGCCCAGGGGAAGCGTCGTGCGGTGCCACGTGGCCCAGGGGGCCGGCTCGTCCGACCACAAACCCGTCTACGCCGGCCTGAACCTCGGCTGACGTGGACGGGTCTCCAACACACGATCCCTATCGAAGCGCGGCGCGCTTGTCCGCCGACGTCACGGCGACCCAGGTCATGGCCGTGATCGCCCCGACGGCCAGGGTCAGTGATCCGGCCCGCCCTCCCGACATGGCCCAGCCGTCGCCGACGGCGAAGATCAGGCCGCTGACCCGCGAGGCCGCCGCGAATCCGGGACGTCCGGCGCGGGAGAAGTGGCGGCCCAGGACGAAGCAGGCGGCGATGAGGGCGGTGAACGCGATGGATCCCGCGATCATGTGCATCAGCGCGTGCCGGCTCAGCGTGCCGGTCTGGCCCAGCGGGGTGCCCGCGGGGAAGCCGTCGCCCGCGTCCATCACGAAGACGCCCGCGGCGGCCATCGCGACGCCGCTGACCAGGATCAGCCGGGGTGCCCACGTACCGCCGGGCGTACCCCGCATGGCGCGGCGCAGCCCGAGCGCGCCGGCGACGGTCAGGGCGCCGCTGAGCAGGAAGGTGGCGATCTGGAGCCAGCCGAGGTCACCGGTGGCGAGCATGCTCAGGGGGTGACGCGTCAGGTCGAAGCCCTCCCGGGTGAAGGCCTGCGCCAGCGACACGATCGCGAACAGGGGCCCGGCGGCGACACCTCCGGCGAGCAGGGCCCGCGTCACCGACCCGTCGGGGCGGTCGGTGACGGCACCGGGAAGGGGGGTGGGCTGGACGGCGGTCATGGGTGTTCCTCTCTGCCGCGACGGGGTCCCGTCGCTCTCCTTCGCCCGCCGGTCTCGACCGGCGCTGTGGCTCGTGCCCGCCGGGTCTCGCCCGGCCTCGCTGACGCGTCGAACGAGCCGGGCCGAACGCGACACCGCCGCCGCCCCGGGCCTCCGGCCTGCGGGCATGCCGTTTTTCCCGCATTCCCTGTCACGGCGCATTCCCTGTCACATCACACCACCGCCCAGGTCAGGACGTCCCTGTCGATATCGGCCCCCTCCGGTCGACGCGTAGCCGGGAACCGGCGAGGATCGGTCCTGCGAACACCAGAGGGAGATACGACGATGCGATTCCTTATGACCACCAAGGGCGATATGGCTCCCCCGGACGAGGCGATGATGGCCGAGATGGGTGCCTTCATCGAGGAGATGACCCGGGCGGGGGTGCTGCTGGCGACCGGTGGCCTGGACCCGGCCGGTACGCACCTGAGCGCCTCGGGAGGGAAGGTCACCGTCACCGACGGACCGTTCACCGAGGCCAAGGAGGCGATCGTCAGCTTCGCGCTCATCGAGGCCCGGTCGAAGGAGGAGGCCATCGAGCTCTCCCGCCGCTTCTGGAAGATCCTCGGGGACGGCGAGGGCGACATCCAGCAGGTCTTCGGCCCCGACAACTGATCCGACGCCCCGGGCCGGGCCGGGCGGGCTACGCGATCAGGCCCTTCACAGCCGGCCGCACGGGGGCGCTCCGGCCGTACGAGGGCTCCGGCCGGGGCGCCCGCGCGGGCGCACGCGGAACCGGCGCCGGACGGGCTCTTGCACATCTGATCGGACGGGTCCTTGCGCACCCGCCCGGACCGGTGCTCTCATCGAGCGGTGACATCCCGGGACGCCCACCGCGCGGTCGACGCGGTCTGGAAGATGGAGTCGGCGAGGATCGTCGCCGGGCTCGTCCGGATGGTGGGCGACGTGGGACTGGCCGAGGAGTTCGCGCAGGACGCGCTCCTCGCCGCCCTCGAACGGTGGCCTCGGGCCGGCGTACCGGACAACCCGGGTGCCTGGCTGATGGCCGTCGCCAAGCGCCGCGCCGTCGACCACCTGCGGCGCGGCGAGCGGCTCGACCGCGGGCACGAGCGGCTCGCCCACGAGCTCACCGTCCGCCAGGACGTCTCCGACGAGGCCCAGGCCGAGGTCGACGCGGCCCTCGACGACGAGGTGGGCGACGACGTCCTGCGGCTGATGTTCGTCTCCTGCCACCCGGCGCTGCCGGCCGAGGCGCGGGTGGCGTTGACGCTGCGGCTCCTCGGCGGCCTGAGCACCGAGGAGATCGCCCGCGCGTTCCTGGTCTCCGAACCGGCCGTGGCGCAGCGCGTCGTCCGGGCCAAACGGACCCTCGCCTCCCTCGGCGTCCCCTTCGAGATCCCCGAGGGGGCCGACCGCGCGAGCCGCCTGTCGTCGGTCCTGGAGGTCGTCTACCTGATCTTCAACGAGGGGTACGCGGCCGGGACGGGCGACGACTGGATGCGTCAGGACCTCTGCCAGGAGGCGCTGCGCCTGGGCCGCCTGCTGGCCGGGCTCGCACCCGCCGAGGCCGAGGTGCACGGCCTGGTCGCGTTGATGGAGCTCCAGGCGTCACGGTCGGCGGCCCGGACGGATCCGTCGGGCCGGCCGGTCGCGCTGCACGAGCAGAACCGCGGGCGCTGGGACCGGCTTCTCATCCACCGCGGCGTCGCGGCCCTGCTGCGCGCCCGGCAGTGCGGCGGCCCCCTCGGCCCGTACGTGCTGCAGGCCGCGATCGCCGTGTGCCACGCCCAGGCCCCCACGGCGGAGGAGACCGACTGGGTGCGGATCGCCGCCCTCTACGAGGCGCTCGCCCGGGTGCTGCCCACGCCGGTCGTGCAGCTCAACCGCGCGGTCGCGCTGGCCATGGCGTACGGCCCCGAAAGGGGGCTGGAACTCGCCGACACGCTGACCGGTGAACCGTCGCTCCGGGCCTACCACCGCCTGCCCAGCGTGCGCGGCGACCTGCTGGCCAGGCTCGGCCGCCACGAGGAGGCGCGGCGGGAGTTCGAACGCGCCGCCGGTCTCACCCGCAACCTGCCCGAACGCGCGATCCTCCTGGAACGCGCCGCGACCTGCGCCGACGAGGTCGTACGGGAGGCGTCCGCTCCGGAGAGGTCCGCCTGGGAGGCGGGCGGGCCGGGAGGGGCCGTCACCCTGGCCGAGGCCGCGGCGGCGTTCCTGTCGCGCGACGACCTGGACGCCTCGACCGTCCGTTCCTACGCGCAGACCATGGACCGGCTCCGCCGCGACCTCGGTGACGCCACCCCGCTGACCGAGGTGAGCGCCGGGCGGGTCGCCGGGGTGTTCGCCTCCGCGTGGGGCGGTGCCGCCGCCGCGACCTGGAACCGGCACCGCGGCGCCGTCCGCTCCTTCTCCACCTGGATCACCACCCGCGACCCGGACCACGAACCCGCCCTCGACCCAGGCACCGACCTGCGCACCGACCTCGCCGCCGGCCTCGTCCGCCGGTACGAGCCCCGGGGGCGCGCCCGTCCCCTCGACCGCTCGTACGTCGAGGCCCTGGTGGGACGGCGGGACGTCGCCCCGCGCGAGCGCGCCCTGTGGCTGCTGATCCACGAGAGCGCGGCCGGTCCCGGTGCGGCGCTCGCGCTCGACGTCGAGGACCTCGACCTTGCCGGGATGCGTGGCAGGACGGCCTCCGGCTGGATCCGCTGGCGCTCCGGCACCGCCGATCTCCTCCCCGGCCTCGTGGCGGGCCGCCGCCGGGGACCGCTGTTCCTGTCCGACCGCAGGCCGGGACCCGGCCGTCCCCCCGCCCCCGGTGACCTGTGCCCCGAGACCGGCCGCCGCAGGCTCTCCTACGAACGGGCCGCGTACCTGTTCAAGCAGGCCACCGGCCACACCCTCGACCGGCTCCGCTCCAGGCAGGAGAGGTCACCGGCAGAGGGCCCGCCAGGACCGTAGCGGCCGAGGAGGTCGCGCCGGGCGGCGTCACGATCACATGAGAGCCCCTGGCGATCTCTGATTACATGGGAGCCTCGGGCGACAGCTCCTGTCCCGGTCGCATCAGATCGAGGTCCTCGCCCCACGCGTCCAGCACCGCGCCGTGCCCGGCGCGCCGGGCCGTCGCCTCGACGCGGGCGAAGAGGCTCCGTTGCAGAGGTACGTCACCGGTTCCCGAGACGCGGCGCACGGCGTCCAGCAGCACGGCGGCGTCCCAGCCGGGCAGCGGGTGGCGGGCGAGCTCCCATTCCAGGTACCTGTTGTAGGGGCGCGAGCGGCGATCGAGGGCGAAGAGCAGCTCCAGCAGGAACCGGACGCTGTCGGCGGCGTCGAGGAGAGCGGCGAGCGGGTGCCCGTCCCGGTCGTTCTTGACGGAGCGGTAGAGGGAGTTGGCGTAGGCGTCGAGCCAGTGGACCCTATCGTCCGGGCCGCTTGGGAGGCACCGGGTCGCCGTAGACACACCGTCCGGCATTCGGCACGGATCACACGATGCCGGACGTCGCGACACCCAAACGCGAAGCAATCTTTCCGCATTTATCATGAATTACCACCACAGCACCCTAGCCTTCGATGGGACATAAAGGGAAAGCGGCCAATAATTCACAGACAGCCCATTTCGGCAAGTAACCCCATGTCAACGGCCTGGCCGAACAACGTCGATAAAAGTATTTCCATTGACACCACAGAACGAGAATGACACCTTTACCAAGGTCCGGCACCATTCATACGGGATCGGAACCGCGCCCTTTCTCGATTACCGGACAAGGCTCGCAGAACGACCTCTGCCCACGCTCCACCCAGCTCGGAGGTACGATCATGCGTCGATCACTTCGTACGATCTCCATCACGGCCGGTATCGCAGGCGCGGTGTTCCTCGGGGGCTCACCGCCCACGGCGATCGCGGCTCCGGTGCGGTCCTCCCCCGCGCCCCCTCCCTCCCCCGCCCCGGCCCCCGGTTCCGAACGGTCCGCCGCCAGAGGCGAGGCACGCCTGGAGAACAGGGGCCCCTCCTCCTCGCGGGACGCCCGGTCGGCGTCCGCGTACTGCGTCTTCCAGACCTACGGGGACTACGTCCACGTCTCCTCGTCCGCCTTCGAGGCCTCCGGGCACGGCTGGTGGCTGAACGGCAACTGCAGCGCCACCCTGGCGGTCGTCACCGTGCAGCTCCAGCAGTACTACTCCGACGGCGTCTGGAGGAACGCCGGCGCGCCGGGCAGCCAGACGGTGCGGTCCGGGGGCGGCGCCGGCAACCGCGCGACCGGGCGCGCCGCGTGCGTCAACGGCGGCCTGACGGGATGGCGTAGCGTCGTCGACGTGGACCTGGTCGGCCTGGCCGACGACCCGGGCAAGCTCTACACACCGAGCCGCAACATCTACTGCCGGCGATAGCGGAAGAGGGCGACGTGAGCATCGAACCCGACGACACCATGTTCGTGGCACTGCACGGCGAACTGGCGTTGCACCCGTGGCGCGATCCTCTCGTCGCCTCCTCGGACGCCTACAGCCTGTTCCTCGCCAGGTCCTCCGCGATGGGATGGCTCACCGAGGCCACGCGGAGCGCGTCCGGTGGCCTCTGGGGGATGAACGACGCCGGGCAGGGCCCCGGCGTCGGGCCGGAGCCGTCGCACATCGCGTGGTTCCAGGTCTCGCTGACCGCACCGGTCCCCGAGGACCGGCCGCTGCCGGTCCAGGCGTTCCTGTCGTGCGCGGGCGACGTCACGGCACGCCTCGGCGACCTGACCCTGCGAGCGGTCCAGGTCCTGCTTCCGGTTCCGGTACGGGGCCCCGACCCGTCCGCGGGAACGTCACCGCCCCTGGGCGGCGTGATCCCCCTGCTCCAGGACGCGGGCTGGTTCGCCGACGGCGATCCGCGCCGCAGGACGCCGGTACGGGTGACGCTGGACGGCGGGCAGGACCCGTCCGTCCGCTCGGCGGCACCCGGGATGCTCCGGTGGATGCGGGGTTTCGATCAGGACGTCCTGGTGTGCGACTCGTTCTCCCTGACCGACGACCACCCGATCCCGGCGTCCCCGGTCATCGACGAGTTGTGGCACGGCCCCGCCCGGCACCGGGTCACCTTCCACGGCGTCCTCACCGAGTGGTCGACGGACGCCCTGGGATGGCTGGCCGCCCTCTTCGCCGAGGCGGCCTCCCTGCACGGGGTGGGCACCCCGTTGATGCTCACGGCCGACCGCCCCGAGAAGAGCTGAAGCCCCGTCCCGCGGGGAAGCCGGGTCCCACAGGAAGCCGGGGTCGCCGTTCCGCGGAGGGGCGACGTTCACAACCGGCCGCCCGACGGGAAAACGGCCGACGGCGGCTACGGCGACGAAGGATCAAAGTACCTTCAACTTTTGATATCACTCTATGTGTCGTCAATTTCACTATAAGTGAAAATAGGTAGTTTGACGGTGTGACAGACACGATCGGCACCAACGGATCGACGAGGCTGTCGAGCCGCGCGTGTGGCCACTCCCACGGTGAGTGCCACGTCGCCTGCGCCGGCACCGTACCGCTTCGGGAGTACTGCGGGCCGCCGGATCAGATCCGGCCCGGCGGTGAGACCGGCGAGAGCGGAACCACCGACGTGCACCGCGCCGTCCGGAGCCCCGATCTCGGTGAGACACCGACCGTGACCGTCGTCCCGCATGAGCCCGTCCACCGGGAGATCACCGATCCCGAGAACCTCCTGGCGGCCGCCGAGCGGAAGGCCGCCGACCAGACCGCGCTGGCCACGCGCGCGCTGAGCCTGCAACAGAAGGAATGGCGACGCGCCGAGGCCCTGGCCGCGAACAACCAGAGGTTGCAGGACGCCTACCAGGCGCTGCGGCGGGAGCTGGACACCGCACGGGAGGAGACCACCGCCGAGAGGATCCGTACCTGCCGGCTCGACTACCAGCTGTCCACGCTGCGCGAGCAGTACGTCGTGGAGTTGCGCCGGCTGCACGAGGAGGCCGCCGAACAGGTCCGGACCCTGCGCGCCGAGCTCACCGCCGCCGGGAAGGAGGTGAGCGGCCTGCGCGCCGCACTGTCGGGAATCCGCGACCAGGCCGGGTTCACCAACCGGCAGGCCCGCACCACGGACGATCGGACCCGGATCGCCGACGAGCCGGCCCGGGGCGTACGCGAGCGGGCCTGGGACGTACGCGAGCGGACTCGGCGCGCACATGAGCGAGCCCCCCACGCGCGCGAACAGGTCCCGTTCGCGCGCGACCGATCCGGGCCGGCCACCTCGCCGGGCGCCGGGCGTCACCGCAGAAGGGCACCGAGCCACCGATCGAACGGACGCGGCCTCTGGTCGGGACCGAGGTCGAGGTCGAGCGGGCTGTCCTGGATGAGATCACGGCCGACGGGAATCTCCTGCCCGGGGCTGGCATCGATCGTGGCCTGGCTGATCCGCCTCCGATGACCGAAGGCGAACCCGCCCATGACACCGGCCCGCGGGAACGCGCATCTTCGGGAAAGCACGAGCCCCTGAAGGAGCACGGGTCCCTGAAGAAGCACGAATTCCGCCACACCTCCGGCGGCAGAGCCCCGCCGTCGCCGACGACATGGACGGATTCACATCACGCGCGCGGCGACGTCCCGCCCTACCGGGCGAGCTGCTCGATCAGCAGACGCACCAGGCCCTCCGGGTCCTCCCGGTGCGGGTCGTGCCCGGTGGGCAGGGACGCCGCCCGCACCAGGGGCGCCTCCCGCACGGCCGTCCGCAGCTCGTGCTCCACCCACGCGCAGTACGCGTTCCAGGCGGGGACGAGATGGTCGGGGAACACCCCCGCGAAGGCCCGCGCGTCACCGCTGACGACGAGCAGCGGGCATCGCGCCGCCCGGTAGGCGGCGAACCGGTCGAGGGCGTCTATCTCCCGCATGACCTGGAGGAACGACTCCGGGAGCCCCTGCCCCATCTCCTCCAGGAAGGCCGTCATCTCCCGGCACGCACGCGCCGCGGCCTCCTCGTCCAGGCCGAGGAACTGCCCGGGCCGCGTGGGATTTCCGTGACCGTCGAGGTTGACCGCGAGCGGGCACTCCGGATGTTCCCCGGCCCACAACGCGGCGACCATGCCTCCCAGCGAGTGCCCGACGATCAAGGGCCGGTGAAGCCCGAACGCCTCCACCACGGCGGCCACGTCCCCCAGCACGTCCCGCCACGCCCACGGTGCCGCGCCCGACTCGCCGTGGCCGCGCAGGTCCATGGCCACCGGCCGGAACCCGGCGCTGAGAAGGAACCCCGCGAAGGCGTCCCAGTCCTCGCGCGTCCGCCCTCCGCCGTGCAGCAGGAGCACGTCCTGCCCCTGCCCACCGTGGTCCTCCGCCACGATCGGCACACCACCGGCCAGGACCTCCCCGACCGTGCTCCCGTCGCCGTCCCTGTAAGCCATGTCGCCCGTCACCTTCCGCTCGCCCTCCCCTGCACCGCCCTCTTCGTAACAGCCCGGCGCCGTGGTCGCGACGACTTTTCCGGCGGCCGGCGACGACGTCCGAGGGACGCGGTCGTCACCCGTAGGTGGCGAGGAACATCTCCACGGCCGCGTCCGCTTCTATAGGAGCGGCAACAAGGTCATGGTGAAAGACGAGGTGCCCGCCGACCCGGGAGACGGTTGCGACGAGGTGAACGCCACCACGCGGTGGGCCTGCCCAGTGCCTCGGCGCGCGGTTCCAGTCTGCTGCCGAGATCCCCGGCGCTCTTCAGCGCAAGCTTGGTGGGACGTGAAGGACACAGGGAAGGTCATCGACGATCCGTCCGTCGAGTCTCACACCCGTCTCCAGTTCGAGAACGGTCAGCATGACGGCCTGCAGGTAGACCGGGTCCGCCTCCTCGTCGTCGGCCTCATCCGCCTGGACATAGCGGTGAAACAGGTCGGCATACTCCGCGAGAGGCCCCTGTCGCAATGCCGCGACCATGACCTCGCCTTCCTCCCTGTCATCGCGTGCCTCTTCGTCCCAGCTACCGCCGCTTCCGTCGCGACGCACGTAGGAGAACATCAGATTGCAGGAATCCCACTGCACAACCCCGTGATCACATCCCTCGGCGAGGGCGACCTCGCCACGCAGAAAGCGGCCGACCCCCGCCTCGTCGAACGTGACCACGGCCTGTCCGGACTGCCCGATGAGGAGGCATCCCTCCTCGGCAAGGGTGTCGTGCCCGTCCGCGGGGAGAAGGTCCTTCCCGTGCATACCGATGCGATGAACAGCCTCGTCGACAAGAAGGGGCATGGTCACGGTGTAACAAAAGTGTTCCCGATACTCGACCAGCTCACAATAGTAGGAAATGATTTCGCGGTAGCGTAAGGGAATCTCGTCGTGCATCTGCGGTCTCTCTTCGTGGATAAAGGACCAGAGCGGTCCCGAAAGGTTGAGGGTCTGCCGGGGTCACCCATTGATGCCGACCCGTCGCTTTCCAGAGCTGACGGCCCAAAGCTACCGCCTCAACGGAGAACTGCTCCAGCGCGCAGCGGCCGGGGGCGACATGGCGAGGTTTCAGCGTGTCGGGAGGGTTGACGGGTTCTTTCCCGGTGCGGATTCTGAGGCGGTGGCTCTCATCATCCGATCGCTACGCGAGAGGCGGGGCCGGGAACATGGCAGGACGGCACCGTACGCTCACCTGGACAGTGGCTTTGACCGTCGGTCTGGTCATCACCGGGCTCGGCGTCCACTTCGCGGTGGCGGGGCTTGACGACGCGGACAAACTCGCCAGCGTGGTGGGCGGTGTGGCCGGCATCATCGGCGTCGGGCTTTCCGTCTACGGACTCGCGCTCGCGCGGCGGGTTCCCGGAACGTCACCGGAGAGTGCCGGTCCCGCGTCCGCTCCGGGTGGTGACACCGTGACGAACACCATCGGCGGCACCGTGCACGGTCCCGTCCTGCAGGGGCATGACTTCACCGGGCCCATCACCCTTGGTTCCTCATCGGCCGATCCGGCGGAGAGAACCCCTCGGCAATCGGGTGAAGGACCCCGGAATCCTTGAACGACCAGGCCGCACAAGAAGGACATGACCGGCAGCAGGCTCTGCAGGTTCAGCCGGTCACCAGATCGATGCAGTAGATGTCCCAGAACGGCGGCACGACGCCTGCTGTCGGGCCTTTTCTGCCGATCGGCCGCCGGCCCGAAGCTCGGTGGAAGCCGTGCGCACGAGCCGCGTCCGGCCGCACCGAAAGTATCGCGCGCGACCCCTTCCCCGGACCGAGCGGGGAGTCGACCAGGCGACGGCCGGCCGTGGACCGCGCGAGTTCAGCCAAGGACCGTGAATCTCGTACCGCCGGGTACGGTCTCGTTCCGTTACGGCCGGGGGTCGGCGGCGCGGAGGAGGGCCAGCAGGCCGTGCACGGCCCTGTACTGATCGTCCGAGAGCGGGTCGGGAGAGAAGTGCATGAGCTCGTTGCGCACCTTGCGGACGTCCCTGATGTGGTCGAGGAGGATTCCGTGGTCGATGTTCCAGCCGAGCGCCTCCCATCGGCACTGGTCCTCCAGCAGTTAGGAGTAGTTTGCCGAAGGTGAGGTCGGCGTCCTGGTGGACCCGGGGCCGCTGGTGGCGCGGCACGGCCTGCCTGAACTCGTCCACTCCGAACACCGAGGCCGCACGGTGGAGCCTGTTTTCCGCCTCCTCGATCAGGATGAACGGCCGCGCGTGATACCCGAGCTGCCGGGTCAACTGGCCGGTCCAGTTGGAGACGACGCCCGGAGGAGCCTCCGGATAGGCCGCCGCACCTCGGCCTTGAGTGCCTGCCAGTTCTCGCAGGTGGAGATGTCGCCGATTCCCCGCCAGGCGACGATCGCGAGGTTCTCGGCCAGTGCCTCGCTCTCGATCTCGCCGTCCCGGCCACCGCGGACCAGCCATGCCAGAGGCTCATTGTCATGCCGCGACTTCTCGCGCATTCGATCTCCTCGTGATAATCGTGAACGAGAGCACCAATGACCAGGGTCGATCTAAGCGCACAAAGCATTTGTCTCGCCACGCATTCGGAGGCACCGAAGCTCACACACCACATTTGTCCGAATCCCGCTTTTCACAGAACTCGCCGTGACGTTAGAGTTAAATAGCCGAAAATGGGACAAGGGGGATGGTGGATTCCATGGAACCGGGAGCAGGGCCCTTGTCGCCGGACTTCAGCGGGATGGACCCCACCCAGATGGACGGTTTCATCTCCGAGCTGGAGCGCGGCCGTGACGTGATCGACGAGCAGTCCGAGCGGATCGGGCGACTGCTCGCGGCGGCCGACGTCCCGGCCGCGGGGCTGCATCCGATCAGGGAGGTCGGCGGCTGGGTCCGCGACGAGCTGCCCAAGCTGCGCCGGCGCCTGGAAACGATCAACGAGGACCTTCCCATGCTGGGACCGGCTCCCCCCGGCCTGAAGCAGGGCTCGATGTGGATCGGCGGCCCGCGCCAGGACGCGTTCCCGTGGGGGGTTCTGCCCTACGACGAGAAGACGGGGAAGTCCCCGGTGGGCGGCAGCGTCAAGAAGGGCGCCGAGCTCGGCGCGGAGTTCAAGCGTCTGCACGAGCTCTCCCCCGGCCGGTCCAACGCCGCCTACGACCGGATTCTCGGCAGGCTCGCCGAAGGACGGAAGGACGCCTACCTCGCCGCCGGCTTCTTCCGGGCCGTCGGCCCCGAGGGCATGCTCGGCATGATCGGCCGCCTGGACCAGTACGACAAGAAGGTGGCGGACCAGCACCGGAAGGTCATGGGCGACGCCCTGGCCGCGGCGGTCGGCGCGCAACCGGCCGTGCTCGGCTCCGACTGGCAGGTCGGCACCCTCAAGAAGGCGTCGGACCACGAGCTGGCGTCCCTGCTCCGGTACGGCATGTTCCCTGCCGCGTGGCTCACCGAGATAGCACGGGGCAGGGTGGGCAAGCCCGTCGACGGCGGCGACGGCACCCGCCCCCGGCGCTGGGAGACCGACCTCGTCCCACTGCTACCGGCTTTGGCGAACAACCCCGACGCTGCCAGGAGCCTGTTCAACGCCATGTCCCGCGAGGACCTCAGGGACGTGTTCACCGAGCTCAACCGCCTGGGAACCTTCAAGACCTACCTATCCCCCCTGGGGGTGGAACTCCCGAAACCCTCCTGGCTGGGACCGAAGAGCATGGACTTCGAGATCGGCACCGAATTCGGCCGGATGCTCGCCGCCGGAGGCGGGGCCTACGAGAAGGGCCCGCACAGTCCCGAGGCCGCGAAGTTCGCCTTCAACGTCATGACCGTCATGGGAAACCTCAAGGACCCCGGCGGGAACACGGACTCCCCGATGGAGGTCGCGCCGAAAGCCCGGGTCTTCATGTCGACGCTGGCCGGCGCGTACGCCGCCGAGATCACCGAGGGCGCGAACATCGGTGACGCCAACATGACCGAGGAGAGCACGCTCAAGCCCTTCACCTCGGCCTTCGGCATGACGTCGGCGTTCACCCTGAGCCCGGAGGACACCTACCGCTTCCTCAAGACCTTCGCCGACTCCCCGGCGAACCTCGCCCCGTTCGACCGGGCGATGGGCGGCCTCTCCCAGAAGCTCATCGCCGACGCCTCGGCGAAGGCTCGGCAGACCGGGGACGTCGACCACCTGGACCGGGTCTTCACCGCCCTGGGCAACGTACGAGGCTTCGAGCTGGCCGCCGTCGAGAAGGTCCAGGGCGACCTGGACATGATCGCCAAACAGGAGAAGGACACGGTGAACTTCTTCCGCGACACCGCTGCCGGAGTGGCCGGCCTCTACCTCGCCCCCACCGCGGCCATGGGCTACTTCTGGTTCGCGGTGAGCACGAGTCTCTCCGCCCACAGCGCCTTCATCGACGAGGACGTGACCCGCATGGACGGGGTGAACAAGGGCGAAAGAGCCGCGACCCTCGGTCGGCAGCACACGTACGCGCAGATCCTCATGGCCAACGGCTTTGTCCCCAAGGTGACACCCGCAGAGTTTCAGGCCGGCCGCGCGTCCATCGTCGATGCCAAGGGCAACCTCAAGCCCTTCTCCGAGCTGATCAAGCCACCCGATGTTCCCCTCACCGACGCCAAAGGAAATCTCAGACCGCATTCCGAGCTGCTCAAAGAGGGGAACGATGGGCTTGAGGCGTTCGAGAGGTGGACGGTCGCCAACGGGATGGGCAGCAAAGACGATCTATCTGTGGGAGACCTCTCCGAAAAGATGGCGAGTCGTTTCGAAGGCGGCAACAAACGAGGCAGAGAGCGCGGGCTGGCCTACGACAGCTAGTTCACAAGATCGGAAGGCATTCGGTTTCGCCCCTTACTCTGTACTGTCCGTTAGCCGGTGATTCCAAGATGATCACCGTCTTGTACGTCTCATTGGCAAGGCGGATAGGGGCGTTGCCCGGGTCTTCGACGATCCGATAGGGGGCAACCGAGGAGAGTTCACCAACCAAGTAGGTGTTAAGCCCATCAGGCTCGCGTTGCGGTGCAGCATCTTTGGCGGTAGCTGCGAAAGTCCTTCTAGCCCTTCCTTCCCCACATGGAATATCACGCCCGCCGGAATCCGTGATACGGACGTCCAGAACATGACTTTCCTTCATCAGCTCAGTTATGTGTGACTTAAGGATCTCCCCCGCTTCGGCCGCTGTGGGGTCGCTGTTCCCGCATCCAGAGGCCGCCAGCACCACCGCTCCGATCAGGACTCCGCGCCATGCCAAACGTGTCATGCATTCCTCCGAGACTGGCCGTGGTGCCGTAGATCCAATAATGTCCAATAGTCCACCCGATGTATCGGCCTCCAAGAGGGATATATGAATCCTGGTCCGGAAGATCTGGTGCCCAATCCACGGCGTCAGATGCTGGAACAGACGTTGACGGAGGTCAGGGCGAGGGTCGCCATCCTGGAGGCCGCGCTTGACCCGGCACACGGCAAGTTCGCCGGCCGGTCGGTGTGGGTGGGGCCCAAGGCCCGGACTTTCACCGAAGACCTCACCGCCCGTCGCACACGTCTGCGCCAGGCGGCCAAGGCACTCGTCGACGCGCTCGAAGAGGAGATCCGGGCTGCCCCAGCGAAGGTTTCCCCTTCCGCCGCGCGACAGTGACACGTCCGACTCGATATCGGACCATGAGCCGACGCCATCGACTCACGTCACGCCTCGTGACGCGCTTCCAGGTCCTCGAAGCCATCACCCTTGATGCTGTCGAGGAAGGCATCCCACTCGGCAGAGATGAAGGCCAGCACGGGGCCGCTGGGGTCCTTGGAGTCTCGCATCAGAACGAGCAGGTCAGCAGCCGGTGTGGACTCAGCCTGCAAGCTATCGGCGAGGGTGACTTCAACGCAGGCGGGGCCGTCGCCGCTCAGCGAGCTCTTGCGCCAGAGACCGATCTCGACGCAGTTTTGCCCGTTCCCACTGAGTGAGCTTTTACGCCACGTCACCTGGGGAAGTTCCGATATGGACATTCCACATTTCCTTTCGCGGAGTGGTCATTCGAACTGGGAAGCCGCTTCGGCGACGAAGCGGCGGGAGCCGTCCGGGTCCAGCGCTTTCGCCCGAAGGTGATCGAAAGTCAGGCTGTATCGGTAAACGTCCGTTTCTCGCTCTATGTAGAGGCTTCCCGTGAAGTTCTCCATGAACACCACATCTGGGTCAGCAGGTTCGGGAAACTCCATGATCTCAAATGCGCCGTTCGTACCCGGATGGGCTCCAACAGCGAACGGCAGGACTTGAATGGTGACGTTGGGAAGATCGGTTATGTCGAGTAGCCGCTTGAGTTGGGAGCGCATCACCGCAGGTCCGCCGACGGGACGACGAATGACGGCCTCGTCCAGCACTGCCCAGAGGCGCAGGGGCCCGTCTTGAGCAAGAAGCGCTTGTCGAGCCATGCGGACTTCGACGCGGCGCTCGATCTCGCCTGGAGACGAGAAGGACAAGGCGGAGCGGATCACGGCGCGAGCGTAGTCCTCGGTCTGGAGAAGACCGGGAAAGATCGTTGGCGCGAAGCTTCGCATTGAGGTCGCTTCGGCTTCGAGCCCGATGTAGGTGGTGTACTCCGTAGGAAGATCACCGTAAGCCTGCCACCATCCCTTCTTGCGAGCATCTTTCGCAAGGTCGAGTAGTTCTCCCCGCTTGGCGGAGTCGACCGCGTAGAGGTCGAGAAGGCGCCCGGTGTCGGTGAGGGCCACCCTGACACGGGCCGTCTCGATCCGCGAGATCTTCGTAGCCGACCAGCCAAGCTGCTCCCCCACCTCCTCCATCGTCAGTTGAGCCCGTTCGCGCAAGCGTCGCAGCTCAGAGGCCAGACGGCGCCTGCGCACCGTGGGACTTGCGGTTTGCTTCACATTCACCCCTCCTTGAGTCGAAGCCAACGGTAGCGGATCAGTAACAGAAAGTGTTGAAGTTACTTCCCGAGCAATTTGCCAATCTCGTTGCACGGCACCTCGCCCCCCTGCATCCTCTAGGTGCATATCCAGTGACTTTGAGTCACCGAGAGGTGCTGATGGCACCCCTGGCTACGAAGGGCAGGTAGGCGGATGAGGGTTCATGATCTTCAAGGGTGGGGTGGTGAGTTGCTGGAGCTGGCCTGGGAGTTGAACGATCTCGGGTTCGACTCCGTGGTCAGGCTCTCGTCGGACCGGCAACCGAGCATGGAGATCTTCGTGCCGCTGGATCGGCCGAGAGTCATCGCAACCCAGCGGGGCCGCACGTCGGTGTTCACCTGGAAGAGGCGGCGAGACCGGCCGGACCCACGCGACCGCACTCCACAAGGGCGGGAGCAGCGAGGGCGTAGCAGGATGCGGGAGGCGGCCGAGCGGCTGGTCGAGGTGACGCGGTGAAGGCCCTCGGGCTGCTGGGCCAGATCGAGGTGCCCGCGCAGATCGCCGCCGTCCCCCGGGCCCGACGCTACGTCCGCGACCTCCTCAAAGGACTCGACCACCCGCACACCGACGACGCGCTGCTTCTGCTCACCGAACTCGTCACCAACTCCGTACGCCACTCCGACTCCGGACGCTGCCCCAGCGGGCGGATCACCGTCGCCGTCGCCCACCACGATGGAACGCTCCACATCGACGTGATCGACGCCGGCTCGACAGCCGGACATCACCCCCTGGTCTGCGCGGACGTCACCGCCGACAGCGGCGGAGGACGTGGCCTCTGGCTGGTACGGGAGCTGTCGTCGGCCTGGGGCTGGTACGAGATCCTCACCGGACGCGTCGTCTGGTTCCAGCTGGGCGAAGGCTGACTCTGTGATCCGCTGGGAATGCCCACCCCGCTGCCTCGCCCCGCACGTCCTTCCCGTGCGATCCCACCACGAGCCGCTGACCTGGCACCCCGTACGCGGAGACGAGCAGGTCCGGATCGTGCGATGGACCTGCGACTGCGACCCGGTCTTCTACGAGCTGTGCCAGGCGGGCGGACGGAGGTTCATCCGCCGCACCACCCGCGCGCAAAACAACCCGTCGATCCACGAGAGCAACCGCTACCCCGTCGCAGAGGCCGACGCCCTGTGGGCCGCCCTGCTCCACGGACTCGCGCGATGAGCCGGGCTCACGCCACCCCTTGGACCGCGTCCTGTCCGGCGGTCGATCGCCGATCCGATCAGGACGACGTTCGCGGGACGCGTGAGACGGCGAGAGAAGGGACGGTGAGCCAAGAAGGACAGTGCGTCCTGGTCAGGCCGTGGTAGGACATGGCGGCGGCGAGCAGCCCCAGGCCCCACGCGGTGTAGCCGACCATCTCCATCGACAGCTTCCAGACCGGGGCCCGGGCCAGGTTGCCCCTGCCGAGGACCCATGCCGCCATCCCGGCCACGCCGAAGTAACCGACCAGGCTCGCACCGACGAACAGGGCGGGGCCGAGTACGAGCCACCGCGGCACGTCGCGTCCCGCCGACGGCAGCACCCAGCGTGGCCAGATCCTGCCGAACCGGTGGACCAGTGCCGACGGCAGCAGGGTACCGGCCACCCATGCCGACGCCACCAGCGTCCACCCCACATGAGAGGGTCTTTTCGAGCGTCATGCACTGAAAAGTCCGGGGAGAGGGCAGTCCGTAGGAGGCCGTGACGGCGGCGAGCCCCGGCGTCCGCCGTCACGAGCGCGAGGGGGTCTTCATGCCCGAGGTGGAACTCTCGGCGGGAACCATCGACTACCAGGACACCGGCGGTGACGGCCCGGTGGTCGTCCTGCTGCACGGCGTCGCGATGGACGGTTCGCTCTGGCGTCACGTCGTCGCCGGGCTCCGGGACGACTACCGCTGCGTCGTCCCCGTCCTCCCGCTCGGCGGGCACCGGCGTCCGATGCGCCCGGACGCCGACCTGTCGATCCTCGGTGTGGCCCGGCTGGTGGACGAGTTCCTCCAGCGGCTCGGCCTGAGCGATGTCACGCTGGTGCTCAACGACTGGGGCGGCGCCCAGAGCCTCGTGGCCGACGGCCGCGCGTCCCGCATCGGCCGGCTCGTCCTCACCTCCTGCGAGGCCTTCGACAACTACCCGCCCGGCCTGCCCGGCCGCAACCTGGTCACGTCCGCCAGGCTGCCCGGCGGCCTGGCCCTGGCCTTCACCCTGCTCCGCCTGAGGCCCGTGCGCCGGCTCCCGATGACCTGGGGCTGGATGACCAAGCGGCCGGTGCCGCCCGAGATCATGGACGCCTGGTTCCGTCCCGTGCTCGACTCCGCCGGAGTGCGCCGGGACCTGCGCACGTACGTCCTCAGCATCCCGCCGAAGGCCGAGTTGCTCGCCTGGTCCGAGGCGCTCCGCACCTTCGACCGCCCCGTCCTCGTCGCCTGGGCCGCCGAGGACCGCGTGATGCCCCTCTCCCACGCCCACCGCCTGGCCGAGCTGATGCCGCAGGCCAGGCTCGTCGAGATCGCCGACAGCTACACCCTCATCCCCGAGGACCAGCCCGCCGTCCTCACCGCCCACCTGCGGGACTTCCTCCAGGACCGGCCGTGAGACAGCGCGGGCGCGTATCGCCGCCGGCCTCGCGCCGGGCCATGGATCGGTGAGCTGTCCACGCGCCATGGCGGTGGCCTACCAGCGCCGTTCGCCACGATCACGATGTGTCCGCCGGAGAACTTCACGCCCCCCCAGCGACGCGACAGTCTCGGTGTGCTCGGAGTATTCAGGCGCGTGAGCTCTCGCCTGCCGATCCTGGCCGGGGGATGACCGATCCAGGCCAGGACCGAATGCTTCACGTCCGAACAGATGGGGAGAGGGCACGCGTCGTCCGCTCCGGTCCGTATTCGTGATCGGCCCGAAGCCCCTTGCCTCCCACCGCCCGGACCGGCTGCCCGCGCCCCCGACGTTTCCCGAGGCGTCACCGCCCACGAAGTCGTAGCCGTCGATGGGGTGGCAGACTTCGACGATGACCTCGGAGACGATCACCGCGGCGGCCGCGGGTACCTGGAAGCTCGGCGACCTGACGGTCAACCGGATCGGATTCGGCGCGATGCGCCTGCCCCAGAACGGCGAGGCGTTCGGCGACGGCACCCCGAGCGATCGCGGCCGGGCGATCGCCGTGCTGCGCCGCGCGGTCGAACTGGGCGTCAACCACATCGACACGGCCGCGTTCTACTTCTCCTCGCTGCGCTCGGCCAACGAACTGATCAACCGGGCGCTGGCTCCCTACCCCGACGACCTGGTCATCGCCACCAAGGTCTGGCCGGGGCGGGACCCCTCGGGAAAGTGGTGGTGGGCCACCCCGGAGCAACTGCGCGGACAGGTCGAGGAGAACCTGCGCCAGCTCGGCCGCGACCACCTCGACGTGGTGAACCTGCGCATTCCCTCCGGTCGCGTGACCGGCTCGATCGCCGAGCACTTCGGCGCGCTGGCCGAGCTGCGCGAAGCCGGGCTCGTCCGCCACCTGGGCCTGTCCAACGCCACACCCGCGCACCTGGCCGAGGCCCGCTCCATCGCCCCGGTGGTGTGCGTGCAGAACCCCTACGGCCTCGGCCTTCGGCCCGATGACCTCGTCCTGCCGCGTACCTGCGCGGAACAGGACATCGCGTTCGTCCCGTTCTTCGCGATCGCCGGCGTCGGACGGGAGGCGGGCACGAGCGGCGCCGACAGCGAGGAGGTCGTGGCCGTCGCCCGCGCGCACCGGGCGACGGCCGCGCAGGTCCGGCTGGCCTGGACGCTGCAGCAGGGACCGAACGTGCTGGCCATCCCCGGCACCGGCGACCCGGATCACCTGGCCGACAACGTCGCCGCCGGTGCGTTGCGGCTCTCACGAGAGGAGCTGACCCGCCTCGGCTCCGCCCCACGGTCAGGAGCCTGACCGGCCGGGCGAGGCAGAGCCGTCACGAGACCACCACACCACCCGGCCGGTCGTGGTCTCGCGGGTGACGGTCGGGACGTCGAGCAGGCGGCCGGACGTTTCCCACCCGCACACAGACGGCGTCGACGACGTACACGATCCCACCCTTCTCCGGCTTCACATCCACGCAAAGAAATAG
The DNA here is from genome assembly GCF_049844535.1 of Streptosporangium sp. DT93. Lineage (NCBI taxonomy): Bacteria > Bacillati > Actinomycetota > Actinomycetes > Streptosporangiales > Streptosporangiaceae > Streptosporangium > Streptosporangium sp. DT93. The sequence continues at coordinate 89,654 of NZ_JBNCLF010000003.1, forward strand.
TGTGCGCTTAGTTCACATTTTCAAAGAAATGGTCTACGTTCCATGAGTGTGACGCGGCACACGTCCGATCGGGTTACCGAACGGAGTCCTTTGGCTCCGATCCGACGTGAGCCGCGCGTACCACCGAAGAAACCCCCGGCCGGTGGTGCCGGTGGGCACCGATCTCGGAGGAAACATGGGCAGTGCCGACCTGGCCGACCTCACCGACCGCGCCGCCTCGGCGAGCGGCGGCCACGGTGACCGTGCCGACCGTGCCGACCGCGCCGCCGGGGCGGGTGGCGACGGCCGGGCCGATCGCGGTACGGGAGCGGCCGGCGGCAACCGGGCCGACCGCGTTCCCGCGCCGATCGGCGGCAACCCCGCCGCGCTGGCGGCCACCGTCGGGCACGCCGCCCTGGCGGCCGGCGGTGAGCTCGCCGTCGCCGTCGCGAACGACCGGACCGCGACGATCGCCGAGGAACAGCGCGCCGTCGACCACGCGTACGACTGCCTGGAGTGGCGGCGGCAGGACGCCGGGCGGGTCAGGGCCGCGCGCACCCTGGAGGATCCCGAGCGCGGTCTCCCCTTCGTCCCCGACCTTCCCCCGGAGTTCGGGGAGTCCGACGACCTCGGCGGGCAGCCGCTGGTGTTCCTGCGCGTCGACGTCGCCGACGACCCCGACGGGCGGGAGACGTGGCGTATCGGGCGGCGTTCGGTCCGCGACGCCGAGGGCGACCTGGCCGTGATCAGCTGGACCTCCGAGCAGGCGGTCCGGTGGATGAAGGCCCGCGCCTCCCGTCCCGGTGAGATCCGGCTTCGCCGCAGGCTGCGCATGCACGGGCGTACGGTGACCGACTACCTCGACGACATCCGGCCCCGGGTCGCGACCCGCAGGACCCGGGCACCGCTCGCGGACGCCTCCGACCTTCTCACCCCTCAGGTTCAGCAGGAGCCTCAGGCCGTCGAGGCGCCCGGCCAGGACGCCGACGCCTTCCTCCTCGCCGACCTCGACCGGGGACGCGACGGGATCATGCGCGACATCGTGGAGACCATCCAGCGCGACCAGCTGGACCTGGTCTCCGACGGGCGGCCCGGGGTGCTGGTCGTCCAGGGCGGCCCTGGCACCGGTAAGACCGCGGTCGGCCTGCACCGCGTCGTCTGGCTGCTGGACCCGACGAACCGGGGGCTCACCCCCGACGACGTCCTCGTCATCGGGCCGCACCGGGGGTTCCTGCGCTACGTCGGCCAGGTCCTGCCGAGGCTGGGCAGCCGGGGCGTGGCGACCGTGGAGGTGTCGCGGCTGTGGGACGGCGAGGTCCGCGGCGAGGACACCCCGCAGGCGCACCTGGTCAAGTCGGACGAGCGGATGGCCGAGGTGCTGCGCCGCGTCGTCGAGAGCGGCATCCGCCCCGAGGCACCGGCCTCCCACATCGGCGACGACGTCTTCAGCACCCCGTACAGGGGCGCCGCCCTGACGCTTCCCGCCGCGGAGATCGAGGCGCTCGCCGTCGGCGCGCGCGACTCCAGCGGCCCCTACCTGGTACGGCGCCGCAAGTTCGTCGACACGTTCGTCGACCGCCTGCTGACCAGGTACGCCAAGGCCTCGCCCGGCCAGCGCCCGGACGGCACCCTGCGCTCCGGCATCGAGAGGCACGGCCGGGTGGCCTCCCTGATCAACGCCATCTGGCCGGCGCCGAACGCCGAGACCCTGCTGCGCAGGACGCTGAACGACGCGGAGGTGCTCAGGGCCGCGGCCTCGGGCCTGCTGACCGCCGAGGAGCGGGAGGCCGTCACGCGGCCCCGCGTGGCCCGCGCCTCCGAGGAGCCCTGGACGCTCGACGACCTGGTCTGCCTGGAGGAGCTGCGCCACCTGCTGTCGGGGGACGAACCTCGCCGCTACCGCCACATCGTGGTGGACGAGGCCCAGGATCTCACGCCCATGCAGGCGCGTTCCATCGCGCGCCGCTGCCCCGGCGGCTCCATGACCGTGCTCGGCGACCTCGCCCAGACCACCGGGGCCCGGCAGTACGACGTGTGGGAGCGGCTCGCCGGGATCCTGAGCGGGCACGACGGCTGGCACCTGGCCGAGCTCACCAGGGGGTACCGGGTGCCCGACGAGGTCATGCGCTTCGCGGAACCGCTGGCCAGATCCGTCTCCCTGTCGACCGCGGTTCCCCGGTCGGTACGCGGGATCGACGAGACCTCGCTGAGGATCACGCGGGTTGAGCAGGGCCGGCTGGTGGACGAGGCCGTTGCGCGGGCCCTCGACCTCGCCACCGCCGGCCTGGAGCGGTCGCGGTCGGTCGCGGTGATCGTCCCCGACGACACCGCGCTGCTGGGGGAACTGGAGCGGAGGGTCGCGGAGGTGCAGGGGGCCGTCCCGGCGGACGACGTCCCGCCGGTGAGCGTGCTGCCCGCGACCCTGGCCAGGGGCCTGGAGTTCGACCACGTCGTGGTGGTCGAACCGGCCGCCGTCGCCGCCCAGGGGCCCGCCGGGCCGCGACGGCTGTATGTGGCGATCACCCGGTGCACCCAGTCGCTCAGCGTGGTGCACGCGGCACCGCTCCCGGCCGTACTGGGCGGCCCGGCCGAACCGCTGCCGGTCGAACACGTCGAGCCGCTGCCGGTCGAACCGGCCGTCGAGGTGCGAAGCACAGCGAACGGAACGTCCGGCACGGTGCCGGAGGTCACGGTCACGAGCGTCGCGACCTCCGAGGTCGTGGTCCCGGAGGTCGCGGTTCCGAGCGTCACAGCCTCGGACGTCACGCCCTCCGAGGTCACGATCCCGGAGACCACGATCCCGCAGGTCGCGGCCTCCGAGGTCGTGGTCCCGAGCGTCACGGTTCCGGACGTCACGCCCTCCGAGATCACGATCCCGGAGACCACGATCCCGGACGTCACGGTCCTGGAGACCGCGATCCCGGAGGTCACGGCCTTCGAGGTCGCGGCGGAACACCCCACGCCGACGCTCACCGTGCCGGAGGAGCCTCTCGCCGCCGGCCCGTCCGGCCCGTCAGGCACATCCGGCATGCCCGCCCCGTTGTCCGAGGAGGTCACGAACGTGGACGACGACGCGCCGGTCGAGGGCGACGGCTTCCAGGACTTCGTCTCCTCGCTGGAGGAGCGCGTCCGCGCCGACAGGCGGTGCCACGTCCACGAGCAGCTGCGCCACACGCTCATCGCCGAGCTGCACGGAGCACGGCTCGCCCCCGCGCAGTCCCCCTTCGCCGACATCACCTGCGAGGGGCCGGAGGGTTCGGTCCTGTACGAGGTGCTGGGAGAGGGCGGGCACACCTACGAGCGCATGCGCGAGGCCGTACTCCGGATCATGGAGGTCGAGCACGTCACCGGGAATCGCGCGGATCACCTGTTCCTGGTGCTCCCCCAGGCCCCCGAGCCCGCCTGGGCCGCGGCGATGCCTGCCACGGCGTTCGACATCGCGACGATCTGGCGGGACGGCGCGGGCTGGGCCGGGGACGGCCTCGGCGTCGCCCTCGGCCGTCCTTCCACGGCTGGGTCGCCTCTCCGGTGAACTGAGTCAACGGATAGGCTGCCAGAGACCTCCCACGGAAGGCCGCGACACCCGCCCGGCCGGGCGTACGTCGTGGCCGCGGTTTCCCGCGGCGGGGTCGTCACCGTCCTGACCCCTGTCCGGAGACACGATGCCTCCTTCTGCCGACCCGACCGTGTCCGTCACCCTGGCGGAGATAGCCAGGATCGCCGGTGTCGGGCGCGCGGCCGTCAGCAACTGGCGCCGCCGCCACGACAGCTTTCCCGCACCCGTCGGCGGTACGGACACCAGCCCGCAGTTCGCGCTGTCGCAGGTGGAGCAGTGGCTGCGGCGCACGGGGAAGCTCGACGAGGTGGGCAGCCGGGAACGATTGTGGCCGGAGTTCGAGGCGCTCGGGGACCGCGACGCGATGGGAGCGGCGATCGCCGTGACCGGCGCCCGACTCCTCCGGGGCGAGACGGGACATGCGCAGGACGCGGAACACCCGGTGGATCCGCCGAGCGCCGAGGAGGCCGAGGGACTTCCGGACGGTACCGGTCTCTCCGACGCCCAGCGTTCCCTGGTGGAACGCGCGGTCGGCCTGGCCGGGAAGCACGGGGCACGGGACACCTTCGACTTCCTGCTCGGACGCTGGCTCGACACGCACGTCCGGCAGATCGGCGTCACTCCGGCCCCGCTGGCGGCCCTGATGGCCGAGATCGCCGAGCTGTCACGCGAGGACGACGCCCCGGACGCCCGCACGGTGCTCGACCCCGCGTGCGGCACGGGCGGCCTGCTGCTCGCCGCAGCCCGGCAGTGGGCGAGCACCCCGGAAGACGCCGTGGACGCCGTGGAGGACACCGCGCGGGACGCGGCGGAAAGCCCGGCGGAGAACACAGCGGAGAACACGGCCGAGAGCACCGCGCGGACGCGCGCCTCGGCCCCGCCGCTACGGCTGCTCGGCCAGGACGCCGACCCGACCCAGGCCGCGCTGGCCGCCGTACGCCTGCTGATCGCCCGGCAACGGCCGGGTCCCGGAACCGCGTGGGAGGTGAACGTCCGGGCCGGGAACACGCTGCGCGCCGATCCCCATCCCGACGTCCGCGCCGACGTGGTGCTGTGCAACCCGCCGTTCAACGAGCGCGACTGGGGATACGAGGAGCTCGCCACCGACGTCCGCTGGACGTACGGGCTGCCTCCCCGTACCGAACCGGAGCTCGCCTGGACGCAGCATGCGCTGAGCCGCCTGGCGCCCGGCGGGACGGCCGTACTGCTGATGCCCCCCGGGGTCGCCTCCCGCAGGGCGGGGCGCCGGATCCGGGCCGGGCTGCTCCGGAGCGGCGTGCTGCGCGCGGTGGTCGCCCTGCCACCGGGGTCCGCTCCCCCGCACAGCGTCGCGCTGCACCTGTGGGTCCTGCGGACACCGGCCGCTGGCGGAACGGACGTGGGGGCCGGGGTTCTCCTGGTCGACGCGGCCGACGTCCAGGCCGAGCCTCCGGGAGGAGCACACAGGACGGGCAGGACGGCGATCGACTGGCCCCTCCTGCACCGGCGCGTGGTGTCGGCCGTCAGGGCCGGAGCCGAAAGCGACCCCGACGATACGGACGACGCGACCGACGCGACCGACGCGGCCGACGCGATCCACGCGGGCAGGGACAGGCCCGCCGACCACGCCGTGCTCCCGGTGATCGACCTGCTGGACGACGAGGTGGACCTCACCCCCGCACGTCACGTCCCGAGGAAGGGCGCCTCCGCGAGCCAGGGTCTGCGCCGCTCGTGGGACCGGTTCGGCGCCCTGCTCGACGAGCTGCGGGATCTGACCGCGACCCTGTCCGCGCTCGAACCGGGCGAGGAGGAGCCCGCGGGCCAGGGCTCGGTGACCGTGGGCGACCTGCTCCGGGCGGGCGCGGTGACGATGCGGGCCGGTCAGCAACCGGCGGACGGCGCGGTGCGCTCCGGTGACGCCCCCGACGACGCCGTACCCGTGCTGACCGTCGGCGACGTGCCGTCCGGGGGCGTGCCGTCCGGCTGGCTCCCCGCGGGCGAGGCGTCGGCGGGAGAGGCGGCGGGCACCCTCACGGTGACCGTTCCCGGTGAGGTGGTCGTCGTCGGGGCCCACCGGGCCTTCGGCGCCTGGGTCGGCACCGGTCCCCCCACGGTGCTGGGACCGCAGCTGTTCGCCCTGCGGGTGGATGCCACCCTGCTCGACCCGTGGTTCCTGGCCGGTTGCCTGCGGGCCCCGGCCAACGCGAGGCAGGCGGGGACCCACGCCTCGACCTCCTCGCGCATCGACGTCCGCAGGCTGCAGGTGCTGCGGCTCCCCCTCGACGAGCAGCGCCGCCACGGCGAGGCCTTCCGGCGGCTCGCGACCTTCGAGCGGTCGCTGCGCGAGGCCGGGGCGATCGGCGTGGAGCTGGTCGACGGGCTGACCGACGGCCTGTCCGCCGGAAGGGTGCCCCGCGACCGGCCGTGAGCGGGTGCCCGCGACGGGGCGGCCCCCCGGGCCGCCCTCCGGCATCGGGATCATCGAAGATCGTGACGGGTCATACGACCGAGGAACTCCATCGGGTGCGGGGGGCGGGCGCACTCCTGAAAGCCCGACGAGCCCCGTGGTCCTGCTCGCCGGGACAACCCGCGCTTCGATTCTTCGGCGAATCATCGGGACGGCTCTTCACCATGCCACATCGAATGGACGTCTGACATCCAATGGCCAGGGGAGGGTGGCACTCCGGCCCAGGCGAACATCCAGGTGATCGAGCGACGTCGTCGATTCGACGAGGAGGTGCTGTCCAGCGGCGTCCATGGCCAGATCGACTATCCTGCCTCCTTCGCCGGACAGGTCGAATTCTCCCAGAACATTTCCGTCGGCGATTGATGTCTCCTCGATTCCTTCCTTGTCGTCCGAGGGGGTGAAGAGTGACGACGCATCGGCGCTGAACGCGATGGGCAGGTCGCTTCCCGCCTCCCTCCAGCGACGCAGTTCGGAAGCACGAGCAAGGTCACGACCGGGATCTCGGGTGTCCAGCATTCGAACGACCGTGTCCGGCAGGCAGAACTCTCCCGGATCCGCCGTGCACGGCTCGATGACCGACAGCGCGATTCTGTCCTGACCCGCCCATGCCAGATGCTTGGCCGACAGGTTCTTACCGGCCGTCGTGATGCTCCACGATTCACTCATGTTCGTCTTCACGTCGTGAACGGTGAGCGTTTGCGGCGTTCCCGAGCCGCAACCGTCATCGACGTAAGCCAGCCTGCTTCCGTCGCGCGTCACAGCGAGCGCGCCGACATGTCCACCGGCCCTCAACCGAACCATCCGCCGCACATCCACCTTCGGCGAATCTCCGACGCCCATGCGGGTTCGATATATTACAGAAGCGCAAGCGGTGGAGTCGTCCGGGCGCACGGCCAGGTAGAAGGTGTCGTCCTCGCCCGCGGCAACTTTCTCGATATTGCCGTACACTTCGGCTTGGTCAATGAAAGTGATCTTACTGCCGGTACGTGCATCGACCTTGAGTATCGACGGGATGCCCGCGGCATGGACGACATAGTAATCCGGGATGCCCACGGCGGGTCCCGTCGTTCTCCTCCCCTCCCCTCCGCACGCGGTGAGGCCCGCAATGAGAACCAGGGCGAGTAGTGCACGAATATTCTGGTTGTTTCTCACCGGAGTCGTGAAACCTCGCAGTCGCAAGCACGTTGGCCGACAGTACGTGAAGGGCGTCCATGAGCGCGGCGCCCTCGACGCCGCCCGGAGCATATATCAGCATGAGATCGTGCGCGGTGTGCTCCAGATATCCGGTGCCGATTGTTTGGCCCATCGAGTCCGTGAAGATATCACCGTTCGCGCCGCAGTGCCCGGCGGTGAGCATGTAGGTGACGTTGCCGTGTCGAACGGAGAATCCGGCGGTGCAATTATAGGCGCCACCGGTGCTTCCGCACTGCAGGGTATGGAACTTGGTATTGCGAATCGCCACACCGCCATACCAGGGAGGAGAGTCGTCACATCGGCTCGACAACTTCGTACGCGGAGCGGAGACGACATCCACGGGAACACCGATGTCCTCAGGAACGAGCGATCGAGCACTCGCCCTGGACGATTCTTCAGGATCCACCGCAGCGACCAGGCCACTGCCGTCGAATGGCATTTTAACGGCATGGACCGGTCCGTCCGCGGTGACACCCGCCGAAGCCGTCAGCTTCTTCGCCGCGACTTTCAGTTCCTTCTCGGAGTGATCGGCCTGTCTGAGCTCGACGGGGGCCACCGGAGCGGCAGCGGCCATGGCGCGAAAATACTCGGGGAGGGCGATCCCTTCCACCATACGACGACCCGATCATCGATCAGTTCGATTCCGGCGTATCCGGAGTCGTCACCGGTCTCGACCAGGGATCGAATCCTCCCGGCAGCTTGAATCAACGGCCATTGACGGGTGATCGTTCTTTGATCTTCGGGCGACACGTGGTCCGGAACTCCCGGCTTTTCAGGAGCGTTTTTCTTTGGCGAGGGAGTAGGAGCCGGACCCATGGCCTCCGCGGCGCCGACCGGCGAGGTCGTGAGGATGGTGAGCAGCAACAGCAGAAGGGACGTGATCGAACAGAGGAGTAACGGTTTCCGGCTGCGGGGCAGATGCAAGGTTATTCTCGCTCTCCTGGATCCGGGGTCCATGAGATCATCACAAGAGAAGTTTGACGTGTCAATAACCGTGGACGGGTGGAGCTTTTCCGGCCTGGCGAATCACGTCACGACTCGTCATGGAACACAATGCGCGATTTACATGTAAAGAAGCGCCGGTCACAAGAGGTGCCGATGCCGGCCCAGGCATCAAAGGTTTCGAGCCGCTGTTGCCCTCGGTCCTTGCCCCGGTTGCCCGGTCTCCTTTACCGCACCGTCTGCCGTCACGTTTCCGCCCGGATCGGCACTTTTGATTCTGGGGCGCGGGGCTTCGTCGCCGACCGGAATCCGCGCCCAGGCATCCCGGGCGCGGTAAGGATCGCGCGGGAGAGCGGGTCCGGGCGGGCAGTTCCGCATTCCCCGCAATGGCCGGCCCCGTCCGGTGTCCGCCATCGCCGCCGCCGGGCCACCCGTTCGCCCACCGCCGTCACCGGCGCCGGAACCCCCTTCCCCGCCGACGAAACCACCACCGAGGCGATCTCCGGCCCGCCGAAGTCGGCCTCGCATGAACGGCCCTGCTCAACGGGCGCGATCGGATGCGCCCCGGTTCGGAACGTTTACGGCCTTCCTCGCACGGTAGATGTGTGGCACGAATGGCACGACCGAACGGGGCCTGAATTCTTCAGGGAACAGAAAAGGGGGCATCGACATGCAGGATCGTCGAACCAGTTTCTGGTGGCGGGGTCCTTTCGATCCCGACGGGAGATGGCGCGCAACGCCTTTGTGGCGGGTGGGCCTCATCGGTCTCGCGGTGGGCGCGGTCGCGGGTTTCCTGGTGAACCTCATCAGCACGTGGATCGAAACCCACGACTCCACGCGGGGCTTCGCCATCGACTGGTCGAGGGCTCTCGTCTTCGCGGCCCTCATGGGTCTGGTGACCGCCGCCATCTGGATTCTCACCGTGCGCCACCGCAGGAAGGCCTTCAAGGGGGCGGGGCGGGCGGCGTCCGGATCGGCCGAGCGCGCCATGACCGGCGAGTCCCGCTAGGCGTTCCGATGTCACGTGTCCCGGATCGGGCCGATGCCCTCCGGTCGCGCCCTCCGGATTCGACGGGCGGATCCAGGCGCGTGACCGCGCCTGGTTCGAGGAGCCGGCGTCTTCGCCGGCGGAGCGGATCCATCGGTGGAGACGCCGGTGGATCCGCCGAGCCCGGCCGGCGGATGTGAAGGTGCCCGCCCAGCGGGGCCGGGCGGGCGGTGGAGCCGTCCACGACGGACGGCGGAGGACCGGCGTGGGCGAAGTCCACCGGATCCCGCCCGACAGCCGAGACTAATCGCATAACCGACACATCAATCTTTTAATATCTATGTCGTATTTTATACGATATGACAGTATCCACTGCACCAGTATTTGACACGGTCGCCGACCGGAACGACGGCGGTGGATTCCAGAGCGATGCGCGCCGACGAGAAAACCCGCGAGCACGAATCGGCCGGGATCCGTCACGTCTCCCCGTACGCAATCCCGGCGCACCGCCGACCGTGGCCGGAATCTGCCACTTCACCTGCACGGGAACCCTTGCGCCTATCCCGTCATCAATGGTTAGCTCACTCACGTGACACGCACGCCAAGGTATACGGCGGACGAAATCAGACCTGATTAATCGCGATCGGATCACGACGGTTCTCCTCCGGACCCCGATTTCCGGAGGAATCACACCGGACCGATCCGGGCCGCGCGAGCAGGATGTGAGCAGGTGCCGGCGGTCCCCTCCGGCACTCTTCCACCACACCCATCGACCTCCTTTTTATATTTTTTGGAACGTTCCAGGGATCGAAGCGCTTCAGCTACGACTGGAAACACCTCTCGTGTCCCCCGGGAGGCGGAGAGCCTCGTTCGCGTTCGACGCATCACCGCGCCACCGAATCGCCGCATCACCGCGTTACCGCATTCATCCCCCCGAGCCTTGATGTGATCGCCCGGGAGTTCGGTCCACCATTCCCGAGCTCCTGTCCAGGCGTGGCCATATGGGCGTTCCCGACGCCGGATCGTTTGGAGTCTGCTCCGTGACGAGTTCGCTTTCCGATGTCCACAGTCCCCTTCCAGAACCGGCGACAGGCGAAGGGTCCCGATCACCCACGCCGGACCTCGCCGCCGCCTTCGACCCCGACCGTTTCCGTGACGGCGCCGTGGACATCGTCGGCCGCCTGACGACCTACCTCGCCGACCGATCGGTCCGGGGGCTCGACCTGCTCGACCCCGCGGTGCTGCTGAAGGCCGCGCGGGAGCTGATGACCCCGGAACGGCAGCGCATAGCCGACTTCGACGCCGACCGGGTGAGCCGGATCGTCGACCTCTACACCGAGACCGGCATCCCGGTCTACTCGCCCGGTTACATGGGGCGGCAGTTCTCCGGGGTGGTGCCGCTGGCCGGCCTCATCGACCTGGTCGGCTCGGTGGTCAACCAGCCCTCCTCCTTCTACGAGGCCGGGCAGCTCCCCAGCGTCGCCGAACGGCTCATGGCAGAGGAGCTCAACCGCTTCATCGGCTGGGACCGCGACCGGTTCGCCATGGTGACGACGTCGGGGGGCTCCCTGGCCAACCTGACCGCGTTGCTGGCCGCCCGCAACCGCGCCTTCCCGCAGATCTGGACGCGCGGCACCGGCGGCATGCCGGGCCCCCCGGCCATCGCGGTCAGCGAGGAGGCCCACTACAGCGTGACGCGGGCCGCCGGGGTGCTCGGCATCGGGGAACGGCAGATCATCCGGCTGCCGGTCGACCGGGCCGGGCGGATCCGCCCCGACCTGGCCGGCCCGGCGCTGGCCGAGGCGCTCCGGCGCGGCCTGCGGCCGTTCTGCCTGGTGGCCTCGGCCGGCACCACGTCGACGGGCGCCTTCGACCCGCTGGAGGAGCTCGCGGCCGTGGCGGACCGCTACGGGCTCTGGCTGCACGTGGACGGGGCGCACGGGGCGAGCCTGCTGCTGTCGGACCTGCACCGGGACAGGCTGCGCGGCATCGAGCGGGCCGACTCGCTGACCTGGGACGCGCACAAGATGCTGTTCATGCCGGCGCCGTGCACGCTGCTGTTCTACCGCGACGGCTCGGCGGCGCGCGACGCGTTCCGCCAGCGCGCCAGCTACGTCTTCGACGAGGAACCGGACGTCTACAGCGCCTACGACAGCGCGGCCAAGAACCTGGAGTGCACGAAGCGTCCGATGATCATGCCGCTGTGGACGGTCTGGTCGGTCTACGGCCCGGCGCTGTTCGCACAGAAGATCGACCGGTTGTGCGCGACCGCCCGGCAGGCGTACCGGATGCTCGCCGCCGAGCCGGACTTCGCCGTGGCGCACGAGCCGGAGTCCAACATCGTGTGCTTCCGGTACGTGCCGGAGGGCCTGGAGCCGGGGAGCGCGCACCGGCTGCAACTGGAGATCCGCAACCGGATCCGGGGCGGCGGGCGCTTCTTCATCTCCAAGGTCGACCTCGACGGGACGGCGGCGCTGCGCGTGGTGGTCATGAACCACCTGATCGACGCCGACCACCTGGCCATGCTCATCGACGAGATCAGGGACATCGGGCAACGGGTGCTGCGCGCGGGCGCCGCGACCCGGAACGACCAGCGGAACGGGAGTCATTCATGACCATGACGGGCCTGGACATCGCCGCCTCGGCGGAGCTGGCGGAACGGCTGATCCCCGAGGAGGAGCTGCGGCCCCGCTCGGTGGACGACGTCGTCCGGCTGCCGTCGTTCGCGGGGAGGCTGGAGGAGTGCGGGCGCCTCACCGGGGTCCCCTACTGCGAGTCCCCGCTCGACCTGCAGAACGCGCTGGTGTTCCGGCGGCTCCGCCAGCTCGTCGGCATCGCCCTGCTCAACCCGCTGTGGCGCGAGCGGCTGCACCACTTCGGGGTCCGCGACGTCCCCGCCGACATGTCCGAGTGGGAGCGGATCCCCCTGTCGGACAAGATCGTGCAGCGGGACATGTTCATGGGCGCGCGGGCCGGGATGGTCGTGCCGCTGGAGCGCGGCGGGTTCGAGGTGGTGGCCAGCGGCGGCACCGGCGACGGCATGCCCCTGGAGATCGTCTACTCCCTGCGGGAGCTGCGCGACACGTACCGCATCTCCGGGGCGTTCATGGGCGCCTACCAGCTCGGCCGCTACCTGCGCGGCCCGGCGCCGCGCTGGCTGTTCACCACCCTGGCCGACTACCAGATGTGGAGCAGCGGGACCATGGTCGGCGGCGTGCTGTCCCACGTCCCGGGGGTCAACTACATCGGCGCGGGGCCGGTGAGCGCGCCGGTGCTGGAGCACATGTTCTCCTACCCCGGCCACAAGGCGCTGATGGGCATCACCGCCGGCATCGCGTTGCTGCCCGAGCTGGGCGCGGCCCTGACGCCGCACGCCAGGGCGAGCTTCCGGGTCGCCATGTACGGCAGCGGCTCCCTGCCGCAGCGCAAGCGCGACGAGCTGCAGGCGTTCTTCCCCAACGTGTCGATCCTCAGCTACTTCGCCGCGACCCAGGCCGAGTGCGTCGGGCTCCAGCTCGACCACGCCTCGCCGGCGCTGTCGGCCGTGCCGGGGCTGCACCTGGTGGAGATCGTCGACGAGCACGGCCGCGCCGTCGCCGAGGGCGAGGAGGGCGAGCTGGTCGTCACCCGGCTGCACGCCGACGAGACGCCACTGCTGCGGCTCAAGCTCGGCGACCGGATGATCCGCCGCCCCGCCCTGGACGGCCCCGGGCCGCGCACCGAGCGGTTCGAGTTCGCCGGGCGCACCGCCGACGTGCTGCACCTCAACGACAGCCAGTACTCGGCGACGCTGGCGTACGCGGCCCTGCGCGGGCGGCTGCGCTCGTCGACCGGCGTCGACCTGGACCTGATCGCGCACGAGGTCCAGTTCCACAACCACCGCGAGGAGCGGAGCCTCACCCTGCTGGCGGCGGTGGACGACGCCGAGGGCACGACCGCGGCCGTCGAGCAGGCCCTCGGCCCGAGCGGGACGCGGCAGCTGTTCACCCGGTCGCTGCCGAGTTCCCTGTCGCTCTTCAACGACCGGGAGGCCAACGCGGCGGCCATCGAGCAGACCGGGTACGGGTTCCGGCTGGAGTTCGTCCCCCGCTCCTCGCCGCGGATCGAGCGGACGGCCGTCGGCAAGACACCGCTGGTCAGGGACCGGGGCTGAGCGCGGTGGCCCGCATGACCGAACGACATCCGACAAGGGAGGAACGATGAAACAGAGGATCAGCATCGTCGTGATGGTCGACGCCGTCGGGGCGTTGTCCGACCGGACGCTGCACAACGGCAACATCTCGCTGGTCGACGACAGCTCGGCGGGAAGCAAACACCAGGGGACCCCCGATCTCGTCACGGTGGTCTCCCCGGGGCAGGTCGTCCAGTGGACGCCCATCCACATAGACGTGCAGACCCCGGTCGAGATCCAGTCCATCGAGTTCCTGTCCGCCGCGAACGCCGCGGCCCCGGCCGCCGCGACCCCGGCCGGCGGGGCGGCGGCGCCGCGCCAGGCGGGGCACTCCGCCGCCACCCCCCACCCGGTGTCCGGTGCCGCGCACGGGACGGGGGTCGACGCCACGGCCTCCAACGGATACGAGAACCACGACCTGCTGATCTGGGAGGGCATCGTGCCCTACGGCATGACGCCCGGCGTCCCGTACCGGTACCGGCTCTCCCTCAGGCTCCACGAAGGCGCCAACAGCGTGCTGCACATCGACTCGCCCGCGCTGATGTGCGTGTGAGCCCCGTTCCCCGAAAGGCGGTTCCATGGCCCAGCAACACGGGATCATCGTGCTCTTCGACGTCGAGAACGCGCTCCGGACGCGATCGCTCGACGGCAACACCTACTGGTTCGACAACATGAAGCTGTTCGGCTCCACCGGGGTCGGCAGCGAGCAGCTGGTGACGATCGTGCCCGGCACCCACTACCTCGACGGGTCGCAGGCGACCGAGCAGGTGCTGAACTGGCTGCCCGCGGCGCTGGGGTCGATCCCCCCGACCGTGCCGCGCAACTACCTGGCCGAGCAGGGCCACGCCGACGACCGGCGCACTCTGAAGGAGCTGTCCGAGCTCGACGCCGACGGCGGCGTGGGGGAGGCCGACGTCAAGCGGCTGCAGCGCAGGGTCGGCAAGCGCGCCCGCAAGTCCGCGAGCGGACGCGGCCTCACCGACGCCAAGCTGCTGGACGTCACCGGCAGGACCACGACCAGCTCCGACGCGTACAACTACCCCGCTCCGGTGATCACCGACATCACCGGCCCGGCCGTCACCGAGAAGGTCATGTACCCGGCCCAGTACGGGTCGCCCGACATGATCTACGACGGCTGGTACTGGGCCGCGAACGTGGACACGAGCCGGCCCGGGGTCTACCGGTACACGATGCACATCCAGCTGCACGAGCTGGTCGAGCGGAACGACGAGCTGGTCTGGGAGTCCGTGGACCTGACCTGCGAGTCCAACCTCAAGGTCATCAAGGACCCGAAGCGCAACGGGTTCACCGGTGCCGGGGTGGGCGTCCTGCCCCTGCCGCCCGTCCCGGTCACCGGCTGACCCTGATCCGAGCCGGAACATCTTCGAGCGGAGGAGCCGCATGCCCCCGAGGAACAGACAACCCGAACGCCAGCCCGCCCAGGCCGCCAAGCCCGTCCGGCCCGTGACGATCACCGCGGTGGTCGACCCGGTGGCCGCCCTGGCGTCGGAGAACCTGGACGAGAACCTCTACCTCTACGACACCAACAGGTCCTCCGGGTCCACCGGTTTCGGCACCCCCGAGCTGCACAGCCGGGTGCGCAAGGGCGACACCCTGCTGTGGAACGTGATCCCGCTGGAGTGCGAGACCTACGTGTCCCTCGTCGACATCGAGATCGACCCCAAGGTCGCCGAGCCCACGCAGAAGGTGTATCCCGGCACCGACATCGTGTTCTGGACCGCCGAGGTCAAGCAGGACCTCACCGAACCGCTCCCGTACCGGCTCTCGTTCCTGCTGGGCACCGTCACCACGCCGTTCACCCCCAAAGCCCGCCCGGCCCTGGCCGGCCCCGCCGGCGACGGAAAGGAAGCCCGATGACCCAGGCGTACGCGGCCACGGACTTCACCGAGCGCGGCCAGCTCAACTCCGTCCAGCTGAACGTGGTGACGCTCGTCGACATGGAGAGGGCCGCCGCGACGAAGTCCCTGGACGGCTGCCTCTACATGATGGACAACAGCGTCGGCGGGATCGGGCAGGGCAGCGACCACCTGGAGACCATCTGCAAGCAGGGCCAGGTGATCAACTGGATCATCCGCCCGATCGACATGCACCGCCGTACGGACGGCACCTGGCCCCCGATGCCGAAGATCAACAACATCGTCTTCCTCGACATCGAGAAGGGCGACGAGGACGACGTCGCCGAACGCCGGATCATGACCGAGCTCAAGGTGTACGGCGCTCCCGACCGGATGCGCGACCAGTACACCGCCGTCTACTACTACTGGGCCGGGGCGGTGATGAGCGAGGCACGGGCGGGGCTCTACCGCTACCGGTTCGTCCTGGAGCTGGAGAAGGAGCACGGCACCGACAAGCTGTACCTGAACTCGTCCCGCTACCCGGCCCTGCGGGTGCTGCCCGTCTGACGGTCCTCGGGGTCGCGAGCGCGGCACCCGAAGAAGCGAGCACGGCATCGGGGGTCGCACGTGCGGCACCCGGGGTCGCAAACACGGTATCCGGGGTCGCGAGCGCGGTATGAGGGCGGCCCGTCGCCGGTCACGGCGGCGGGCCGCCCTTCTCTCCGTCCCGCCACGTCGCGCGTCACCGGTCGGCGAGTCCCCTCAGGATCTCCCTGACCTTGTCGACGTCGCCGTGCTGGGGGCCGTACTTGCGTTCGAGGTCGGGCAGCAGCTCCCCCAGCACCCGTTTGGCCCGCACCCGGTTGCCCGCGTCGAGCTCCACCATGCCGATCTTGTGGCGTAGTTCGAGGAGCCGCTCCTCGCTCGCGCCGAACCGCCGCTCGTCGGCCAGAAGCCGCTGGAGCTGGGCCAGGGCGAGGTCCCTGTCGCCGATGGCCGCGTGACAGCCCGCCTCCATCAACCGGCAGCGCAGGGCGAGGTTGTTGTCCGGGCCCTCGACCGCGGCGACGTCGACGGCCAGGCGGTGGAACTCCGGCGCCGCCCGGCGGTGGTCGCCGGCGAGGAAGAGGAGCTCGGCGAGCTCGATCCGCAGCTCGATCACGCTGGAGGCGGTCGTCCCGAAGGAGCTCGCGGCCGGGCCCGTCACCTCCGCCAGCAGGTCCGCCGCCTGGCTGAAACGCCCCTGGCGCTTGAGGATCTCGGCGTCCCTGCGGGCGCGTTCCAGGTCGGCGCGCTCGATCTGGGCCAGCCCGCCGATGTTCTTGATCCTCATCGGCCTCCGGAGGTGGGCCGCCCGCCGGTTGCGTTCGGCCGAGGAGATGATGCGCCCGACGACGGTGGCGTACATCTGCATCGGGTGAGGGGCGTCCAGGTTCACGTAGCCGGGGAAGGGCGGCAACTCGTGACAGAAGTCCAGCAGCCGCTCGCAGATGACGCCGGCGTCGCGGGGCCGTCGCTCCGGCGTCTTGGCGAGCATCCACAGGACGAGCCGCTCCAGGCCCTCGGGGGCGTCGTAGCGCCTGGTGCGCAGCGGGCGGGGTG
This sequence comes from Streptosporangium sp. DT93, assembly GCF_049844535.1. NCBI lineage: Bacteria > Bacillati > Actinomycetota > Actinomycetes > Streptosporangiales > Streptosporangiaceae > Streptosporangium > Streptosporangium sp. DT93. The sequence goes on from NZ_JBNCLF010000003.1 coordinate 106,388, forward strand.
GCGTGTCGGTGTGGTTGCGCATCGCCGCCAGTGCCGTGGGCGCGGCGAACTGGTTCTTCCCGGTGAGCATCTCGTCCAGGATCACGCCGAGGGAGTACAGGTCGCTGCGTGGGTCCGCCGACCCGTTCATGGCCTGCTCCGGCGCCATGTAGGCGGGCGTGCCCAGCACCTCGCCCGTCCGGGTGAGGCTCGTGGTGTCGGCGGAGGCGAGCGCGGCGGCGATGCCGAAGTCCAGGACCTTGACCGTGCCGTCGGGGCAGAGCATCAGGTTGCTCGGCTTGAGATCGCGATGGACCAGCCCGTTGGCGTGGGCGACGCCCAGGACGGAGCAGACCTGGGCGGCGATCGCCACGGCCCAGGCGATCGGTATCTCGGTCTCGTCGATCAGCACGGAGACCGGGCAGCCCTTGACGAGCTGCATGACCATGTAGAGGTCGTCGCCGTGGGGCCCGCAGTCGTAGACGATGGGAACGCCGGGGTGTTCCAGCCGGGCGGTGATCCGCGACTCCCGGATGAAGCGCCGGGCGAGTTCCTCGTCGGGCCGGCCGTCGGAAAACCTGTCGGTTTTGATGAATTTGATGGCGACCTGCCGGGCGAGCCGTTTGTCGTAGCCGAACCAGACCTCCCCCATTCCACCGGCCTGGCGGGACAGGGGGTCCAACTCGTAGCGCCCGCCTATGATCGTTCCTCTGCTCAAAACGATCCGCTCCTCCAGAAATGCCCCAGGTCCCCAGGAAAATGTAGCGTCCTCCGACTCCTACCGTCTTGCGGGAATGCTCACACAGGCCGGATCAGTGTCATTCACGCGTTTCCCGGTGGACGCGCACACCGAATACGGCGTGCGCATCCCGATCGGATGATCTACAGGTTCCCTTCCGGCCATTGAATCGTTCTCGGACGCGGGCGGGCGTGACGGGGCCGGTCGTGCGCGGCCCGTGGCGGGCGACGGGCAAGGGGCGACAGAATGTGGTTTATGGAAGCCCGAATTGCGATTCTCCCTTCTCCGGAGGCGTGGGCGGCGTACGAGCGCCCCAATTCCCCCGGTGCGGCCGGCCTGAGGTCCATGGTGGAGCGGGCCGTGTCCTCCGGGGGCGGCGTGCTCGCCCCTGTGGCCGAGGCCGACGGCCTGGTCTGGCTCGTCCCCGGCGAGGCCGGGCTGCTGCGGACGACCCTGGAGGAGAATCCCCGGATCGGGTGGGTGCAGTTCCCCTGGGCCGGGGTGGAGAGGTTCGTCGAGTCCGGCGTGTTCGGCTTCCCGGTGGTCTTCAGCTGCGCCAAGGGATCGTTCGCCGGGCAGGTCGGCGAGCACGCGCTGATGCTGATCCTCACCTGCCTGCGCAACGTCTCCCGGCAGGCCCGCACGCCTCGCTGGGATCCGGTGGACCCCAGGTCGCTGCACGGCCGGAGCGTGACGATCCTCGGCGGCGGGGGCATCGCCGCCGAGCTCATCCGGCTGCTGAGGCCGTTCGGCTGCCGGATCAGGGTGATCCGGCGCCGCCCCGACGATGTCGAGGGCGCCGACGAGACGCTGCCGCCCTCCGCCCTGCACGAGGTGCTGCCCGGGACCGACGTGCTGGTGCTGGCCCTGGCGCTGACACCGGAGACCAGGCACGTCGTCGACTCCGCGGAGCTGAAGCTGCTGCCGGAGCACGCCGTCGTCGTCAACGTCGCCCGGGGCGGGCACATCAGGACCGGCGCGCTCGTCGACGCGCTCCGCGCCGGGACGATCTCCGCCGCGGGCCTGGACGTGACCGATCCCGAGCCGCTCCCCGAGGGGCATCCGCTCTGGGACGACCCCCGGGTGCTCGTCACCTCGCACTGCGCCGACTCCGCCGAGTACGTGGCGCGGATGTTCTGCGAGCGGGTCGAGCGCAACGTCCGCAACCTGCGCGCCGGGCTCCCCCTGGAAGGGGTGATCGACTCCGCCGCGGGGTACTGAGCGTTCCGGCACGGGCGCGTCAGGGCGTTCCCCCAGCGAGGGCACGGGCGCGTCAGGGCGTTCCCGCAGCGAGGGCGCGGGCACGTCAGGGCGTTCCGGCACGGAGGGCACGGGCACGTCAGGGCGTTCCGGCACCGGGGCGTCAGACCGTTCCGGCGCCGATCACCCGCGCGGCCGCGAGATAACCGGCCAGCAGGCTCTCGGCGACCGCCGTCACGGTCTCGTCCCCGGGCAGGAAGTAGGGGCTGTGCAGCCCCGACACCGTGTCGGTGCCCACGAACAGCATCAGCGACGGCACCACCGACGCGAAGTGCGCGAAGTCGTCGGCGCCGCAGGAGCGCAGCGTGGCGGGCATGTGGTGGGCGGCCTCGACGAGCATGCAGCCGGTCTCCTCGGCGAGGCGGGCGTCGTTGACGAGCACCGGCTCCCCGTGCATGATCCGCACCTCCGCCTGGCAGCCGTGCACCCGGGCGATCCCCTCGGCGATCTCGCGGAAGCGGTGGTGCAACTGGTGGCGCCAGGGCTCGGACATGGTACGCAGGGTGCCTCGGGCGGCGGCCTCCCCCGGGATGGCGTTGGGCGCGCTGCCGGCCGAGACGGTCCCGAAGGTGACCACGGTCGGTGTCATCGGGTCGGCGTCCCGGCTGACCAGTTGCTGCGCGGCCACGATGATCTGGGCGAGCGCCAGGACCGGGTCGCGGGACAGGTGGGGGTAGGCCGCGTGCCCGCCCTGGCCCCTGACCACGACGGTGAACTCGTCGGCGGAGGCGTTGACCGCGCCGGGGGTGCAGGCCGTCTGCCCCGCGTCGAGCACCGGCTGGACGTGGGCCGCGATCATCGCGCCGACCCGGTTCCTGCGCAGCGCGCCGGACTCGACGATGTCCCTGGCGCCGGAGGGGTGGCTCTCCTCGCGCGGCTGCAGCACCGCGACCATCGGCGCCGGGGCCCGTACGCGGTCGACCGCCCTGGTCAGCGCGGCCAGGGCGGCGAGGTGGACGTCGTGCCCGCAGGCGTGCATGGCGCCGTTGCGCGAGGCCCAGGGGACGTCGGTCTCCTCCAGGATCGGCAGGGCGTCCAGCTCTCCCCGCACGCCGACGGCCAGGCCCTCGCCGCCGACGCGCAGCAGCGCGCCGGTGGTCGCCACCCGCTCCATCGCGCTGCCCTCGGGCAGCGCGGCAAGCATCCGCTTGAGCGTCGGTTCCTCCTTGCCGGACACGTACGGCTCGGCGTGCAGTTCACGGCGCAACTCGAAGGCGGCGGGCAGCTCGGCGTGCAGTGCGGCGCGGAGCCGCGCGTGAAGCTCGTTCATCGCCCCTCCCCGGGGGCGCGCACGGGACGCGGCCCGCGGCCGGGTATCGGGCGGGGCCCGGGGAAGGGTGTCGGACGGGGCGCGGAGAACGGTACGGAGCTGAACACACGCTGGTCATACCCATGTGACCCTTTCGAACCACTGGTCCCCGGAGATTCCGCGCCACGGGTGCCGGGAGATCGCGGAGAGGCCGTTCTCCGCGATCCCTCCGGCCGCGGAGGGTCAGGGGGCGGGGGTGAAGACGACGCCGCTGCCGCCGTCCACGCCGAGCGGCTCACCCGAGATCACCGTCGCGGTCGCGCCGTCGGCGCCGATCACGGCGGGGATGCCGTACTCCCTGGCCACCACCGCCGGGTGCGAGAGCAGCCCGCCCTGGTCGGTCACGACGGCGCCGATCAGGCCGAAGTACTGCGTCCAGGCGGGCGAGGTCGTCGAGCAGACCAGGACGTCGCCGCGCCGCAGGTGCACCGCGTCGGCCACGCCCGCGCAGACCCGCGCGGGGCCGACGTAGCGGCCCGCGGACCCGGCGACCCCCTTGAGCAGGATCTCCTCGCCGTCGGCCGCGCCCGGCCCGACGCTGAAGTCGAGCCCTCCGGCCCGGTCCGACAGGATCGAGTCGATCACGTACGGCACCGCGTCGAGCGACTGCTCCTCGCCGATGGTGACCGGGGGCCGCAGCCCCCGCTGCCAGTTCCTGATGCGCTTGCGCTCGGCGACGAGGCCCCGGCGGTCCACCCCGCCGATCAGCCCCTCCTCCAGCTCGGACGGGTCCAGGTAGAGGGCGTCCACCGGCTCGCGCAGCAGGCCGCGTGAGCTGAGCCTGCGGCCCATCTCCAGCAGCTGGTAGCGGGTGGCGGCGTGTCCCACCTCGGTCAGCGCGACGTAGCGGTCCTGCCCGAGCGGCAGGCACGACTCCAGCTCGACGACCAGGCGGCGGATGTCCTCGGCCCGGCCGGGGTGGCGGGCGACCAGGGCGTCCACGGCGTGGCCGCGCTCCACCGCGAGCCTGGCCAGCCGGGTGCTCGGCCGTTCCTCCTCGTGGCCGGCCTTGGCGGCGAGCACCGCGACCAGCGGGACGGGGTCCTCCATCCAGGGGATCGTCTCGATGCCGTCCATGCCGTGGTAGCCGTACTCGTCGAGGAACTCCGCGATCGGCGCCCACGCCTCCGGGCGGGCGCGCAGCGCCTCCAGCGCGTCCCCGGCCTCCGTGTCCCGCAGGGTCTCCAGCGTCCAGGGGTCGGCCTCCAGCCGCCTGGCCAGCAGCCAGAGCGCCTCCTCCAGCTCGCCGAGCATGCTCGGCAGGCCGTGCAGGACGTGCTTGGCCAGCTCCTGGGCGATCTCGGGCTCCATCGTGGCCAGGCGGGCCATCACGAAGACCGGGGTCATGCCCATCTTGCCGCCGAGCTCGTCGTCGTCGGCGCGTCCGTCGAGCCAGGCGACGAGCCCGCCGATCAGCTCGGCGTCGGAGAGGCCGTTCAGGTCGGTGGCCAGGATGCGTTTGCTGTCGCGCTGTACCCGCTCGCGCCACTCCTCGCGCCAGCGCACCGGCGCCTCGGCCACCATCCGGCCGATCGCCTCCTCGTACGCCTCCCGGTGCCCGGCGGGCAGGTCGCCGGCGTGGATGTCCTCGCCCATGTACATGTAGCCCTGGTAGGTGCCGACGCGCAGCCGGACCGGCGAGTGCCAGGAGGCGCGTGCCCGGTTCAGGCCCTCGGTGAACTTGCCGAACGAGATCAGGCCCCAGACCGAGGACGGCCCCAGGGACAGCTCGGAGGCGCGCAGCCAGTAGCGGCCGTCCTGCGGCAGGTCCGGGGAGAACTGCGCGCTCAGGTCCGTGGGCAGACCGGTGATCGGGCGGGCCTGCAGCGCGTACAGCTCGTCGCCGTCGAAGGCCCACTCGATGTCCTGGTTCTCGCCCCGGACGGACTCGACGGCGGCCGTCAGCTCGGCCAGGCGGCGCAGCTGCCCGTCGGTCAGGGCGGGCGCCGACCGCAGCTCGTCCGGCACCGGCCGGCTCACGGTCGTGCCGGGCCCGCCGGGGATGACGGCCGACGGCTTGTCGGCGATCGTCCGCTCCAGCACCTCGCCGGCGCGGTCCGTCACGAACGTGTCGCAGGGGGCGCTCCCCTCGACCAGCTCGCTCGCCAGCCCGTGGACCGCGTTCACGGTCAGGCGGGAGCGGTCGGCGGTGACCGGGTCGGCGCTGAACAGCACGCCGCTCGCGGTCGGCGAGACCAGCCGCTGGACCAGTACGCCCATGGCGTGACCGGCCGTGCCCATGCGCTCTCCGTAGGCGCGTGCCGTGTCCGACCACTGCGACAGCCAGCAGGCGCGGATCGCCTTCAGCAGCCCGTCGGCGTCGACGATGTTGAGGTGGCTGTCGAAGATGCCGGCGAAGCTCGCGTCGGCGCCGTCCTCGGCCATGGCGGAGGAGCGCACCGCCACCGGCCCTCCCAGGGCGGCGTAGGCGTCCAGCACCTCGGTCACCAGCTCGGCGGGCAGCTCGGCATGCGCCAGTCCGGCCCGCAGCCCGGCCAGGACGGAGGCGTCGGCACGGCCCTCGTCGACCTCGCGGGCCGGCTCGGTGAGCCCGGCCGCGGCGAGGGTGTCCCGCAGGGCGAGCGTGGTGAGGCAGAACCCGGGCGGGACGTTGACGCCGGCCCGCAGCAGCTCGGCCAGGGCGGCGGCCTTGCCGCCGACACCGTGGCCCTCGACCTGACCCACCGCGTCGGCCACCGCACCGACCTCGGCGCCGGCCCCGGCACCGACCTCGGCGTTGATCTCGGCGTTGATCTCGGCGCCTGCGTTCGCGTGGTTCTCGGTGGGGCGCTCGGCACGGTGCACGCCGGACGCCGGCGCCTCCTGCAGGGACACTACGTAACGCATGGGAAACCTCTCAGCCGGACAGCGGTACGGGGTCGAGCCAGCGGTCGATCACGTCGACGACCTCGGTCAGGTCGGTGACGACCGCCTCGGCGACGGTGCCCTCCTCCTCCTGGAGGCCGTTGGGCAGCCAGATCGCGCGCATGCCGACCGACTGGGCGCCGCTGATGTCCCACGGGCTGTCGGCGACGAACACCGACTCCTCCGGGGTGACCCCCAGGACCCGCAGGACGGTGAGGAAACTGTCGGGGTCGGGTTTGGCCCGTTTCAGGTCGGAGCCGCAGATGCAGACGTCCAGCGAACCGGCCAGGCCGTCCTCCTCGAAGAGCCTCTCGTGCCAGGCGCGCGGCCAGTGCGAGCTGGTCAGCACGCCGACCAGCAGGCCGCGGTCCTTGAGGGCGGCCAGCGCCCGGCGCGCCTCGGGACGGGCGTGGATGTTGGGCGCCATGGTCTCCAGGTGCGCGACGAGCACCAGGTCGCGGAGCTCGTCGGAGATCGGCAGGCCGAGCCGCTCGGCCGCCATGCCCGGCACCTTGAGGATCGAGGCCACCTCGCTGGTCTCGGCCCAGATGGCCCAGATCTCGGTCTCGGCGGCGGCCAGCGCCTCGGCGGCCCGCTCCGAGTTCGACGGGTCCAGCAGGGCGCCCGCGGCCAGCCACTGCAACCGCCTGGGGACCAGGTTCCAGGGGGTGATCGTGCCGCCCCAGTCGAAGACGACCGCCTTGATCGGCGGGGCCGGATCCGTGCTCGCGTCGTTGCTCATCTGAATCCTTCCGGCGTGCGGGCCCCTGGCTCCGGGGCGGGGAGGGCGGGGAGGGCGGACAAGGCGGGGAGGGCCGGGGAGGGGGTCACGAGGCGGACCCCCGGGCGGTGCCGGTCGCCGCGCGGTAGCGGGCCTCGAACCGGGCCGCCGCCTCCTGCCAGCGCCCGTTGCGCCGGGTGGCCGACGTCCCGTCGGCGAGCGGCGGCGCGTACGTCAGGTGCAGGATCCTGCGGGGCAGGCCCGAGGTGTTGGGCGAGGAGGAGTGCACCAGCAGGCTGTGAAAGAACAGCGCCGAGCGGGCCGGCGCGTGGATCTCCCTGCGCGACGGCCCCAGGCCGTCCTCCTCGACCCGGCCGCTGCCGCTGTCGGGGTCGCGTCCGGCCAGGCGGGCGGGCGCGCGGTGCGAGCCGGGCAGTACCGTCATCGGTCCCCGGTTCCCGGTGTCGTCCAGGCTGATCGCCACCGAGACGGTGCCCGGCGGGTAGCCCTGCTGGCGGTAGTAGCCCCAGTCGTGGTGCAGCGGCCAGGTGTCGCCGGAGGCGCGCGTCGGCAGGAACGGCAGCCCCTCGGACGGGGGCAGCCGCTGCTTGTAGTTGAGCTTGCTCTCCATGAGCGTGCCCGGGTACCCGATGAGCTGCCGTACGGCGGCGAGCATGGCCGGACCGGACGCCAGGGCGGCGGCGACCGGCAGCACGTCCACGACGGGGCTGATCCTGCGGATCACCAGGTCGCCCGCGGCGTCGAGCAGCAGGTCCCCGCGCGGGTTGCGGCGGCCGAGCGCGATCGAGGAGTCGACCACCAGCCCGATCAGCTCGTCGGCGCCGGCCAGCAGCCCCTCGTGCGTGACGGGGTCGACGAAGTCCTCGCAGAGCAGGTAGCCGTCGACGGCGAACGCGCGGACCTGGTCCGCCGAGAGCGGGCCGGGCTCGCCGGGCGCGCCGTCGGGCATCTCCGGCGGCGCGCCGCCGGAGACCGAGATCGAGCGGGCCCCGTACGGGGCCCGGGCCCCGGCGGGCGGCGCCGCGTCCGTGCGCGCGGCGCCGCCGGCCTCGCTAAGCAGACGCGGCGGCATCGGTCAGCGCGCCTTCCGGCCGGGTGAGCGGGGAGATCCCGAAGAACTCCGCGGCGTTGTCGACGTAGAACTTCTGCCGGATCGACGGGTTGGTGCCGAGGGCGTCGAAGACCTCCTCGAACCGCTTGGTCCCGTACGCGGTCCCCTCGAAGTGCGGGAAGTCGCTGGCGTACAGGAACAGGTCCTCGCCGCCCTCGAACAGGTAGTTGGGCAGTCCCTCGAACGGGAAGGCGCCCACCCGCACGGCGCGGCGGAAGTACTCCGAGGGCGGCATCGACATCTTCTGGCGCAGGTAGTGGTTGCGCACGCCGACGACGTCCATCACCCAGTCGATGCGCTCCAGGAAGCTCTGCACCCACAGGCCGCCGCACTCCATGGTGGCGACCTTGAGGCCGGGGTGGCGCTCGAAGACGCCGCCGAAGATCAGGTCGCTGATCGCCGCCTCGACCGGGAGGTGGCGGTTGACCATCGAGCTGAGGTCGGGGCCCGAGTGGGCGTGCGCGTCCTCGCCGAGCCGCTCCCAGGCGGGGTCGACGCTGTGCGGCATGACCGCGATGTGCATGAAGACGGCCATGCCGGTCTGCTCAAGCGCCGCCCAGATCGGGTCGTTGCTCGGGTGCGACCAGGGCAGGCCGCGGAACGGCTTCATCGCCAGCGAGACGCCCTTCATGCCGAGCGCGGCGCAGCGGTGGATCTCGGCGACCGTCCAGTCGACGTCGTACAGGCCGATCTGGCCCGCGGCCAGCAGGCGGTCGCTGTAGGGCGCGCACTGCGCGGCGACCCAGTCGTTCCAGGCGGCCATGTGGGCCTGCACGACGCGGTGGCCGCGCGGCTCGACCAGCTCGGTCCAGTAGAAGGCGTAGCTGGGGAACATGATGGCCACGTCGGTGGCCATCCGGTCCAGCAGCGGGATGCGGCCGGCCGGGTCGCTGGCGGTGGGCTCGCAGCTCTCGTCGAAGGAGAGGGGGTGGCGGGCCTTCTCCTCCTTCTCGCGCTCGTAGGCGAGGTCGTCGGCGGCGATGAGGCGGGCGATGCGCTCGTACTCGTCGGGGACGGTGGCCCGGCCGGGGCCGAGCCGCTCCTCGCCGAGGTAGAGGAACCGGCGTCCGAACTCGTCCTCGCGCAGGTCGAGCTTGAGCCCGCCGGTCTCGGTGAGGTCGACGCTGTCCCAGGTCCCGAACGTCTCGTTCAGGTGCTGGTCGACGTCGATGATCGGTCCGGAGACGTCGGGCCGGATCGAGGGGCCGGTGAATTCGGCGTTGCTGGTCCGGTACATGCCGGACCTCCCTTCCTTGCCGGGCGATCGCGTGAGGATCGGCGACTGCTGGATGGCGGGCGGGTGTACGGGGAGAACGGGCGGGTGCGGGTCACCGGACCGGGGCCGGCGCCGGTGCCCGTCGTGGGGGTGGGGCCGTCAGACCCCGAACCACTCGGCGGCCTTGCCGTAGCAGGCGTGGTCGGCGATGTCGTCCGGGACGTCGGCGAAGATGTCGTCGAGGACCGGGTGCGGGTCGAAGCACACGCGGTGGTTGTGCGGGTAGTCCGAGGCCCACATCACGGTCCCGGCCAGGTTCGCCCACGGCTCGGCGAGCAGGCGCGCCCCCAGGCGGTCCTCCTCGAAGGTGGCGGCGATCTGGCGGTGCCAGATCTCGGTGGGCGTGCTGGAGAGCTTGACGTCGGTGTAGCGCTCCCTGGCGGTGTCCTCGGCCTGCTGGATGACGAACGGCAGCCAGCCCACCCGGCACTCGCCCAGCAGGACGCGCAGGCCGGGGCGCCGGTCGAGCACGCCGGAGAAGAGCAGCGACAGGATCGGGTCCAGGATCGCGAACGACGCCTGCACCACGTAGGAGGGCCACTGGCCGTGGGTGCGCACCGGCTCGACGCCGGGGGTGGCGGAGATGTGCATGCACAGCGGGACGCCGGAGGACTCGACGGCGTCCCAGAACTCCTCCCAGACCGGGTCCCACAGCGGCCGTCCGGCGAGCAGGGCGTTGAACTCCAGGCCGCGGAAGCCGTTCTCGACGGCCCAGCGGGCCTCGGCGGCGCACGCCTCGGGCGAGCCGGTGGGCATGATGGCCAGCGGGACGATCCTGCCGCCGGTGTCACGGTCCAGGGTGAGGGCGAACTCGTTGTAGGCGCGCACGCAGGCCAGGCCCAGGCGCTCGTCCTGGAAGATGAAGCCGTCCACCGGGGGGAACATCACCTGCGCGGTGACGCCGGCGCCGTCGAGGTGGGCGCTCACCAGTTTCGGGTCGGAGGGCGGCAGCGCGCCGGGTTCCATCTCGACGCCGAAGTCGCCGTAGAAGTCCTTCAGCAGCGGGGCGTTGTTCGTCCCGGCCGCCGAGGCGGCGTGCGTCCTGTCCTCCCAGACCCACATCGAGCCCGACTCGCCGGTCTCGACGACGCGGGGGCCGCGCTCGCGCAGGGCGGCGGGCAGCCGCTCCTGCCAGAGGCGGGGCGGGATCCAGGGCAGGTCGAGGTGGGAGTCAGCGGAGATGAGCCGGCGTCTGGCCGGCGTCGTCGAGAGCACGAAGATCATTCCTCTCGGTATGGGCACGTGACGCGGGAGCGCGTGGCACGGTGTGGACGCGGGAGAGCACGACGGCGTCCGAGCGCTCGCCGTGGACCTCGACGAACGACCGCAGCACGCCCTCCTCGGCGAAGCCGGCGCGTCGCGCCGCCCTGCGGGACCCCGGGTTGTCGGGGCGGGTGAAGATCTGGATACGGGCGTAGTCCAGCGCGGACATGGCCCAGCCGGCGACGAGGTCGATGGCCGCCGCCGCGACGCCCCGGCCGCGTAGGGCCGGCAGCACCCAGTAGCCGGTGATCTCGGCGACGCGGTGGCAGGGGTCGAGGGCGCCCAGCGTGATGAGACCCGCCGGGGTGACCCGGTCGGTCACCGCTGCCCCCGCGACCTCGGCGGGCCTGTCGACGCCGGTGATCTCGATGACGAATCCCAGGTCTCCCCGGGCCTCGGTCGTCTCGATCTCCGCCGTCCACTGCGCCTCGGAGAGGCCCAGCGGTATCGGGGCCCACGGGTCGGTCTCCAGCGATCCGGCCGCCGCCAGGAAGGGCGCGTCACACCGGGTCCAGGGCCGGACGCTCACGTCCCCCAGGACGAGCGGTGCGCTCGGGTAGCGCGCTGCCTCAGGTGGCACGGAAACCTCCCCGCAGGTCACAACAGGGGAGACAATATATATACGTATAACGAAATGCGTCAACGGACGACCGGCCAACACGGCCCGCACCCTCGGCAAACCCTGGGGATCAGTCATTATCCATGCCGGACGGGTTCCGGTCTATGGACGCACCCTATCCAAGACGCTATCGTTTCATATATGCGCCTTGTTGAGGAGCCGACCTACGTCCACGCCGAAGGACTCGTGAAGAGGTACGGAGCGCTGACCGCCGTGGACGGGATCGATCTCCGGATCGTCCGTGGCGAGGCGTTCGGCTTCCTCGGTCCGAACGGGGCGGGCAAGAGCTCCGTGATGCGCATGATCGGGTGCGTCTCCCCGGCGACCGCGGGCGTGCTGCGGGTCTTCGAGACCGAGATCGACGGCAACGAGTCCGCGATCAAACAGCGGCTCGGCGTCGTCCCCCAGGACGACAGCCTCGACGAGGACCTCACGGTCCACGAGAACATGATCGTCTACGCCCGCTACTTCGGGATCGGCTGGCGGCAGGCCCGGCAGAAGTCGGCGGACCTGCTGGAGTTCGTCCACCTGACCGAACGGGCCGGCGACAAGGTCGCCAACCTCTCCGGCGGGATGAAGCGCCGGCTGACCATGGCGCGCGCCCTGGTGAGCGACCCGGAGATGCTGCTGCTCGACGAGCCGACCACCGGGCTGGACCCGCAGGCCAGGCAGACCGTCTGGGACAGGCTGCACCGCCTCAAGGCCCAGGGCGTGACGCTGGTGGTCACCACGCACTACATGGAGGAGGCCGAGCAGCTCTGCGACCGGCTCGTCATCATGGACAACGGCCGGATCGTCGCCGAGGGCTCGCCGCGCGAGCTGATCGAGCGGTACTCCACCCGGGAGGTCGTGGAGATCCGGGCCGGCTCCGACGTCGTCGGCCGCTTCGAGGCCCACCTGCCCCGCTTCGCCAAGCGGGTGGAGCCGATGCGGGACCGGACGCTGCTCTTCACCGACGACGGTGACCGGACCGCGGACGAGCTCGTCGAGCTGGGCCTGGCACGGGAGGTCCTGCTGGTGCGCCGCAGCGGCCTGGAGGACGTGTTCCTGCAGCTCACCGGACGCGCACTGATCGACTAGGGGAACCGATGCCCAAGCATCCCACGATCTACGCCCTGGAGTACTGGGCGATCAACTACCGCAGGCGATGGCGCGGGACCGTGGTGAGCGGCATTCTCACCCCCATCGTCTTCATGGTGGGGATGGGCTTCGGCCTGGGCGCGCTCGTCGACACCAACGACTCCGCCACCGGCGGGCTCGGCGTCGCCTACGTCGTCTACCTGGCCCCCGGGCTGCTGGTCTGGGCGGCGATGCAGACCGCCATCGGCGAGTCCACCTGGCCGGTGACGACCGCCGCGTTCTGGGAGCGGACCTACGCGGCGATGATCGCGGCCCCCCTGCGCGTCCGGGACGTCTTCATGGGCCACCTGCTGTGGATCGCGTTCCGCATCCTGATGGTGAGCACGGCGTTCCTGCTGGCCGGGCTGGCGCTCGGCGCGATCTCCTCGTGGAGGTCGGTGCTCGCGGTGCCGGTCGCCCTGCTCACCGGCGTCGCCTGCTCCTCGGTGACCATGGCCTTCGCCGTCCGCCAGGTCAGCGCGGTCTGGTACGACGCGCTGTTCCGGGTGATCGTGCTTCCGCTGTTCCTGTTCTCCGGCATCTTCTTCCCCGTCGAGCAGATGCCCGCCGTGATCCGCCCGCTGGCGTACGCCACCCCGCTCTGGCACGGGGTCGAGCTCTGCCGGGGGCTCGTCCTGGGCACCGACGGCCCGGCGTCGCCGGTCGTGCACATCCTCTACCTGTCCGTGCTGACCGCGCTGGGGATCTTCCTGGCGGCCAGGAGCTACCGGCGGGTTCTCGTGAAGTGAGGGGCTCTCGATGACGCAGACCGTGCCGCCGCCGCCGCCCCCGCCGACCTCGTCGGCCGGGCCGGTCCGGCCGGTGCCGCCGGCCCGCCGGTACCGCAACGAGCGCAAGCCGTTCCGGCTGATCGAGCGGAACGTGATCATCTACCGGCGGACGCGGATGGCCGTCCTGTGCCGGTTCCTCGAACCGCTCTTCCACCTGTTCTCGATCGGTTTCGGGATCGGCAGCCTCATCGGGCCGGTGGAGATGTACCCGGGGACGATCGTGGCCTACGCGTCCTTCGTGGGGCCCGCGCTGCTGGCGTCGGCCGTCATGAACGACGCGGTGTACGACACCACGATCATCATGTTCGCGAAGCTGAAGTACGCCAAGACCTACGACGCCGTGCTGAACACCCCCATCATGGTCACCGACATCGCCATCGGCGAGACCATCTGGATCATGATCAGGACGACCGCGTACTCGGCGGTCTTCATGGCCATCCTGGTCGCGCTCGGCCTGGTGCAGCTCCACCTGGCCCTGCTGGCGCTGCCCGCGGCGGTCCTGCTCGGCTTCACCTTCGCCGCGCTCGGCATGGTGGCGGCCAGCCTGATGCGCGACTACGACGACTTCGAGTTCGTGCAGCTCGTCGTGGTGCCGCTCAGCCTGCTGTCCGCGACGCTCTACCCGCTGTCGGTCTACCCCGACTGGCTGGCGGTCGTCGTCGCCGCCACCCCGCTCTACCACGGGGTGGCGCTCATCCGCGACATCGCACTCGGCCACGCGGCGCTGGACGCCTCGCTCGGCCACATCGCCTACCTGCTGGTCTTCGGGGCCGTCGCCCTGGTCATCGCCCGCAACAGGCTGAAGAAGATGCTGATCAAGTGACGAGGGTGGGATCCCACCAATCGGAGAATGCCATGCGCGTACTCGTACTGGGACACAGTTCAGCCTACGCGGACTACGCGGAGGAGAACGGGATCGTCCTGTTCAACGTGCTCGACGCCCACGGGCTGCGGCTGGAGAACCTGCGGCTCCAGCGTGACCCGATCGCGGTCGCCGACCGGACCTCGATCGCGGAGATGATCTCCGCGCTGCACCGGCGCGGCATCTACGGCGACATCGACGCCGTGTTCACGAACTCGGAGGCGGGCATGGTCACCGCCTCGGCGCTGGCCGAGCTGCTCGGCGCGCGCGCCCTCCCGGTCCGGGCGGCCGTCGCCGCGCGCGACAAGGCCTTCCAGAAGACGCTCGTCCGCGAGGCGGGCATCCCGGTCACGCCGTCCGTCGTGCTGGAGTCCAACCACTCCCCCGCCGGGGCCGCGGCCGAGGGCATCCGCTACCCCGCCGTGATCAAGCCGCTGGCCTCCGCGGGGACCCACGGGGTGACGAAGGTACGCGACCGCGAGCACCTGGGCGAGGTGCTGCGCGCCTACAACGACGTCTACCGGGGCGTCCCGGGCCCGTGGCTGCTGGAGGAGTTCGTCGACGGGGTGGAGTTCCACCTCGACGGGATCGTCAGGAACGGCGTCGTGGAGTTCCTGAGCGTCGGCCGGTACGTGCGCAACATGCTGGAGCTGCGGAACGGCAACCTGGTCGGCTCCCTGGTCATGGACCCGGTCGACCACGCGGACATGTACGCGCGCTATCACCGCCTGGCCGAGGACTCCCTGGCCGCGCTCGGCCTGACCTCGACGGTCTTCCACATGGAGCTCTTCGAGTCCGACCGGGGCGGCACGTTCTTCTCCGAGTGCGCGGCGCGCTGCGGCGGCGGAAGGATCCTGCCCTCCATCGAGCACCGGTTCGGCGTGGAGCTGGAGAGCACCGCGTTCAAGGTCGCGGTGATGGACGACTTCACCCCGCCGGAGCCGCGCGAGCGCGGGTACGTGGGCTGGAGCGAGCTCCCGGTCCCCACCGGCCGCATCACCCGCCTGCCGGACGTCAAGCAGATCCAGAACATGCCCGGGGTGCTCGACCTCGACCTGGGCGTGGCCCTCGGCGACCACGTGCCGGACCGGCGGACGGTGCTCAGCCTCGGGACGGGCTGCGTGGTCGTCCGCGGCGCCACCGCCGAGGAGGCGGAGCGGCGGATGCAGGACGTGATCGACGTCTTCGCCGAGGGCGTCGAGGTCGTTCTCAGCTGAGGGACGCCCCCCGGCGCCGGCCCCCGGGCGACCGCGCGCCCGGGTGACCGTCCGGGTGGCCGCCGGCGCGACGGCCCGCGCCGTCCCCCGGTGCGGCCGTCCGTGTCGTAACCCGTGCGACGGTTCGTGCCGTCACCGGTGCGACGGCTCGCGCGACCGTCCGTGCCCGTGCGGTCACCCGGACGTGAAGACTACATGTGCATATACAAACATTCACCATCAGGCCGGGCCGCCCTCCGGGGCGGACACCCGGCCTGACCTGTGGGATGCCAGGCAAAATGGTTTCTATACCCTAGATCACCATAATCCCGGCCCCAGGGGGTTGATTTATTCGGGTCCGTGACACTAACTTTATATATAGTGAGACTGGCGGGACGGTGATCAACATCCGCCGCTCTTGATCAGTCGACCGGACGGTCGCGGGCATTCCCGCGACGAATCGGGCCGGTTTCGAACAGGCAAGCGTTCGAAAGCGAGGTAGGCCGCGTCCGGCGCATCACGGCAGCCGCCCACGATCTCGCCGGAACCCCATCACGACGACGATGCCGAGACGAAATCTTCAAGAGGAAGTAGCTGGTCATGACCATCGAATTCACCCGCGATGTATCCGAGTTCACCCCCGGCGGCGACACGCCGTGGACCCGCCCGCTCGCCGGTGACCCCGCTGACCTCCAGAGCGACTTCGGTCACTTCCTGGAGCAGGTCGCGGTGCGCCTCGACTCCCGCCCCGACGCCCACGTCGCGCACGAGGCGCTGCACCACGCGGACCCGATGATCCGCGAGCAGTCGCTGTACCAGTACGTCGACCGCAACCTCCCGGACGCGGTGGACCTGCTCGCCGAGGCCGTCGCCACCGACGACAACCGCGAGGTCCGCTGGAACGCCCTGTGGGCTCTGGAGAAGATCGGCGGGGCCCGTGCCCTGGAGGTCCTCGAGCGCACGGTGAACGACGACGACGCCGACGTCGGCGAGTGGGCCGGCCTGTTCGCCTCGGAGCTGACGACCGGCTACCCCACCTTCGACCGTCGCGCCTGGGTCTACGACGCCGAGCGGACGTTCGACGAGACGATCTACCTCAACATCAGCTGCCACGTCTACGTCATGCTCGACGAGAGCGGTAAGAACTGGGGCAAGATCACCCTGTCCCCGCAGGGTCTGGCCCGCAGCTTCGGCCAGGCGCACGCCTGCCCGAACGTGGACACCCGTCACAACAAGCTGATCATCAGCAAGTCGCTCGACGGCCTGCACGACGACGGCACCCCGCACGTGGAGAACTTCCTGTTCCGCGGCGTCACCAACATGGGCGACGACGGCCACGGCAGCTTCTACTTCCAGTCGCGCGGCCTGCGCCCGGTCTTCCTGTCCGGCCAGGCGGACGACGACTCGCTGGGTCACCGCAACGAGCAGGTCATCGCCTCCCGCGCCGGCCGCTGGACGCTCGACCCGCGGGTGCGCATCAAGGACGAGGCGGCCATCCGCTACGTCCGCGGTGGCGTCCACACCTGGGGCTACGTCAACTTCGACGCCATGAAGGGCAGCTCCCTGGAGGAGATCCTCTTCCCGGGCAACAGCATCCTCGGCACCCTGGACACCCCGACCGGGCCGCTGACCAACGCCTTCATCACCGGCACCTTCAAGGGCAAGCTGGTCGACTGGGACGGCGACGGCAAGGTCGACGTCAACTCCCTGGACATCTACTCCACGACGAACGCCGACGTGGACATGAACCAGGACGGCGTGGCCGACGAAGAGGGCATCCAGTACTGCCCGAAGACCGGCTGGCACAAGCAGTAACCGCCGGATTCCCGCGCGGCGGCCGGTGACCCCCCACACCGGCCGTCGCGCCCGCGCGTCCCCCCGGACGTGAGCACGAAAGGGCCGGCCCCGCGGAGTCCTCCGCGGGGCCGGCCCTTGTCGTACCTACCGACGCTGTCGCTAGCTCTTCGCGTAGCGTTCGAGCAGCTCGTCGTGGCGGCTCGTGTGCGAGGTGCCGTTCAGCTCCGCCACCAGGGCGTCGAGGAAGTCGTGCCAGCCGGCGGCGAGCTCCTTCACCTTGTCCTGCGGCCTGGTCAGGTCGGTGTGGGTCAGCAGCAGGCGGGTCCCGCCCCCGTCGGCGGGCTGGATCTCCCAGCGGACCCTGGAGGTGTCCTCGCCGGGCTGTTCCCAGGTGTACTCGAGAATCCGGCCGGTCTCGACGGCGGTGACGACACCCTCGGTCGTCTCCTCGTCGCCCCAGCCGAACCGGACCCTGCCCCCGGGAACGGCGTCGATCGTGGCCTTGCAGCTCAGCCAGCGTGACGCGATCTCGTCGGTGGACAGTGCCGCCCACACGGCCTGGGGGTCCTGATCCACCTCCCAGTCGAAACCGATGGTGCCTTTGTCGATCTTCGCCGACGGCTTCTCTGTCATGGATTCACACCTCTCCCCTTCTTGTATGTGTCCATAGTGCACATTACACTATTTTTTTATATAGTCAATTTTTAAAAACGGTCAGCTCGTCCAAGCGATGTAGGGAATATAATTTGAATGTGCATAGCGACTCGGCGAAAATGATTGCGACCCCCGGCCCTGACGAGGTGATGCCGTCATGACGACCTCCGGCAGCGACCCGAGCTCCGATCACGGGTCCCCTACCCAGGATCCGGCCCTCGGCACTATCGCCTTCCTCAACGGCGGCGAGTACTTCGGCCTGGAGGCCCGGCCGGGCACCGACCCCTCCTGCCTCGTCCTGCGCGGCATGGCGACCAGCTTCGTGCACACCCGCCCGGTCCACCTGGAGCTGAGCGGCTCGCTGGTCGGCGAGTGCCTGAGGCTGTCCGGCCCGCTGGCCGCCGCCATGGGAGGCGTCTGGGAGCTCGACGGGCGCGTCGCGGGACGGCCCGTCTTCCCCTTCCTGGAGTGCGAGGTCGTCCCGATCCCGGGCGGCACCGGCCCGGTCAGCGGCGCCGTGATCCGCATCATGAGCGAGTACGGGGAGCAGCACTGCCTGTACGCGGCCGGATGCCGTGACGCCGGGACCACGGCCGTCCTGGCGGCCTGCGCGGTGGTCACGCTCTCGCTGCCGTCGTCCGTGTGGAACGCCTCGGGCACCGAGGGCGGGCTGCCCGTCGGAGGCCACGCGGAGATCAACGCCCTGGGCGAGCCCGGCTGCCGCGTCAGCGGCGAGCTCAAGGCGATTCCGACCTGACCCGGGCGCGTCCCCGCGAGGGGAGGGACGCGCGACCACTATAAAAAAATCATAGGAAGGCCCGAGCACGTGCTTACGTCCGACAAGCGGCACTACGGCCAGTTCTGTGGGTTGGCCGCGGCGCTAGACATCATCGGGGAGCGCTGGACGCTGCTGATCGTAAGGGAACTGATCATCGCTCCGGCGCGGTTTCACGAAATCCAGGCACACCTGCCGGGGATCGGGCCGAACCTGCTGACCGACCGGCTCAAGGCGCTCAGCGCGCGGGGGATCCTGGAGGCCGAGCCCGTCCCGGGGGACGCGCGCGGGAAGCGGTACCGGCTCACCTCCGTCGGGGAGCAGCTCCGCGAGCCCCTGCTGCACTTCTCGCGGTGGGGCATGCGCTTCCTCACCGACGACGACGCCAGGTCGGGGATGACCAGCAGCGCCTGGGGGTTCTTCGCCCTCCAGGCCATGATCCAGGGACGGCCCGTGCCCGACGTGCGGGAGTCCTACGAGTTCCGGATCGACGACGACATCTTCCACATCGTCGTGGCCGACGGCAGGGCGGTGGCCCACCGGGGCGCCGCGGACGCCCCGGCCATCGTGGTGCGGACGAGCGCCGAGACGTTCGTCCGGATCGGTGCCGAGCTGATCAGCCCGTTCGACGCCGTCGTCACCGGCAGCCTGACGCTCGACGGCGACCCGGCCGCGGTGCTGCGCTGCACGCAGCTCATGGGGTTGTCGGCCCCGCCGCTCCGCGACCCCACCGGCGTCTCCTGACCGGTGTCTCCCGAAGGACGCGGGCGGCGGGCCCCTCTGTCCGCGAGCCCGCCGCTCTACTCGCGAGCCCGCCGCGCGCGGAGCCGGACGGCGGACCGCGCCCCCAGGCCGAGCAGAGCGAGGCCGGTGAGCGTCAGCAGGCCGACGAAGATCCACTCACGTGAGCCTCCCGGCCCGTAGACCCGGTTGCCCCGGCCGACGTCCACCGCCACGGTCCGCTGCCCGGGACGGAGCATCTCGCGGTCACTGCCGTAGAGATAGACCTCCTGGGCCGTGGCCGTGCCCCGGACGGGGGTGAAGCTCCCGTACCAGGAGCACGCCTCGTGCCCTCCGTGGCTGACGCACCTGACATCGGCCGCGGTGAACGTTCCCCTGACCCCGTCGGCGCCGGCCGCCCGGATCGTGGGCCCCAGGCTCGGCACGGTCAGCGCGAGCAGCCCGAAGCCCACGACGACGGCGAGCACCGCGAAGAACGCCGAGGGTTTCCCGACCGGCACGGTCTCGAACGGTTCGACCGGCTCCACCGGCTCCACAGGGGCCGTCGTCGTGCTCATGCCCGCTCCTTCCCGCCGCGATCCGGCGATGGACGACTCAAGCCGCGACCGGCTGGCGCCGCACCGGCGCCGTCACCGCGCAGGAGCAGTTCATGGCCTCGTACTCGGCCCGGTTGGGCCTCATGTGCAGCACCATGGCGACGACCATCGGGATGAAGACGATGGTGTTGTAGAAAAGGTGCAGCTCCACCCGCGGGAAGACGAGCTGGGCGATGCTGGTGACCGCCGGGCGCCCGAGGAGGTGGTTACCGGTGATCGCCTGCAGGAGCAGCAGCAGGTGCTCGAAGTGGTGCCAGACCTGGACGCCAAGGGCGATGTTCCACCAGGTCCTGGAGCGGCCGGTGAAGCCCTTGCGCAGCAGGACGAACCCGATGAGCATGATCACGGCATAGCCGTAGTGCATCACCTCGGACGTGACCAGCCAGGGGAACCAGAGTCCGAGCACGCCGCGGGCCTGCGGGACCGGCCAGCCCAGCACCCAGATCTGGATGGCCTGGGTGATGTGCTCGGCCCAGTGGGCGAGCACGATCGCCAGGAAGGTGTAGAGGGCCGTGCGGTGCCAGGTGGTGTTGAGTGATGTCATGTCGGACCTCTCACGATCAGGGGGGTCAGCAGGGATGACTGCGGCGGGATCGGGTCGGGACCCGGCGGGGCCGGGTGTCGGGGCGGGGTGTCAGGCGAAGGCGTTGAGGGCCGTGGCCAGTTCGGCGGGCAGGGGGACCGGGGCGACGCCCGTGGGGGTCCTGCGCATGCAGGCGATCGCCTGGGAACCGCGCGCGACCTGGACCCCGCCCCGGCGGAAGTCGAAGTCCATCGAGATCCGGTTGCCGCTGACCGCCGAGAGCGTCATGAGCACCTCGATCTCGTCGAGCGCGAAGCACTCCTCGTAGTAGGTCATGTCGCAGCCCAGGGTCACCAGCGCGAGCGTGCCGTCGGCCAGGGACTTCAGCACGCCCGGGGCGTGCTCGGCGAGGAAGTGCTCCCGGCAGTGCCCCTGCCAGTGCAGGTAGTGGGCGAAGTAGACGTTGCCCACCAGGTTGGTCTCGTCGAACGTGACCGTGTGGACGTGCCGGTAGGCGCGCATCAGACCTCCTCGGGGAGCGCGGTCGCCACCATGACCGCGGTCCCGGGTACGGAGGCGGTCGCCACGCACCAGCCTCCGGCGGTGAGCGTGACCAGGCCGTGGTGGCCGACCTCGTGGACGCGGAGCGGTTCGTCGACGGCGGCCCCGGCCTTGGCCAGCGCCTCCCTGGCGGTCCAGACCCGCGCGGCGCACCGGGACGCCTCCTCGCCGGTCTTGGCGGCCAGGGCCTCGGTGACGGCGGTTCCGCGCTCGCCGACGAGACCGGGCCATTCGGCGTCCGCGATGCCGGAGACGTCCTGCCAGTCGACGCCGAGCGGGTGCCCGGCCACCCCGACGAGGACGTGACCGGCGGTGTAGGAGGCGCTCACTCCCCCCTCGGCGACCCGCAGCGCGCCGCGCGCGTCGTGCCGTACGGGACCGCCGGTGAGGAGGGCGGCGAGACCGGCGGCGGCGTCGTCCTCCCTGCGTCCCGGGACGCCGGCCAGCTCGACGTGCTGGGCGATGCCGTTCTCCCCGAGGAGGCGTGACATCCACGGCCCGGCCAGGGACAGCGGCATCCCCGCGGGCCATTCCCTGGGGCCGGTGGCGCGCAGCCGCAGCCCCTCCCAGCGGGCCAGCACGTCGCCGGGAACGGCGGGGGCGCCGGAGCCGGGTGAACCGGCCGGGCCCGCCGGACCGGCCGCGACGAGATCGACGTCGTAGACGTACTCACCGGCGTGGTGCTCGCGTTCGCGGGCGCGGACCAGGCAGCGGCCCGAGGGCCGCCCCCAGACCGTGAACCTGTCGACGCCGACGGGCAGTGCCTCCCGGTGCGGGACGCAGGCCAGCAGCGCGTGGATGGTGGCGTCGTGCAACCCGGGGTCGCCGAGCAGCAGCTCGGGTGAGTGGAACGAGGAGAACCAGCCTCCCGCCGGACCTCCCGCCCCGCCCTCGACGACCGCCTCCACCCGGAAGGCGGTCAGCAGCCCGTACGAGGCGACCCGCCGGAACCTGCCGTCGTGGAAGAACAGGCCGTTGTCGTAGAAGTCGTGCGCGGCGGACGCCTGCCCGGCATCGCCGCCCGGCCCGGAACCGTTCTCCCCGGGACCTCCGGGACCTCCGGGACCGCCGGGCGCCTGTCCGGGATCGCTCCGCGGAGCGGGCGCCGCGGGCACCAGGCGGGCGGTGAACCGGTCGGTGGTGAAGGCGTCGGCCGAGTCGCGCAGCACGACGGCGGTGCCGCCGGGCCCGGCGAGCGCGGCCACCCGCACCGGGTGCGGGGCGTCGCCGTCGACGATGACGGGCGCGCGCAGGCGGACGTCCTCGAAGGACCATCCTCCCGCCGGCCCGGCGGACGTCCTCCCGGCCGCCTCCGTCTCGTGGGACGGCGTCCCGGGGCCCTTCCCGTCCGCCGTGCCGTGACCCACGGCGGTGGCGGCCTGCGCCATCGCCTCCAGGCCGACGACGGCGGGCAGCACGCGGGTACCGGAGATGCGGTGGTCGTCGAGGTAGGGGTCGGTCCGGGCCCCCAGGTCGGCCTCGTAGACGGCCTCCACCCAGGGGGTCCGGGTGAGCTCGCGCTCGGTGAACCGCAGCAGCGGGGCGGGCGGCCCCTCGACGGCGAGGGTGGGACCGGCCGGGAAGCGCGCGGTCAGCAGGAGCGTGACGGGGGCCCCGGCGTCGCCGAGCACGCCGAGCAGCAGGTCCGCGCCCTCCTTCGGGGTGATGGCGGTGATGCCCTGGCGCCGGAGGGCGTCGATCGTGTCCAGCCGGACGCCCATTCCCACCCCCGACCAGACCGACCACTCCAGCAGGTGGGTGCGGCAGGACGGGTGCCCGGCCGCCCACTCCTCGACCAGGTGCCGCATCCAGTCGTTGGCCAGGCAGTACTCCGACTGCCCGGCCAGTCCGCGCCTGCCGATGATCGAGCCGAAGGCCACGACCATGCTCAGGTCGCCGCCCGCCTCGTCCAGGAGCACCCGCAACCCGTCCACCTTGGGACGCAGGTGCGCGCGGAGCGTCTCCCCGGTCACGGCGGCCAGCCGCTGGGGGATGTTGACGCCCGCGCCGTGGATCAGGCCGCGTACCGGCCCGTGCTCGGCGGCGGCGGCGAGCGCCGCGCGGACCTGGGCGGGGTCGGTGACGTCGCAGCGGAGGTAGACGGCGCGGGCGCGGGCCCGCAGGTCGGCCAGGGCGGCGGCCACCGCGGGGTCCTCCGCGGGGGTGCGGCCCAGCAGGACGAGCACGCATCCGGTCCGCTCGGCCAGGGCGGCGGCGCTGTAGGCGGTGATGCCGGTGGCGCCGCCGGTGACCAGGCAGACCTCGCCGTCGCCGATGGGCGCCGGCCCGGTGTCCGCGGCCAGCGGGTACGGGACCGTGCGGCGGCGCTCCACCGAACCGTCCGGCAGCCGCCTGAGCTCGGCGTACCCGTGCCCGGCGGCGTTCACCGCATCGCCGGCGCCGCCGACGTCGCCGTCGCCGTCGCCGGGGGCGTGCAGGACCGTCACCGACGTGCGCGGGAGCTCGACCGCGAGGCTGCGGCCGACGGCCTCGGCCGCGGGGTGGCCGTCGTGGCGCAGGACGAGCCGTTCGGGGGCGCGCCCGGCGATCTCGGTGAGCAGGGCCGCCACCTCCTCGGGCCCGGCAACGGCGGCGAGCGGGAACACCGGCGTCCCGTCCGTCGCGCCCGGTGCCGCCGACCCGGCGGGGACCCACTCGTGCCGGAAGGCGCGTACCCAGCCGCCGACGCCCTCGACCTCCTCGGCGCTCTCCTCGCTCACCGACGGCAGCCCGGCGAGCACCTCGGCGGCCTCGGCCACCGACGCCTCGGCGAGCGAGAGCGGGACGGCGGGCAGTTGCCGGCCGAGGACCTGCGCGGTCCGGCTCACGATCCGTACCACCTGGAGCGAGTTCAGGTGCAGGTCGCCCAGGAACGAGCTGGACGGCCGGACGGTCTCCAGCGGCAGCTCCAGCCCGGCCGCGAGCTCCGCGCGCAGGCACTCCAGGGGGTCGGGCGCGGCGCCGGACCCGTCCGGGACCGTCGCGCCGTTCCCGTTGAGACCGCCGGTGCGGGACCCGTCGAGGGCGCCGGCGCCGCCGGAGCCGTTCGTACGACCGGCGCGACCGGCGCGGTCCGCGTGGCCCGTCAGGTCCGCCGGGGCGGACCCGGCCGCCGAACCGGCGGGCCGGCGGGCCGGAATCTCCACGGCCGCCCCGTCGGCGACGGTCTCGCACGGGTTGGACAGGAAGGTCGGCGAGCTGTCGAGAGGAAGGCGGCGGTAGGCGCGCCCGGCGGCCCACGCCGTCAGGTCGGCGTTGCCCGACACCGCCAGGGCGGCGGTGACCAGGGCCTGGCGCCGGGGGTCCCCGCCGCAGTCCATGCTGAGCGAGACGGCGGGCAGGTGGGCGGCCAGGCCGGACAGGATGGTCCCCGGTCCCGCCTCCACCAGCAGGTCACACTCGTCCGCCAGGCGCGCGAGCGCCTCGGCGAACCTGACCGGCCGGGTGAGCTGGGCGACCAGCGCCTCCACCGCCTCACCGGGGCCGTCGGAAGCGCCGGAGGCGTCGCCGTACGGCAGGCCGGTGACGGTGGAGAAGACGCGGCGGCGCGGCGCGTCCGTGGTGATCGTGTCGAGCAGTTCGCGCAGCGGCGCCTCGGCCGGGAGCATCGCCGGGCTGTGGAAACCGTGCGAGACCGCCAGGACGACACCGTCGACCCCGGCGGCGCGGGCACGTTCCACCACGGCCCGCACGTCCTCGACCGGTCCGGCGACGACGGTCTGGGCGGGGCCGTTGAACGCGGCGACGACCGCCTCGGTCCCGGCGAGCAGGTCCGCGACCGTCTCGGGCTCGGCGGCGAGGCTCGCCATCGTGGTGCCCGCCGTACCGTAGCGGGCCATGATCTGCCCGCGGGCGGCGGCCAGGCGCAGGGCGTCGGCGGGGGTGAGGGCCTCGGCCCAGCCGAGCGCGGCGATCTCGCCGAGGCTGTGCCCGGCCGCGGCCACCGGCTCGCAGCCGATCGTGTCGAGCCAGGCCAGGGCGGCGAGCGACTGGCGCATGATCGCCGGTTGGGCGACCGCGGTGTCGGCGTCGCCGTCGCGGAGCGCGACCGGCGAGTCCGGGACGTCGAGCCCGGCGGCCCAGGCCGGGAGGCCGGCGCGGACCGGCGCGGCCTGGCCGGGGAACATCAGGCCCACCCGGGCGGGCGGCCCGGAGGCGAGCGCGTAGCCGCGTGCCCTGTCGACGAGGAGCCCGCCGTCCCAGGTGCCGATCCCGGCCAGCGCGGCCTCGGCGGCCCGTTCCAGCTCGTCGGGGGTCGCGGCCACCAGAGCGGCGCGGGCGGCGGCGCCGGCGCCGGAGTCGGCCTGCGAGGTGCAGGCCAGGTCGTACAGCTCGGCCTGGCTGAGCACGGGGGCCAGGCCGGCCACCCTCCGCAGCCGGTCGGCCAGCGCGGCGGGGCCGGTGGCGCCGACGGTGACGACGTGGTGCTCGGGGACCGGCGCGGACCAGCGGCGGGTGGACGCCGACAGCGACCTGGCCGGGGTGCGGCGGGGCCCTTCCAGGACCACGTGCGCGTTGATGCCCCCGAAGCCGAGGGAGGAGACCGCGGCCATGGGCGTCGGCCGGTCCCACGGCTCGGGTTCGGCGAGCAGCCGCAGCGGCACGCCGTCCCGCCCGAGCAGGGGGTGCGGCTCGCGGGTGCCGGTCGAGGGCGGCAGCACCCGGTGGTGCACGGCCAGTGCGGCCTTGATCAGCCCGGCGACGCCGGCGGCCGCCTTGGTGTGCCCGATGTTGGCCTTGACGCTGCCGAGGGCCGCGGGCGCGGCGCCGGCCCCGATGACCTCGGTCAGGGCCTCGATCTCGACGCGGTCGCCGACGGCGGTGCCGGTGCCGTGGCCCTCGACGAACCCGATCCCGGCCGGGTCGAGGCCGGCGAGGCGGTAGGCGCGGCGCATGGCCAGGGCCTGTCCCGCCGCGGTGGGACGGGTGAGCCCGCCCGCGCCGTCGGAGGAGCTGCCCCAGCCGGTCACGTACGCGTAGACGCGCAGGCCCCGCCGCTCGGCCTCCTCGGCGCGCATGAGCGCGACGACGCCGCAGCCCTCGCCGGGCAGGAAGCCGGTCGGGTCGGCGTCGTAGACGCGCATCTCGCCGCGGGCCAGCGCGCCCACGCGGGCGAAGCCCACCAGCTCGAACGGGTCCAGGCTGAGGTCCACTCCCCCGGCCAGCGCCAGGGAGAGGTCGCCGTCGGCCAGCGCCCGGCACGCGGTCATCACCGCGAGCAGGCTGGAGGAGCACGCGCCGTCCACGGTGTAGCCGGTGCCGTGGAAGTCGAAGTGGTTGCAGATCCGCCCGGCGATGGTGTTGCTCAGCGCCCCGGCGAGCGTCTCGTCCCCCGGTTCGGGGAACGGCTCCTTGACCAGGTCCTCCAGCCGTCCGAGGACGCCGGCCACGGCGTCCCCCTCCAGGCCGCTCCCGGCCAGCGCGGCGGCCGCCGCCCTGCGCAGGAAGGGCCAGCGCAGCCGCAGCGAGGCGGCGCGGCTGAACTCGCCGGTCAGCGAGTTGCCCAGGACGACGCCCACGGAGTCGCGGTCCAGGCCGTCGCCGCCGGGGAAGCCCGCGTCGGCGAGGGCGTCGGCGGCGGTCTCCAGCGCGAGCCAGTGGGTGTGGTCGGCGGCCCGGTAGAGGCCGCCGGAGATGTGGAAGCGGCCGCGGTCGAACTCCCAGTCGCGCAGCACGCCGGCCTGGACGGCGTAGGTGGAGTCGGGTCCCTCGCCGCCGTAGTCGGCCACCCGCAGGCGCGTCTCGGGGAGGCGGCGGAACGCCCGCCGCCCGCCCAGGACGTTCTGCCAGAGCTCGCCGGGGTTCACCGCGTCGGGGTAGCGGCAGGCCATCCCGACGACGGCGATCCGCGGCGCCCGCGGATCGGGCGCGCCCGTGCTCCGCGCGCCCGATCCCGTGGCCCGCGTTCCCGTGCCCGTACCTGTGCCCGAAGCCCGCATGTCCGTGCCCGGCGTGCCCGGCGTGCCCGAAGGTGACGCCGGGGTCACCGCGCCACCTCCGGGGTACGGCGGCGCGCCAGCGCGAGGACCAGCCCGCGCAGCATGCAGGTGATCACCAGGGCGAAGAACAGCCCGAACGCGACGTTGACGCTGACGAGCACGCCGTAGACCGCGGCGATGGTCGCGCCGAAGATCATCTGGTTGCGCGGCTTGACCGGTGTCGTCCCCGGGTCGGTGATCATGTAGTTCGTGTAGAGCACGAAGACCGCGCCGGTGAGCGGGAGCAGCGCGCCGGGCAGGGAGTGGCCGAGGATCAGCCAGCGCAGGAACGCCTGGGCGATGAAGCCGCCCACCCATCCGGCGATGAGCGGCATCTTCCCGGTGAGCTTGGCGTTCAGCATGGTGCCGAGCATCAGGATGCCGAGCGGGACGAGCCAGTCCAGCGCGCCGCTGATGCTCGCGGTGAACTGGTACGGCGGCGCGATGCCCACCCAGGGGAACAGCAGCAGGGTGATGACGATGCCGGTGTTCGACGGGTTGAGGAAGTGCCTGGGCGAGCCGTTCACCTTGACCTTGATCAGGTGCTTGAGGCTGATGCCGATCGCCACGGCGAAGGCGTACGGCCAGACCGACT
This sequence comes from Streptosporangium sp. DT93, assembly GCF_049844535.1. Classification (NCBI taxonomy): domain Bacteria; kingdom Bacillati; phylum Actinomycetota; class Actinomycetes; order Streptosporangiales; family Streptosporangiaceae; genus Streptosporangium; species Streptosporangium sp. DT93. The sequence goes on from NZ_JBNCLF010000003.1 coordinate 133,739, forward strand.
CGTTGCCGTACAGGAGCATGGCGCAGGCCAGGCCGACGATGTGCGCGGGCAGCAGGAAGGTGATCAGCGCCCTCCAGCCGCCGGCGTAGCCGGGGCGGCGCCCGCGCGACCAGGCGGTGACGGTCTCCATCAGCAACTCGGTCAGGTACGCGGTCAGCACGGCCACGATCGGGGTGATCGGCGCCTGCTCGAAGCCGAGGAAGACGTGGCCCACGATGGTGAGCACGGTGATCGACAGGGCGAACCGCCGCAGTGCCTTGAGGCGGATGTCGACCTTGGGGGCGGCCTGCTCGGGTGCGGAAGGGGTCGGGGTCGGGGTCTCGACCCCCGGCTGGGGAAGCGTGGTCGTCATCGCGTTACCGCCGTTCCGTCGGGGCTGAGCAGGAGGGTGTGGCGGCCGGAGGTCAGCGTGACCGGGGCCTGGTGGCGGCCCGCCGCGTCGCGCCAGGTCACCGTCCCGGTGACGGTGCCGCCGGGCGCGGCCAGGTGGACCCGCGACGCCGAGGCGCCGGCGTGCCCGTTGGCCGGGTACAGCTGGGTCTTCTGCCGTACGGCGCCGGTCAGCTCGACCTGCGCGCCCACGGCCGCCCTGGTGCCGCCGCCGGTGGCCGGCAGGGCGAGTTCCAGGTCGATGCCGGGCGGCGCCGCCGACCGGTTCAGCAGCACCCGCGAGTTCTCCCACTGGTTGGCGACCACGGCGTCCAGCCGCCCGTCGCCGTTCACGTCGCCGAGGGCCAGGCCCCGGGTGACGTCGGGCTGGCCGATGCCGATCTCGGGGGCCAGGTCGGTGTAGCGGCCCTCGGTGGTACGGACCCAGAAGGGGTTGTGCTGGTGGCCCGACAGGTCGTCGCCCGGCCCGAAGTTCGGCCACGCCCCGGCCAGGTCGAGCAGGTCGTCGTTGCCCATCGCGAGTTCCTGGAGCTGGGGCCAGCGGTCGCGGTCGCCCTTGAGGAACCCGGTGGCCTGCAGCATCTCGTCGACGCCGTCGTTGTCGAAGTCGCCGGACTTGACGTCCCAGGCCCAGCCGCTGCGGGCCAGTCCCAGGTCCTCGCTGTCGTCGCGGAAGGCGAGCTCCCCGGGCGGGCCGGTCGGCACGAAGGCGAAGTTGCTCTCCTGCAGCGCGAACTCGTCGGTGATGTTGCTGACCATCATCATCGGCAGGCCGGTGCCGCCGGGGTAGGTGAACGTGACCCCCATGCCCTTGAACGAGTCGTGGCCGAGCACCTTGGACTTGGGCATGGTCAGGTTCCGCGTGCCGGGCACCGCCCGCAGTCTGACCTTGCCGGGCGTGGACTCGTTGGCGAGCAGGAAGTCGGGGCCGAAGTCGTTGGCGACGTAGATCTCGGGCAGCAGGTCGCCGGTGAGGTCCTGCATGCCGAACGCGAGGGTCCACGAGCGCGACACGTCGTCGCCGAAGGCGTCGCTGGCGTCGGTGAACGCCGGCAGGGTGTCGCGGGTGCCCGAGGGGCGGCCGAGCAGGATGCGGTTGACGCCGGCGTTGCGCGCCATGCTCATCGAGTGCTGCATCTGCATGCGGCTGTCGTCGGAGGCCGAGGGGTCGAGCACCTTGGCCCCGTCGGGGAAGTAGTTGCCGACCAGGACGTCGAGGTGGCCGTCGCCGTCGAGGTCGGCGACGTTGAGCGCGGTGCTGTTCCACACCTGCATGGGCTGGACGAGCTCGGTCGCGGTGAACCCCGCGGCGGTCGGGACGCCGGGGCGGGTGTTGAGGAACACCACCGGCGAGCGGCCCCAGTAGTAGACGACGATGTCGGTGTCGCCGTCCTCGTCGAGGTCGGCGGGGACGCATCCCATCGGCGCCATCGTCGCGTCGTAGCGCACGGCGCCCGAGGGGCGCAGCAGGACGGGCTCGTAGGAGGCGCCGCCGGACTCGGGAGCGGGCCGGAGCGTGACGTTGTCGTCGCGGGGGTCGACCAGGCAGACGTCGCCGGCGTGGCCGAGGCCGCGCAGGTCGGTCAGGGCGACGGCCGCGCCGACGGCCGAGATCCACCCCCGGATCTTCTGCAGGCCCGGCGCGACGACGCGCTCGACGCGGGCCCCGGCGGGGGCGGAGTTGAGCTCCACGCTCTGGAAGGAGTAGCGCCCGGCGAGCCGTTCGGCCTCGCTCGCGGCGACGCTCGGGCGCATCGTGAGGAAACCCAGTGTGCCGCAGAGCAGGACCGCGACCACGGCCGGGACGCTCTTGCGCAGGACGGTCTGGACCATTCCGTTCTCCGTTCGGGGCATCAGGCGGCGTGCCGGGCGGCCGTGATGCCGCGCAGCCGGGTTCGCCATTCCTGGTAGGCGGCGATGTCCGGCGAGTGTTCGAGGTCCGCGGCGGCGGTGTCCGCCCAGGAGGAGGCGGTCTCGGGGTCGGCCCCGAGCACGACGCGGCAGGCCAGGACGGTGTGGGCGGGGACGATGCCGGAGCGGAACCTGGCCGTGGTGCCGAAGACGACGCCCTGGGCGTAGGCGGGCGCCGCCGGGCCGGCCGCGGCCACCAGGGCGCGCAGGCCGGCCTCGGTGGTGGCGCCCGCGTAGGCGGAGGCCAGGCCGATGCCGCTCCACAGGTCGGCGCGGGCGGCTTCCGGCAGGCGGCCGATGACCTCGCTCACGCCGGCGACGTCGGCGGACTGGGCGAACCAGAGCGCGCGGCCGCACCCGGCGAGGCGGGCGGACTCCTGGGCGGTGGGCGCGCGGCGGCTCCGGCGCTCCAGGGCGCGCAGGCCCCCGAAGAACACCTCTCCGAAGCCGGCGCCGTCCAGGGCCAGCCACCGCAGCAGCGGCGTCCCGGGGAGCCGGAGCGGCGCGGGCAGCCGTGCCGGGCTCAGCCCCCAGCCGGCGCCGACGTGGATCAGGTGCACGTAGGCCCGGCCCGGCCCGTCGAGCAGCCGGTTCAGTGCCGTGTCCCGTCCGCGTGCGGGCAGGTCGCGGTAGGCCGCGTACATGCCGGCGCCCTCGTAGGCGAAGCCCCGGTTCTCCTCGGGAACCGTGGCGAGCGCCTCGTGGACGTCCCTCCAGCGGGAGAAGGCGAGGTTGAAGCCGTCGAGGAAGCTTCTGGCCCTCTCCTCCAGGACCGCCCGTGCCTCCGGGCGGTCGGTACGGAACCCCCGTCGCTCGAAGTCCGCCATCCCGTACGGCAGGAGTGCGCGCATCTCCACAGCCCTTCTCGGAGAACCGATTTTCGGAGAGCCGATTCAGCTTGATGTCTCTCCAGACTGACTATCAGCATCAATAGCGATCGGCAAGACCTTGACTTCCGGTCAGGGAAGGCGATAAGGCGCTGGTCACAACAAAAGGGCAGTTAACACGAAATTTACGTGCTGGCCAGCCACTTGTTCTTGCCGGGGACATCGGTGTGAAATCCGGAGCGGCCCGCAGGGGGTGGGCGGGCCCCTCCCGCGGCCGCCGCCGGCGGCTCATGCCGTCCGTCCACCGCCTCCTGTCCCTGTCCCGCCGCTGTCCCGCCGCTGTCGCTCCCGCGCCGTCCCGCCGCTGTCCCGCCGCCGCTCTCGCGCGAGGGCCGTTCATGCCCGTACGAAGCGGTGCGCGCGAGGCGGAACGGACGGTGATCACCCGGGACCCGGATGGTCGAACCTGCCGTCGAGCAGGGGAAACGTGATCGTCGGGGGCGGCACCGGACGCGCGGAGGACACGGGGCGGACGTCTCCGGCGGACCGGCGGGACCCGGCCGCACCCCTGTGGCCCGCGACCGGGGGACGACCGGATGTGAGGGCGGGGGCGACCGGCGGGGACACCCGGCCCCACGGGAGCCCGGCGGGGACGGCAAAGGAACGGCGCGGGGGCCGTGTCGAAGGATGTGGGCGATGGGCTCTCATCGTCGGACGGACCTGGGACGGGAGGCGAGAGCAACTCCTGACGAAGAGGACGGCGGGGATCCGGGATATCCCACAGAGCCATTCACCACTTATTTTTGATATAGCAAACCTCGAATGCCCGCGCGTATTTGCCTGACCATAACGGGTGACGCTTCGCGAATGACGTATCACCCGATCCTTCCGGCCCGATTCCGGCGCGTCGATCGGAACGTGCCATTCACGAACCCTCGCCACGAATGCCCGACGCGCCCCGGGCGTTTCACGGCGATTCCTCCGGCGCCTTCATCGGGGATCACACGGGCTCCGGCGGGAACCGGCACGAGCGTGGCGACGCGGGTCTCCCCGGGGACGCGCGGGGAGACCCGGACCGCGCGGGACCGGCTCCGCCCCTCGCCGCCCCCGCTGCCGGACCGGCCCCGTCCGGTTTTCCGGCGTAAGTCCCTATCCCGTTTCGGACACGGGCCGGAGGAGTCGGCGCCGGTCCGGACCGTTCCGTTCCCCGGCGATCCCGGTGACGAACTGCGTCGTCGTGACCGTCGTCACGCGCGTGCCGGACGCCCACGGGAGGGGAGGCCGTCCGCGGCACGCCGCCGCACGCCACGCCCCCGGGCCGCCCGCCCGGCGACCCCCCGGATCAACCAGCATATTTACACACGGTCACTAACACGGTCGGAGCGGAAACGCCCGCGGCCGGCTCCCGGCGCCCTCACGCCACTCCCGCGACGGCGGCATTGCCGGTCATCCACCCGTTATGGACCAAATGGGTAATAAAGGATAAGGACCGGTGCCGCCGGAAGCGGCGGGGCGAATAGGGCTATCCGTCGAGAGGTTTCCCCGTTCCGGACATCGCCGGCGCGCGCCGGGTCGCGGCACCGTACGCCACGGTGACGGCGACGACCGCGACCGGGAAGACGGTCGCGACGAGCAGCCCGGCGCGCAGTCCGGACCCGCCGTCGCCCGGGAGCAGCGCGGCCAGACCTCCCAGGAGGCCGGTCGCCGAGGCGGAGGCGTCCGCAGCGGCCCCGGCGATCCAGGGACCGGCCGCGCCCCCGGCGTCACCGAAGACGGCCAGCACCCCGAACATGGCCGCGCCCCCGAAAGGGAAGCGGGCGGCGGCCAGGCTGAAGGTCCCCGGCCACATCAGGCTCACCGCCAGGCCGCAGACCGCGCAGCCGACCAGGCTCACCAGCGGATCGGAGGCCAGGCAGGCCACGAGGTAGCAGACCGTGGCCAGCGCGCCGCACGAGGCCATCGCGGGCACCAGCGGGATCCTCTCCCCCCACAGTCCGTAGACGATCCGGCCGATGCCCATCAGGACGGCGAACAGGCACGGGCCGGCCAGGTCGCCCCAGACCTTGGAGACGCCCAGCCCCTGCTCGGCGAAGAGCGAGGACCACTGCGACATGGTCAGCTCGGCCGCCCCGGCGCAGAGCATCAGCACCATCGCGGCGGCGAAGGCCGGGGCGGAGAAGAGCGCGCGCAGCGAGGTGCGGTGCTCGTCGGGCACGGTGGCCGGCAGCGGCACCCTCAGGAAGGCCACCATGTTGACCAGCGGGACCAGCGCCCAGACGACGGGCAGCACCTGCCAGGCGTCCTGGCCGATCCAGGCCAGCAGCAGCGTGCTGCCCGCCACCACCGCGACCTGCCCCCAGCAGTAGAAGGAGTGCAGCAGGCTCATCGCCGCGGCCTTGCCCTCCTGCGGGCTGGGCAGCGCGTCCACCACGGGGCTGACCAGCACCTCCAGCAGGCCGCCGCCGATCGCGTAGACGACGATCGCCACGCACAGTCCGGCGTAGGGGGAGGGCGCGAGCGCCGGGGCCGCCGCCAGCAGCACCAGCCCCAGCACCGCGAGCACGTGGGCCAGCACCAGCGGGACGCGGTAGCCGGTCCGGTCCACGAACCTCACGGCCACGATGTCGGTGACGAGCTGGGTGGCGAAGTTGAGCAGCACCAGCCGGCCGAGCATCTCCAGGGGGAGCTGGTAGCGCGTCTGGAACACGATGAACAGCAGCGGGGCCAGGTTGTTGACGATCGCCTGCGTGACGTATCCGGTGTAGCAGGCACGGCGGGTGCGGTCGTACGTGGTCATGAGGAAGGTGTCTTTCGGTGGGAGGCGGCCGTCCCGCAGACTACGGGCGAGGCGGCGGACGCCTCCCACCGGCTCTTGCTTCGGCCACCGTTCCCCCCGGCACCGGGCTTCCCGGGCCTCCCGGGGCCCCTGTCTACCTGAGCTGGAAGACGGGGGCGATGGCGGGGCGGGGCGGGGTGGGGGCGGGGAGGCTGAGGACGAACCAGACGATCTTCCCTCCGGCCGGGAGGTGGGTCACACCCCAGTCGTCGGCGAGGGAGTCGACGATCTGCAGGCCCCGGCCGCCGGTGGCGTCCATGTCGCGGTCGCACACCCGGGGCGTCCCCTCGCCCGGGTCGAAGAGCTCGCCGTGGACGAGGTCCCCACCGCCGCGGATGCGCAGCGCGCACGCGGAGCCGCCGTGCTCGACGGCGTTGGTGACCAGCTCGCTGATGACCAGCAGGCAGTCGTCGAGAAGCTCGTCCGCGCCCCAGACGGACAGCTCCCGGCGGACCATGCTGCGGGCGTCGCGCACGCTGGCGGGGGTGGCGGGCAGCAGGCACTCGGCCGTGTACTCGTGGGGGGTCCCGAGGGACGCCGCTGATGAGTCGTGGAGAGACACTGCGCCTCCTTCGTGTGGGAGCGCTCCCACATCAAATGTAGGACATGCACCCACCCGTTGGGAATTGATCCCCCTTAATTGTTTCCTCCATATGTCGCAAAAAAGACGAAAAATCCCTCCATCACGTCGCCTCCCGCAGGTCACCGGATCGCCGGTGCACACGGCGTTCCCGAAGGTCACCGGCCCCGCCGGACGCGGGCCGTCCGGCGTGCCGAACCCATCGGTCCCGGGAGCGTCGTCCTCCCCACGAGGCACCGGGCGCCCCACGGGCCGTCCCGGCCTCCGCGCGGGACGAGACCTCGCGGGCCGCCTCCCCCGCGGACGCGTCCCTAGCGGAGCTGGGGCAGGACCTTCGCGCCGAAGGCGTCGATGTAGGCGCTCTGCTCCTGGCCCACGTGGTGCAGGTAGATCTCCTCGAACCCCAGGTCCATGTACTCCTTGATCCGGGCGGCGTGCCGGCCCAGGTCGGAGGAGACGTTCACGGACTCGGCGACCTGGGCGGGCGAGACGTTCTCGGAGACCACGTCGAAGAGCTCGGCGGTCTCCAGGTCCCAGGGCACCGGCGGGGAGAAGACGTTGCTGCGCCACTGGTCGTGGGCGATGGCCATGGCCTCGTCGTCGCTCTCGGCCCAGCTCACGTGGACCTGCAGGGCCGCCTTGCCCCTGCCCCCGGCGTCCCGGTAGGCGTCGACGACCTCGCGCAGCCGGTCGACGGGCGCGTTCACCGTGATCAGGCCGTCGGCCCACTCGGCGCACCAGCGGGCCGTCTCCGGGCTCACCGCCGCGCCGACCAGGTTCGGGGTGACCTCGGGGCGGGTCCACAGGCGGGCCCGGTCCACGGTCACCAGGCCCTGGTGGCTGACCTCCTCCCCCTCCAGCATCGCGCGGATGACGTCCACGCACTCGCGCAGCCGCCGCATGCGCAGCTCCTTGCGGGGCCAGCGGTCGCCGGTGATGTGCTCGTTGCTCGCCTCACCGGAGCCCAGCGCGGCCCAGAAGCGGCCGGGGTACATCGCCCCGAGGGTGCCGATCGCCTGGGCGATGATCGCGGGGTGGTAGCGCTGTCCGGGGGCGTTGACCACGCCGAACGGCAGGTTCGTGGCCTGGAGCGCCGCTCCCAGCCAGGACCAGGCGAATCCCGACTGCCCCTGCCGCTTGCTCCACGGGGAGAAGTGGTCCGACGACATGGCCGCGTCGAACCCCGCCTGCTCGGCCCGCGTGACCGCCTTCAGCAGCTCGGCGGGGTGGATCTGCTCGTGTGAGGAGTGGAAACCGAAAGTCGTCATCGTCCCCGGCTACCCGCCCGGACGGGGTCCATTCGGGGAGGCGCCGTCGAACAGGTCACATCGCTGACCTGCCGTACGGCGCCGGCCGGGAAAGGGACCGGCCAGGAAGACGCCGGCCGGGAAAGGGCCGGCGGGGAAGGCGCCGGCTGGGAAAGGGCCGGCCGGGGAAGGCGCCGGCCGGGGAGAGGCCGGCGCCGCATCCCCGGTACCCGGTCTCAGTAGAGCGAGGCGTGGCTGACGAAGGACGGCCGGCTCGTGCGGGTCGTGGCGCTGTAGCAGGCGACGTTGCGGACCTGCGTCGTGTTGCCGATGACGAGCCACGCGCTCTGCAGGTTGCAGTACTCGGGGCCGGGCCCGAACGCGGTGACCTGGACGTGGTCCGGCGAGGAGCCCAGCGCCGCGAAGGTCACCAGGCGCATGCCGGCGCCCGCGCTCTGGATGCTGTTCACGCTCCCCTGGCCGTTGTGGTTCACCGCCGCGGGCACCGGCACGTACGGCCCGGCGTTGCCGGGGAGGTTGTCGAAGGTGTAGCCGAACTTGTGCGGCGGGAGCGCGCCTCCGGTGATGGCGCGCTCCCGCTGGTAGGTGAGCGTCCACCCGGTGTTGAGCGGCACGTCCGTGGCGTTGTGGCAGCGCACCTGGACCAGTTGCGCGGCGGCGGACGGCGTCCACGCGCCCACCTTGCACCGGGCCGGCTGAATGTCGTTGACCGCGGTGACCTGGAGGTTGCCCGCGAGTCCCGCCGAGCCCAGGCCGGGCAGCCTGACGGTCCAGACGCCCACCCCGCCTCCACTGACGACGTTCGTGCCCCCGGCCGAGTTGAACTGGTTCATGACGCCGGCACCGTTGTGGTGCACGTAGCCGAACGCCTGCGGCGCGGGCAGCGTGCCGCTGCTCTGCGAGAAGACGATGCTGTACGGGGTGAAGGCCGGGGTGCCGCCGTAGCGGTAGCACTGCACCGCCACCACCATGTTGCCCCCCGAGGGGGCCCACCTCTGCGCCTGGCACCAGGAGGCGGTCGGCGCGACCGACGTGACGTGCACCACACCACCGGCGATCCCGATCTTCGGGAACCGCACGTACGTCTGCCCGACGCCCCCGGGAGTGACGCCGACGGTGAACCCGGCCGGCCAGCTACCGGCCTGGTAGGCGGGCAGGGGGGTGCCCGAGGTCGCGGTGACCAGCGCGAATCCCCACTGGTTGGGGACGGACGCCTGCGCGCTCGCGGACGCGGCGGGCAGGCCCGCCGAGAACATGGCGAGAACGCAGAGGACTGCGAAGATGACTTTCCGTGATCGGGTCATGCCGTTCTCCATCCGCGGGGAGTGGACGCGATCGTCGCGTCGGCGGGCGGGGGCGCCGCGCCGGCCGGGAAGGGCCGGCTCGGCACGGCACCCCCGCCGTGTCAGGGACCGAGGTCAGTAGCGGGAGGTGTAGCTGACCATGGACGGCCGGTCGACGCGGGTCGCGGCGCTGTAGCAGGCGACGTTGCGGACGTAGACCGAGCCGCCGAAGGTGTTCCACACGGTCTGCAGGTTGCAGTACTCAGGGCCGGGCCCGTACGCGGTGGCCTGGACGTGGTCCTGCAGGGCGCCGACGACCGGGAAGGTCACCAGGCGCAGGCCGAGACCCGCGCTCTGGACGGTGTTGACGGCCGACGCGGAGTTGTAGTTCACCGCCGGGGGCACCGGCGCGTACGGGCCGGGGTTGGCCGGGGTGTTGTCGAAGGTGTAGCCGAACCTGCCCGGCGGGAGCGCGCCTCCGGTGATGGCGCGCTCACGCTGGTAGGTGAGGCTCCACCCGGTGTTGAGCGGCACGTTCGTGGCGTTGTGGCAGCGGACCTGGACGGCCTGCGTGCCGGCGGACGGCGCCCAGGCGCCCACCTTGCACCGGGCGGGCTGGGAAGGGTCGGCCGAGGTGACCTGGAGGTTGCCCGCGAACCCGGCCGAGCCCAGGCCGGGGAGCTGGACGGTCCAGACGCCCCCGCCGCCGGCGACGGTGTTCACGGCCCCGGCCGAGTTGAACTGGCTCGTTATGCCGGCCCCGTTGTAGTGCACGTAGCCGAACGCCTTCGGCGCGGGCAGCGTGCCGGTGCTCTGCTCGAAGACGATGCTGTACGGGGTGAAGACCGGGGCGCCGCCGTAGCGGTAGCACTGCACCGCCACCAGCATGTCGGCCCCCGAGGGGGCCCACTTCTGCGCCTGGCACCAGTAGGCGTTCTCCGAGATCGCCGTGACGTGCACCACCCCGCCGTTGATCGCCAGCTGCGGGAACCTCACGTACGTCTGCCCGACGCCGCCGGGGGTGACGCTGACGTTGAACCCGGCGGACCAGCTACCGGCCTGGTGCGCGGGGTCCGGGACGCCGGAGGTGAGGTTGACCAGCGCGAATCCCCACCGGTTGGGGACGGAGGCCTGTGCGCTCGTGGCCGCGGCGGTGAGACCCACCGCGAGCATCGCGAGAACACAGAGGATTCGAGAGGTCACGGTTCGTAACCGGGGCATGCAGTTCTCCATCCGAGGGGGGCTGGACGCGATCGTCGCGCCGGCGGGTGTCGTGCCGGGAATCACCCGGTACGACCTCTTGATAACCCGGCGATCACCCCTTGAGAAGACCCAACCTCACGGGTTCCCCTGACTCTCACCCCGCCGGGTGGGTCAGTTCCGCGATCGGCCGCCCGTGCCCGCGCGGGGAGATCACGCGGGCATACCGCCGAGTACCGTATGAGCATGCGAGGGCGGATCGCCCAGGACGCACGAGACGGGATGTGAGAACCGTGCCGGAACCGGACCCGAACGTTCCACGCGCCATGTGGGGATTGCTGGAACCCCTGCACGTCGTCACGTACTTCACCGCCGAGGCGCGGGCCGCGGTCGACGCGGTCGGCATGCGCGGTTTCTGGATGGGGTACTTCGCGACCAGGGCGGCGCCGCTCGGCCCGGTCGGGCCCGGGGTCGTCACGGCCGCCTTCCACGGGTTCCCGCCCGCCCACGTCGCCCGCGCGCTCCCCGACGCCTGGACGTTCGCGACCCCCGGGGACGTGCTGCGCGCCCGGCTGGAGGGTGCGGGCAACGCGCTGCGGAGCCTGCTGGGCGCCGAGGCCCTCGCATCGGACGGCATGCGGGCGGCGGCGGAGCTGGCCTGGGAGGCCGCGGCCCTGGCCGACACCGCGGGCCGGGTGCTCGGCGCGGCGAACCAGGCGCTGCCCGCGCCCGACGAGCCGCACCTGGTGCTCTGGCAGGCGGCGACCACGCTGCGCGAGCACCGCGGCGACGGGCACGTGGCCGCGCTCGTCGCCCATGACGTCTCACCGGTCGAGGCCCACCTGCTCAAGGTCGCCGCGGGCGAGACGGACATGGCCGGGCTGCGGATCGCGCGGCGTTTCGAGGACGAGGCGTGGGAGGCGGGCGCCGTCACCCTGCGGACGCGCGGGTGGGTCGACGCCTCCGGCGCCCTGACGCCCGAGGGCGCGCGGGAGCGCGAGCTGATCGAGCGGCTGACCGACGAGGCGGCGGCCCGCCCCTGGCGGGACTTCGGACAGGAGCGCACCGCCGACCTCTCCCGGCTGCTCCGCCCGTTCGCCCGGGCCGTCGTGGAGTCGGGCGTGCTGCCGCCCTCCAGTCCGGTGGGCCTGCCGTGGCCGTCCTTCGAGGACACCGAGGACACCGAGGACACAGCCGACGCTGCCGATGCCTCAGGGGGGGACGGCCGAGAGCGCGGGCTCCCGGCCGTCCCGTCACAGGTCGGCTGAGGGTGGTGGGTGACCGGACGAGGGCCGGTCACCCGGGGATCAGCCGAACGGCAGCCGCACCGTGGAGCGGTTGCCGATGCCGAGGCTGGTGGTGCCGTTGCCGATGGCGTTCCAGACCTCGACCCTCACCCGGCCGTTCGACAGGTTGCCGAGCGTGCCGGAGGAGGAGCGCGGCCCTCCGGCGGCGGTGTAGTGCTCCCAGCCCGTCACCGGGTCGGTCGCGAAGTAGCCGTAGGTCTCCACCCGGTCCCAGCTCCCGTTGCCGGTCAGGTCGTAGGAGACCCGTACCTGGGTGCCGTTGGCGACCGTGGTGCCCGCGTCGACGAAGAGGTCGAACGCGGTGGAGCCGCCGTTGTGCGCGGCGGTGAGGCCGGTCGCCGTGAAGACCTGCGCGTTGGTCGGGGTGCCGTCGTGGTTGCCGTTCGCCGCGGCCAGCGTGACGCTGCCCGCCGAGCCGGCCGTGCCCGGCAGCGCCCCGCCGGACTGCAGGTAGCGCGTCGCCGCGAAGGTGCCCGGCGTCGGGGTCGGGGTGGGAGTGGGGGTCGGCGTGGGGGTCGGCGTGGGCGTGGGGGTGGGCGTCGGGTTGGGGTTCGTGCCGCCGCCGGTCGCGTTGCCGCCGCTCCAGGTGTGGGCGCCCGAGGTGGCCGTCCTGCCCGCCGGCACGTTGAGCACGGTGCCGTTGGAGAACGTCACCCGCAGGGCGTTCGCGGTGATGTTGGAGGCGACGTAGGTGCGGGCGCCGTTCTTGCTGAACACCTTGGCCAGCGGGTGGTCGGCGGTGACGGAGGTGTCGACCGTGCCCAGGGCCGCCAGGTTGCGGATCCAGTGGAAGGTGTGCGCCCTGCTCTCCCCCTCCTCGGGGGTGAAGCCGCCGTTGGCCCGCAGGTTCGACAGCGCCGCGTCGCCGTTGCCCAGGGCGAGGAACTCCCAGATGATGTCCTGCCACACCGTGGGCGGCCCGCCGTTGTTGCGGGTCAGCTCGTTGTAGTTGGTGGTCACGTAGCCGGGGTTGTCGCCCATGTAGAAGTGGCCGCCGGTGATCGGGAGCATGTTGATGCCCTGGATCATCTCCGGCTCGGCGCTGAACCAGGTGGCGTACGCGCCGCCGCTGCCCCAGACCATGCCGACCGTGCTGTGGCCGAAGGCCGAGGGGAAGTTCTGGTCGCGGGAGTCGAACCAGTACTCCTGGATCGCCGCGGCCTGGGTGGTGTAGATGAAGACGCCCGCGTCGCGGACGGCGGTGTTGCCGGTGGCCTGTCCCCACTGGATGAGGGCGTTGGCGAAGTTCATGCCCTCCGAGGAGGACTCCTGGTTGTTGCCCGAGCCGAACCCGCCGTGCCCGGACGCCCAGTCGTGGCCGGCGTAGATGTCGAAGTCACGCAGGTACGGGAAGCGGGTGTCGGAGCGGTCGTAGTTGTTGGCGTCGCGGATCAGCAGGTCCACCATGCCGCCGTACTGGCCGGGCTTGGCCCAGTTGGGGTCGAACTTGGCGAGCGTGGCGGCGGCGGCGATGTAGTAGCCGTAGTGGAAGTGGTGGTCGTTGAGCTCCAGGTCGGACCCGTAGGAGGCCGGGTAGCCGAGCAGCGTCCCCCAGGAGGGGTTGTAGTAGAAGACCCGGGTGGTCTTGCCGGAGGAGGCGGTGAACCAGTCGTTGAGGCGGCCGCGGATGGCGTTCAGCGCCGCGTCGCGCACCGACGTCAGGTTGAGCTGGTCGGCGATCTCCGCGATGCGGGCGGCGCGGCCCAGGCCCTTGCCGGTCCAGTAGGTGTCGTCGCCGCGGATGTCCATCGGGTTGCCGAGCTCGGCGTTGAGCTGGTTGGTGATCGTGGTGAGGTCGGAGCCCGAGCTGTCGCCCACGGCGGGGACCTCGGGCAGCACGCCGGTGTACTTCATCGACGTCCTGAACTGCGTCCCGGTGACGATCCTCATCTGGCCGCGCGCGGAGATGTAGGTCTGCCCCAGCGGCGTCGAGCCGGTCAGGTGGTTCCACTGGTGCGGGTAGAGCGCGATGACCGTGCCGCTCTGGCCGCCCTGCCTGGCCGTGGTGGTGAAGGCGTAGGTGGTCTCCAGCCTGCTCGCTCCCTGGTCGTAGGAGTACGAGACGCGGGTGCCGGTGACGTGGGCGTGCGCGTACTGGCCGTAGGTGCTCGCCAGCGCGGCGCGGTCGCCGCCCGCGGGCAGCACCGCCACGGAGAAGAAGCCCTTGCCCGCCAGCGAGGAGCTGATCGTCGTGCCGCTCACCGACCAGGTCGCGCCGCTGGGCGCGTAGGCGACGTAGTCGCGGCCGCCCGCGGTGAACCCGACGGTCGCGCCGCTGTTGGACCAGACCGACGGGGTGCCGGCCGCGGTGATCTGCGCGTCACCGCCGGTGACCTGGTAGTACGAGAACGGCAGGCCGTGGCCGATGGTGGCCTTCATGGTCCGGCCGTTGCCGCTCCAGTACGGGGTGACCGTCCAGTCGCTCCAGCCGTCGACCTTGACGTCCGGCGAGTTCAGGCCGGACACGCCGACGCGGATGTTCTCCGTGTACGGGTAGTGGTACTCCCCCACCCCGGTCGCGGTGCCGCTGATCGCCGGGGTGGTGGTGTAGGACAGGCCCAGGCCGTTGGCGAAGGTGTCGTAGGAGAGCGGGTGGGCGTGCAGCGGCTCGCCGTACGCGCAGTCGGTCTTCTTGAACAGCAGTGACGACCACCAGTCGTTGGTGGGCACCGCTCCGCCGGGGGCGTTCGACGTCACCCACTGGCGGGGGTTGGTGGACAGGGAGCCGCAGCCGGTGGGCAGCGAGCGTCCGGCCGGGAGGGTGTCGGCGTAGCTGCCGGCGCCGACCGTGGCGGCCTCGGCGGAGCGGGCGGCGCCGAGACCGAGCATCCCGGCGACCATCGCGACGACCACACCGGCGGCGAGACGCCGCCGGCCGAGGCCGGTTCGGAGGAGGCCGGGCCGTCCTCCACGGGGGTGCGCGCTGCCCGGACCGGTGGTCCGGATCGAAAGATCCATTGGGGGGTGCCTCCGGGGAGAGGGGGTGGACCGAGAGCGGACCGATCTGAGAGAGCGCTCTCTGACCGAAAAGTAACGGGCTGCGACACGGCAGTCAATGTTTCGCGTTGGTAACGAATAGGTAAAGCACGGAGGTGCAGGCAGGGAGCGGGAAACTGTAAAAACCAGGGCGTTCCACCGCAACGCACGCCGCTCCCGGCGCACGCGCCCCCGTCCGTCTCCCTGGCCAGGGAAGTGGCGGTTGACCTATCCTGATCTGAGAGCGCTCTCATAACCGGTCGATCCTCGCCGTCGGCCGGCCCTTCTCGGCGCCCGCGCGCGGCTCACGTCCCGCCCCGCGTCCCGGCAGGCGTTCCCGCCGCGTCCCGGTAGGCGTTCCCACCGGCACCCCGCCCGCCCCCGGCTCGCGGCCCGCGCGCCGGCCATCGTGCATCGGGTCCATCCGGGCCCGTCCGGTAACGGATCGTCACAGACGATAATCAAAAAGTTAGTGTTACATAACGTGCCCATACAGTTACGAGAGCGCCGCGGCGCAGTACAACAAGAGATGGGCCACCCCGGTGGCGCCGGTTCCGGGGCCGGATCCCACACGAGAGAGGGGCGTGGCCCCCGATCCACGACCGAGCCCGTCTCGTTCTCGTCCGTCGAACTCCGAAGGTGGGTGCCTTGGATTCCGTTCCACACGCTTCGAGTCCGGAGCCCGTGATCTCCGGTGAGGCCCCCCGGCCGGGCAGGCGACCCACCCGCCCGCTGGGGCGGATGCGGCAACGGATGGTGGGGCTGATGGGGCCCGCGTTCGTGGCGGCCGTCGCCTACGTCGATCCGGGGAACTTCGCCACCAACGTGGAGAGCGGTGCCCGCTTCGGCTTCCTGCTGCTCTGGGTGGTGCTGAGCGCGAACGTCGTCGCGATGCTGCTGCAGTACCTGTCGGCCAAGCTCGGCATCGCCACCGGGCGCAACCTGCCGGAACTCTGCCGCGACCAGTACCCGAGACCGGTGGTGTGGGGGCTGTGGTTCCAGGCCGAGATCGTCGTCATCATGACGGACCTCGCCGAGTTCATCGGCGGCGCGGTCGCCCTCAACCTGCTCTTCGGCATCCCCATGCTCCAGGGCGGCGTGCTGATCGCGGTCGCCTCCTTCGTCGTCCTGGCGATCCGCACGGCACGCCAGCGGAGGTTCGAGGCGGCGATCACCGCGCTCCTCGCCGTCGTGGTGGGAGCCTTCCTCTACCACCTGCTGAACGCCGACATCCCCTACGGGGAGATGGCCGGGGGGCTGGTCCCCGGCTTCGAGGGGTCGGCCAGCGTACTGCTGGCGGCCGGCATCATCGGCGCCACGGTGATGCCGCACGCGGTCTACCTGCACTCGGCCCTCACCCAGGAGCGGTTCACCGGCGACCGGGAGTCGCACCGCCAGGTGCTGATCCGCGCCCAGCGGATCGACGTGGTCCTGGCGATGGGGGTGGCCGGCCTGGTCAACATGGCGATGCTGGTCTCGGCGGCGTCGATGCTGCGCGGCACCGGCGCGGAGCCGACCCTGCACGGGGCCTACGAGCAGTTCTCCGAGGGGTCGGGGGCGCTCACCGCGACGCTCTTCGCCGTCGCCCTGCTGGCCTCTGGCCTGGCCTCCTCCAGCGTCGGCGTGTACGCGGGCCAGGTCGTCATGCAGGGCTTCCTGCGGCGCCGGATCCCGCTCTCGCTGCGCAGGCTGATCGCGGTGGTCCCGGCCCTGGCGGTGCTGGCGTTCGGCGTCGACCCCACCCACGCCCTGGTGCTGAGCCAGGTGGTGCTCTCTTTCGGCATCCCGTTCGCGCTCGTCCCGCTGCTGCTGCTCACCCGCCGCGCCGACGTCATGGGCGCCTGGGTGAACCGGCGGGCGACCACGGTGGCCGCCGGCTGCGCCACCGGCGTCATCGTCCTGCTCAACCTCGTGCTGATCGCCCTCGTCGTCCCCTCCCTGTGAGATGCCCGCGCCTCCCGTGCCCCGGGGGTGTTCAGGCGATCCGGTCCAGGTCCGACGGCCGGACGGCGCCGCGCAGCGGGCCGCCGCGCGCCAGCCGCTCGACCTCCCCCACCGCGAACTCGCCCAGCCCGCGCAGCTCCCTGCCCCTGGCCCCGCTCAGGTGCGGGGTGACCAGCACGTTCGGCAGGCCGAGCAGCGGGTGCCCGGGGGGCAGCGGTTCGGGGTCGGTCACGTCGAGGACGGCACCGATCCGGCCGCCCGCGCAGTGCCGTACCAGGGCGTCGGTGTCGACGATGGAGCCGCGGGCGGTGTTGACCACCACCGCGCCGTCGCGGAGCAGCGCGAGGCGGCGCCCGTCCAGCAGCCCGCGGGTCTCCGGCAGCGCCGGGGCGTGCACGGTGACCAGCTCGGCCCGGCGGCAGAGCTCGTCCAGCGGCACGCACTCGGCCCCCAGCCCCGCCGCCTCGGCGGGACCCACGTAGGGGTCGCTGAGCAGGACGCGCGCACCCTGCTCGCGCAGCCTCCCCATCACCAGCCGTCCCACCCGGGAGGCGCCGATGACGCCGACGACCGCCCCGTTCAGGCCCCCGCCCGCGCCCGGCGTGGCCACCCCGGGCAGCGCGTCGCCCGACCAGCCGGCCGTGGAGTACGCCCGCGCCCTGGCGAACACCTGCTTGGCGGCCAGTACCAGCATCGCCATGGTGAACTCGGCCACCGGCGGGGCGTTGGCCTCGGCCGCCGAGGAGACCGCGATGCCCCGCTCGAACACCGCCGGGGTCACGTGCCCCTTGACGCTCCCGGCGGCGTGCACGACCGCGCGCAGCCCGGGGGTCCTGGCCAGCACGTCCTCGTCGATCGCCGGGCACCCCCAGCCGGTGATCAGGATCTCCACGTCGAGGGACGCGACGAGGTCGAAGGAGTCGATCACCCCCTCGCGCACCCGCGCGACCCGCGACAGCCGGTCCCGCAGGTCGGGCGGGAAGAGCTCGGGCAGCAGTTCCGGCTGCATGGCGAACGCCGCGGACGGGGTCATCGGACGGCGATCGGACGGACCGAGTCACGGACCACGATGTGGGTGCCCAGGACCGTCGGGCCGGAGCCGTCGCGGCCCAGCGCCATCCGCACCGCCGTCCTGCCGAGCTCGTCGTGCGGCAGGTGCACGGTGGTCAGGCCCAGGTCGAGGGCGGGGGGCACGTCGTCGTAGCCGACGATCGACATGTCCTCGGGCACCCGGAGCCCGTGCTCGCGCAACGCCTGGATCGCTCCCGCCGCCACCAGGTCGTTGCCCGCGAAGATCGCGGTGAAGTCGGCGGGGCCCGCCGACAGCCGCGCGGTCAGCGCGGCGTACCCGGCCTCGCGGGAGAACTCCCCCTCGACCTCCAGCGCGGGGTCGGCGGCGACGCCGTACCCGGCCAGCGCGCTGCGGTAGCCCGCGACCCTGCTGTCGGAGGTGGAGTGCCCGGGACGCGAGGCCAGGTAGAGGATCCTGCGGTGGCCGGCCGAGAGCAGGTGGGAGGTCACCGCGTGGGCGCCTCCGGTGTTGTCGAACCCGACGACCATGGCAGGGCCGCCCTCCTCCAGCGGCGGGCGCCCGCAGAGCACCAGGCGTGAGCCCGCCGCGGCCAGCGAGTGCGCGTACTCCGTCATCCGCTTGCGGTACTCCTCGTCCACCACGACGCTGCCCACCAGGATGACGGCCTCGGCCCGCTGCTCGCGCAGCAGCTGCACGATCGACAGTTCCCTGCCGGTGTCGCCGCCGGTGGTGCAGATCAGCGAGAGCCTGCCCTCCCGCGCCGCCTGCTCCTCCACCCCCTGGGCGATGTAGGCGTAGTAGGGCACGGCCACGCTGTTGACCACGATGGCGATGGCGCCGGGCCGGGCCGCCGAGAGCGCCCTGGCGTGCGCGTTGGGCACGTAGTCCAGGTCGCGGACCGCGCGCATGACCTTTTTGCGGGTGGCGGCCAGCACGGGGTAGTCGCCGGCGAGCACGCGGGAGACCGTGGCCACCGAGACCCCGGCGCGGCCGGCCACGTCCCTGATGGTGACGCGTCTCACCGTGCTCATCCGGCCTCCCAGGTGACGACGTCCCCCTCCGGGCCGCGCCGGCGGTAGCGGGGCCGGTCGCCGAGCTCGACCTCCACCCGCTCGCCGCCGGGCAGGACGATCTCCGCACCGTCCCCGCGTACCCGCAGGTCCGGCATGGTGCCGGGCCACTCGTCACCGAGAGCCACCGGGGCGGCGGGGGCCGGCGCCTCGCCCGGGACGGCCGGGGCGGTGAGGGTCACCAGGGAGGCGAACAGCGCGCTGCCGCCGGGGTGGGCCGCCTCCAGGTACGGGGTCCGCGTGTCCGGCCCGAAGGCGGTGCCGCCGGGCGAGCGGGAGACGCCCTCGCGTTCCCAGCCGTGCAGGGGGACGATCGAGCTCCGCGGCCCTCCGGGGGGCACGGCGTACCCGGCGTCCCGGACGGTGTGCCCGGCCGGCGCGGTGACCCGGTGCACCCGGATCTCGCGGGAGCCGTGCACGACCGAGGCGGTCACCACCACGACCTTCCCGCCGGGCAGGGTGTCGTCGGTGTAGCGCGAGGCGGCGAACCGGTCGGCCGTCCCGATCCGCTCGACGCGGCGGCGACGGCTCGCGGTGCCGTCCGGCGCGACGACGGCCAGGTGGTTGTCGACGACCGGGCGGTCGCCGGTCGCCCCGTCGCCGGTTTCCCCGTCGCCGGTGGTCCCGTCGCCGGTGGTCCCGTGGTCGTCGGGGGTCACGCGGTCGTCGGGAGCCGTCCAGGCGCTCGTGCCCCGGCCGCCGTTCCCGGTGACGACCGGCGCGGTGTGGGTGGAGTAGGCGAGCCTGGCGTAGTGCGGGTCGTCGACGGCCTCGGCCGGGGGCGGCGCGTTGTGGTCGCTGCCGTGGTTGAGCAGCCGGACGATCCCGTCGCGCCGGGTGGAGTGCAGCAGCCAGCCGGGCGCGGGCAGGGCCGTGACCCGGTCGGCCGTCTCCACCGGGGCGGGCTCCTCGGTCGCCGTCCAGACCGGGTGATCGGCGGGAAGCAGCAGGCCGGCGAAGCCCTTGCTCGCCCAGTACGGCGACGCGGGCCCGGAGTAGGGCTGGGTGACCGGCAGGAACGGACCGTGCCAGCCCAGGCTGAGCAGCCCGTCCGCGCCCACGGCCCCGTTGTCCAGGAAGTGCCGCAGGGCGCCGCTGGCCAGCCGCCGGGTCGTGCCCGGCGAGAGCGGGGTGGCGTCGAAGAGCTCGCCGAGCCACAGCGGTGCCGCCGCGGCGAACCGGTAGGTCAGCGAGCGGCCCTGGTGGACCGGGGCGCCGTCGGCGGCGAAGAGGCGCGCGTACCCCTCCAGGAACAGGCGGAGCCGGTCGCGGTAGACGCCGGCGGGCGCGCCCGACATACGCGTCCACCAGAGCGTGTACAGGTGCATGGCCCAGCCACAGTAGTAGTCGTAGTTCTGGCCGTCGCCGTCGGTGTACCACCCGTCGCCGACGTACCAGCCCTCGACCTGCTCCAGCGCCTCGGCGATCTCCGCCGGGTCGTGCGGGGCGCCGACGTTGGCGAGGAACTGCTGGATGACCACCTTGAACAGCACCCAGTTGCACGGCCAGGTCCGGGTGCCGACGATGCCGCCCAGCCATGCGGCCAGGCGTTCGCGCACGTCCGGGGCGAGGGTGTCGTAGAGCCCGCTCTCGTGCAGCGCCAGGGCGATCGACGCGGCCTCGACGATCTGCTGGGAGTTGTCGGTCAGCGCGGGCCAGGCGTGGGGGCAGGCGGGGTCGGTGCCGCTCGCCAGCCCCTCGGCGTAGCGCTCCAGCACCGCGCCGTCGCCCCGGAACGCGGCGAGCAGGAACGTGCGGGCGAAGCCCTCCAGGCCGTCCGACTCCGGGCCCGCCCAGCTCTGCCTGCCCGGCAGCCGGATCTGCGCGAACCCGGGCACCGCGTACGGCACGACGGCCTCCAGCAGGCCGTCGGCCGCGGCGAGCCAGTGCTCGCGGGTGTAGCCGGTGCGCGGGGAGGCGACCCGATCGTCAGGCGGCAGTCTCATGACACTCCCGGGCCAGGTAACCGGTTACTAGATGTCGCCCCGACGCTAAGAGCTCTCCCGCCGGGGCGTCAAGAGCGCACCCGAGGCTTTGTAACGAAAAGTTAACAGATGGCGAACCTTCGCCGATATCAGTCCAGACCAGAGCCTTACGGTCTGACAGATCAGGAGGTTCGGCGTTAACCCGAACCTTGACGACGCCTGATCACACGTCTAGCGTCCGCCTCAGACGTCTAAGTAACCGGTTACCTGACATCGGCGCCGTTCCGTCCCCCCACGCGAGAGGTGACCCCGATGGACAGTCCCCCTACCCGCCGCGGATTCCTGAAGGGGTCCGTGCTCTTCGTCGCCGGCGCCGCCGTCTCCGCCTGCTCCGGCGGCGACCCGATGGCCAAGGCGGGCGGCGCCTCCCCCGCCGGCGCCCCCAAGATCACGCTGAACCACTGGTACCACGAGTACGGCGAGGCCGGCACCCAGCAGGCGGCCATGCGCTACGCCGCCGAGTTCACCAAGGCCAATCCGGACATCGCCGTCAAGGTCTCCTGGATTCCCGGCGACTACGGGACCAAGTGGACGGCCGCGGTGCTCACCCCGGGCGGCCCGGACGTCTACGAGGTCAACGACGTCAGCCCGAACATGGTCAAGGCGAACCAGGTCACCCCGCTCGACGACGTCCTCGGCGCGGAGAGGTCCGACTTCAACCCTGCGGTGATGGAGCCGTACACCTGGGGCGGCAAGGTCTACGCCGTTCCCATGGTCGTCGACCTGATGCTGCTCTTCTACCGCCCGTCCCTGTTCCAGAAGGCCGGGCTGCCCCTCCCGACCACCTTCGACGAGCTGGCCGGTGCGGCCAAGAAGCTCACCGTGGACAGGCAGAAGGGCCTGTTCGTCGGGAACGACGGGGTCGGCCCGCTGGCCACGGTCGTCCCGTGGTCCAACGGCAACCCGCTGGTCCAGGGCCGGAAGATCGTCTACGACGACCCGGCGGTGGTCGAGGTGCTGACCTCGCTGAAGGGCCTCTACGACGCCAAGGCCACCCTGCAGGGCTACTCCACCGACTGGTGGGACCCGGGCGCGCTCGTCACCGGCGCCGCCGCCATGCAGTGGGGCGGCATGTGGGCCGTGCCCGCCCTGACCGAGGCGCTCGGCGACGACGTCGGCGCCTTCCCGCTGCCCGCGTTCGACTCCGGCGGCAAGCCGGTGGTGAACATGGGCGGCTGGGTGCAGGTCGTCAACGGCAGGAGCGCCAACCTGGAGGCCGCCAAGCGCTACGTCCGCTGGCTGTGGGTGGAGAACACCGCCGCGCAGACCGACTGGAACCTCGGCTACGGCTTCCACCTCCCGCCGCGCACCAGCATCGCCACCCAGGCCGACAAGCTGCGGACCGGGCTCGCCAAGTCCGTGATGGACGCCACCGCCGCCAACGGCGTCAAGCAGCCGGCCCTGTGGACGCCCGAGGTGCGCCAGCCGTACACCGACGCGGTCACCGCGATCGTCAAGAAGGACGCCGACCCCGCCAGGACGCTCGCCGAGGCGGCCAAGCGCTCCCAGGACATCCTCGACCGGATGCCCGCGCTGTGAACCCGGCCCCCGCGACCGAGGCGCCCTCCGGCGAGGAGGCCGGCGGGCCCGCGCCGGGGCGTACGGGGCGGACAGGGCCGGGCGGGCGAGCAGCGGGACGGGCGGGGCGGGCGCGGCGCTGGCCCGCCTGGCGCGCGTTCCTCGTCCTGACGCTGCCGATGGTGGCCGGGCTGTTCGTGTTCAAGTACGTGGCGATCGGCTGGGGTCTGCTGCTCAGCTTCAACGAGGCGCGCGGCACGATCAGCCTGGGTGCCTGGAACGGCCTGGAGAACTACCGGCGCCTGCTGACCGACCCGGCGTTCACCAGGTCCCTGGTCACGATCGTGGTGTTCACGCTCATCGTCGTGCCGGTGACGTTCGCGTTCGCGCTGGGCCTGGCCGTGCTGGTGAACCGCCTGCGCGGGGGCCGGGCGTTCTTCCGGACGACCTTCTTCATCCCGGCGGCCGTCTCGTACGTGGTCGGCGCCCTGGTGTGGAAGATGAGCCTGTTCAGCGGCACGCCCTCGGGGGTGGCCAACAGCCTGGCCTACCTGCTCGGGTACGAGGAGTCGATCGGCTGGGTCGCCACCGTGGACCCGCCGCTGTACTGGATCGTGCTGGTCACCGTCCGGCTCTGGCTGCAGACCGGCTTCTACATGATCCTCTTCCTGGCCGGGATCCAGCAGATCCCCGCCCAGCTGTACGAGGCCGCGCGGGTCGACGGCGCCGAGTCGGGATGGCGGCTGTTCCGTCACATCACCTGGCCGATGCTGCGCAACACCTCGGTGGCGGTCACCCTGCTGCTGATCATCAACGCCTTCCAGGCGTTCGACGAGTTCTACAACATCCTCGCCTCCAACCTGTCGGGGCTGGGCGGCGCGGACGGCAGGACCCCGCTGATCTACCTGTTCCAGACCGCGCTCGGCGAGCAGAACTACGGCGCGGGCTCGGCGGGCGCGTTCGTCGTCACCCTGCTCATCGTGGCCTTCACCCTGCTGCAGGGCCGCTTCGCCGGTTTCGGCAGGACGGCCGAGGAGGAGGCCCGATGACGTCCGTGACCCCCGTGACCCTCGTGACCCCCGCGCCGCCCGTGCCGCCCGTGCCGCCCGCGAGGCGGGTGGGAGGGCGGAACCTGGGCTCCTACCTGGCGGCCGTGGTGCTCGCGGTGCCGTTCCTGCTCCCGTTCTACCTGCTGCTCCGCAACGCGCTGATGAGCAAACGGGAACTCGGCTCGCTGGAGTGGCACTGGTGGCCCGAGACCGTGAGTCTCCAGGGGTTCGCCGACGCCTTCGGCAACGAGGCCGTGCCGCTCGCCCACGCGCTGTGGAACTCCATGCTGATCTCGGCGATCTCCGCGCCGGTCGCGACGCTGCTGGCCTCCATGGCCGGGTACGGCCTGGCCCGGATCCCGGTCCGCGCGTCCAGGCCGGTGTTCTTCTTCATCATCGTCACGATGATGGTGCCGGGCGCCGCGACGTTCATCCCCACGTTCGTCGTGGTGGGCTCGATGGGCGGGGTGAACACGCTGTGGGGGCTCATCGTCCCCGGCCTGTTCAGCGCGTTCGCCGTGCTGCTGTTCCGCGGGTTCTACCTGCGATTCCCGCGCGAGCTGGAGGACGCGGGCCGGGTGGACGGCCTGGGTCACCTGGGTCTCTACCTGCGGCTGGCGCTGCCGAACTCGGGCGCGCTGTTCGCCTCGCTGGGCATCCTGTCCTTCATCGAGCACTGGAACGCCTTCCTGTGGCCGCTGGTCATCGGCCAGGACCCGGAGTACTGGACCGTGCAGGTGGCGCTCTCCACCAACCTCAACCAGCAGGCGGTCAACCTGCCGGCGCTCTTCGCCGGGGCCCTGGTGGCCATCCTGCCCCTGGTCGCCCTCTTCCTCGTCGCCCAGCGCTACATCGTCAGGGGCGTCCTGCTCAGCGGCGTCAAAGGCTGAACCCCCCTTCGAGAGGAGTCCTCTCATGTCCCGCCCCCGCCTTCTCCCCCTGCTGTCCGCACTCTGCCTCGTCCTGACCGGCGCGGCGGCCGGCGCCGTCCCCGTTCAGGCCGCGTCGGCCCGGACCGGTTCCGTCCAGAGCGCACCGCTTCGGGCCGGTTCCGTCCAGGCCACCTCCGCCCGGGTCGCGCCGGTCACGGTGCCGGTCGGCGCGCCCTTCACCGACACCTCCGGCAACGCGCTGCACGCCCACGGCGGCGGCGTGGTCAAGGTCGGCGCGTACTACTACTGGTTCGGGGAGAACCGCAACGCCAACGGCACGTTCCGCTACGTCTCGGCGTACCGGTCGGCCGACCTGAGGAACTGGGAGTTCCGCAACCACGTGCTGACCCAGTC
Organism: Streptosporangium sp. DT93; assembly: GCF_049844535.1. Taxonomy (NCBI): domain Bacteria; kingdom Bacillati; phylum Actinomycetota; class Actinomycetes; order Streptosporangiales; family Streptosporangiaceae; genus Streptosporangium; species Streptosporangium sp. DT93. The sequence continues at coordinate 158,202 of NZ_JBNCLF010000003.1, forward strand.
CAGCGCGGCCGAGCTGCGGGTCGCCAACATCGAGCGGCCGAAGGTCGTCTTCAACGCGAGCACCGGCCAGTTCGTCATGTGGATGCACAAGGAGAACGGCAGCGACTACGGCGAGGCGCGGGCGGCCGTGGCGGTCTCCTCCACGGTGGACGGGAACTACACCTACCTGCGCAGCTTCCGGCCGCTCGGGCACATGTCCCGGGACATCACCACGTTCGTGGACACCGACGGCACCGGTTACATGATCTCGGCCGCCGACGAGAACTACGACCTGCACGTCTACCGGCTGACCGCGAACTACACCGACGTCGCGGCCCTGGTACGCGCCTGGGACGGCGACCACCGCGAGGCGCCCGCCCTGTTCAAGCGCAACGGCGTCTACTTCATGCTGACCTCCGGCGCGACCGGCTGGAGCCCCAACCAGGCGAAGTACGCCACCGCGACCGGCATCACCGGCACCTGGAGCGCCTGGCAGAACGCGGGCGACGGCCTCACCTTCGGCTCGCAGCCCGCCTACGTCCTGCCCGTGCAGGGCAGCCAGGGCACCTCCTACCTGTACCTGGGCGACCGGTGGGCCGGAGCCTGGGGCGGTCCGGTCAACGACTCCCGGTACGTGTGGCTGCCGGTGCAGTTCTCCGGGAACACGACGATGAGCCTGAGCAACGCCCGCCAGCTCACCGTCGACGCGGCGGCCGGGACGATCGCCGCCGTCGGCTCCGGCTACGACCGGCTCGCCGTGCGCCACTCCGGCAAGTGCGCCGACGTCAAGGACCAGTCCACCGCCGACAACGCCGCCGTGATCCAGTACACCTGCGGGGGCGGCACCAACCAGCAGTGGCGCATCCAGACGATCGGCGGCGGCTACGTCCAGATCGTCGCCCGCCACTCGGCGAGATGCCTGGACGTCAGCGGCGTGAGCACCGCCGACGGCGCCGCGATCCACCAGTACGGCTGCGGCACGGGAACCAACCAGCAGTTCACCCTGGCCGACGCCGGAGGCGGTTACCTGCGGCTGGTCGCCCGCCACTCGGGCAAGTGCGTGGACCTGCCGAGCGCCTCCCAGGACAACGTCCAGTTCAAGCAGTATCCCTGCGGCACGGGCACCAACCAGCAGTTCACCCGCACCGCGCTCTGACCCCGCGACGGCGACCTGCCTTTTCCCTCCCCGCCCGCGTCCCCGTCTCCCGCCCTGCCCCCGATCCCCGTCTCCGCCCGTCCTCCCGTCCGCCCGCCCGTCCGCCCGTTCGTCCGTCCGTCCGTTCGTCCCGTTTCCGTAGCCGTTTCCGTCCTCCGCTCCCGTCTCGCGTACCGGCCCTCCGCACGCGAGGCGGAACTTACTAGCGCACTTCACTAAACAAGACAAGAAAGTGTCCAAATGCGGACATGATGGCAACCGAAGATCCTTGTGATGCGTCTCCATTGATGCCCTATGTGTCGCAAGCAGGAGTCGCCGTGCGAGCCCCCTCTGTCCTGTCCGCCGTCCTCCTGGCATGCGGCCCGGTCCTGCTGCCCCTTCCGGCCCACGCGGCCGTCCCCGAGACACCGCGGGTCCGGGCCGCGGCCGCGCACGTGTTCACCACCATCGTGGACTACACGTGCACGTCCGAGGGTGAGACCCAGCCGCAGAGCATCAAGGTCCAGGTCGAGCTGACGATGCCGACCGCCGCCACGCCGAACACGCAGGCGACCATCGGGTGGCGCGGGACCTACACGGGCGGCACCGGGCTGAAGGCCCCCGCCGCCGGGCTCACGACCGGCAGCTCGCTGTACGCGTCCGCGGGCATCAGCGGCATGTCCGGGCTGACCTCCGCCACCGGGGTCGGCACGCTCACCGCGGTCGAGGCGAACCAGGTCATCCCGCTGCCGACGGCCACGGTCGAGCTGAAGACCACCCCCTCCGCCGCCGGGACGGGCCTGGTGAAGCCGGGCGCCCTGAACTTCGGGACCACCCCCCAGAGTGCGGTGATCGAATGCGACGCGATCAACAAGGACCTCCTGACCACCTACGACCTCGTGGTCGGCGAAACCGGCGGGACGTCCCCGGCCACCGACACCGACACCGGCACGGACACCGGCACGGACACTGACACCGGGACCGGAACCGGGACCACCACTGACACGGGCACCGACACGGGCACCGACACCGACACCGAGGACGCGGCGGGTGGCGAGGTGGACGAGACCCCGGCGGGATCGGCCGCGACCGGGGGCGGCGGTGAGGCCGGGCCCGACGGCCGGCCGCTCGTGGTGACCGGCTCCCTGCTCGTCTTCACCGCCGTCGGCGGACTCCTGATGCGCCGCCGCCGCATCGCGCGCTGACCAGGGCCGCCGTCACCGACGCCCCACCCGTACTCAACCCCGGGCCCGAGTTCCGACCCGGGCCCGGGAGCGTCCGGGCCCGGAACGCCGAAAGGCCCGGGTTCCGGCTTGATCATCAAGCCGGAACCCGGGCCTTCGTGCTGGTGCGCCGCCAGGGACTCGAACCCCGGACCCGCTGATTAAGAGTCAGCTGCTCTAACCAACTGAGCTAGCGGCGCCCGACCTGGACAAGACTACCGGACCTCACGTCATGGTTCGTACATCCTTCGCTCTGCCGCCTTCATCCGACATGACGGCCTTCTGTCTCTCGTCAGACGATGGCACGAAATATCGGGATCAAGCTGGCGTTCTGCCGGGGAAACGGGGCCGCGGGCAGGGTGTTGTAGCCCCTCCGACATGGGCAGACGTCGTTTAGGGCCCCTGGCCCGGGTACGAAAGCCCCGGGTACGAAAGCGGAGCCCAGGGAGTCACGTTCAAGGGAGATGTCCGACCATGCAGCCTGAACTCTGGAACTACCGAGCCGACGTCTACGGCCAGGACAGGACGCTCGACGTCGCGGGCTACCACGTCGAGGCCACCGACGGGAAGATCGGCTCCGTCGACGAGGCGACCTACGACGTCGGCCAGAGCTATCTGGTCGTCGACACCGGGCCCTGGATCTTCGGCAAGAAGGTCCTCCTGCCGGCGAGCACGGTCACCCAGATCGACCCTCAGGAGAAGAAGATCTACGTCGCGCGGACCAAGGAAGAGATCAAGGACGGCCCCGAGTTCGACGAGACCGGCTTCAGGGAGCCCGCGTACCGCGACCGGGTCGGCGAGTACTACGGCCGCTTCCCGTTCGGCGGCGGGCCGGGCACGCTCTGACCTGCCACGTTCCGGCCCGGGACGTCCCGGGCCGGCGATAGACGAGGACCCCGCCACGGCGGGGTCCTTCCCGTTTCCATACCGTCCGGGGTCGGTTCAGATCACCCGGGTCTCAGGACGGCCTCAGGGCCAGCTCGGATCACCAGAGCTGTCGAGGGGACCCGGCAGGATCCCGAGGCGTTCCAGGAGGATCAGGAAGGTCGAGGCGTAGGGAGAGTCCTGCACGACGGAAGCGACGCGGTCCCAGTCGACCTGCTCGCGCAGCGCCCGCACCTGCGGCAGCAGGGAACTGTAGTTGCAGCTGTGCTCCGAGAGCGGCAGCAGCCACGAGATCACCAGATCGGTCGCCTCCAGGACCGGCAGGATGACCGCCGACGCCTTCATCGGCTCGGCCCGCTTCAGCAGCTCCGGGGTGACCGGGTGGTCGCAGATGGAGAAGATCAGGTCCACGAGCCTGCCGTCGTCATAGGCCTTGACGAGCCAGTCCTCCGGCGGCTTGGCCGTCTCGAACCCCAGCTTGCTCAACGCCTCCAGGGCGATCGGCACATCCTCCTGGGGGAGGACGAAGTCGACGTCGTGCAGCGAAGGGGCGGCCCCGCGCGCGTACGCGGCACAGCCTCCTGCGAGCGCGAACCTGACATCGGCGTCCTTCAGACCGCTGCTCGCCAGCTTCAGCGTCTCCAGGATCGCGTCGGTGACCTCATGACTGTGTCCCATGGCTCACGCGTACCCCGTAACTCCCCAGGTAGGCATGACAAACCCGCGTCTGGGTAAACGGTGCTCATGTTTCCCCCCGAACACGCACAAAAGGAAGAACCACACCCGGGCGAAAGCCGCAAGGAGCGGGTCGACCGGGAGCTCGGAGAGCTGCTGCAGGGACTGCGCGTCGCGGTCACCGGCGTGCAGGTGCTGTTCGCCTTCCTGCTGACCCTTCCCTTCGCGGCGGGGTTCGACAAGGTGGACGCCCTGGGACACTGGCTGTTCTTCATCGCCCTGCTGAGCGCCGCCGTCGCCTCCGTCTGCTTCATCACCCCCGCGGCACAGCACCGCCTGCTGTTCCGCACCGGGCTGAAGGAGAAGATGCTGCACCGCGCCAACGCGCTCGGCATCGCGGGTGCCGCCGGGCTGGCGGTCGCGATGACCAGCTCGATCGCCCTGGTCGCCGAGACCGTCATCAACGGCTGGCCGGCGGCGATATTCGGCGCCGTCGTGGCTCTGACCAGCATCTGGCTGTGGTTCATCCAACCGATAAGGGATCTGTACCGAACAGAGGATGATGAAGATGTTAAGTCGTGAATTGTGAGGGCAGAGGCGGGTTATGGCTACCTTGCTTTGGATCATCGCAGTCGTTCTCGTCATCTCCGGGATCTACGTCATCCTGGCCCGCCGCGACCTCCTGTGGGGGATCGTCCTCATCGTCCTCGGTTTCCTCGTCGGCCCCGGGGGTGTGAGCATCTTCAATGTCTGACGCGAGCCCAGCGCTCGCCGAAGGCAGAACGTCCGCGGACCCCGTGCCGGCCTGAGGTCAGCACACGAGTGAAGACCGGGCCTCTCGGCCCGTGAAAGAGCAGAATCGAAGTCGCCCCGAATTCCCTTAGAAGCTTCGCGGGCCGGGTATCCCCCCGGCCCGCTTCTTCTTTTCCGGCGCCCTTCCCGCCGTCCACCCGCTCGCGCACTTTCCCCGCGGCACTCCACTGCCGCCACACGCCACCCCATATGCACCTTTTATGCATATATTTAAATATATGTCCGGTATTCCGCGCGGCGGTCCCACCCCCCCGCGCCGGAGCGGGCCGTCGTCCTGCCTCAGGAGACGTCGAACCAGGGCCGGCGCGCGGCCCAGTGCCCGACCCAGCCGGCGAACCCGGAGCCGCCCGTGGTGAGACCGAACTCGGCCCCGAACGGAACGGCCCCCTCACCGGTGACCTGCCAGATGTGCCCCCGGTGCGGCCCGCTGACGACCAGGTGCCAGTACGCCCCGCAGCCGTCGGTGCCCAGAACGATCGAACCGTGGTCGAAGACCGGGCCGAGAAGGGCTTCGAGCTCCTCCCAGGGGCGCGGGTCCGCCTCCCACACCCAGGTCTCCGTCAGCGGGAAGGGACGGGCCAGGACCCGCCGCGGCCGGTCGTCCTCCCGGTCTCCGGGCAGGTCGGCCAGCGGCACGAGCCCCAGGTCCGGCGGCCCCGCGGAGGATCCGTCGCAGACCTCGGCGACGAACGTCCGGTACGGCTCCGGCAGCACGACACCGTGCTCGGCCTCGAAGGCGTGAACGGCGTCCCAGCCCAGAGGCGGTTCGCACGCCCCGGCGTCGAAGGCGGCGCGGAGCACGGCGAGATCGGCGGGATCGGCGCGATCGGTGTTCATGGGGTCATGGATACCACCACGCGCCGACGGGCCACGGTCGCGGACCTCGGGTGGAACCTCAGACGGGGCTTCGGGTGAGACCTCGGGTGGAACCTCAGACGGGGCTTCGGGCGAGACCTCGGGTGGGACCTCACCCCGGAGACGCCGCCCCGGGCGCCCCGCCCCCTGCCCGGTGACGTCCCAGGGGGCGGGTGCGGCCTCGGGGCCTCGCGAACGGCAGTGCCTCTCGCACGCGACAGCACCTCACAGCCGGCGAGACCTCACAGGCGGCGCGGCCTCCGCGAGGACTCGCACGCGGCGGAGCCTCGCGGGCGGCGGGCACCGCGAAGGCGGCCGGGCCCTACAGGCAGTAGACGCCGTACGCCTGGCCGAGGACCGGCAGGGCGACGTTGCGCACCCGGATGCCGCCCGGTGTCACGCCCTTCTCCGTACCGGCGTGCGCGTGCCCGTGAATGATCAGGTCGGCGCCCTCGGCGTCGACCGCCTCGGCCAGCAGGTAGCTGCCGAGGAAGGGATAGATCTCCAGCGGCTCGCCCGCCAGCGTGTCCTTGACGGGCGAGTAGTGCGAGAGCACGACCCTGCGGTCGGCCTCCAGCTCCTTCAGCGCCACCCGCCAGCGTTCCGCGATCCGCTTGGTGTGACCGACGAACGCCTTGATCTCGGGCTCGCCGAAGTCGCTGGCGCACTTGCCCGCGTACCCTCCGCCGAAGCCCTTGCCTCCGACCACGCCGAGCCGCACCCCGTCGATGTCGAGCACCGTGGCGTCGTCGTGCAGGACGTGGATGCCCGCGTCCCGCAGCAGGGCGGCGATCTCGGCGGGCAGGTCGGAGTGGTGGTCGTGGTTGCCCAGCACGGCGACCACGGGGATCGGCAGGTCGCGGAACTCGTCGGCCACCACCCGCCCCTCCTCCAGCGTGCCGTGCCGGGTCAGGTCTCCGGCGAGGAGCAGGACGTCGGCCCGTTCCTCGATGCCCTTGAGCCGCTCGCGGTACTGTCCCCGGAGGCTCTCGTCCAGGTGCACGTCCCCGACCGCGGCGATGCGCAGCTCTCTCACAGCTTCTCCTCCTTCACCGGGTCCCGCACGTCCACGACGTCGATCTCGTTGTGGACGACCAGTCCGGGAGCCGACTCGGCGGCCACCTGGGCGATCAGGTCACTGCGTTCGGCGGCGGTGACCTGACCGCGCAGGTAGAGCTGGTCCCCCCGGACGTCCACCCGGACACCGAGTTCCGTGGTTCTCTCGTCCTCGGCGAGCGCGCTCTGCACGCGCGCCGCGATGTACTGCGGAGCCTCCATCGTCGAACTCCTCTCCGTCCAAAGCAGATCGCCTTCCCGCGTACACCGAGGTCAAACACGTTTAAAGCCCCGGGGAGGGGCAGTGGAGACCCTGTGCCCAGGACGCGGGCACGGCTACCTCGTGCCCCAGGAGGAGACGTGCCCATGCGGGTCGCCATCGTGTCCGAACACGCCAGTCCCCTCGCGACCGTCGGCGGTGCCGACGCGGGAGGCCAGAACGTCCACGTCGCCGCCCTGTCCCTGGCGCTCGCCGGACGCGGGCACGAGGTGACGGTCTACACCCGCCGCGAGTCGCCCTCCCAGGCCGAGGAGACCGTCCTGGCCCCCGGGGTCACCGTGGTCCACGTCCCGGCCGGTCCGGCCGTGGTCCTGCCCAAGGACGACCTGCTCCCCTGGATCCCGGACTTCGGCCGCTGGCTCGCCAGGCGCTGGAGGTCGCGCGCGCAGGCGCCGCCCGACATCGTGCACAGCCACTTCTGGATGAGCGGCCTGGCCGCCCTGGCCGCCGCCCGTGACGCCGGGATCCCCGTCGTCCACACCTTCCACGCCCTCGGTACGGTCAAGCGCCGCCATCAGGGCGCGGCCGACACCAGTCCGCGCGAGCGCGTCGGGGTCGAGACGATGGTCGCCCGCCACGCGGACGCGATCGTGGCGACCTGCTCCGACGAGGTGGAGGAGCTGCGCGGGATGGGCGTGCCCGCCCATCGGACGAGGGTGGTGCCGTGCGGCGTCGACGTCCGTGCCTTCACCCCCGCGGGTCCCCGGGCGGATCTGGGCGCCGGGCCGACCCTGCTCTCCATCGGCCGCCCGGTGCCCCGCAAGGGCGTGGAGACCACGATCCGCGCCCTCGCCGGCGTCCCGGGGGCCACGCTGGTGGTCGCCGGCGGCGACCGGGACGACGCGGAGACCGGACGGCTCGCGCGGGTCGCGGCCGGGTGCGGGGTGGACGGGCGCGTCAGGTTCCTCGGCGGGGTGGCCAGGGAGCGCGTCCCCGGCCTGATGCGCGCGGCGGACATCGTGGTGACCGTGCCCTGGTACGAGCCGTTCGGGATCGTGCCGCTGGAGGCCATGGCCTGTGGCGTGCCGGTGGTGGCCTCGGCCGTGGGCGGGCACCTGGACACCGTGCTGCCCGGCGTCACCGGCGCGCTGGTCCCGCCGCGCGAGCCGTACACGCTGGGCGGCACCCTGCGCCGGCTGCTCGCCGCTCCGGGCCTGCTGGACGCGTACGGCGCCGCCGCGGCCGTCCGGGCACGGGAGCACTACGACTGGGACGGCGTCGCGGCGCGGACGTCGGCCGTCTACGCGGAGGTGCTCTCCCACCGGGCCTCCGGCCGGCGGAGCACCGACCGGCCGGCCACCGACCGCCGCGCCTCCGAGCACAGCCCCTCCGAACGGCACGGCGCCGGACGGGCCCGCGCCGGTGCCCTGGGGTCGGCGCAATAGGGGCCGGCGACATGAGGGCCGGCGCCCCCCGCCCGTACACCGGAGCCGCCTGACCGTCCCCGTCCGGAACACGCGAGGCCCGGTTGTCCGCGAACCCGCCAGGACCCCGTGTACGGAACGCGTCAGCACCCCCTGTCCGGAACGCGCGAGGGCCCCGTCCCTCGAGGGGAACGGGGCCCTGGGCGCGCCGGACCGGCGCTCACCGGTGTGTCACCGGCATCTCGACCGGCGTGGCCGGTCCCGGTCGCCGCTGGTGGCTCTCAGGATCACTTGCCGGTGGCCCTGTGGATGCTTCGTGAGGCCGACCTGTCGATCGCGGCCTTGACCACGCCGAAGATCGCCCCCTGGATGGCGGCGGCGACCAGGACCTCGCGCCAGCCGTACTCCTCGTTCGTCGCCTGAGGCGCGTCGTCCTTACCCGAGGCGAACTTCCAGACCTGCTTGAAGATGGCGCCGGCGATGGCACCACCGAGCATTCCGCTCGCGGCACTCGCACCGCGGGATACGACCCTGCTCAACGTCTCGTCCTCCGTTCGCTTTCACCGAGAAAGAACGGTTACCCGTCCTGAACCGTCCCTAACGGATCCGTTCCGATCGGGGACCGGCGGATCCCCGCCGTGCCGCGGCTCCCCCGGTCCGGGGGAGACGGATCACGGGGTCACACCACGGGCGGGTCGTTGTAGTGGCGCTCCTCGTAGACGCGACGCTGGGCCACCGGGTCGTCGATGACGGTGGTGGCCGTGGAGTCCACGACCGCCCGGCGGGCGAGGCTGAGGCGGTAGACGGCGAACAGCAGCCAGGCGAGGCCGCCGACCATGAGAATGACACCGACGACGTTGATGTCGAATCCGGCGATGTCGAACTCGACCGCCCAGGTGAGAATGGCGCCGAGCATGATGAGAATGATGCCGCCTGCGATGGTCATGGGATCTCCTCCTTCGAGCCAACGTGTGACCATCTATCCCTCCCACGGATCTCAAACGTCACCCGCGGAGGCATCTGCCTGCCGTCGCCTTCCTGCGGTCGTCAGCGGCCCGGCGGCCCGTGAAAGTCGTCCCGCCGAGCCGGGCGTCCCCTGGTCCCGCCGGACGGCAAGGACCCCTGGTCCCACCGGATCACACGGCACCCCTGACCCTGCCGGACCGTACGGAACCTTTGGTCGCGTCGGACCCCGCGGAACCTCCGAACACCGCCGGACCGCACGGAACCCCAGGCCGCGCCGCCGGGCCGGGCGAACCCCTCTACCGGTCGCGCAGGACCAGCATCCGCGCGATCTGCGCCCCGCGTGACACGTCGACCCGTCCGGCCATCTCGGTGACCTGGGAGTGCAGCCCGGTCGCCACCTCCACCCTGGCCATCTGGGAGGCGTCGTCCTGCTGGGCGATCATCATGTCCAGGAACCTCCTCTCGAACTCGGCCGCCGGAGCGGCGGTGAGCGCCTCGATCTCCTCCTCGCTCACCCCGGGCATGCCTCCGTGGGCGGCGTGCTCGTCGTCCTGCGCGGTCGCGGGCTGCCCCCAGCCGGCCAGCAGGGCCGACATCGAGGCGGACTCGCGCTCCTGGGTCACGCCGATCGCCTCGGCCAGCTCCCGCACCTCGGGACGGACCTCCCTCTCGCGGACCAGCCGCACCAGCCCGACCACCTGGGCGTTGTGCGGGACCATCATCTGCAGGAACATCACGTCCTGGGCGTTGAAGGCCACTCCCGCGGCGGTCCCCACCGGCGGTTCGGGCGAGGGGCTGGGCATCCCCCGGCCGACCGCGGCCACGTCGCGCTCACCATGCCCGCCGTGCCCGCCGTGCGCCCCCTGACCCGAGGCGCCGCGCAGCTCCTGGACGTCGTGGGCGCCGCAGCCGGACAGCAGCAGGACACCCAGCACGACCGCCGGTACCGCACTCCTCATCGCAACTCCTTCGAAGGGCGACGGATCCGGCCGGGACGGCCCGCGGGTCACACGGACCGTCCCGGCCGGACCTCACCGGATCTCACCGCGTCTCAGCGCGTCTCACCCGGTCTCGCCGGGCCTCACCGGGTCTCCCCGGATCGAAGACCCGGCTCGGAGACCGGGATCAGGCCAGGATCAGGCCAGGATCAGGCCAGGATCAGAGACGCTGCCACAGGGCCGGGACGTTCGGCGGCTCCCAGCCGGCCAGCGCGGTGTGCGCCTGCAGGCACCGGTAGGTCGCGCCGCCGTAGGTCACCTGGGCGCCCGTCGCGTAGGCGGTGCCCGCCCTCCAGCTGCCACCCGGCTGGCTCGTCGGGGTCACGGTCGGGGTGGGGGTCGGGGTCGGCCTCACCGTGGGGGTCACGGTCGGCGTGGGGGTCGGCGAGGGGCCGGGACCCCCGCCGCCGAACTCCACGTCGGAGCAGGTGTAGAAGGCCTCGGTGCTGCCCACGATGCGCTGCCAGATCGAGAAGATGAGCTGGCGGCCGCTCCGCTGCGGGAGGTTGATCGTCCAGTTGGTGAACTGGGTGGGGTTCTGGTTGTTGAAGGTCCTGATGTGCTCCAGGTCCGACCAGCGCAGCGGCTGGCTCGGGTCCCAGCCCTGCCGGGTGATGTAGAACTCGAAGTTGCTGTTCGCGTGGGGGGCGGTCGCGTGGTAGGTGACGGTCAGCGGTCCCGCCGAGACCCTGGTCGCGGGCCAGTCGGTCCTGGTGAGGTTGAGTCCCCGGTACTTGTCGCGTCCCGCGCCGCAGAGCTGGCCGTCGGGGATGATCTGGCGGTGGTTGCCGCCGGCCTCGAGGCGGGACACCTCGTGCCAGTCGTAGAACGCCTGGGTGCCGCCGGCGGCGACGGCCGCCTTGCACGCCGCCGACTTGGCGGTCTCCGGGCCCTCGGTCTTGCAGACGTAGGCGCGGCTGGGCGGGTTCGACATGGATCCGTGGGCGACCGCCGGGGCGGACGGCACCAGCACGAGCAGGGACCCTACGCTGAGTACTGCGGTGCCTGCGGTGGCAACCTTGTGTCGCAAACGCACGTGGACTCCTCCTGAACGGGGAAATGGGAGGGGGAACATGTCCAACGGGCCGACGGATAGCACGTTATTAACAAGAAACCTTACTAACAGTTCCCTTCCGGGCGCCAGCCGTTCAAGGAAGATTCCCTGCACGCGAAGGCCGTGCGCCACGCGTGTGACAACCGGCCAGGCGACGGACCCCGGTCACCGGCCGAGGCCATGGCGAGCGGTCCGGGCCGGGGAGAACAGCCGGTCGGACCAGGGCGAGCGGCCCGGGACGGGACGAGCGGCCGGTCAGGTCAGGGCGAGCAGCCGGTCGCACTCCCCCAGCAGCCGCTCGCGCAGCGGAGCGGCCCGCTCGAAGAAGCCGCGCTGGGCGGCCACGTACTCCGCGCGGCCGTCGGTGGTCTCCACCTGGATCGGCCGGTACCCCAGGGCGCTCAGGTCGTACGGGCTGGCCCGCATGTCCACGGTCCGGATGTCGCGGGCGAGCGCGAAGCAGTCGGCGACCAGCTCGCTGCCGACCAGCGGCGACAGCTTGTAGGCCCACTTGTACAGGTCCATGTTGGCGTGCAGGCAGCCCGGCTGCTCCAGCTCCCGCTGGAGCTCGCGGGTCGGCTGGATCACGTTGAGCGGGCGGGCCGGAGCCGTGAAGAACCGGAACGCGTCGAAGTGCCCGCACCGCACCCCGCGCCGGTCGACGATCTCCTCGATCCGCTCGGGGGAGAGCCGGAGCGGGAAGGAGGAGTGCCGGATCTCCTCCTCCGAGGTCCGGTAGACCATCGCCCACTCGTGCATCCCGAAGCAGCCCAGGTGCGGCGCCCGGCTCGCGGTGGCGGCGAGCAGGTCCCTGATCCAGCCGATCACGGCCGCGCGCCGGGGCAGCAGCTCTCCGAGGTCCAGTACGGCACCCTCGGCGTCGTCGCGGTAGTGGGCCCCGAAGGAACGCGCGCCGGCCAGGACCACCCCTGCCCCGGGATGCCACTGCAGCAGGCGTCCGGGCCGGAAGCTGTAGTAGGTGAACAGGAAGTCCTCGATCGGGTGGGCGACCCGCTCCTGGCCGCGGCGCAGATGCGGCTCGATCCAGGCACCGACGCGGTCCCGGTGCGCCCGGTCCCGGCGCCGCCACTCCTGCTCGCTCAGCACGTCCATACCGGCATCGTAGGAAGCTCCGGCCGGTGAGCGGTAAACGTCACGTGGGGGGCATGAAGAAAGCCCAGGCCGGACGTGCCGGCCTGGGCTTCCTGGATGTTGTGCGCCGCCAGGGACTCGAACCCCGGACCCGCTGATTAAGAGTCAGCTGCTCTAACCAACTGAGCTAGCGGCGCTTGCAACGGAGGTAACTCTAGCAGCAGCCTCGGAGTGCTCGCATCCCGGTTGATCCCCGCCGGCGACGCCGCCCGGCCGGCGTCCGGGACAAGATTCGGGGCCGGACAGTCCCCCAACTGTCCGGCCCCGATCTCTGTGCGGGCTGTGCCTTCGTCTCCCCCAAGACTCCGGCGGCTCCGCTAGGAACGCGATCCCCCTCGCGTCCTTATCCGGTGAAAAGCTCTTGCGGTTCCGGGGCTTTCCAACCCCTCGACCTGCAACCACACTACCTGGCCAAATGTAACGTGCGCGTCATCCAAAGGTTGATTTTGCGCCTACACCCAACCTTGACCCGGTATCGCCGAAGCGCCGCCTTCCCCGGCTGACACGCGGGAATCCGGCTTCGAAGATCGGATCTCATTGGTTCGGGTTCCGGTTTCATTGGTTCGCCCCCCGGCGTCCCTCCCGTCCCGGACCCGGCGCTCCTCCCCCGTCCCGGCGCCCCGGCACGACAGGTGTCCTCAGGGGAGTTCGAGGTGGATCTCGGTGTTCTCCCTCAGCGCCCGGCTCACCGTGCAGTACCTCTCCTCGACCCGGCGGGCCACGGCGTCGAGGACCTCCGCGGCCTTCTCGTCGCCCTCGGGCAGCTCCACGTCGTAGGTGATGGTGATCGGCCCCAGCCTGGTGGCCTCGATCTTCTCGGCGTGGACGGTCATCGCCAGGCGGGCCATGCGGTGGCCGCGCTGGGCGGTCAGCGGCTCCACGGTGACGATGTTGCAGCCTCCGAGCGCCGCCAGCAGTAGTTCGACGGGGGTGAACGTGCCCTGCTCGTCCCCGCTGCCCATGACGACCTCGGCTCCGCGGTCGTTGCGCGCCACGAAGCCGTCCTCGGTCCGTTCCACCCTCACCTGTGCCATGGCGTCCTCTCCAACCCTGTCCCGGATGCCAGGACTGTCCTGATCCGCCGATCACCCTACCGAGGGGCCGAACCGGGACGACCGACGGAGGCCCTCCGGCTCAGGCCTCCGGGTGTTTGGACAGGTACTCGATGTAGAACGGCCGCAGGGCCTCGCCCAGCTCCCCGTGTCCCGAGGCCATGGCGTCGCTGAGCAGGGCCGAGACCCGGCTGAGGTCGCTGGCCGTCTGTTCCTCGTTGCCCGTGGAGGCCTCGGCCGCCGGAATCAGCGTGAGCAGTTCCCACAGGAAGCCGAGATCTCCGTGGTGCACGGCGTAGTGGACCGCGCGATCGTGCAGTTGCTGGGCCGACAGCGCCTCAAGCTCGTCCGTTTCCAACAGACCCACCCCCTCACGCCCCTTCTGCCCCGAGAATGTGGACGTCATGCGCGATCCCGGTACGCGTCATCGGTTCCCCAGCCGGACCACCATCTTTCCGGTGTTGGCCCCGCCCAGCATGTCGATGAAGGCCTGCGGGGCGTTCTCCAGGCCGTCCACGACGGTCTCGGTGAAGGCCACCTTCCCCTCACGGATCCAGGCGCCCACCTCGGCGATCATGTCGGGCGTCCGGTCCAGGTGATCGGAGACGATGAATCCCCGCAGGGTGAGCCGCTTGCCCACGGCCAGGCCGAGATTGTCCGGGCCGGGTACGGGACCGGTGGCGTTGTAGGCGGAGATCGCCCCGCACATCGCGACCCTGCCGTGCGTTCTCAGCGCGCCGATGGCCGCACGGAGGTGATCGCCGCCGACGTTGTCGAAGTAGAGGTCGATCCCGTCGGGGGCGACCCTGGCGAGCTGTTCGTCGACCGCGCCGTCGTGGTAGTCGAAGGCCGCGTCGTAGCCGAGGTCGCCGAGCAGGTGGGCGATCTTCTCCGGGGACCCGGCGCTGCCCACCACCCGCGAGGCCCCCTTCAGGCGGGCGATCTGCCCGGCCAGGCTCCCCACGGCCCCGGCCGCGCCCGACACGAACACCACGTCCCCCTCCTTCAGGCCCGCGATGTCGAGCAGCCCCACGTACGCGGTCAGGGCCGTCATGCCGAGGGCGCCGAGGTAGACCGAGAGCGGGACGCCGGGAATCTCCTCGACCGTGCGGGCCTGCCCGGCGTCGATCACGGCGTACTCGCGCCAGCCCTGTCCGTGGACGACCACGTCCCCGGGTGAGAGGCCGGGCGCGCGGGAGACGACCACCTCGCCGAGGGCGCCCCCGTCGAGCGGTTCACCGATCCGGAAGGGCGGCACGTACGACCTGCTGTCGTTCATGCGTCCCCGCATGTAGGGGTCGACGCTCATGAAGAGGTTGCGGACCAGGACCTCGCCGTCCTCGGGGGCCGGCAGGTCGATCTCGGCCAGTTCGAAGTTCTCCGGGACCGGCGGGCCGGAGGGACGCGACGCGAGCCGCACCTCCCGGGAGACCGTACGACCGGCGGCCCGTTCCCGCCGCCCGGCCGAGGCGGAGCCGGTGCTCGCCTCCCCGTGCCCGCCCGCGCCCTGCCCGCTCGCACCCTGCCCACTCGTACTCTGCCCGCTCGTACTCTGCCCACCGGCGTCCTGCCCGCCCGTGCCCTGGCCGGTTCCGGCCGGACGACCGGTGGACGATCCGTTTTCTGGCATGTCCGCCCCCTTGCTGGCCTCATCCGTGATTCATGTCTCCCACCTGGGCTTTCCCATCCGGGACCGGTTCTCCACGTCAGGAGGCGGGCGGTTCCGGCAGGGACGCGCCGCTTCCGTGACCACGAACGGTCACGGATGCGACACTCTCCCCGGGGAGCCGGTTCCGGTCCACCGGGCCGATGACCCGCCGGGAGCCGGCGACCTGTGGGCCGGCGGGTGCGCGGCGGGCCGAAAAATTCACCAGTATTCAATACATGTCCAGTCGGAGTACGGGCCCAGCGTCCGTCTGACCATCCATGCGAGGGTGCCGGAACGTGAAAATCATCATCAAGATCCTGGCCGTGGCCGCCGCCCTGTGGGCGGCGACCCAGCTCGTGGACGGCATCACGGTCTCCGCGAGTACCCCGGCGGAGGAGATCGGCACGCTCCTCGCCGTCGCCCTCGTGTTCGGGATCGTCAACGCGGTCCTCAAGCCGATCATCAAGCTGCTCGGCTGCGCCTTCTACATCCTCACGCTCGGCCTGTTCGCGCTGGTGGTCAACGCCGCGCTGCTGCTGCTGACGAGCTGGATCGCCGAGGAGCTCAAGCTGTCCTTCCACGTGGCGGGCTTCTGGCCGGCGTTCTGGGGCGCGATCATCATCGGTGTGATCAGCTGGCTGCTCGACCTGGTCCTCGGCGACTGAGGCGGCCGAGACGACCGGAACGGCCGAGATCATGACGTTCGTCCTTGACGGCGCCCATCTGACGTGCGAGCAGGTCGACCGGGCGGCGCGCGGCTCGGGGGTCGAGCTGGGCTCCACCGGCGCCGCGGAGGCGGCGTGGCGGACGGCCGCCCTGCTCGACGGGCCGGTGTACGGCCGGACCACCGGCGTGGGCGCCAACAAGGACGTGGAGACCGAGAACGCCGGGCTGGACCTGCTCCGCAGCCACGCGGGCGGCGCCGGGCCTCCGATCGGTGAGATTCGCGCCCGCGCCACCCTCGTCGTCCGGCTCAACCAGCTCCTCACCGGCGGTTCCGGCGTCGATCCCGCCCTCCTTCCCGTGCTGGCCACCGCCGTCAACCAGGGCCTGACGCCGCCGATCCGCGGCTACGGCGCCATCGGCACCGGCGACCTGACCGCCCTGGCCACCACCGCGCTCTGCCTGCTGGGCGAGATCGCCTGGATACCGCCGTCGTCGGACCTGCTCTCCGGGAACGACCTGCTCGCGGGCGGCCCGGCCCCGGGACGTGGCGGCGAGGCCCTGCCGCGTTTCGCGCTCGCCTCCTCCGACGCGCTCCCCTTCATCAGCTCGGGCGCGGCGACGCTGGCGGACGCGGCCCTGGCCTGTCACCGCCTGAGGCTCCTGCTGGCCGCCGCCACCTCGGTCGCGGCCCGTTCCTTCCAGGCGGTCGAGGGTTCGCTGGAGCCGCTCTCCCCCCTGGTGCAGCGCGGCACCGAACAGACCTCGGTCGCCGCCGACCTGCGCGCACTGGTCGGGCTCACCAGGCCACGCCGCGTCCAGGACCCGTACGGCTACCGGGCCTTCCCGCAGGTGCACGGGGCGGCGCTGGACGCCCTGGGGCGGGCGGAGCGGACCGTCACCGAGGAGATGAACGCGGCCCCGGAGAACCCGCTGATCGCCGGCGGGCGGGCCTGGCACAACGGCAACTTCCACTCGGCGCGGGTGGCGCTCGCCCTCGACGCCCTGCGGGCCGCGCTCGTGCAGACCGCGACGCTGAGCGCCGCCAGGCTCGCCACCCTCAACGATCCCGCGCACACCGGGCTCCTGCCCTTCCTCGCCGAGCGCCCGGGATCGTCCGGGGTGATGATCCTGGAGTACGTCGCGCACTCCGCGCTGGGCGAGCTGCGCCACCTGGCCGCCCCGGTCACGCTGGGGGGTGCCGTGCTCTCCCTGGGGACCGAGGACCACGCGAGCTTCACCCCGCACGCGGCCCGCTCCTCGCTCGCCACCACCGAACCGCTGGAGATCGTCCTGGCCTGCGAGCTGGTCGCCTCGGTACGTGCGCTGCGGCTCCGCGGCCTTCCGTGCGACCTGCCGCTCGATCCCGCGATGGGCGACCGCCCGCTCGACGGCGACCTCGACGCGGCACGCGCGCTGCTCCCCGGCCTGACCTCCTGACCTCTCCCGCCCGTCCCCGCGCTTCCGCCGAGGCACGGGTGTTCCTGCACGGGCGGAGGCCCGGCCCGGACCGCTTGGCTCGTCCGGCTCATCCGGATCGCCGGGCTCATCCGGCCCGCCCGGCCCGCCCGGATTGCTCGGCTCGTCCGGCTCGTCCGGCTCGTCCGGCTCGTCCGGCTCGTCCGGCTCGTCCGGCTCGTCCGGCTCATGCGGCTCGTTCCGGTCCCGCGGTGATCGAAGGCACCGGTCCCGGGGGCAGGTCAGCCCACCGAGCCGCGCTCGCGGAGCTGGGGGGACTGGACGATGCGCCGGCGCCGGGGATTGCCGTCGGCGGCGGCCACCACGATTCGGACGGCGGCGCGGACGATGCCGTCGATGTCCCAGTCGACCGTGGTCAGACCCGGGGTGAGCAGTCCCGACATGGGATGGTCGTCATAGCCCATCACGGACACGTCCGACGGGATGCCCAGCCCGCGTTCGGCCGACGCCGCGTAGACGCCGTAGGCGATCGAGTCCGCGAAGCAGAAGAACGCCCGGTGCCCGGCGTCGAGCATCTCACCGGCGACCCGGGTGGCCTCCGCCAGCGACTGCGGCGCGGTGACCGTCACGATCTTCAGGCCCAGCCGTTCCGCCTCGGCCGTGACGTGCACGTCGGCGGGCCGGTCGGGGGTGCTGGCCCGGGTCGAGGTGAGGACGGCCATGCGCCTGCGGCCCCGGTCGCGCAGGTGCTCCAGCGCGAGGGTGACCCCGGCCCGGTTGTCGAAGACGACCTCACCCGCGGTCCGCGCCCCGGCCAGGGCGTCGCCGATGGAGACCACCGGCAGCCCCTCGCACAGTTCGGCCCACAGCGGCGCCGCCGGGTCGACCGGCTGCACGATCAGCGCGTCCACCCGCTGGTCGCGCAGCTGCCTGGCGAGGGTGTGCTCCCTGGCCGGGTCGCCCGTGGCGTCCAGGATCAGGGCATAGCGGTCGTTGTCCTTGAGCGCGCGGCCGATGCCGACGGCCAGCGCCTGCTGCCAGAGGTCCTCCAGGGAGCCGCAGAGCAAGCCGATCATGCCGGTCCGGCCGCTGGCCAGCGCGCGGGCGATGGGGTCGGCCTCGTATCCGAGCTCGGCCGCGGCCTGGCGTACCCGCTCGATGGTCTCCTCCGAGACCTGCATGCCGCGCAGCGCGTACGACACGGCGGCGGGTGACAGGCCGGTGGCCTTCGCCACCTCGCGTATGGTCGCTCGCTTCCGAGGCTGGGGCATCGGACCAGCCTATTGCCCGAGGTTCGCGGGGAGGCGCCCGGACACGATCGACGCCCCCGCCCGAACTCGATCGACGACCTCACCCGGACACGATCACGGCCCCGCCCGAACTCGATCGGCAATCTCACCCGGACACGATCACGCCCCTGCCCGAACTCGATCGACAGTCTCGCCGGGACACGATCATGGTCTCGTTCGACCTCGATTACGGTCCCGTCCGAACCCGATCATGGCCTTTTGCCGGGATTGACACCCAATGGGGTGAAGCGGTTCACTGAAACGGTTCACTGAACCGCATCACCCTGATATGTAGCATGGTGAGAGTAGTTACCTATATTCTAGGTAGGTAATACAACGAAACCCTGGAGGGGAGGACCGGATCATGCCCGTCGACGTTCACCAGCACCTGTGGACGCCCGCGTTCGTCGACGCGCTCAGGCGCCGGACGGCCGCCCCCTTCCTCGACGGCTGGACCCTCCACCTGGAGGGCGAGCCCCCCTACCGGGTCGATCCCGCCGACCACGACCTCACCCGGCGGCTCGCGCTGGACGCGGATCTGGACCTGGCCCTCGTCTCGCTGTCCAGCCCGCTCGGCGTGGAGTCGCTGCCGCCCGAGGAGTCCTGGCCCGTCATCGACGCCTACCACGAGGACGCCCTCGCCCTGCCCGCCCCGTTCGGCGCCTGGGCGACGACCTGCCTGAGCGAGATCGACCCGGCGAGACTGGCCCGGACCCTCGACACGGCCGGAGCCCTCGACATCGCCGGGGGCGGCTCGCCGGACGCCGGGCGAGGATCCGGGCTCCGGCTCCCCGCGGCCTTCGCCGGGCTCCAGCTCCCCGCGACCGCGGTGTGCGACGCCGAGGGCCTGGACCGGGTCGCCCCGCTGCTCGACGTGCTGACCGAGCGCGACCTGCCGCTCTTCGTGCATCCCGGTCCCGCCCCCAACCCCGCCCCCGGTCCTGCCCCCGGTCCCGCCGTCCGGACCGCCTCCGGGCCTGGCGAGCCCGGCTGGTGGCCCGCGGTCGTGCCGTACGTGCAGCAGATGCACGCCGCCTGGTACGCCTTCACCGCCTTCGGGCGCGCCCGCCATCCCCGCCTGCGGGTCTGCTTCGCGCTGCTCGCCGGACTGGCCCCCCTGCACTCCGAACGCCTGGCCAACCGCGGTGGCGAGGGCCGCGGACGGGTCGACCCCGACCTGTTCCTGGAGACCTCCTCCTACGGCCCGCGCGCCGTCGACGCGATCGTCCGCGAACTCGGCGTCGACATCGTGGTCAGCGGCTCCGACCGCCCCTACGCCACAGCACCGGACCCCGCGCTCGGCGACGCCGCCTGGCACGCCATCGCGGTCACCAACCCCCGCCGTCTACTCAACGGAAAGGAGTCGAACACATGAAGCGAACGAACCGGTCCCGAGGCCCTGAGAGCTGTGCGCGCCCGGCGACGGCGTTCACCGGCGGGTGGCGAGCACGGGACGGCGTCCGATGAGCTACGAGTCACTGCCCGCCCGCGCCCTCGACCGGCGCGAACTTCTCGACCTGGTCAACGAGCTGGCCGCCGACCCGTCCCGGTGGCGCGACCAGGTGGAGTTCCCCGACGAGGGCGGCCGCCACTTCGCCTCCCTCTACCGCGACTCGCACGTGGACGTCTGGCTGCTGTGCTGGCGGCCCGAGGACGACACCGGCTGGCACGACCACGACACCTCCTCCGGCGCGGTCCGGGTGGTGGCCGGGACGCTGCTGGAGTGCAACCCGCGCATCGGCGGCGAGCACCTGGAGACCGTGGTCTCCGAGGGCGAGTCGTTCTCCTTCGGACCCGACCACATCCACCGGCTGAGCGGCGCGGTGCACGGCAGCGTCTCGATCCACGCCTACTCGCCGCCGCTCTGGCGGCTGGGACAGTACTCGATCAGCGACAGCGGCGTGATGCGCCGCGTCTCGGTCAGCTACGCCGACGAGCTGCGCCCCATGGACGACGCCGAGCAGATGGTGGAGGTCGCCTGAGGTCCCCGCGACGAGGTGACCCGTCCCGGCCCCGGGCGGGTCCCTCCCCGCGTCCCCCTCCGGACGGGCTCTCCCACCGGCCCCGGGTGAGCCCCCCGCCTCCCGTTCCCGGAAAGGCCCGCCCCTCGGGGTTCCGGGAACCGCCTTACCCTGCCGGTAATCGACGGGCCGTGCCGGGCCGGGCAGGCTTGCCGCATGACGAGCGACACCCGCACCACCGTGGAAGAACTGCTGCGCCGGATGACCGAAGGGGATCACGACCGTACGGCGGAGCTGTTCGCCGAGCCGGTCGACTGGCTGCTGGCCTGGCCCGCCGAGGGACACCCGGAGGTGCCGTGGATCCGTCCCCGGGACGGCCGGGCCGACGTGGCGGACCATTTCCGGTCGCTGGAGGCCCACCACGTGACCGAGCTGAACGGCACGTCGGTGTCGCACATCCTGGTCGACGGGGCGGACGCCGTCGTGCTCGGCGAGATCGTGCAGACGGTACGGAGCACCAGGGTCGCGTACACCTCCCCGTTCGCCCTGCACCTCACCGTCGCCGACGGGCTCGTCACCCGCTATCACATCTACGAGGACAGCCTCACGGTCGCGCGGGCCCTCAGCGCCCGGCCGTGACCGGACGACGAGCCTCCCTCCGCCGGGTCATGACACCGGGCGAAGGGCGGCTCACCGCACCGGCTCCGGCTCCGGCTCCGGCTCCGGCGCGATGGCGTCGCACGGCGGGTGGTGCGGTGACACCCGCCGTTCGGTGACGTCGATGTAGTCGCGCAGGGCCTGACGGGAGCGGCCGAGCGCGTCGATCCGCTCGTCCAGCCCGTACAGGCGGGCTCGCAGGGTGTCCAGGAGTTCGGGGCAGGGCTCCAGGTCGGGGGCCGGACCGGTGACGCAGGGCAGCAGGTACGCGATCTGCCGGCTCGACAGGCCGGCCTCCAGCAGTTTCCTGATCTGGGTCACGGTCAGGACGGCGTCGTCGCCGTACTCGCGGTAACCGCTGGCGGCGCGATCGGGCTCCAGCAAGCCCTGGGCCTCGTAGTACCGCAGCTGGTGGGTGTGAACACCGGTCCGACGGCTCAGCTCCCCGATCAGCACGCCCGTTCCCCCTTGACCTTCACACCGGTATGAACGTTGAGGATTCTGCCATGAGCACCGATTCTCCTACGAAGGAGCACATGATGCAGGATCGCGACACCGACACCGACACCGACACCGACACCGACACCGACACCGACACCGACACCGACACCGACACCGACACCGACACCGGCCCCGCTCCCGTGGCGGTCCTCGGCCTGGGGCTGATGGGACGGGCGCTGGCCGAGGCGTTCCTGCGCGAGGGACACCCCACGACGGTGTGGAACCGCACCGCGGCGAAGGCCGAGCCCGTCGTCGCCCAGGGCGCGAAGCTCGCCGGCTCCCCCGGCGACGCCGTCGCGGCCGCCCCGCTCGTGGTCGTCTGCGTCGCGGACCAGGACGCCGTACGGGAGATCCTCGATTCCCTCGGTGACGTCCTCGGCGGCCGGGTCCTGGTGAACCTGACCTCCGGCACGTCCCGGACGGCCCGCGAGACCGCGGAACGGGTGGGGCAGAAGGGCGGCGCCTATCTCGACGGCGCGATCCTGGCCGCCCCGCCGGGCATCGGCGCCGAGGCCGTCATCCTCTACAGCGGGCCGCGATCGGCCTTCGACCCGCACGAGCCGACCCTGAGAGTTCTCGGCGCGGGCATGACGTACCTCGGTGACGACCACGCCCTGTCGTCGCTGTACGACGTGGCCGTGCTGGGACTGATGTGGGGCATCCTGAACGGTTTCCTGCAGGGTGCCGCCCTGCTCGGCGCCGCGGGTGTCAAGGCCACGGCGTTCACCCCGATCGCGACGACAGGGATCGCCACCGTGACCGGCTGGGTGGCCGGTTACGCGCGGCAGATCGACGACGGCACGTACCCGGCCCCCGACGCCACCATCGGCACCCACCTGGCGGCGATGGAGCACCTTGTCGACGAGAGCGAGTCCCTCGGGGTCAGCACCGAGTTTCCCCGGCTGGTCAAGGCCCTGGCCGAGCGGGCCGTGGCCGGCGGGCGCGGCGATGACGGCTACGCGGCGATGATCGAGCAGTTCCGCGTGCCTGCCGCAGGGGCGCGATCGTGACCGGCCGGCGGGGGCACGGTCATGACCGGCCGAAGGAGGCACGATCATGACCGGCCATCGGGGGCGCGGTCATGACCGGCCACCGGCCCGGAACCGCCGGATGCCAAGGGTGCCGAGTGCCGGGTGCCGGATGCCGGATGCCGGATGCCAAGGGTGCCGAGTGCCGGGTGCCGGGTGCCGGGTGCCGGGTGCCAAGGGTGATGGTGCGGGGCGGGGCGGGTGAATCCGGGCCACGGTCACTCCTTGAGGTGCAGGGCGAGCTGGATCCGGTCGCGGAGGCCCAGTTTGCGCAGCACGCTGGAGACGTGGTTCTTGACCGTGCCCTCGGTGATGAACAACCGGGCGGCGATCTCCCGGTTGGCGGCTCCCTGGGCGACCATCCTGGCCACCTCGACCTCGCGGACGGAGAGCAGGTCCTGGCCGCGGAAGCGCGCGGCGAGCGCGTCCTCCGCCCGCGATCCGCCGCCGGTCGCGGGCGCGTGCCGGAGCTCGGCGACCAGCCGGGCGGCCACCGGGGCTCCGAGCACCGTCTCCCCCCGGCCGACCCGGTGGACGGCGGAGACCAGCTCCTCGGGTGAGCAGTCCTTGAGCAGGTAACCGAGGGCACCGCCGCGCAGCGCGCCGAAGATGTAGTCGTCCTCGTCGAAGGTGCTGAGCACGATCGCGGCCACCCCCGGGTGCTTCGCGGAGAGGCGGACGATCAGCTCCACCCCGTCCATCCCGGGCATCCGCGCGTCCACGAGGGCCACGTCCGGGCCGGTCTCCGCCACCACCCGCAGCGCCTCCAGGCCGTCGGCCGCCTCCCCCACCACCTCGATCCCGGGCTCGACCTCCAGCAACTTGCGCAGCCCCTGACGCATCAGCACCTGGTCGTCGACCAGGATGATCCTGAGCGCACTCATGGTCGCCTCCCCGCTCCGGCCGGCGCGACCGGCAGCTCCGCCCGTAACGCGAACCCGCCCTCCGGGGAGTTCCCGCCGGTCAGCGTACCGCCGAGGGCCCGGGCCCGTTCGGTCAGCGACGTCAGCCCGAAGCCCCGCCCGGAGCGCTCGCCGGCGCCCTTGCCGTCGTCGGCGACCACGAGCACGGTCATCGCCTCGCCGAAGACGAGCCTGACCGTCACGTGCAGCGCCTTCGAGTGCCGCAGCGCGTTGGTCAGGCCCTCCTGCAGCACCCGGTAGAGCACCAGCTCGGCGTCGGCCTCCAGCCGGTGCTCCGTGCCCTCGACGTCGAAGGTGACCGTGATGCCCGTGCCGTCGAACGAGGCGGCCAGCCGTTCCAGCGCCGCGCTGCCGACCCGGCCGTCCAGCGCGAGCGGGCGCAGCGCGCGCACCCATCGCCGGGCGTCGGCCAGCGCCTCGACGGTCAGCTCCTTGGCCTGGCGCACCTCGTCCCAGGCGGCCTCCGGGCGGCGCTCGCGGAAGCGTTCGGCGTTCTCCAGGTCCATCTTGATCACGGTCAGGTGGTGTCCGATCGAGTCGTGCATCTCCGCGGCCATCCTCGCCCGCTCCTCCGCGACCGCCAGCTCCCTGATCCGCCCCAGCAGGCGCCGCGTCTCCTCGCGGCTGCGGCGCGCCGCCAGCGTGGAGGAGGCCATCCCCAGCACGAACGCGGAGAACATCGCCATCTTCGCGACCTGGGCGAGCCCGTCGAGGACGGGCTTGCCGAAGAGCAGCGGGACGGTCGCGAACAGGCACACCGCCAGTGACGTGAGGATGACCGACGCGGCGCGCATGCCGTACAGGAAGGCGAGGTTGGCGACGGAGATGAGGGGGAGCAACGTGTGGGTGCCGTTGGAACCGGTGGCCCCCAGCAGCAGGGTGGCCACCAGGAACATCGGGGCCACGAACCGGCGGCCCCGCGACAGGTTCCACGGAAGCACCAGCCACAGGCCAGCGACCAGCGCGAGGTTCAGCCCGGTCAGCACGCGGGCGAGCGTGCTGCTGGGAGAGAGGGCGTGGGCGACGGCGGTGGCGAGGAGCACGCTCCAGAACACGACGCTGAACAGGAAGGGCCGGTCGTCGTCGCGGAGCCAGTCCAAACGCGGCATGTCACGACCTTAGGCCGCCGGAGTCCCCCGGGTGATCCCCCCAGAGGCACCATGACCGTGGTCATGGTCGTTTCTATCCGCCGCTCGATGTGCCACGCGGCGTCCGTTCCTAGGGTTGCCGTCCATGAGAGCCACTCGCCCCGTCTGGGCCGTACCGATCACGATGGCCGCCATGTTCGTCCAGGTCCTGGCCGGGACGTTGCCCGTCACGTTGCTGATGGACCGGACGAATCCGCTCTACAGACCGCTGGGCATGATCGGCATCACGGTCGCCTCGATCGCCCTGGTGTACGCGATCCGCCGTTACCTGGGCCACCAGAGCTGGTCGGGGGTGCGGCTGACACGGTCCTGGTCGGCCGCCTGGCACCTGCCGGTCGGCATGCTCGTCGGCGTCGTGCCGATGATCGTGGGGAACGCGCTCTCGGTGGGGCTGGGCGTGGCCACCTGGGCCTCATGGGAGCAGGGGGTGGCGCCCACGCTGCCCTACCTGGCGCTTGCGGTCGCGTTCGTCGTCCTCGGCCAGGCGTTCCCGGAGGAGTTGCTCTGGAGGGGGCACCTGTTCGACACGCTCTCGGACCGCCTCTCACCGCGCATGGTCCTGTTCGTGGTGTCGGCGGGCTTCGGTGTCCTGCACATCGTCTCCCAGAGCCCGGCCGACACCCTCGCCGAGAAACTGCTCTACGTCGTGCAGGCGACCGCCCTGGGTTTCGCCTGTACGGCCGCGCGGGTGCGCAGCGGCGCGGTCTGGATGGCGGTCGGCGTGCACACCGGCTTCCACGTCGGCAACATGCTGACGCCCACCAAGGACCTCCGCTACGACGTGCAGCTCATCCTGCTGACCTGCACCCTCTTCCTGGCCGGGCTGGCCGTCCTGCCCCGGTCGCGCAGAAGCCCCCGTCCGGCCGACGCGGATCTCCACTCCCGCCTGTGAGAACCGCTCGATGTCAGCGCCGCCACGCCGGGCACCCGGTGCCCGCGCCACCACACAGACCGCTCGATGTCAGCGCCGCCACGCCGGGCACCCGGTGCCCGCGCCACCACACAGACCGCTCGATGTCCGCACCACCACACCGACCGATCGTGTCCGCACCACCACACCGACCGCTCGGTGTGCGCGCCACCACTCACCGGCACTCGGTGTTCACGCCGCCGCTCGCCGGACCCCGGTCCCGCCGGCAGCGGCAGGACCGGGCGAAGAGAGCGGGGGCCGGACGAAGAAAGGCAGGAGCCATGCCGAGGAAGGCGGGAAAAGGACGAGGAAGGTCAGCTCAGCCGTTCCCGGACGGCCCTGGCCATCCCCGGGTCGTCGGCGAAGACGCCGTCCAGGCCGAGGCCGTAGAGCTTCTCCAGCCAGCCCATCACGTTTCCGGTGGCCCGCGGGAAGGCCGGGCTGTCCGGGTTACCGAGCCGGAAGTCCACCGGGAGCTGCGCGTTCTCGTTCCTGACGGTCCAGGTGTGGACCTTCAGGCCGGCCCGGTGGGCGTCCTTGACGAGCGTGGTGGGCTGCAGGAGCCTGCCGTCCGGGCCGACGGGCACGAGGCGACGGGTGTCGACGCCGATGCCGGCCGCATAGCCAGCGACCTCGCGCAGCCCGGCGGGGGTGAGCATGCTGTCGTAGGTGCGCGGGTCGCCGGCCGCGACCCAGTCGTACGGGGCGCCGGTGGCGGTGATCAGCTGGATCAGCGGCACCCTGGTCCTCCTGCTCAGCTCGCGCAGGTTGGCGGTCTCGAACGACTGGATGAAGACCGGGGCGCGACGCCCGTTCCAGCCGTGCCGGCCGAGCACCTCGAGCAGCGGCTCCTCCAGGGAGAGGCCGATGGAGTCGAAGTAGCTCGGGTGCTTGGTCTCGGGGTAGACCCCCACACCGCTGCGGCGGGCGAGCTGGACGACCTCGTCGAAGGTGGGGATCTGCGCGAGGCCGTTGAAGGCGGTGTTGTCCGGGCGCAGGTCGGGGATGCGCTCCTCGGCCCGGAGGGTCCTCAGCTCGGCGAGCGTGAAGTCCTCGGTGAACCAGCCGGTGATCGGGACGCCGTCGATGGTCTTGGTGGTACGGCGGTCGGCGAACTCGTGGTGGTTCTCGACGTCCGTGGTGCCGCCGATCTCGTTCTCGTGCCTGGCGACGAGCACGCGATCCCTGGTCGAGACCAGGTCGGGTTCGATGTAGTCGGCGCCGAGCGCGATGGCGGCCTCGTACGAGAGCAGCGTGTGCTCGGGCCGGTGCGCGCTGGCACCGCGGTGGCCGATGACGAGGGGCTCACGTCCGCGGAGGTCGGCGGAGGCGGGTTCGGGTCGTTGCAGCACAACGGCGACGGTACCGGTCGCGAGGACCGCCAGCGCCGCGGCCAGAAGCCTACGGATCATGTTCAGGACGGTAGGAGACTCAGGTGGCCGGTGGGACAACGGCGCGCGAAGAACGCGGGTCGTCCGTGACGGGCACGGTGACCGGGCGGCCCGCCGCGAATCCGGCCACCAGTTGCAGGCCGCACGCGCCCAGCCCGGCCAGCAGCGGCAACGCCCAGCCGCCCGAGCCCTCGCGCAGCGCGCCGACCAGGAGCGGGCCGAAGGCGGCCAGCACGTACCCGAAGGACTGGGCGACGGCCGACAGTGCGGTCACCGAGACCGGATCGGAGGCGCGCAGTGTGATGATGAGCAGGGCCAGCGCGATCGAGGCGCCCTGTCCCACTCCCAGGACGACCATCCACAGCCACGGCAGGGTGGCCGGGACGAGGAGCACACCGAGGTATCCGGCCACGGTCAGCACGGTCGCGGCCGTGACGTAGGACACCTGCGAGCGTGCCCGGCCCGCCAGGACGGGGACGGTGAGGGTGGCGGCCACCTGGGCCAGATTGGTGAGACCGAGCAGGTATCCGGCCTGGTCGGCGGGGAGTCCCGCGTCCTGGAAGATCGTCGGCAGCCAGGCCAGCATGATGTAGAAGGTGAGCGACTGCAGCCCCATGTAGGCGGTGACGTACCAGGTCACCCGAGTGCGCAACAGCAGGGCGAACGGCCGGGGCGCGGTCTCGGAGCGGGCGGGGCGGCGCAACGCCTGGGGCAGCCAGAGCGCCGCGGCCGCCAGGGCGGGGATCGCGGCCATGGCGGTCACCTCGCGCCAGCCGTACCCGGTGGCCCGCTCCAGCGGGACCGCCAGCCCGGACGCGGCGGCGGCGCCCAGCACCAGGCCGGAGACGTAGATCGCGGTGAACGGCCCGACCCTGCCGGGGAAGTGCTGCTTGACCACGCCGGGCATCGCGACGTTCATGACGGCGATGGCCGTGCCGGCGACGGCCGCGCCCGCGTACAGGGCGGGGACACCTCCCGCGCTGCGCAGTACCACCCCGGCGGCCACGAGCAGCAGCCCGGCCAGGAGCGTGCGGTCCAGGCCGAAGCGGCGCGCGAGCAGCGGCGCGAGCGGGCCGAGCAGCCCCAGGCAGGCCACCATGACCGTGGTGATCGCCCCGCCCCCGGCGGCGCTCAGCCCGAGATCGGCCATGATCTCGTCCAGCACCGGGGAGACGCCCGCCAGCGCGGGCCGCAGGTTGAGCGAGGCCAGCACGAAGCCGGCGACGAGCACCGTCCACGGCAGCCATGACATACGCGACACTCGCGACATATCGCCCCCCTCCCGGCACCGCACCACCCTCCCACAGCATCCCCGAACGGCCAGGAGAAGGGTGGGCGGATTCCTTACCCTCACCCGGAGCCGACTCCTGGACGCCGATCATCCGCGTGGGGCGGGGACTCCCGTATGAGCCCACGATGGAGACGCATCATGTAGATTCAATCTACGTAAGATTCATTATTACAAAGGTGAGATCGATGAAGTTCGCCGGCAGGACCTTCGACCTCGATCAACTGGACACGCAGTTGCGGCTCGTACGCGAGGGAAAGAGCGGGACCCGAGGCCGGGCGGTGATCGTCACCGGCCGCAGGCGGGTCGGCAAGTCACGCCTGGTGCAGGAGTTCTGCGATCGTTCCGCCCTGCCGCATGTCGTCTTCCAGGCGACACGAGGGCGCAGTCCCGTCGCGGAGCGAGGCGACTTCGCCGAGGCCATCGCCTGCTCCGGACTCGCGGGCGGCGAACTCGTCCGGGGAGCGGTGCCGCAGGACTGGAACCACGCACTGCGTTCGCTGGCGCTGGCATCGGATGACGACACCCCCTGCATCGTCGTCCTCGACGAGGTCCCCTGGCTGATCGAGCAGGACGGGGAGTTCGAGGGGGCCCTGCAGACGATCTGGGACAGATACCTGTCCACCCGGCCGATCCTGCTGATCCTGGTCGGAAGCGACCTGTCGGTGATGGAATCCCTTCAGGAGTACGGCCGCCCGTTCTTCGGCCGGGCCGCCCGTATGACGTTGAAGCCACTCGACCTTCATGACGTCGCCGACATGACGGGGCTGCCCGCCGCCGACGCCGTGGACGCACTGCTCATCACGGGAGGCTTCCCCGAAGTCGTCCGGTCGTGGGAGCCGGGTACGACCAGGATCGATTTTCTGCGCGACAGTCTCGCCAGCCCGCTGTCCGCCCTTCTCGTCGCCGGGGAGCTGTCCCTGCTCGGCGAGTTTCCTTCCGCGACCCACACCCGGGCCGTGCTGGAGACCATCGGGGCCGGAGAGCGCACCTTCAGCGCGATCGCCGCCGACGTGGGAGGAACGACCCCGCTGCCGTCCGGCACCCTGGCGCCGATCCTCACGAACCTGGTCGCCAGACGGGTGGTGGCCGCCGACTCTCCCCTCTCCGATCGGCCCGACACCAAGAACAGGCGGTACCGGGTCGCCGACCACTATCTCCGGTTCTGGCTCGCGTTCCTGCGACGGGCCATCCCCGACAGCGAGCGGGGCCGGCCGGACCTGGCGTTGCGGCGGATCGAGCGTTCATGGACGACCTGGCGGGGCCGCGCGGTGGAACCGCTCGTACGCGACTGCCTGGCCACGATGCTGCCCGATGACGAATGGCCCGACACCGAGGCCGTGGGCGGGTGGTGGAACCGGCAGAACAATCCCGAGATCGACCTCGTGGGCGCGGACCGGGAGCCCGTCGCGAGACGGATCCACTTCGTCGGATCGATCAAATGGCTCGACACGCGCCCCTTCGACCGCCGCGACTATGACGATCTGGTTCAGGGCTCCGCCGCCGTCCCCGGCGTGACCGTCGACACACCGAAGGTGGCGGTGTCCAGGGCCGGATTCGAATCGGGCCTTCCACTGGCCGCCGCCTGGACACCGGAGGACCTGCTGGCGGCCTGGCGGCGCTGAGCGAACCGCCACGCCGGAGGACCCGCGGGCGGCCTGGCGACGCTGAGCGAACCACCACGACCGGCGACGCGCCGTTCCGGCTGAAGATCGCGAACCGGCGGCCGTCGGCGGAGGAGAGCGGCCCCTGGCCGGCCGTCGCCTGACGGGCTCCGTGTCGATCGCGCCCTCGATCCTCACGGTGTCGCCGCCTCGCACGCCCCCGTCCGGTTGACCGTCCGAAGACGGGCCGGATATGTTCGGTGGAAGAACTTTCGTTCGCATGGCGAACAACGGGAGGGGAAGCGATGGCCACGGTGGTTCCGCTCGCCGAGGCGGTGGCCGATCTCGTGCACGACGGCGACAGCGTGGCGATGGAGGGTTTCACCCACCTCATCCCCTACGCGGCCGGTCACGAGATCATCAGGCAGGGGCGCCGCGACCTGACGCTGATCAGGATGACCCCCGACCTGATCTACGACCAGCTCATCGGGATGGGGTGCGCCCGCAAGCTGGTCTTCTCCTGGGGCGGCAACCCCGGGGTGGGGTCGCTGCACCGCTTCCGCGACGCCGTGCAGAACCGCTGGCCCGGCCCGCTGGAGATCGAGGAGCACAGCCACGCCGGCATCGCCAACGCCTACGTCGCCGGGGCCTCCGGGCTCCCCTTCGCGGTGCTGCGCGGCTACCGGGGCACCGACCTGCCCGGCAGGACCGCCACCGTCAAGGCGATCACCTGCCCGTTCACCGGCGAGGAGCTGACCGCCGTCCCCGCGATCAACCCCGACGTGGCGGTGGTCCACGCCCAGCGCGCCGACCGGCGGGGCAACGTGCAGCTGTGGGGCATCACCGGCGTGCAGAAGGAGGCCGTCCTGGCCGCCCGCCGTTCGCTGGTCACCGTGGAGGAGATCGTCGAGGAGCTGGAGCCACGGCCGGGCGCGATCGTGCTGCCGGGCTGGGCGATCACCCGCGTCTGCCGGGTCCCGGGCGGCTCGCACCCGTCCTACAGCGCCGGCTACTCCAGCCGCGACAACGACTTCTACCTCGCCTGGGACGAGATCAGCCGCGACCGGGAGACCTTCGCGGCCTGGATGAGGGAGCACATCCTGTGACGACCGCCCCCGCCCGCGACGACCACGGCCGTGACGGTGACCACCGGGATGGCCCCGAGGACGGCCACGACGGCCGGGTCACCGGCGCGTACACCTCCGACGAGATGATGACGGTGGCCGCGGCCCGGCGCCTGGACGACGGCGCGTGCTGCTTCGTCGGCATCGGCCTGCCCAGCACCGCCGCCAACCTCGCCCGCCGCACGCACGCCCCCGATCTGGTCCTGATCTACGAGTCCGGCACCATCGGCGCCAAGCCGGACCGGCCGCCGCTGTCCATCGGGGACGGCGTGCTCGCCGAGACCGCCGACGCCGTCGTCAGCGTGCCGGAGATCTTCAACTACTGGCTCCAGTCGGGCCGCATCGACGTCGGTTTCCTGGGCGCCGCCCAGATCGACCGGTTCGCCAACATCAACACGACCGTGATCGGCCCGTACGACGACCCCAGGGTCCGCCTCCCCGGTGCGGGCGGCGCCCCGGAGATCGCGGCCTCCTGCCGCGAGGTGACGGTGATCGTGCGGCAGAGCCGGCGCGCGTTCGTCGAACGGGTGGACTTCGTCACCTCGGTGGGCTTCGGTTCGGGGCCGGGCGACCGCGAGCGCCTGGGCCTGCGCGGCAGCGGCCCGCGTACGGTCATCACCGATCTGGGCATCCTGGAGCCCGACCCGGACACCTGCGAGCTGGTCCTCACCCACCTGCACCCCGGCGTCACCCTGGAGGCGGTCCGCGCCGCCACCGGCTGGGACCTCAGGGCCGCCGCCGGCCTGCGCGAGACCGAGGCGCCGTCCGCCGAGGAACTCGACGCCCTGCGCGTGCTCACCGGACGGCACCCCTCGGACAGGAGCGACCGATCATGAACGATGTCCACATCCTCGACGCGGTCCGCACGCCGATCGGCCGGCACGGCGGCGCGCTGGCCGGCGTGCGCCCCGACGACCTGGCCGCGCACGTCGTCCGGGCGCTCGTGGACCGCTCCCCCTCCCTGGACCCCGCCGCGATCGAGGACGTGTTCCTCGGCGCGGCCAACGGCGCGGGCGAGGACAACCGCGACGTCGCGCGGATGGCGGTGCTGCTCGCCGGGCTGCCGGTCACGGTGCCCGGTACGACCCTCAACCGGCTCTGCGGCTCCGGCATGGAGGCGGCCGTCGCCGCCTGCCGCGCGGTGGCGGTGGGCGACGCGTCCCTGGTGATCGCCGGAGGGTCGGAGTCGATGAGCCGGGCGCCGTGGGTGATGCCCAAGCCCTCCCGCGCCTTCGACCGGGGGCCCCAGACCCTGCACGACACGTCCCTGGGCTGGCGCATGGTCAATCCGCGCATGCCCGGCGAGTGGACGGTCGCCCTGGGCGAGGGCGCCGAGATCCTCGCCGACCGCTACGGCATCGGCCGCGAGGCCCAGGACCGGTTCGCGCTGCGCAGCCACCGGCACGCGGCGGCGGCCTGGGAGCGTGGCGTGTTCGCGGGTGAGATCGCCCCCCTCGACGCCCTCGACCACGACGAGTCGATCAGGGCCGACTCGACCGAGGAGTCGCTCGCCCGGCTCAAGCCGGTCTTCCGCGCCGGCGGCACCGTCACGGCGGGCAACTCCTCGCCGCTCAACGACGGCGCCACCGCGTTGCTGCTGGGCGACGAGGCCGGGGCGGCGCGGGCGGGACGGACCCCGCTGGCCAGGATCGTCTCGCGCGCCGTGGTCGGCGTGGAGCCTCACCTGTTCGGCATCGGGCCGGTCGAAGCCGCCCGTAAGGCGCTCGAACGGGCCGGTATCGGCTGGGGCGACCTGAGCGTGGTGGAGCTCAACGAGGCGTTCGCCGCCCAGTCCCTGGCCTGCCTGGCCGAGTGGCCCGATCTCGACCCGGAGATCGTCAACGTGAACGGCGGCGCGATCGCGCTCGGTCACCCCCTGGGCTCCTCGGGCGCGCGCATCCTGGGCACCCTCGCCCACGAGCTGCACCGCAGGGGCGGCGGGTACGGGCTGGCCGCCATCTGCATCGGCGTCGGCCAGGGACTCGCCGTGGTCCTGGAGGGGTCCGGGTCCTGAGCGGCCACGCCGGACAGCGGGTCCTGAGCGGCCACGCCGGACAGAACCGGGCCCGGGTCGCCACGGTACGCCGCACCCGGCGGCGTACCGGTGCGCGTACGGGCCGGTGAGGGACGAGCCGGTGAGCGGACGGAGACGGTGAGCGGACGCTGAGCGGGTACACGAGCGGCAGGCACACGACCGGCACCGGAGAGACCGGCGCCGGAGAGCACGCGGAGGTGGACATGGGTCCTCCGTCGGACGACGGGCCGTCCCTCGCGACATCCCCCTTCACGGCATCCCCGGAGAGCGGGCTGTTCTCCGGGACGACCGCCAGGGGCGGCGCCGCGGCGCAGGTGTCGGACGCCGCCTGGCTGGCCGCCATGCTGGACGTCGAGGCCGCGCTGGCCTCCGCGCAGGCGCGGATCGGGCTGGTCCCCGGCGAGGTGCCCGCGGCGCTGGCGGCCGCCTGCCGCCCGGAGCTGTACGACCTCGCGGAGCTGGGACGGAAGGCCGCGCGGACCGGCAACCCGGTCATCCCGCTGGTCGCCGCCCTGCGCGAGCGGGTCGATCCCGGCCTGCGGCGGTTCGTCCACCACGGCGCCACCAGCCAGGACGTCAACGACACCGCGGCGATGCTCGTCGCGCGCCGAGCCCTGGTACCGATCCTGGCCGATCTGGCGGCCTGCGCCGGTGCCTGCGCGCGCCTG
Organism: Streptosporangium sp. DT93; assembly: GCF_049844535.1. Taxonomy (NCBI): domain Bacteria; kingdom Bacillati; phylum Actinomycetota; class Actinomycetes; order Streptosporangiales; family Streptosporangiaceae; genus Streptosporangium; species Streptosporangium sp. DT93. The sequence goes on from NZ_JBNCLF010000003.1 coordinate 191,946, forward strand.
GCCGCCGAGCACCGCGACACCGTCATGGCCGGGCGGACCGTGCTGCAGCACGCCGTACCGATCACGTTCGGGCTGAAGGCGGCCCTCTGGCTGAGCGCGCTGGACGACGCCCGGACCGGCCTGGCCGCCCTGCCGCTGCCCGCCCAGTACGGCGGCGCGGCCGGAACCCTGTCGGTACTCGGCGGCCGGGGCCACGAGGTGCCGCCGCTGCTCGCGGCCGAACTCGGGCTCACCGAGGCGATCGTGCCCTGGCACACCGACCGGACCCCGGTGGCCCGCCTGGCCTGCGCGCTCGGTGTCTCCTCCGGGACCCTCGCCAAGATCGCGAACGACGTGAAGCTGCTCTCCCAGACCGAGGTGGCGGAGGTGGCCGAACCCACCGGGCCGGGGCGGGGCACCTCCAGCGCGATGCCGCACAAGCGCAACCCCGTGGGCTCGATGTCGGTGCTCGCCTGCGTGCAGCGGGTGCCGGGACTGGTCGCCTCGATCCTCGGCGGCATGGTCGCCGAACACGAACGCGCGGCCGGTCCCTGGCAGGCCGAATGGGAGACGCTGGGTGAGTTGCTCCGGCTCACCGGCAGCGCCGCCGCCTGGCTTCGCGAGGTGCTGGAGGGGCTGACCGTGGACACCGCCCGGATGCGCTCCAACCTCGACCTGACCCGGGGGCTGCCGATGGCCGAGCAGGTCGTGGTCAGGCTCGGCGGCACCCCGAGGGGCCGGCGGACGGTGGACTCCGCCTGCGCCCGCACGCTGGACGAGGGGATGTCGCTGCGGGAGGCGCTGCTCGCCGACCCCGCCGTCACGCTGACCGCCGGGGAGATCGACGCGGCCCTCGACCCGGCGTGCGCCCTCGGCTCCGCCGCCATCTTCGTCGACCGGGTGCTCGCCGCCCACCACAACGGCACGAAAGCAGGACCATGAACGCGAGAAGGACCACGGACACGAACGCGATCGCAGACGCGGACACGGACGGCGGCAAGAGCAAGAGCAGGAGCGGGGCCGTGGGCGCCGGAACAAACGCCGGCACAGTCGCCGGTACGGGTTCCGGCACCGGCGCCGGCTCCGGAACCGGCACGGGCGGGAACCGGCGGGGACGGGAGGCCGGGGACGCGACGCGCCGGGCCGTCCTGGGCGACGAGCACGTGGACCGCGCCACCGCGGACAGCACGCCGTTCACCGCGGACTTCCAGGAGTTCATCACCACCTACGCCTGGGGGGAGATCTGGACCCGTCCCGGCCTGGACCGGCGCACCCGGAGCTGCATCACGCTGGCCATGCTCGCCGCACTCGGGCACGAGCACGAGCTGGGCATGCACGTACGGGCGGCGCTGCGCGTCGGACTGAGCGAGGAGGAGATCAAGGAGGTGCTGCTGCAGACCGCGATCTACGCGGGTGTGCCCGCGGCCAACAGGGCGTTCGCGGTCGCGCGGGCGGCACTAGAGTTCGACCGGCAGGACCGGCAGGACCGGCAGGACCGGCAGGACCGGCAGGACCCAGCGGACCCGGCGGACCGGTCGGACCCGGCGGACCGGTCGGACCCGGCGGACCGGTCGGACCGGGACGGAGAAGACCCGGGCGACCGGGGGAACACGGAGGGCGGGGATGATCGAACCGGTTGACCGTGGCTCCGACCATGTGCAGTCGCTGGCCCGCGGCCTCTCCGTGATCAAAGCGTTCAGCGCCGCGAGCCCCGAGCTGACGCTCAGCGAGGTCGCCCGCGCCACCGACCTGACCCGGGCCGCGGCCCGGCGCTTCCTGCTGACGCTCGTCGACCTCGGCTACGTCAGGACCGACGGGCGGCTGTTCGCGCTCTCTCCCCGCGTCCTGGACCTCGGATACGCCTACCTGTCCAGCCTCTCGCTTCCCGAGGTGGCCGAGCCGCATCTGGAACGGCTCGTCGCCGAGGTGCACGAGTCGGCGTCGGTGGCGGTGCTCGACGGCGAGGACGTCGTCTACGTGGCCCGGGTGGCGACGAGCAGGATCATGCGGGTGACCATCAGCATCGGCACCCGTTTCCCGGCGTACTGCACCTCGATGGGCAGGGTGCTGCTGGCCTGGCTCGCCCCGGACGACCTCGACGCCTACCTCGGGCGCGTCGAGCTCCGCAGGCTCACCGCCAAGACGATCACCTCCCCCGCCGCGCTCAGGGCGGAGCTGGAACGGATCCGAGCCCAGGGCTGGGCCATGGTCGACCAGGAGCTCGAAGAAGGCCTGCGCTCGATCGCGGCCCCGGTCAGGGAGCGGTCGGGACGGGTCACCGCCGCGATCAACATCTCCTCCCATGCCAGCCGTACGACCGCCGACTCGGCGCGCCGTCACCTGCTGCCCCCGTTGCTGGCCACCGCCGCGCGGGTGGAGGCCGACCTGCACGCCACGGGCGCCGGGGGCGGCGTGTCCTCCCACCGCTGACCGACGACCGGCCGGCTGCGACCTGCCGACGACGACCGGCCGGCAGTCGCCGGCCGAAGAGGGCCGAACGACGAGAACCGGCCGATGACAACGTTGTCGGTACGGCGAACCTGGGTGATGATCGAAGACGTGACAGAGAGTACGCGGGGACGTCCCACCATGAAGGACGTCGCGGCGGCGGCCGGGGTGGCGTTGAAGACCGTCTCCCGGGTCGTCAACGACGAGCCGGGGGTCACCCCGGACACCGCCGGGCGGGTCTCCGCCGCCATCGAGCGGCTCGGCTACCGGCGTAACGAGAGCGCCCGCGTCCTGCGCCGGGGCAGGACGTCGAGCATCGGCCTGGTGATCGAGGACGTGGCGGACCCGTTCTACTCGGGGTTCGGCCGCGCGGTCGAGGAGGTCGCCCTGGGACACGGCTCCCTGGTGCTGAGCGGCTCCTCCGGGGAGGACCCCGGGCGCGAGCGGGAACTGATCCTCACCTTCTGCTCCCGCCGGGTGGACGGCCTGATCATCGTGCCCTCCGGGACCGACCACGACTATCTGCGCCCCGAACTGGACGCGGGTATCGCCGCGGTCTTCGCCGACCGGCCGGGAGGACCGGGCCCCGGACCCGGCACCGGCACCGGCACCGGCACCGGCACCGGCACGCGCAGCGACAGCGACAGCGACAGCGGCAGCGGCAGCGGCAGCGGCCCAGGTCGTGACGCCGGTTCGTGCGACACCGTCCTGTGCGACAACGCCGGAGGCGCGTACGCCGGGGTGAGGCACCTGATCCGGCACGGGCACCGGCGCGTCGCCTTCGTCGGCGACAGGGCGTCCATCTTCACCTCGGGGGAACGCCTGCGGGGTTACCGCCGCGCCCTTGAGGAGGCCGGCCTGCGGTTCGACGCGTCGCTGGTCTCGACCGGTCCCGCCGAGGAGGCGGGATCCGCCCTGACCCGGATGCTCGTCGGCGGCGACCCGCCCACCGCGGTCTTCACCGGCAACGGCCGGATCACCGTGGCGGTGCTGCGCGCCGGGCACCGCCAGGCCCTGGTCGGCTTCGACGACTTCGAACTGGCCGACCTGCTGGTCCCCGGTGTGACCGTGGTGGCCCAGGATCCGGCCGGACTCGGCAGGACCGCCGCCGAACTGCTCTTCCGCCGCCTGTCCGGCGACCGCGGCGCCCCCGAGTGGATCGAGTTGCCGACCAGGCTCGTCCCCCGCGGCTCAGGAGAACTTCCCCCCTGATCGGCCCAGGGCCCGCACGGGTGAGCCGCGATCCCCCCGATCGGCCCCGGGCCCGCACAGGGGAGCCGTGACTCACCCGATCGGCTCCCACCCGCCCAAAACCGTCCCCGCACGGACGAACCGCGATTCACCTCGATCGGCTCCTGCCCACCCCGGCCCGTCCCTGTACGGGAGAGCCGCGATTCACCCGATCGGCTCCTGCCCGCTCAGGCCGTCCCCGTACGGGAGTTCGGCTCCCACCTGCTCCGGGCTGCCTCGACGTCCGGTGTGGCCGGCCCTTACCGCGTGCGTGCCGGGCGTCACCGACCCCTGTTTTCCGGGTCGGGAGACGTTCACCCGTGGCGGATCCGATCGGGGACGCCGTGCAGCGGCCAGTATGGGACACATGAAAATCACTAAATTCGGACATGCGTGCGTGCGGTTGGAGAAGGACGGGCGGGCCCTGGTCATCGATCCCGGCGCGATGACCCCGGAGGCCGAGGCCCTGACCGACGTCGAGGCCGTGCTCATCACGCATGAGCACTTCGACCACTTCGAGCCCGATCGCCTGCGCGTCGCCGCCGACGCCGATCCGGGTCTGGTCGTCTACACCTGTCCCGGCGTGGCCCGGCACCTGGAATGGCTCGGCGACCGCGTCCACGTCGCCGAGGAAGGGGACGTGCTGTCGATCGCGGGCTTCGAGGTGGTGGTCGTGGGGGACAAACACCACTTCAGCCATCCCGACGTGCCGCCGGTCGACAACATCGGGTTCATCGTCGACGGGGAGGTCTTCCATCCCGGTGACGCGCTGACCGTGATCGAGGTGCCGACCCTGCTGCTGCCCGGCCAGGCTCCCTGGATGACGGTGCCGGACATGATCGCCTACCTGCGGGCGATCGCTCCCCGGCGCGCGTACGCGATCCACGACGGGCTGATCAACGAATGGGGCGTCCAGGTGCTGGAAGGCGTGCTCGCCTCCGAGGCCGAACGCCTGGACGCCGACATCCGGCGGCTGGTACCCGGCGAGAGCGTCGAGATCTGATCGCCGGGACCCCACCCGCCGGCATCTGATCGCCGGGACCCCACCCGCCGGCATCTGATCGCCGGGACCCCACCCGCCTGCGTCTGATCACCGGGATCCCACCGGCGTGCATCTGATCGCGGGGTTCCCACCGGCCGGCGCGGCGGCCCGCACCCCGGCGGGCGCCCGTCGAGGACCCCCGCGGGCGAAAGGCCGCACGCGCGGCGCGGGTGCCTACAGGGCTGCCGCGATCCGCTCGGCCCCCGGCCCCGACACACCGGCGAGCCCGGCCGGTCGCCCGGTCGCCAGGAGGAGCAGGTCGCACACCTTCCCCCGCACCTCGTCGGGCCCCGTGCCCGCGGACCACTCCAGGTCGGTGGCCACCAGTCTCGTCCCGGCGAGGCGCTTGCGGGCACCGTAGAACATGCTGGCCATGACGTGTTCGATCGCCACGACCGCGGGCCGCGCGGGCATCTCCCGCGCGCGTCCGAGGGGGCGCGCGATGTCCTGCCCGTGGACCAGCGCGTCGACGAGCGGATCCACGCGGCCGGACAGGGGTGCCCGGCGGGCCGAGCCCGCCGTCTCGCGGATCTGCGCGATGAGCTCCGCGGGCTCGAAGGCGGCCGCCCTCTCCCGCGCCTTGGTGTCCTCCATGCGGTCGAAGTCGCCGCGTGCCCGGATCGCGCTCCTGATCGTCCCGAGCAGGGTGGAGCGTGTGGACAGCGTCAGGTGCGCGGCCACGTCCCGCACCGTCCAGCCGGCGCACAGGGAGGGGACTCCCCATTCGTGCTCGTCGAGGTCGTCGAGAAGGTCGGCGAAGCTGAGCCGTTCGGCCTTCACCCATGCGAGAACCTGGTCACGGTCCATGTTGTGTCGTTCTCCTCGGTGGAATGCGGATGCGAATGCGGACGGGTAAGGGGACGCGGACGGGTCGTGAACGCGGTGGTGACGCGACGGGACACGTGCCGTCACGAGCCGGCCCCGGCGTCCGGGCCGGACGGCTCGACCGCGTTCAGCCTGCGCCGCAGGTGGGCGCGTTCGGGTTCGGTACCGGCCAGGGCGAGCGCCTCCCGGTAGGCCGCGGCGGCCTCGGGAAGGCGGCCGAGCCGTTGCAGCAGGTCCGCCCGCGCCATCGGGTAGGGGTGGTAGCCGCGCAGGCGCTCCTCGCCGGCCAGGTTCTCCAGCAGCGCCAGACCGGCCTCCGGGCCGTCGCGCATCGCCACGGCGGCGGCGTGGTTCAGGGCGACGACCGGGGACGGCGCGAGGGTGAGCAGCACGCCGTAGAGCGCCACGATCTGCGGCCAGTCGGTGGTCGTGAGGTCCGCCGCCTCGTCGTGCAGGGCGGCGATCGCGGCCTGCACGCCGTACGGGCCGGGCGGGCCGCCGCCCAGCGCGACGGGCACCAGGGCGAGCCCCTCCTCGATCATCGTACGGTCCCATCGGCCGCGGTCCTGGTCCCCGAGCAGCACGAGTTCCCCGTCCGGGCCGGTCCGGGCGTCGCGCCGCGCGTGGATCAGCAGCATGAGCCCGAGCAGTCCGGCGACCTCCCGCTCGGCGGGCAGCAGCCGGCGCAGGATCCGCGCCAGCCGGATGGCCTCCTCGGCCAGGTCGAGCCGCTGCAACCGGGGACCGGCACTGGCCGCGTACCCCTCCGTGAAGATCGAGTTGAGGACCTGGAGCACGCCCGGCAGGCGTGCGGGCAACTCGTCGGCACCCGGGACCCTGAAGGGGATCCGGGCTTCGCGGATCTTCTTCTTCGCCCGTACGATCCGCTGGGCCATCGTCGCCGGCGGGACGAGGAAGGCCCGCGCGACCTGGGGCGTGCTCAGTCCCGCCAGGCAGCGCAGCGTCAGCGCGCCGCGAGCCTCGGCCGGCAGGGCGGGGTGGGCGCAGGTGAAGAACAGTTGCAGCCGCTCGTCCGGAAGGTCGGCGTCCTCGCCGGCGGGCGGGACCGTGGGTGCCCGGTCCGCCTCCACCTGCAGGACGGCGAGCCGGGCCGCGTACGCCTGGTCCCGTCGCAGCCGGTCGACGGCCTTGCGCCGGGCCGTCGTCAGCAGCCAGGCACCGGGCCGGTCCGGGACGCCCCGCGCGGGCCAGTGCACCAGCGCGGCCTCGATCGCCTCGGCGGCGACCTCCTCCGCCAGGTCGAGATCCCCGAAACGCCGGACGAGGGAGGCGAGCAGCCGTCCGTGTTCCTCGCGGAACACCGACTCCACGGCCCTGTCCGTACCGGTCCCCTCACCGACCACCTGCCCCGCCGTCCCCGCCATCTCCCCGGGCCGCCCAGGTCCGTCGGATCCGTCAGGTCCGTCGGGTCCGACAGGCCTGTCAGGTCCGTCGGATCCGTCAGGCACGCCAGGTCCGTCGAATCCGCCGGATCCGTCAGGCCCGCCGTCCGTCAGGCCCCTCATCCCCTCAGGCCCCGAAGTCGGCGACCGGCCGTACCACGACCGATCCGCTGTCGCGGGCACCGGGGCAGCGGGCGGCCCAGTCGAGCGCGGCGTCGAGGTCCGCCACGTCGATGACGTAGAAACCGCCGAGCACCTCGCGGGTCTCGGCGAAGGGCCCGTCGGTGACGGTCCGCTCACCGTCGGCCCCGACCCGGACCGTCGTGGCGGTGACCAGGTCCGCCAGCGACTCCCCCGACACGTAGATCCCCGCGTCCTGGACGGCCTTGTCGTAGGCCGTCCAGTCCTCGACGGTGCACTCCGCCGCCCCGCCGTTCGCGTCGGTCGCCCCACTGTTGATCAGCAGCATGTACTTCATGGCCGGTCCCTCCGGATCCTGTGGTCTCCGCGCGGCGGGCCGCCGCACACCATGACGACGAACGGGATGTGACCACATGGACAGCGGCACGGAGATATTTCTCCCGGACGGGCTCGGCGGCCGGGTGAGGGAAGGGTACGTGCTCTCCGGGAGGCGTTCCCTCACGGCCGCCGCACGACGCGGCTGATCAACCGTCCCGTGTCCCGTCTCCGGGCTGGGACGGTCTCACGCGGTCCGCCGCCCGCCGCTCCTGAGCGATCGGTGCAGGGCGAGCGAGCAGGCGAAGGTGGCCGCTCCCGCGATGACGACGGCCATCGGCGGAGAGGTCAGCTCGGCGGCCACGCCGACCAGGGCGGCGCCCATGGCCTGGCCGGTCATCATCCCCGCCGACGCCAGGCCGAAGGACTGCCCCCTGACCGGTTCCGGCACCGCCTCCACGAACCACCGCTGCAACCCCAGCTCGAACGCGGCCAGCGCCGCCGTGGCGAGCAGCACGAGCAGGGCGGCTCCCACGAGACCCGGCCGGAGGGCGAACGCCAGGAGGGGCAGGCCCGTCACCACCGCGAGAGGGAACGCCAGCCGTTCCCTGCCCGCGGGCGAGACCAGCCGTCCGACGGCGAGACTTCCGAGTGCCATGCCCACCGAGGCGGCGGCGAGCGCGAACCCGGCCTCGTTCCCCAGGTAGGGGATCAGCATCGCCTCGGCGCCGGCCACGAGCGAGACCGGCAGCCACTGCGCGAAGAGCAGGCCGCGTACCCGCGCGTCCGCCAGCAGGACCCGGTTGACCCGCAACGTCTCCCGCACGGCGCCACCCCGCCCGGGCGCGCCCTCTCGCCCGTCGACGCCCGTGAACGCCCCCGCGCGCCCGCCGTCGCCACCCGTCTCTCCCCCGGGCGAGTCACCGTCGCCGCTCCCCTCGGCGAGCGGGCCGCCCTCGCGCGTACGCCCCCCGGCGGGGACGGTGTTCCTGGCGGGGAAGTCGGACATGCCGTAGCGCAGCACCACGGCGGCCACGACGGACAGCGCGGCGGTGACGGCCAGCGCCCCGGCGGGCCCGGTGACGGCGAGGATGGCGCCGCCCGCGGCCAGGCCGCCGATCTGGGCTCCGGCGGACGTCACGTTCAGCACGGACCTGCCCAGCACGAACGCGTCACCGGGCAGCAGGTCCGGCAGCAGGGCCGTCCGCGCCGCTCCGAACACCGGCGAGAACAGTCCCGTGACGAGGACCAGGGCCAGCATCGCCCAGACGGGCATCCCGGCGAAGGCGAGCAGCAGGCAGGTCACGGCCCTGACCCACTCACCGGCGACCATCAGGGCCCGTGGCCGGATCCGGTCGGCCAGCGAGAGCAGGAACGTCCCGCCGATGATGTAGGGCAGGAAACCCAGCATGTACGCCGCCGCCGACAGCCCCGGCGAGCCGGTCCGCGCGTAGACCAGCGCCGACAGGGCCAGCATCTTGATCTGGTCCCCCGCGACCAGCAGGGTGAAGCCGCCGAAGAGGATGCGGAACTCCCGGCTCGCGAAGACCTCCGAGTAGGTCGCGCCGCGCTCTTGCGCCGCCGTCGCGTCACGTTCTTCCACTGTCATGGACACGATGGTGGAAGGCTCCCGCCCCGCTGGCTAATCTTTCGGATATACCCGAAAGGTCACCATGGTCTTCCGTATCGAGGTCACCCCGCAGGACATCATGGCCAGCAGGTTCGCCATCTCCCCGCTCATCGTGACCAAGCACGCGCTCTGGATCCTGGCCGGCCGGAGAGAGGCCGGGCCGTGGCGGGCATGGGTGGAGCGGGTGCGGGAGCCGTACGAGAGACTGCTGGTCACGCAGCCGGGGCTGGTCCTGATGGTGACCCTGTTCCGCGAGCGGGAGTACAACGCCGACTTCCCCGCCCCGCCGCCGACCGGGGTGAACACCCCCTTCGAGGCGGAGCTCGCGGTGGTGCGCGCCACCCCGGTGGCGCGGGCGCACACCGAGATCGCCAGGAACCTGGAGGGGATGCCGCGCCCTCCCGAGCACGTCATGGACCTGCTGTTCTCGCCCGACGTGGTACGGCTGTTCGCCGACGCGCTCCAGGCGGCCTGGGAGGAGATCGTCGCCCCTGCCTGGCCGCGTTTCCACGCGATCATGGAGCGGGACGTGATCCAGCGGGCCGGCCGCCTCGCGACCTACGGCTGGGCCGCCGCGCTCGACGACCTCAGCCCCAGGATCCGGTGGCACCCCGACGGTGTCATCGAGGTGCTCTCCGAGAGCGCGAACGAGAGCTACCGGCTCGACGGGCGCGGGCTGCTCTTCATCCCGAGCGTGATCCCCGTCGGGGTGGGCTCCTACCTGGAGACCCACTGGCCGTACGCGATCAGCTATCCGGCCCGGGGCACCGGCATCCCGCCCGAGACGCCGGACGGCCTGGCCGGGCTGATCGGCGGCACGAGGACCCGGGTCCTGCTCGAACTGGCCGCCCCCGCGACGACCACGGCCCTGGTCGCCCTGCTGGGACTGAGCCTGGGGACCGTGGGCGGCCACATCGCCGCCCTGCGCCGGGCGGGCCTGGTCACCGGCAGCCGCACCGGCCGGGGCGTCCTGTACCACCGCACGGCACTGGGCGACGCCCTGGTGAACCCCGGCCAGGCGACCTGATCACCTTTTCGCGGGCGGTCGTTCCCCACCGGCCCCGGTGACGCGCGACCTCACGAGGAACCCCGGTACCCCGCCCTGCGCAACCGCTCGGCGATGCCCGCCAGGCCGCAGGGATCGGCCCAGCGGGAGGCGGGGTTGACGTCCTCCGTGCCGCCGACGACCTTCAGCCCCTGTTCGAACAGTATTCCCTGGGGGTGGGTCTCGTAGAGCACCGTCCCGGCCGGAAGGCGTGCCCGATCCTTGATCGTGGGCCACGCGCGGCTGGGATCCGGGGAGCGGATCTGCGGATAGAGGAACAGCAGGACCCTGTTGCCTGCGGGCACGGCCCGCCGGAAGTCGGCCACCGATTCTCTCGGCAGCCCGTCGCTCCCCCTGGCCCCCTGGGAGAACTTCACGTGGACCAGGCCGCCGGAGATACGTCCCTTGAATCGCTCGGTCACCCGTACCGGCAGCAGGACGTGGTGCGCACGGTCGCCGGGAAGACCTTCCTCGACGACCGGCCCGGGCATGAAGTCCTCGGTGATGCCCGCCACGACCAGCGGGGCCTTCGCGGCGAGTTCCTCCGGGGAGTTGAGAGGGTCGTAGTCGAAGGCCTCCATCCGGATCAGGGTGAGCTCCAGCCTTCTCGCCGGGCGCCTGACGCATCCGGGCACGGGCGTCGCCGACACCCCCGGGAAGGGGGACGCTCCTCTCCGCGCCCCGTCCACGGCCGGGGACACGGCCGGAGGAGCGGGCACGGTCGGGGGCGGGGACGTGCCCGGGGACGCGGGCGCGCCGCAGGCGGTGAGCAGGAGCAGAAGGGGGAGCACGGCCGACCTCATGATCATGAGACGCCGGTGGCCCGCGTGCGGTTCACCCCGGGGGTCAGCCCTTGAGCGCTCCGGCCATGAGGCCGCGCATGAAGAAGCGGCCGAGGAGGATATAGATGATCATCGTGGGGACGGAGGCGAGGAGGGCGGCGGCCATCTGCTGGCTGTAGGGGACGGTCTGGGCCCCGGCGATGTTGTTGAGCATGACCGTGGTGGGCCAGCTCTGCGGACCGGTGAGGAAGACCGCGAACAGGAAGTCGTTCCAGAGCGAGGTGAACTGCCAGATGATCACGACCGCGAAGGCCGGGCCGGAGACCGGCAGCACCACCGACCGGTAGGTCCGCAGCATGCCCGCGCCGTCCACCCGGGAGGCCTCGATCAGCTCGTCCGGGATGGTGACGTAGTAGTTGCGGAAGATCAGCGTGCAGATCGGGATGCCGTAGACCACGTGGGCCAGCAGCAGGCCCGGGATCGCCCCGTAGAAGACCCCCGGGACCCCGGTGACCGCCAGGGTGACCTCGTTCAGCTTCACGAGGAGCTGGACCAGCGGGATCATGACGCCCTGGTACGGGATGAACATGCCGAACAGGAAGAGCGTGAACAGCACGTCGGAGCCGGGGAAGCGCCACTTCGACAGCACGTAGCCGTTCATGGAGCCGAGCATCGCCGAGATCAGCGAGCCGGGGACCGCGAGCAGCACGCTGTTCCAGATGCCGGGGGTGAGCTTCTCCCAGGCCACCCGCCACGGCTCGGCCGTCCACACCTCGGGCAGCGCCCAGGCCCGGCCGGGGTCGGCCTCGGTCAGCGGCTTGAAGCTGGTGACCAGCAGCACGTAGATCGGGATCAGGAAGACGAGCAGGAAGGCGAGCAGCAGCACCAGCCTGACGCCGCGCGACAGCCGTGCCCGCCGCCTGGCCCGGCCCCCCGGGTCACCAGAGGCGCCACCCCGCGCGGGAGCGGTTTCGGGGCCGGTCGCGGTGGTCGTCATCGACTGCCTCCGGGCTGAGGAACCGGTTCGGTTCCGGTGGGAGGGACCTGCTCGGCTCCGACGTGAGGGACCCGCTCGGCTCCGGTACGAGAGACCCGCTCGGCCCCGGTGGGGGAGGTCACGAGCGCCTCTCCCTTCGGAGCGTCCAGATCAGGTACGGGATGACGAAGACGCTGACCGCGAGCACGATGTAGGACGCGATGGTGGCACCCTTGGCCGGGTCGTGCGCGTCGAAGACCGCCACCCACATGAACACGGCGGGCACGTCGGTGATGATCTGCTTGCCGGAGACCGCGACGATCAGGTCGAAGACCTTGAGCGAGATGTGCCCAAGGATGATCAGCGCGGACAGGGTGACCGGGCGGAGCAGCGGCAGCACGATATGCCGGTAGACCTGCCACTCGCCGCAGCCGTCGACCCTGGCCGCCTCCCTGAGGTCCTCGGGAACCCCCCGGAACCCCGCGAGAAACAATGCCATGACATATCCGGACATTTGCCAGATCGCGGGGATGGCCATGGCCGCCATCCCCCAGTCCGGGTCCCGGAACCACCGCCACTGCAGGAACTCCAGGCCCAGGCCGTCGAACAACCGGTTCAGCCCGACCGCCCGCTCACCCTGGCCGGAGTTCATCAGCCAGCGCCAGACGACCCCGGTCGCGACGAAGGAGACCGCCATCGGGAACAGGTAGACCGCGCGGAAGGTCCCCTCACCCCTGATCCCCTTCTCCATCAGGAACGCCAGCAGCCAGCCGAGCGCCAGCGCCCCGAACACGAAGACCACCGTGAAGACGATCGCGTGCTCGACCGAGATGCCCCAGCGTTTCTGGTCCCAGAGCGTGACGAAGTTCTCCAGGCCGACGAAGTTTCCCATCGACACCTCGTCGTGCTTGTCGGTCATGGCCAGCCGGAAGTTCCAGCCGAGCATGCCGTACACGAAGACCGCGATCGCGACGATCGACGGCGTGACCAGCAGCAGCCCGGGCAGCCACCTGCGCACCCGCGTCATCCGCGGCGTCCGCGCTGTCCGCGGTGTCCGCGTCATCGGTCTCGTCGGCGGTGTCGCTGGTGTCACCGGCACCCCTTCCGCGAGTCCGCGAGGTACGGTACGGCCCGCGGCGCCGCGGGCCGTACCGGAGGATCACTGACCGGAGTTCTTGGCGGCCTCGGCCAGCGCCGTCTGGAACGCGGCCACGTCCTTGTCGCCGTGGAACACGCCGACCGCCTCGTTGATCGAGACGCGCCAGGGGTCGTTCACCACCACGCCGTGCTGGATGGAACCGGCCAGGTCGTCGGAACCCCAGTCCTTGAGCGCGTCCGCGAGGTAGTCGGTGTAGAGGGCGGTGTCGGCGTCCTTGCGGGCCGGGATGGAGCCCTTCTTCGGGTTGAAGGCGTCCTGGCCCTCCTTGCTCGCGGCCACCTTCAACCAGGCCACGGCGCCGTCGCGGTTGGGCGCTCCCTTGGGCAGGGTGAAGCTGTCCGACAGCCACATGAACGTGCCCGCGGTGCCGGGCGAGGGCGCCCAGTCGAAGTCGGTCTTGGACGTCTTGCCCAGGCCGCCGTCCGGCGGGTTGTGGAAGTAGCCGTACGCCCAGTCGCCCATGATGTTGAAGGCGGCCTGACCGTCGGCCACCTGCTTGGCCGCGGGCTGCCAGTCGTCGGCCGGGTCACCGGCGTAGGACAGGATCGTCTTGAAGTCGTTCAGCGCCTTGGTCATCGCCGGGCCGGACCAGTCGGAACCGGCGGTCCACAGCTTGTTGTAGGCGTCGGTGCCGAGCGAGCCGAGCAGCACGCTCTCCAGCAGGTGGACCATCGTCCACTCCGAGCCGATCGAGAGCGGGATCCTGCCCTTCTGCCTGACCTTCTCCAGCGCCGCCACGAAGTCCGGGATCGTCGTCGGCACCTCGGTGACGCCCGCCTCCTTCAGCACCGCGGGGTTGAACCACATCACGTTGGAGCGGTGGACGTTGACCGGGACCGAGTAGATCTGCCCCCGGACGCTGATCTGGTCGACGAGCTGCTGCGGGAACGCGTCCTTGAGCTTGAGCTCGTCGTAGAGGAAGTTCAGCGGTTCGAGCTGCCCGGACTTGATGTAGCCCTGCAGTTCGGCGCCCGCGTGCCCCTGGAAGGTGTCCGGCGGGGTCTGCGCCTGCAGCTTGGTGGTCAGCAGAGCTCGCGCCTTGTCGCCGGAGCCGCCCGCCACGGCCGCGTCGAAGAACTCCAGCCCGGCGTTCCGCTTCTGGAAGATCTCCCTCATGGCCTTCAGCCCGTCGGCCTCGCCGGGGCCGGTCCACCAGGAGAAGACCTCGACCTTCTTCTTCGGGTCGGCCTGCGGACCCTGTGTGCCGCCACTGCCGTTGTCACCACACGCGGTCAGGGCGAGCAGGCCCGCCATGGTGACCGCGACGGCCGCCATCAACTGTCGTCGCACAGCTCTCCGTCCCTTCGGGGTCGAGGTTGCACAGGTGTTCTCCCCGAGAACATGACAACGTTGTCAGCATCGTCAGTACGTGCAATCAAGCCACTCCGCACCGAGCACCGTCAAGATCGCACGGGTAACAGCTGCGCATCCCGGCCGGTGAGGATTTCCGGCCGTCGTCCCCGTGCGGCGGACCCCCGCGAGGCCGTCAGGAGTGGCGTCCGGCCGACGTGCGGATCGACATGCGTGCCGGTCGCACCGGACGCGCGTCGGGTGCGCGACACCGTCAGGACCGGTGTCGCGCCTCCCGGCGCGCGCATCGGCATGCGTGTCCGTGTGCGCATCGGGTGCGCGCCGGGTCGGGCGTCTGTCTCAGACCCGCTGGACGGCCCCGTCGGGAAGCGCCACCACGGTGACGCCGAAGTCCTGGATGGTCGCCGACAGCTCCCGGGACGAGAGGCCGGGGGCCACCACGACCAGGGAGCCGCGCATCAGCGCCAGCCCGATCAGGATCGTCAGGGCCATGCTGCACCTCAGGGGCCAGGTGATCAGCAGCACGTCGGACTTGCCGAGCTCCGCCCCCCGGTCGAGCGCGTTCATCCGCGTGATCAGGTCGTGGTGGGTCAGCACGCCCCCGTCCTCGACCAGCAGGGCGGGCTGCACCGACGGGTCGAGGAAGGGCAGCGGAACGGGTTCGAGCAGCAGCAGGTCGGCGAAGTCGACGGTGTCTCGGGCCTGGCCGAACGCGATCACCTGCCGGACCCGGGAGTCCTCCACGGCCCGCAGTGACGCGCTCGCCAGCCCGGGGGTGGTGATGAGCAGCCGGGCGTCCCACTCGGCCAGCAGGTCGGCCATCTCCTCGCACCCGGAGGTGATCGGCGCCGCCACGCCACCGGCCGCGATGACCGTGTGCACCGCCAGCGTCTGCGTCACCGCGCTGTCCACGTGGATCCCGGCGACCTGACGCCGCCTCGCGCCTCGCCGCACCAGGCCCGAGGCTCCCCGCGTCACCTCCACGGACAGGCGGCGGTAGCCGTACACCGTGCCGGCGTCGAGATCTATCAGCGCGGGCCGATCACCTCGCCCGTGCGCGTAGCCGAACACCGCCTCGGTGAGGGTGCAGCTTGTGGACGGAGAGGTCGGTCTCATTCCGCCGACGCTAGGGCTGGGCCGTCCGCGCGGGCATCGGCAGATGTATGTAGATGGCTGTGTATTCGGCCCTCCGCGCGCTCACGGCCCCTCGTCCGTAAGTACACCCGCTCCGCGGGACGCCCGATCCACGGGACGCTCGACCCCCACGGCACCCGATCCGTAAGACGCCCGGCCCGCGAGGCACTCGAACCGCGGGGCGCCCGATCCCTGGGACACCCGGCCCGCGGCTCCGCCCGTCACCCCACCGGCGCCTCGCCGCCCCACCGCGGCGAACAGGGAACGGGAAACGCGGGAACGACGGCGGGCGGGCCCGGGCCCTGCGCGACCCGAGCCCGCTGTCACGTGCCCCCTGACCTGGTCCCCACCCCTCCGAGGAGACCCGGCCGTCGGCAGGGGCACGCGACGTCCGCGACGTGTCCGACCGATACGTCCGTGTTGGTGTGGGCCCCCCTCCCGTACCGGGGTTTCGGCCGGTGCGGTGCGAAAGGCTGGACGTCATCGGTCGAACACCAGGAAAACGTACGGCGCGTCACGGGTGCGCCACATGCTCCGGAGTGCGTATCCCGGGATGTATCTTCCACGCCGCACATGTGTAGCCCGCAGGTGAGGCGGATCGGCGACGGCTCGCCGGGTGAGGCGAGGGGGACGGCTCGCCGGTGGGGTGAGGTCAGGAGCGGTTCTGCTCGACCACCCAGGTGGCGACCTGCGTGCGGGAGGAGAACCCGAGCTTGCCCAGGATGTTGGCGACGTGCCGGGCCGCGGTGGCGGGACTGATCACCAGGTCGTCGGCGATGGCCCTGTTGCTCATGCCCCTGGCGACGAGTTCGGCGATCTCCCACTCCCGGCAGGTGAGGCTGGTCACCGGGGCGACCGCCGCGGGCTTGCCGAGCAGGATGGGCGTCTCGTACGGCTCCTCGACCTGGAGCGCGTAGCGGACCGCCTGCTCCTGGGACATCTCCTGGCCGTGTGCCCACAGCTGGGCGACCAGGCTCTCGCCCAGACGCAGCCGGGCCGGCTGGAGCAACTCCTCCATCCGTGCCCCGAACCCGGGCGGGAGCACGGCGCCGCTCATCGCGTTCCTGATCGCGGAGGAGGCCCCGGCCAGGCGCACCGCGCGGTGGTCGTCCTCCTCGGCGAGGGCGAGCTGGGCGAGCGTCTCGATCCGGCGGGCCACGCCGAGCCGCTGGCCGGTCCCGATGCAGAGCCGCAGGCTCTCGACGAGCCTGACCCGGGCGGTGGCGAGGTCGCCCTGGGCGAGGGCGATCCGGCCGAGCCCGGACAGGCACGTGACGACCTGCCAGTGGGCGGTGATGTCCTGGAGCATGTCGAGGGCGCGCTCGTAGCGGTTGCGGGCCTCGGCGAGGTCACCGCGCAGCCAGGCGACCTGGGCCAGGCCGATCAGCGCGACCGGCGCGGCCCAGTGGTTGTCGAGCTCGTGCGCGATCGCCAGCGCGGCCTCGAAGGAGCGCTGCGACTCCTTCGCCCTGCCCTCGGAGAGGGCGAGCGTGCCCTCCATCGAGCGGACGACCGTCTCGTGCCAGGGGTCGTCGACCGCGCGCACGGCCTCCAGCGCCTCGTCCAGCAGCTCCCTGGCCCTGTCGGGACGGCGCTGGTAGATCGCCACCCAGGCCAGGACGGCCAGCGCGCCGCCGAGCGGGCCGTGCAGTTCCGCCTGCCGGCACAGGCCGACCGCGGCGGTGCAGGCGATCTGGGCGGAGTCGGGGTCGCCCTGCCCGAAGGCCACCTGCCCGCGCAGCACGAGGGCGTCGCCGCGCACCTGGGGTGCCAGCTCTTCCGGGGCGGTCTCCAGGAGGCGGTCGAGCCACTTGTCGGCCGGGGTGAACCTGCCCCCGGCGATGAGCGGCCAGCGCAGCAGGACCAGCAGGCGCAGCGCGCTCTCCTGGTCGCCGTCGACCTCGGCCGACCAGCGCACCGCCGCCCACACGTTGGCCTGCAGCTCGTCCAGCATGACCAGCATCGGGCAGATCTCCGCCCAGGTGGGGCGGGGCCACCGGACGATCGTCCGGTGCATCCGGGCGGCGACCTCGATCATGTGGTCGCGGTGCAGCCTGCGGAACTCGGGTTCCTCGCCGGAGGCGTCCAGTTGCTCGGCCGCGTACTCGCGGATCGTCTCCAGCATCCGGTAGCGCGTCTCGCCGGCCACCGCCGTCTCGGCCAGCACCAGTGACTTGTCGACCAGGACGCACAGGACCCTCAGGACGTCCTCGGCCCACAGGGCACCGCCCGCGCAGACCCGTTCGGCCATGTCGAGCGTCCAGCCGCCGGTGAAGACCGCCAGCCGCCTGAGCAGGATCCGTTCGGGCTCGTCCAGTTGCTGGTAGCTCCAGTCGACGGTCGCCCTGAGCGTCTGCTGCCTGGCCGGGGCCGTCCTGTCGCCCGCGGACAGCAGCCTGAACCGGTCCCTGATGCGCGCGTTGATCTGCCCCGCGGTCAGCACCCGGCACAGGGCGGCGGCGAGCTCGATGGCGAGCGGCATCCCGTCGAGCGCCTCGCAGAGGTCGGCGATGTCGGCCTCGTTCTGCTCGGTGACGGCGAACTCCCGGGAGGCGGCGGTGGCGCGGTCGACGAAGAGCCGCACCGCCTCGCTGTCGCCGGGGTCGTGACCGCCGCCCCTGGGCAGGCTGAGCGGCGGCACCCGCCACACGGTCTCCCCGGCCACCCGCAGCGGTTCGCGGCTGGTCGTGAGCACGCGCACCCCGGGGCAGACGGTGAGGACCGCGCGGCAGAACCTGGCGGACTCCTCGATGAGCGACTCGCAGTTGTCCATGACGAGCAGCAGCCGCCGGTCGCCCAGCGCGTCGATCAGCGTCTCGGCCAGCGCGCGGGACGGCTCGGCCTTGACCCCGAGCACGGCGGCCACCCTGGGCTCGATCTGGTCGCCGGGCGCCGCGTCGGCGAGCTCGACCAGCCAGACGCCTCCGGGGAACTCCGCCGCCACCTGGGAGGCCACCCGAATCGCCAGCCTGCTCTTGCCGATGCCGCCGGTCCCGCAGAGCGTCACCACCCGGGTCACGGCCAGCAGGTCGACGAGTTCTTCCACATCGGTCTCACGCCCCACGAAGCCGTTCGGTTCGAGGGGCAGGTTGCCACCGGTGAGGGAGGCGTGCGCGGTGTCCTGGGTCATCGGCTCTTCGGGAGTGTCGGGTAGAACCGTCACAGAAAGTGTGACATCAATTACCGAACCATGCCCGGTCTTAGCTCTTTTCCGGGCGACACGGGGTCACGGACGCGGCGTCGACCCGGCGTCGACCCGGCGTCGACCCGGCACGGACGTGGCGCGGACGTGATACTGACCGTCACCGGCCATCCGATGGCCATCGCCGGTACGGCCGCTCACACTGCTTCCATGGCCGACTCCCCCGCCCCCCGCTCCCCCGCCCCGTCCGGCGACCAGCCCGGCGACCAGCCCGGCGACACGTCCGACGACCAGGCCACGGACCCCGGCGTCTCCCTCGGGCCGCCCGGCGACCGTGCCACGACCTCCGGCGCCACCCCCGACCCGCCCGGTGACCGTGCCGGCGGCTCGCCCGGTGACCGTGCCGACGGCCCGTCCGGTGACCGTGCCGCGGCCCCCGCCACCTCCGACGCCTCCCTCGCGTTCGGCGAGCTGAGCCTCTCCGAGTGGAACGCGCACACCGACACGATGGCGAAGGTCGGGTTCCTCACGATCGCCCGCAGGCTCCCGGCCCTGATCTCGCAGGCCGTCAGGCTGGCGTGGCTGGCCAGTCCCCGCGACACCACCGTCGCGGTCTCGCTGAGCCTGCTGGCCGGCGTGTTCACCGCGTTCGGGCTGCTGGCCACGACCGAGGTGCTGTCGGCGCTGTTCCAGGCCGGTCCGACCCCCGAGCGGGTGCGGGCCGCCCTGCCCGGCCTGATCATGGTGGGGGTGGCCGCGGCCCTGCGTACCCTCATGCAGGCGGGCGCGGGCTGGGCGCAGTCGCGGCTGGAGCCGCAGGTCGGCCGGATCGCCGAGGAGCGTCTGTACGGGCTGACCAGCAGGGTCGATCTCGCGGCCTTCGACGACTCCGACTTCCACGACGCGCTCCAGCGGGCCAGGACGCGCGGGGTCTCCATGGCCGACGTGGTGGTGACCACGACCGTCAACGTGCTGACCGCGACCATCGGCATCGCCGCCGCCGCGGGTGTGCTGGGGGTGCTCCACCCCGTGCTGCTGCCGCTGCTGGTGCTGGCGGTGCTGCCCGACGCGTGGGCGGCGGTCCGCTCGGCGCGGATGCGCTACACGACCATGTACGCGCTGATCCCGGCCGCCCGCCGCAAGTGGATCATCTCGGACCTGCTGGCGCAGCGGGACCCGGCCGCCGAGGTGCGATCGTTCACCATGCGCGGCTTCCTGCTGCGGATGTACGACGCGGTCGCCACGGCCGAGCAGACCATCATGCTCGCGCTGGCACGGCGGCAGATGGTCGCCAGGGTCGTCGGCGAGGCGCTGGGCGGGATCGGCACCGCCCTGGTGTACGTGGCGCTGGGGGTGCTGCTGGCGATGGGCGCGGTCCCGCTGGCGGTGGCGGGAACGGCCGTGCTGGCGATCCGCTCGGGCCAGACGTACCTGGCCAACCTGATGTACGCCACCAACCGCCTGTACGAGGAGGGTCTGTACTTCACCGACTTCCTGGACTTCTGCGCCGAGGCGGAGGCGAAACTGCCCGCCGGACGCGAGGGGACCGTCCCGGAGACCTTCGCGCGGATCGTCGCCGAGGACGTCGTCTTCACCTATCCGGGCTCCGCGTCACCGGCGCTGCGGGGACTGACCGTGCGCCTGGAGCGGGGCGAGGTGATCGCGCTCGTCGGGGAGAACGGTTCGGGCAAGACCACGCTGGCCAAGATCCTGTCCGGGCTGTACGAGCCGGACGCCGGCCGGGTCCTGTGGGACGACACCGATCTGTCCACCGTCGACCCCGACGCGCTGAGACGACGTATCGCCGTCATCGCCCAGGACCACACCCGCTGGCCGCTGGCCGCCCGCTACAACATCACCATGGGCACCGACAAGGGGGAGCCGGCGCTCGTCGCGGCGGCCGAGGTCGCCGGCGCCGACCAGGTCGTGGCCGAGCTGCCGAACGGGTACGACACCCTGCTCGACCGGCGCTTCAAGGACGGCCACGAGCTGTCCGGCGGGCAGTGGCAGAGGATCGCGGTGGCCCGGGGCTTCCACCGGGACGCCCCGCTGCTGATCTGCGACGAGCCGACCGCGGCCCTCGACGCCCGCGCCGAGCACGCCCTGTTCGAGCGCATCCGGCGGCACGCCGACGGGCGTACCGTCCTGCTGATCACCCACCGGCTGGCGAGCGTCCGCTACGCCGACCGGATCTACGTGCTGGACCACGGCAGGGTCATCGAGCACGGCACCCACGACGAGCTCATCGGCCTCGACGGCCTCTACGCCGACCTGTACGGTCTCCAGGCCGCCGCCTACGCGACCTGACCGTCCCGCACGAACTCCGGGCCGCCGTCCTGCCCGGCCGTACGAAACCCCGCCCGGCCCATACGGAACCCCGCTCGCCCCGCACGGAACCCTGCCCGGCCCGCACGGAACCCCGCTCGGCCCGGCAGGCCCGTGAGGCCGGCGTCCTACTCGACCTGGCCGACCAGGGCGGCCTGGATGACGGCCCTGGCGATGGGGGCCGCCACCCGCCCGCCCACCCCGCCCCCCTCGACCAGCACCCCCACCGCGACCCGGGGGGCGGCGGCCGGCGCGAACCCCGTGAAGAGCGCGTGGTCCCCGGCGGAGGTGGCGTTCTTCACCGAGCCGGTCACGGCGGCGACCTTCACGCCGGGGACGGCCGCGGCGGCTCCCGTCCCTCCCCGCCCGGTGACGGCGACCATCATCTCGGTGAGCCGTCCGGCCTCCTCGGCACCGAACACCCGGCGGTAGGGCGACGGCTCGGCGCGCTCGATCACGGTGTCGTCGGCGAGACGGACGTCCTCCACCAGGTGGGGGCGCATCAGCAGGCCGTCGTTGGCCACCGCCGCCGCGATCATCGCCGTCATCAGCGGGGTGACCCGGACGCCTGCCCCGCCCAGCGCCGACAGCGCGGTCCGCGCGTCGTCCCGCGGGGCCGGATAGACGCTCCTGATCACCGGCATGGGGATCTCCAGGTCGTCGGTGTCGAACCCGAACGCCTCGGCCCGCTCGCGCAGCGCGTCGGGGCCGAGCTCGATGCCGAGCTTGGCGAAGGGGGTGTCGCAGGACGAGCGGAACGCCTCCAGCAGTCCGGCACCGGCCTCGCCGCACGCGGCGCCTGCCCGGTCGCGCAGGTAGGTCCTCGTGCCGGGCAGGCGGAGCGAGGCCGGGACGTTGACGGTGACGCCGGGGTCGTACCGCCCGGAGGCGAGCGCCGCGGCGGCGGTGACGATCGTGAACGCGGAACCCGGCGGGTAGCTCCGCTGGATCGACCGGTTCACCAGCGGGTCGGCGGGATCGCCGCGCAGCCTCTTGTCCACCCGGTCGAGTCGTGCCGCGTGGAAGCTCGCGTAGCGGTCCGGGTTGTACGACGGCAGGGAGACCATCGCCAGGATCGCGCCGGTGCGGGGGTCGATCGCGACGACGGCACCGGGCAGGCCGGTGGCGCGCAGGCCGTCGTAGGCGGCCCGCTGGGTGTCGCGGTCGACGGTGAGCCTGAGGGTGGCGCCGCCGCGGGTGCCGTCGACCAGCCCGCGCATCCGCACCCGGGGGTCGTTCCCGGACAGCAGGTCGTCCTCGGCCTGTTCGAGGCCGCCGGTGCCGTGGAGCGAGAAGTGCCCGGTGAGCGGCGCGTAGAGCGGGCCGCCGGGGTAGGCCCGCCGGTAGCGGTAGGTGACGCTCCCGGACCTGCGGCTGGTCGCGATGACCGTGCCGTCGCGGAGCAGGATCCTGCCCCTGGGGTCCTCGAAGCGAGCGATCATCGTCCGCCGGTTGCGCGGGTCCTCGTTGAGCCGCTCGGAGTCCAGCGCCTGGAGGTAGGTCACGTTGGCCAGGAGGGCGAACAGCATGCCACCGCACATCAGGGCGACGTGCCGCAGCGGAATGTTGATCCGGCGTGCCCGCGGTGCGATCATGACCCCTCCCGGACCCCGGTCCCGATACCGGTTTAACAGCCGGACCGAAAAGGGCGTCCCGGGCGGGGGCAAAGCCGCCGTACGGCTTGCGACCGGTACGGGCCGGATGTTCCCCCGCCTCGCGATCCCCGCACCCGGCGACGAGATGCCGGCGGACGCGAGCCGGAGATCGGCGCGTCGGCCCGCGATCCATGCCGCGAAAACACGGAAACTACTTACCAAAATGGCAAGTACTTATCTATGATGCAGGTACTGGCAACGTCGGAAGGTGATCTCATGACACAGGACGAGCGCATGAGCCCCGCGGAGGCGCTGGCACGCGCCGGGGAGCTCGACACCCTCGTACGTCGTCGCTCCAGGTGGTACGTCCGCTACCTGCTCGTCTTCGGGGTGTCGGCGCTCGCCCTGGTGCTCGTCCTCGGATTCACCTCGACCGTGACGCCGAAGATGGTCTCCACCGGCCTGTGGCTGGCGCTCGTGGCGGTCCTGACCGTCCACGCCGTACGCCAGCCGGTGATCCGTCGCGGGTTCGGCGTCCGGCACACCGTGATCATCGTGACGTGGGGTGTGCTGTACGCCGGTGTCCTGCTGGCCGGGTCGGCCTGGTTCCAGGGCGAGCCCGCCTGGTGGGTGCCGGGAGCGGTCGTGGTCTCGCTGCCCGCCTTCGTGGGCGCCTACCTGGAGGCGCGCCGGTGAGCCATCCGCGCCACCTGCTCGACGACGTCATCCACTCGCCGGTCCGGTTCGCGATCGTGGCCCTGCTCGCCGCCGCCGAGAAGGCCGAGTTCGGCTACGTCCGCGACACCGTCGAGGTGACCGACTCGGCCCTGTCCAAGCAGGTCGCCCTCCTTGAGGGCACCGGATACGTCCAGGTCACCAAGGGATACGTCGGCAAGCGCCCGCGCACCTGGCTCGCCCTCACCGGACAGGGCAGGGCGGCGTTCACCGCGCACTGCGCGGCCCTGCGGGCGATCGCCGACGGCGCGTACACGCCCGAACGATGACGAGCCCGAACGGCGACGAGTTCGAGCGCGAACGGCACACGCGAGCCCGAACGGCGGCGAGCGACGACGAGCACGAGCCCGAACGGTGACACGCGCGAGCCCGGGCGGTGACCGGAAAGCCGGTCAGTCGATCACCGAGTGGTAGTAACCGATCTTGCTCCGGATCGCCACCTGCTGCTCGCGCAGGTGGTCGACCTGCTCCTCCACCCGCCGGTCATGCGCCTCCAGCAGCGCGATCCGCTCGCGGACCGTGTGGTCGCCCGCCCTGGTCAGCTCCGCGAAACGGAGCATCTCCGCGATCGGCATGCCGGTGCCGCGCAGGCAGCGGAGCATGCCGAGCCAGCCGACGTCCTGCTGGGTGAACCTGCGCTGTCCGGCCGCGTTGCGGCCGATCGGTTCGAGCAGCCCGATCCGCTCGTAGTAGCGCAGGGTGTCGAGGCTGAAGCCGGTCTCCTCGACCACCTGTCCCGGTGTGTACACGCTCACGCCCGTGGCCCCCATCGCATAGCCGCCCAACCGAGAATCGCCCGTCCCCGCCGGTGGTCCGGCACGGCCGGGAACGGCCCCGCGCCCGTGCCGCACATCGGCCCGTCGTCCGGGGAGGACGGGGAGACAGGCTCCGCACAACCTTACCGAGTCCCCCTCACCTTCCACAGAGCATGCCCTCGTACGCCGACAAGTCCGAACACGTCCGGCACAGCCGGACTTGACCTGGAGTGAACTCCAGCCTGCAGGGTGAGATCCATGACGCACATCCCCTTCGCCCTCGGGACCATCCCCTTCGGCACGGTCGTCGACGACGCGGCCACGTTCGCGATCCTCGACCGGTTCGCCGAGGCAGGCGGCGCCATGCTGGACACCGCGAACAACTACCCCTTCTGGAACGACGGCGCCACCGGCGACGAGAGCGAGCTGGCCATCGGCCGCTGGCTGGCCGCCCGCGGCAACCGCGACCGGATGGTGCTGAGCACCAAGTGCGGCGCCCGGCCGACCGTTCCCGGCGACCGTACCCTCGACTTCGCCGAGGGCCTGTCCGCCCCGGTGATCGCCGCGGCCGCCGAGGGCAGCCTCCGGCGACTGGGCACCGACCACGTCGACGTGTACTGGGCGCACATCGAGGACCGCTCCGTCCCGCTGGAGGAGACCCTGGGCGCCTTCGGCGAGCTGACACGGGCGGGCAAGGTGGGCGAGATCGGCGCGAGCAACGTGCCGGCCTGGCGCCTGGAGCGCGCCCGGAACCTCTCCCGGACCGCGGGCCTGCCGCCCTACACCCACGTGCAGCTCCGCCACACCTATCTGCGGCCCCGGCCCGGGACGAGACTCCCCGAGGGGGGCCACGTCCTGGTCCAGGACGACATGCTCGACTACCTGCGCTCGGAGCGGGACCTGACGCTGTGGGCGTACAACACGCTCATGTTCGGCGCCTACACCCGCGAGGACCGCCCGATCCCGGACGCCTACGACCACCCGGGCACCACCCGCGGGCTCGCCGTGCTGCGGGAGATCGCCGGTGAGCTGGGGGTGAGCGTCAACCAGGTGGTGCTGGCCTGGCTGATCGGCGGCGACGTCCGCACGGTCCCGATCGTCGGCGTGAGCTCCCTGGCCCAGCTGGAGGAGGCCCTGGGCGCCCTGGACGTCACGCTCGACGACGAGCACCGCGCCCGACTGGAGGCCGCCCGCTGACCGGGGCGGGGCCACTCACCGGCCGAGACGAAACCGCCCAAGAAGCAGCCGCCCGAGAAGCAGCCGGCCGAGGCGGAACCGGCCGAGGTGAAGCGGCCCGAGGCGAAACCGGCCGAAGCGAAGCCGACAGGCCGCGCGCCGGCGGCGGGCCCGTCCGTCAGCCGGTGGGCAGGTGCGCCGCGAGGTAGCGCCGTACCAGGTGCTTGCACTCGGCGATCAGCTCGGGATCGCCGTCCGGGTGGGCGCGGAAGGCGAGCTTGAGCACCGCGTCGGCGGCCTCGACCGCGACGAAGAGCACCCGGTCCAGGTCGGGGCCGATCGGGGCGCCCAGCAGCTCGACGGTGATCCGGCGGAGCCGGTCGGCCACGACGACGTTGTTCTCCAGCGCGGCGTCGAGCATCCGTTCGGTGCCCTCGACCACCGAGCCGCCCGGCCGGGCGAGCACCTGCCCGAAGTCGACGACCGCGAAGCCCGGCGTGGAGCGCTTCATCGCGACGAACTCGTCGATCGCGAGGTCGACCATCTCCGTCCAGTCCGACAGGCGCACCCGCGCGAGCCTGGCCGTGATCCGACCCAGGAACGCCTCCAGGTTGCGCATCGCCAGCGCGCGGACCAGCCCCTGCTTGTCCGTGAAGAACTGGTAGAAGGTGCCGATCGGCACCTCGGCGCGCCGGGCCACCTCCTTGGTGGTCAGCACCTCGTAGCCGACCTCGTCCAGCAGTCGCGCGCACTCGTCCAGCATGCGCTCCACCCTCTCCAGGCTGCGACGCTGGGCGGGGCGGCGGCGAAGCGTTCCCCCGGAGACGTTCGTCATCTGTTCATCATGCCTCACGGGAGGGGCCTTCCCTCATGAGCGGGCATGAGGTTAGCGTGATCCGGAATCAGGCGGGCTGGAGGCCGAAATGTTCCTGTGGGGTACGGCGACCGCGTCCTACCAGATCGAGGGTGCCGTCACCGAGGACGGGCGCGGCGCCTCGATCTGGGACACCTTCTCCCACGAGCCCGGCAGGGTCCGGGACGGCGACACCGGTGACGTGGCGTGCGACCACTACCACCGGTGGCGGGAGGACGTCGCGCTGATGTCCGCGCTGGGGGTGAACTCCTACCGCTTCTCCGTCGCCTGGCCGCGCGTCCAGCCGGACGGCAGGGGCGCGATCAACCAGGCGGGGCTGGACTTCTACGACCGGCTGACCGACGCGCTCGTCGAGCGGGGCATCGTCCCGGCGGCCACGCTCTTCCACTGGGACCTGCCCCAGGCGCTGGAGGACGAGGGCGGCTGGCTGAACCGCGACACCGCCTACCGCTTCGCGGAGTACGCCGCGGCCGTGGCCGACCGGCTCGCCGACCGGATCCCCATGTGGATCACCCTGAACGAGCCCTTCGTCCACATGGTCTACGGGTACGCGCTGGGCGTCCACGCCCCCGGCAGGACCCTGGTCGTGGACGCGCTGCCCGTGGCCCACCACCAGCTGCTCGGGCACGGCCTGGCCGTGGGCGAGCTGCGGGCGCGCGGCGCGGAGAAGGTGCTGATCACCAACAACTGCACCCCGGTCCGGCCCGCCTCCGGCGACCCGGCCGACGTGGCCGCCGCCGACGCCTACGACACGCTGCACAACCGCCTGTTCAACGACCCGGTGCTGCTGGGCTCCTACCCGGACCTGTCCGCGTACGGGACGGGCATGGGCGGGGTGCGTGACGGCGACCTGGAGCTGATCTCCGCCCCCCTCGACGGCATCGGCATCAACTACTACAACCCCACCCGGATCGCCGCCCCCGTCGGTGAGGGGCTGCCGTTCCACGACGCGGGCGTCACCGGTCACCCCGTCACCGCCTTCGGCTGGCCCGTCGTCCCCGACGGGCTGCGCGAACTCCTCGTCGGCCTCAGGGCCCGCTACGGCGACGCCCTCCCCCCGGTGTACGTCACCGAGAACGGCTGCTCCCAGCCCGACGAGCCCGGCCCGGACGGGACGGTCGACGACCGGGCCAGGATCGACTTCCTCGACGGCCACATCGACGCCATGGAGCGGGCGCGGGCCGAGGGGGTGGACGTGCGCGGCTACTACGTCTGGTCCCTGCTGGACAACTTCGAGTGGGCCGAGGGCTACAGCCAGCGGTTCGGGCTCGTCCACGTCGACTTCCCCACCGGCGCCCGCACGCCGAAGGCCTCCTACCACTGGCTGCGCGAGCGCATCGCCCGGCGGTGAGCCCCGGCGCCGGGCGGTGAGCCCCCGGCGGCCCCGCCGGACGGCGCGCCGCCGGGAGGCGACTCGGCCGACGAGGCGACTCGGCCGACGAGAGGCTCGGCCCGTCGAGGAGCTCAGCCGTCGAGGGACTCGGCCCGTCGTGGAGGCTCAGCCGTTGAAGGCGTCGGGGTCGGGGCCGGTGCGGGTGCCCGTGTCCAGCTCGGCGATCCGCGCCATGTCCTCGTCGGTGAGGGCGAAGCCGGAGACGTCGAGGTTCTCCCTGATCCTCGACGGGGTGACCGACTTGGGGATCACCACGTTCCCCAGCTCCAGGTGCCAGCGCAGCACGACCTGGGCCGGGGTCCTGCCGTACGTCCCGGCGATGTCGACGATCACCGGGTCGTCCAGCACGCCTCCCTGCGCCAGCGGGCTCCACGCCTCGGTGACGATGCCGTGCCGGGCGTGGAAGGCGCGCAGCTCGGCCTGCTGCAGGGCCGGGTGGAGCTCGACCTGGTTGACCGCCGGGACGAGGCCGGTCTCCTCGATGACGCGCGTCAGGTGGGGCGGCTGGAAGTTGGACACGCCGACGGCGCGGACCCGGCCGTCGGCGTACAGCTTCGCCAATGCCTTCCAGGTCTCCAGGTAGAGGTCCCTGGCCGGGGTGGGCCAGTGGATGAGGTAGAGGTCGAGCCGGTCCAGGCCCAGCCGCTCCATGCTCGCGTCGAAGGCCGCCAGGGCGGAGTCGTGGCCCTGGTCGTCGTTCCACAGCTTGGTGGTGACGAACACCTCGTCGCGCGGCAGGTCCGAGGCGGCCAGCGCCTCGCCCACCTCCCGCTCGTTGCGGTACACCTTCGCGGTGTCGATGCTCCGGTACCCCGTCTCCAGCGCGGTGGTCACCGCCCGCGCGGTCTCGTCCCGGGGGATCTGGAACACGCCGAAGCCGATCCGGGGCATGGACACCCCGTTGTTCAAAGTGATCATCTCTGGTTCTCTCCTCACGAGGTCGCGAACGACCCGGGACCGCCGATGCGACGATCCGTCACGGGTGGGCGCGCGCCGCGGGCGGGCCCCGTCATCGGACCGCGCCACCACGACGGACGCCGCGACAGGTCCATACCCACCCTCACGCCCGTACGCCCCGGCGGGCCGTAGTCCCAAAGGTGTACGGGCGTTCTCGACGTCACGCAGGAGGTCCCGCCCCCCTCCGGGGCGGAGGATCGAACAGGACGATGGCCGCGTCCCTGCCGGGCCCCTCCCGGACATCAACGGACATCGACCGACATCAACGGACACCGACGGAGAAACGACGTTGACCACCACCCTGCTGCTCACCCTGGGCGCCCTGGCCCTCCTCGACAGCATGAGCTTCGGGACGCTGGGCGTCCCCCTGTACCTGCTGCTGTCCACGGACCGGCCGCCCGCGAGCCGCCTGACGGTCTACCTGGCCACGGTCACGGTCTTCTACTTCGGGGTCGGCGTCGCCCTGATGCTCGGGCTGACCGCCGCCCTGGCCACCTTCGACGAGGCCCTGCACAGCCGCACCGCCTACTGGGTGCAGCTCGTCATCGGTGCAGGACTGTTCCTGCTCAGCTTCCGGTTCGACCCCAAGAGGCGGAAGGAGCGCCCGGAGCGCTGGGAGCCCCGCCTGGGCGGCCCCGGGTCGATGATCCTCCTGGGGCTGACCGCCGCCCTGCTGGAGGTCGCGACGATGCTGCCCTACCTGGGCGCGATCGGCTTCATGACCGCCGCGGACCTGCCCGCCGCGCAGTGGGTGCCGCTGCTGGCGGGCTACGTGATCGTCATGATCCTGCCCGCGCTCGCGCTGTTCGGCCTCTGGTCCGTCGCCCGGCGGAGGCTGGAGGCCCCGCTGCGACGGCTGCGCGACTGGATGCGCAGGCACTCGGCCTCCACGATCGGCTGGACGCTGGGCATCGTCGGGTTCCTCCTCGCCCGCGACGCCGCGGCCCACCTGTTCGTCTCCTGACCTCGGCCCACCTCGCGCGAAAGACCCGTCGGGCATCGGCGAGAGGACCCGTACCGCCTCTCGGCCCGCTCCACCGAGCTCTCCCGCTCCACCGAGCTCTCCCGCTCCACCGAGTCCCGCCGCTCCACCGAGTCCTGGTCCACCGCTCCCGCGTCCTCAGCCGAAGGCCGGGATGGCCCGGATGATCCGGGCCACCTCGGCGGGCGCGCTGTAGTTCAGCGTGTGCGCCGCCCCGGGCACCTCCACCAGCCTCCCCTGGGGCAGCAGGCCCGCGAACCGCCGCGACCACTCCCGCGACACGATGAGGTCCCGCTCCCCGCGCACCACCGTGGCCGGGACCCGCACGTCGCCCAGCTTGTCCTCCACCCGGTCGTCGAGGGCGGCGCGAAGCGTGGCGAAGTAGCGGCGCGGGCCGCAGACCAGGTAGTCGCGTCCCAGCAGCGGCACGATCCCGGGCCGCTCGAACGCGGTGTTCCCCGCCAGCCGCGCCGCCAGCCGCCACGCGGACCGCGCGGCGGGGTCCATGGTGGGACCGATGAGGACCATCGGCCCCACCAGCTCGGGGGCGTGCGCCGCCAGGTCGACGACGACCTGGCAGCCGACGGAGTTGGCCACCAGCGGCACGCCGCCGCGCCCGGTGGCGCGCAGCCATCCGGCCAGCGCCAGCGACAGGCCGCAGATGTCAAGCGGCTCGCGCGGGCCGGGTGTGCGGCCGAACCCGGGCAGGTCGACGGCGACCGTCCGCGTCTCCGGCGCGAGGCACCGCGCCAGCGGGAGGAAGTAGCGGTGCGAGCAGCCCAGGCCGTGCACGCACACCGTCTCCGGCGCGGAGGCGGGTCCCAGCACCGCGGCGTGCACGGGCGTGCCCGCCACGGCGGTGACCTCGTGCTCGCTCCAGTGCGTCAACGCGTCAGCAGACGGCGCGCGCCCACGACGGCCCCGGCCAGGGTCGCCGCCAGGGCGATCCCGCGCACCGCGGTCCTGCGACCGCCGTGCCACCCCCCGGTCACCGCGCCCGGCCCGGGCGTCGGCTCGTACAGGTTGCCGGGCGTGTCGGGGATCCCCGCGGCCCGCTTCCTGCGGGACAGGTGGGTGCGGTCGACCTGGGTGGCCATCGCCCGCTCGGTACGCCCCGGGGCCCTCCTGGCCTGCCGCACCATGGCGCGTCCGGCGGGGCCGACGACGACCTCCGCGCGCGGGGACCGCACCACCTTGACGATCGCCTTCGCGACCCGCCGCGGCGTGTACACCGGCGGCATCGCCACCGGCCTGCGCCCGGTGTAGTTGGCCGCGTGGTCGAACAGCGGCGTGTCGACGGTCGCCGGCATCACCGTGCACACGTGGATCTTCCGGGAACGTTCCAGCGCGAGTTCCTGCCGCAGGCTCGTCCCCAGCGCGCGGACCGCGAACTTCGACATGCCGTACGCGTGCGTGTAGGGCTGGGCGACCACGCCGGCGACCGACGCCACGTTCACCAGCACCCCGGCCCCCTGCTCCCGCAGGTAGGGCAGGGCCGCCCTCGCCCCGTGCACGTAGCCCATCACGTTGACGTCCAGCACCCGCCGGAAGTCCTCCAGCGGCACGTCGCCGAACGGCCCGAAGAGCGTCACCGCGGCGCAGTTCACCCAGACGTCGATGCGCCCGAACCGCTCGGCCGCCAGCCGTGCCAGCTCCCGTACGGCGTGCTCGTCGGTCACGTCGGTCGCCACCACGAGGGCCCGCCCGCCGGCGGCCTCGCACTCCCCGGCGACCTCCTTGAGCACCTCCTCGCGCCGCGCGGCCAGCACGACCGACGCCCCCTCGGCCGCGAACGCCAGCGCGGTCGCCCGCCCGATACCGCTCGACGCGCCGGTGACGACGACGACCTTGTCCTTCACCTTCATTCCGACGATTCCCCCTAGAGATCCACGGACCGGTACGGCCCGTGCTCCCCCTCCCCTGTGGTCACCTGCCGAAACAAGCCCGCGAGCCCCGCGGCGCGCCTCGGGCCGCGGGGCTCGGACCGGGCCCGGGGACGAGGGCGGCGCGGGCCAGGAGGGGAAGGAGGGGAGACGCGTGGCGGTCAGGTGTCCGACGTCTGGTTGCCCAGGCCCTGGAACCGGTTCGCGATGAAGTCGCCCCACGTCGCGTCCAGCGTCGTCAGCTCGCCGTCCACCATCTTCCACTGCCGCGCCTTGTGCGGCGGGTAGGCGAACAGCACCGACGACAGGCGCCGGTAGCCCGCCGGCATGGGCTTGACGTGCACGCGGTGCGTCGACGGCCGGAAGCGCTCGTTGGAGGCGCTCCACAGCATCCGGCCGATGTTGCACAGCACCACGTCGGTCTTGGCGATCACCGGCTCGACCCAGGTGCCGTCGTGCAGGATGTACTGCAGGCCCTGGTCGGAGGAGGGAAGCTGGAGGCCGAGCATCTGGATCCCCGAGTGCTCGTGCGCCAGCACCTGGCGGTCGCCCACGTCCCTGTAGTTGATCACCCGCAGGTTGGTCGCGTCACGCGAGAGGTCCAGCTCCGGCGTCCCCTCCGGCATCATGCCGCGGACGACCTCGCCGAAGAGCGAGATCAGGGTGAAGGCGATGTCGAACACCTCGGTGGCGGCGGCGCCGAAATCGGGGAAGGCGCGCAGGACGTCCGCGGAGCCGGGCGGCTGATCGGAGATCATCGCTCCGCTGACGTGAATGAACTCCTTGGGATCGGCCACGCCGTTGGCCAGCCGGGGAATCTCCGAGTTGTACGGGAAGAATCCGTGCGTCCCGCCGTTGGACAACTGCGGGACGGAGGTGTACGGGTAATCGGACAGGCTCGGCTCGGTGGACTCACAGGCCTCCGAGAATTTCCTCATCATGTCCTCGACGCGCTGGCCGAGGCCGGGGACCTCCGCGGCCATGAAGCCCCATCCGGTCAGCTGGGACCGAATGTCCTCGGCGGCGGATCCCATGTCCGCCTGGAGTTCCTGGAGCCTTACGGAGGGAACACGACCACTGAGTTCCATCAGGGGGACTTCCAATGTCGCTCCTTTTATCGTCGGCCGACCTTGTTCGAAGGCTAGCTCTTCGTCCGGCTCAGTCAAGGCATTCACACCGGATTTCGGAGAAATAATCCGACACTTATCTCCGCCGACGCCGGGAAAACACAAATCGAATATTGACGTCGCCGGACGACCGCGCCGACAATGGTCACGCGGTGAATTTCCATTGAAACGAAACGTCACCGCCGGCGCTACCGGCGGGCCGTCACGTCACCTTTCCGCAGCCCCTGTCACGCCTTGTTTGATTCCTGGAACGATTCCATTCCCAGCCGTTCCGCGATCAGGGCCACCTCTGTCCGGTTGGAGCAGTTGAACTTCACCAGCAGGTTCGAGACGTGGCGTTTGACCCCGTGGATGGATATCTCCATGGACCGGGCGATCTGGTGGTTGCTCATTCCCCGCAGCAGCAGGCCGAGCACGGCGCGCTCGCGTCCGGTCAGCCTCCCGACCGGATGCGGGCCCGCGCCGGGCACGCCGTGCTCAACGCCGGCCACCGGCTCGCGCGCCGCCGCGGGCGGGACGGGAACGTCGCCGCGGAGCACCCGCTCGAAGGTGTCGAACAGCCCGGCGACGTCGATCTCGTCGCGCACGAGGTATCCGGCCACGTCGTACCCGCCGACGAGGGCCGGGACGAGTCCGGCCTCCTCCCGTCTGGTCAGGACCACGATCCTCGGGCGCGCCCGCGGCGGGACGCCGTCCAGGACCTGCGGCAACGCGGCGAGCGGTATCACCGCCACGTCGAAGTCCTCGTCCCTCAGCAGCGCCCCGGCCTCGGCCGCGTCACGCCCGACCGCGACCCTGGCCACGTCCGGCACCTTCATGAGCAGCGGCGGGAGCCCGTGGTGGGAGATGTCGTCCTCGGCGAGCCAGAAGACGGACAACCCAGGGCGGGGCAACTCCAGATCCCCCATCCGTAGAACGGAAGGGACGGCCGGAGGCGGATCGGCGATCTCCGCCACGCTGGAGCTCATCACATGACCCTCTCTCCTGGATTTCCGGACGGCGTCCTCCCCGGCCGGGCCGGGAAGAAACTGTCGGGCGTCATCGGGCACGGGACATCTGCCGGCCCGCGTGGCGGCGCTCCGCGTATCGGCCACGAGCGGCGGTCGCGCACCTTTCGCGTTTCCGATTCCCCATCGGATTCCCCGCCGGAGGCCGATACGTAAACCCGGTTACACCCCGTCATAAACAATGCGGATTAACGTGATATATATATACCATTCATCTTTAATCACGCTAGCCAACGGTCGGGGCTCCGTCAACCCGCCGATTTACGGTCTTCCTCGTGATTTCGGTTGTGAATTCCAGCGGGACCTTATCCGGGAGATCGGCGGACCGCCGTTCCCCCGCGGGCGCCGGGACGGCCGGACGCGGGATGTCCGCGCACGGGATGCCCCGGCGTATGACTTCCCGAACCGGAACTTCCCGGTCCGGAACTCCTCGGTCCGAAACTCCCCGGCCCGGGACGGCCGGGCCCCGGGACGGCCGGACCTCAGGACCGCCGGGCCCGGGGACGGGCGGCCCCGGGACGGCCGGGCGCGGCACACCCGCGCACCCCCGGTCACGGCTCCCGGCCGCGCACCGCGTCCAGCGCCTCCCCCAGGGTGAACCTCTCCGCGTACAGCGCCTTGCCCACGACGGCCCCCTCGACGCCCAGCGGCACCAGCGAGGCGAGGGCGCGCAGGTCGTCCAGGCCGGACACTCCCCCGGAGGCCACGACGGGATTCCCGGTGGCGGCGCAGACGTTCCTGAGCAGTTCCAGGTTGGGCCCCTCCAGGGTGCCGTCCCTGGCGATGTCGGTGACGACGTAGCGCGCGCACCCGGCCGCGTCCAGCCTGGCCAGGGTCTCGTAGAGCTCGCCGGCGTCGCGGGTCCAGCCGCGGCTCCGCACGGTGGTGCCCCAGACATCCAGCTCGACGGCGATCCGGTCGCCGTAGCGGGCGATGACGTCCGCGACCCACTCCGGGTTCTCCAGGGCGCCCGTGCCCAGAACCACCCGGACGCAGCCGGTGGCCAGCGCCGCGGCCACGGCGGCGTCGTCGCGGATGCCACCGCACAGCTCGACCTTGACGTCGAGGGTCCCGATCACCTCCGCGATCCGGTCCCGGTTGGTCCCGGTGCCGAAAGCCGCGTCGAGGTCGACCAGGTGCACCCACTCGGCGCCCGCCCGCTGCCAGGCGAGCGCCGCGTCGAGCGGATCGCCGTACCAGGTCTCGGATCCGGACTCGCCGCGCACCAGGCGGACGGCGCGGCCGTCCCTGACGTCGACGGCCGGCAGGAGGGTGAGCGACTGGTCGGGCATTGGGCACCTCGGAAGGCTCGGAAGGCTCGGCGGCGGACTCGGCGGGACTCGTCGGAGGGGACGGCCGCGGCCACCGGGGGAGTCGCGGCTCCCCACGGGCGGCGTCTCCGCGGGGTACGCGGGACCACGGCGCGCACGACGCACGCGGCGTACTCTGCGTACTCTGCGTACACGGCGCACGCGGCGTACTCGGGGCTTCCTTTCCGCGTTTCCGCTGACGAGGGCGGCGCCAATTCGCCGATCACCGGACGAACCATCTCATTATGCGACCGCAGGCGATGATGCGAAGTGAACCATCGGCCACCTCCATGGTTCACTTGCCGCCGCCCGCGCGGCGCGGGGACGCTTACCCAAGCACCGGCCGGGTCACGGTGGACGGGGTGGTTCGCGGTCGTTGCCGGCCGCGCCGGGACCCGGTCCTCCGAGGACGGCGCGGCGCGCACGACGGCCGCCACGGGGCCGTCACGGGGCCGTCGCGAGCGCGTGGTGGAGACCCTTCCGACCGAGAGCGGGCCGGCCGATCCCCCGGCCCGTCACCGACGCCGATCGCCGCCGCACGCCCAGGAGGACCGCATGGTTTCGCTCGCGCTGCCCAAGGGTTCCCCGCTGGAGCGGTGGACCCTGGACCTCTTCGCGGCGGCCGGCCTCGGCGTGCGCAGACCCTCCGACCGCAGCTACCGGGCGGTCGTCGAGTACGACGGCCCGATCCAGGTCGCCTTCTACAAGGCGCGCGAGATACCGCTCGTCGTCGAGAGCGGGGCCTTCGACTTCGGGCTGACCGGCGCCGAGTGGATCGAGGAGACCGGCGCGAAGGTCGAGCCCGTGAAGACGTTCCCCTACCTCACCGCGAACGACCGGCCCTGGCGGGTGGTGCTGGCCGTCCCGCTCGGCCACCCGGCCGAGCGCGCCGGCGACCTGCCCCCCGGGGTGCGCGTCGCGACCGAGTACCCCAACATCGGCCGGCGGTTCTTCCAGAGCCTGGGACTGCCCGCCGAGATGGTCCGCTCCTACGGCGCCACCGAGGCCAAGATCCCCGAGCTCGCCGACGTCGTCATCGACGCCGGCGAGAGCGGCTCCACGCTCTGGGACAACGACCTGAGGATCATCGAGACGCTGAGGACGTGCACGCCGCACCTGGTCGCCGGCCCGCGCGCCTGGCGCGACGCGGAGAAGAGGGCACGGATCCAGCGGGTCGCGCGGCTGCTGGACTCCGTCCACGCGGGGGCGGCACGCGCGCTGCTGACGGTACGCGCCCCCTCGCGCGACCTCGCCCGCGTGACGTCGTCGATGCCGGAACGGTCCTGGCGGGCCGGTACCGGCCTGGCCGGCGACGGCCTGGTCGTCGTCCAGGGGCTCGTGGCACGGCGGGACCTGGCCGAGACCGTGGACGCGATCCTGGCCGCCGGCGCCGTCGACGTCATGGAGTCGTCCCTGGGGAAGATGGCGACGGTCTGGCCGAAGGACCCGCCGTGAGGATCACCGGACGCGCGCCGTCCCCGCGTGACGACTGTGATGACTGTGACGACATGGCGGGGCGAGAGCAGGGAGACGGCACGCCGTGAAACGCCGGATGATCGTGTGCGACCTCGACGGGACGCTGCTGAACTCCTCGGGCCTGGTGTCGGAACGCACCCGCGTCGCGGTACGCCGCGTGCAGGAGGCGGGACACGTGTTCGTCGTCGCGACGGCACGGCCGGTCCGGGACACCCGGCACGTGGCCGTGGCGCTCGGCGGCACGCCCGTCGCGGTGTGCGGGAACGGCTCCATCACCTTCGACTTCGAGCTGGACGAGGTGGTCGACTACCACCCGCTGGCCGAGGAGCACGTCGCCGAGGCCCTGAAGGTCCTGCGTGACCGCTTCCCCGGGGCCCGGCTGGGCGCGGAGTGCCGGCTGGAGCTGCTGCTGGAGGACTCCTTCGGCCTGCCCGAGGCACTGTCGCGGAGCGCGCGGCGGGTGCCGCGCCTGGAGGAGGCGCTCGACCGGCGCAACGTCGGCAAGCTCATGGTGCAGCTGGAGGGCAACGCGCGCCACTACTACGAGAGCGTGCGCCACCTCCTGACCGGATGCGAGGTCACCATCTCGGCGGACGTGTTCTGCGAGGTGATGCGCGCCGGCGTGACCAAGGCGGCCGCCCTGGAGGCGATGGCCGACCGGCTCGGGTTCGATGCCGGCGACGTGATCGCGTTCGGCGACATGCCCAACGACCTGCCCATGCTGACCTGGGCGGGAACGGCGGTGGCCGTCGCGAACGCCCATCCGGCGGTGCTCACCTCGGCCGACGAGGTGACCGCGTCCAACGACGACGACGGGGTCGCCGCGTGGCTGGAGCGCCTGCCCGCCCTGCCCTGAGCGGCCCCGGACGCGGATACGTCTCACTTGTCTGAGAAGTGTTGACGCTTGTCTGACCAGTATCCATCATGAGGTCTCCAGAGCCGAGATCCGACCGGCGATGACTCGGCCCCAGGAGGCAGGCCCCGCGCCGTACAGGCAGGGGTGTTCGATCCGAAAGGTGCACCATGCTCCGACCGTCCGCCGCCCGACTCCTCACCGCCTGCCTTGTGATCTGCTCTCTCGCGGCCTGCTCGACCGCGGGGAACGGCACCGCAGCGAGCCCCGCCGCCGCGAAGGACGGGGCCGCCGCCTCCTCCTCCGCCACGGTCGGGGTGGCCTACAGCCGTGGCGGACGCGGCGACAAGTCCTTCAACGACTCGGTCGGGGCCGGGCTGGACCGGGCCAAGGCCGAACTGGGCGTGAAGGTCAAGGAGCTCAGCCCCAACGCGGCCGGGTCGGACCTGGAGGAGATCCTGCGCCTGCTGGCGGAGACGGGCCACAACCCCGTCCTGGCCGTCGGCTTCTTCTACGCCCAGCCCCTGACGAAGGTCGCCCCCTCCTTCCCCGGCACCCAGTTCGTCATCGTCGACGACACGTCGGTGAAGCTGCCCAACGTCACCAACGTGTCGTTCCGGGAGGAGGAGGCGAGCTACCTGGTCGGGGCGGCCGCGGCCCTGAAGTCGACCACCGGGCGGCTCGGCTTCGTCGGGGGCGTGCAGACACCGCCCCAGGAGAGCTTCATCGCCGGGTACGCGGCCGGCGCCAGGAAGATCAACCCGAAGATCGACATCTCCAGCGTCTTCCTCAGCCAGCCGCCCGACTTCAGCGGCTTCTCCTCCCCCGACAAGGCGCAGGAGGCGGCCCGCGGCATGTACGACGCCGGCGCCGACATCGTCTACCACGCCGCCGGCGCCTCCGGGCTCGGCGTCTTCCAGGCGGCCAAGGCGGCGGGCAAGAAGGCCATCGGGGTCGACGTGGACCAGCGCGAGACGGTGGGCGCGGAACTGGCCGACGTGATCCTCACCAGCGCCACCAAGGAGCTCGACGTCGCGGTGTTCAACACCATCCAGGAGGCCGCGGCGGGCAAGCCCGTCTACGGGGTGCGCGAGTTCGGGCTCAAGGAGAAGGGCGTGTCCTACGCCACCAGCGGCGGCGGCCTCGGCGACATCGAGCCGCGCCTGGAGAAGCTCCGCGAGGAGATCGTCGCGGGCCGGATCGACGTGCCCTCCACCCTCCAGTAGCCGTTCCCCCGCACCCGCGCCATGATCACCGACGCGATCCCCGGAGGCGCGTTGTCCCCCCACACCACGCCCGGCCCCGAGCTGCCCCCGCTCGTCGAGCTCCGCCACATCAGCAAGCACTATCCGGGGGTCGTCGCCAACCGCGACGTGAGCCTCGTCGTCCGTCCCGGCCAGGTCCACGCCGTGGTGGGCGAGAACGGGGCCGGCAAGTCCACCCTCATGAGGATCCTGTACGGGGAGGAGCAGCCCGACGGCGGCGAGCTGCTCCTCGACGGCGAGCCGGCCCGGCTGCGCTCCCCCGCCGACGCCATCGCGGCCGGCATCGGGATGGTCCACCAGCACTTCATGCTCGCCGAGAACCTCACCGTCCTGGAGAACGTGATCCTCGGGGCCGAGACCTCGCGGTGGGGCCTGCTCGACCGCCGTTCGAGCCGGCGGGCCCTGCGGGAGGTGAGCGAGCGCTACGGCCTCGACGTCGACCCCGACACCACCGTCGAGCACCTAGGCGTGGGAGAGCGGCAGCGCGTCGAGATCCTCAAGGTCCTCTACCGGGGCGCCCGCGTCCTGATCTTCGACGAGCCCACCGCGGTGCTCGTGCCCGACGAGGTGCGGGCCCTGTTCGACAGCCTCGCCGGGCTACGGGCGCAGGGCCTGGCCGTCATCTTCATCTCCCACAAGCTCGACGAGGTGCTCGCCGTCTCCGACCACGTCACGGTCATCCGCGCCGGCACCTCGGTGGGGGACTTCGCCACCGCCGACGCCGACCCCCGCCGCCTGTCCAGGCTCATCATCGGAGGCGAGCTGCCCGCGCCCGCGACGCGCGACCGGGCCGGCGGCGGGGCCGTGGCCCTGCGGTTGCGCGGCCTGCGGGCCGGCGCCGTCACCGAGGCGACCCTCGACCTGTCCAGGGGGGAGATCCTGGGCATCGCCGGGGTCCAGGGCAACGGGCAGTCCGAGCTCATCGACGCGATCACCGGGGTCCGGGAGGTCACCGCGGGCTCGGTGCAGATCGCGGGGCAGGACGCGACCGGCCTCGGCACGCGGCAGCGCCGCCGGCTGGGGCTGGCGTGCATCCCCGAGGACCGTCAACGCCAGGCGCTGGCGCTGCCGGCCACGCTGTGGGAGAACGTCATGCTCGGCAGCGAGGACCTCAGGCGCCGCGGCCGGTGGCGGGTCGACCGGAAGGCGGCCAGGGACCTCACCCGCGAGCTCATCTCCCGGCTCGACATCAAGGCGCCCTCGGTCGACGTGCCCGCGGCCGCGCTGTCGGGAGGCAACCAGCAGAAGCTGGTCGTCGGCAGGGAGCTCAGCGGGCGGCCCACGGTGCTGCTGGCCGCCCATCCCACCCGGGGCGTGGACGTCGGCGCCCAGGCCGTCATCTGGGAGTTGCTGCGCGACGCCAGGGACGAGGGCCTGGCGATCCTGCTGGTCAGCGCCGATCTCGACGAGGTGATCGGCCTGTGCGACCGCGTGCAGGTCATGCTGCGCGGACGGCTGAGCGCCGCCGTGCCCACCGGGGAGCTGACCCCGCAGCGTCTCGGCCGGCTGATGACGGGGACCGAACCCGAGCCCGAGCCCGAGCCCGCCGGCCCGGCGGGGACCCGATGAGGCCGGCCTGGGCGCCCGGGCGGGTGCTGGGCACGCTCGCCGCGCCCGCGCTCGCCCTGCTGATCGCGCTCACCGTCACCACGGCGCTGCTCGTCACGGTGGGCGCCTCACCCGGGGCGACCTACCTGACGATGCTGGAGTTCGGGATCCGGCCGGACTCGCTGGTCTCCGCGGTCAACCGGTCGACGATCTACTTCTTCGCCGGTCTCGCCGTGGCCGTCACCTTCCGCATGAACCTGTTCAACATCGGCGTCGAGGGCCAGTGCCGGATCGCGGCGCTGCTCGCCGCGGCGACCGGCGCGTCCCTCGACCTGCCGGGACCGCTGCACCTGGCCGTCATGTGCCTGGTCGCCATGCTCACCGGCGCGGTCTGGGCCGGCATCGCCGCGGTGCTCAAGGTGTGGCGCGGGGTCTCGGAGGTGCTGTCCACGCTCCTGCTGAACTACGTCTCCATCGCCGTCATCGCCTACCTGCTGACCGAGGTCTTCGCCGCCGACGACGTCAACGGGTCGACCGCCGAACTGCCGCCGTCGGCGCGCCTGCCCGTGCTCGACGGCCTGCTGGCCTCGTTCGGGATCTCGCTGCCCCCGGGCGCGCATCTCGGCGGGGCCGTGCTGGGCGCGGTCCTGTTCGGGGTGGCCGTGCACTGGACGCTCACCCGCACGCTGTACGGCCACGACCTGCGGATCAGCGGGCTGAACCCGGCGGCGGCCCGCGCCCACGGCATCGACCCGCGCCGCATGATCCTCGTCACCATGCTCGTCTCGGGCGCGCTCGCCGGGCTGGCCGGGCTGCCCGACCTGCTGGGCAACACCTACCGCTACGGCCTGGACTTCCCCTCGGGGGCGGGCTACACCGGGATCGCCGTGGCCCTGCTCGGCCGCAACACCCCCGTCGGCATCGCGCTGTCCGCCCTGCTCTTCGGCTTCCTGGAGCGATCAGCGCTGATCCTGGACATCCAGGGCATTCCCAAGGAGATCGTCACGATCATGCAGGGTGTCATCGTGATCAGCGTCGTGGTCGCCTACGAGGTGGTGCGCCGCGCGGAACGCAGGCGCACCGCCCGGCTGGTGCGTGAGAGGACCGCCTCGGCAGCCGCCTCCGAGCCGCTGGGCCGGACCTCGTGAGCCTTCAGAGCCTCCTGGGCCGCAAAAACCTCGGAGACCCCGGACGCGTGACGGCCCCGCGGCCCTGGTGGCGCCGGGGCTGGGTGCTCGCCGTGGTCGCCGTCCTGCTGGCGATGTCGCTGGTGCGCACCCTCACCGGGACCGACGCCCTCACCGGGTCGGGCGTCGTGAACGCCGCGCTCCGCCTGGCGGTCCCCATCGGGCTCGCCGCCCTGAGCGGCCTGTGGAGCGAGCGCGGGGGCGTCGCCAACCTCGGCATCGAGGGCATGATGATCATCGGGACCGTGTGCGGGGCCTGGGCGGGCCACGTCCACGGTGTCTGGGCCGGGGTGCTGGCCGGTGCGCTGGGCGGTGTCGCCGCGGGCCTGCTGCACGCCGTCGCCACCGTGACGTTCGGGGTGGACCAGGCGGTCTGCGGCATCGCGATCAACATCCTGGCGCTGGGGGTGGCGCGCTTCCTGTCCGTGATCGCCTTCAGCGGCATGCCCGGGGCGGGGGCCACCCAGTCGCCCCCGGTCAGGGGGGTGATCGGCACCGTCAGCATGCCGTTCCTGGCGGGCGGCGCGGGCACGCCCGATCTCCTGGGCGCCCTCGAACGGACCCGCTGGTTCCTGGTGTCCGACACCGCCGGCGTCCTGCGCGGGCTCCTGTTCGAGGTCTCCTGGTTCACGGTGATCGCCGTCGCGCTGGTCGGGCTCAGCGTCGTGGTGCTCTGGC
Source organism: Streptosporangium sp. DT93 (assembly GCF_049844535.1). Classification (NCBI taxonomy): domain Bacteria; kingdom Bacillati; phylum Actinomycetota; class Actinomycetes; order Streptosporangiales; family Streptosporangiaceae; genus Streptosporangium; species Streptosporangium sp. DT93. The sequence continues at coordinate 233,634 of NZ_JBNCLF010000003.1, forward strand.
ACACCGCCTTCGGGCTGCGGCTGCGCTCGGCCGGTGAGCATCCCGCCGCCGCGGACTCGCTCGGGGTCCCGGTCCACCTGATGAGGTACTGCGGGGTGCTGGTGTCCGGGGCGCTGGCCGGGCTCGCCGGGTCGTACCTGGTCACCGTCGCCTCCAACGTCTACCGGGAGGGCCAGACCGGCGGCCGGGGCTTCATCGGGCTGGCCGCCATGATCTTCGGCAACTGGCGCCCGGGCGGCGCGGCCGGCGGGGCCCTGCTGTTCGGGTACGCCGACGCCCTGCAGTTGCGCCAGTCCACCGCCGTGCACGTGCTGTTCCTGCTGGCCGCCGTGCTGGCGTGGACGGCCGCCCTCGTCGTGCTGCGCCGGCGCCGCCGGCTGGCCCTGGTCCTGGCGCTGGTCGGCGTGGCCGCCTTCGCGGTCTTCCAGACCACCGACTCGATCCCCACCCAGCTCATCTACGCCACGCCGTACCTGGTCACCCTCCTGGTGCTGGTCACGGTCGCCCAACGACTGCGGATGCCGACCTACGCCGGCCTCCCCTACCGACGAGGAGAGACCTGAACGCATGGCAACGGAGCAGCAACCCCGCCTGATGGCGTACGCCGACAGCTGGTCCGTCCCGCCGGGCCGGCGGGTGGGCGTGCACGCCGGCGGCCCGCGGGGAGTCGCGACCGTCGAGCTGGTGGACCTGGTGGACGAGCGCGTCCTCGTCCCGGCGCGGGAGGTCGGCGTCGAGCCGCGTCCGGTGCGGCCCGGCTCCCACCTTCAGGTGCCGTCCGTGCCGGTGCCGGCCGGCGGGAGCCTCGCGCTGTGGGTCCGTCCCCACCACCTCGACGTCCGCCAGGTCGTGGCGGACCTGGGCGGTGAGGGCTGGCGGCTGCTCCTGGGCCTGGACGGGGAGGGGCGTGCCGAGGCGAGCGTGGACACCCCCGCCGGGCGCGTCCACGGCCACCTGCCCTCCGCGCTCCGGCGGGGGGCGTGGTCCCTGCTCGTGGCGACCTGGGAGACCACGCCGTCCGAGACGATCCTCGACCTGACCGCCGGTGACGGCCCGGCGCGGGAGGGCGGCGTGAGGGGGGTCGGCTCGCGGGGGCGGGACCTGCCCGCGCCGCCCTCCGCGGGGGCCCTGCGGATCGGGGCCGGCCGGGACGGCGAGCATCCCTGGCTGGGGCGCGTCGCCCTGCCCCTGCTGACGCGGAGCCCGCTCGACCCCGCCGGTCGCGCCGCCCTGTTCGGCCTGACCACGGGATCGGGCCTGCTCGAACGCGCCGGCGCGGACGTCGTGGCGCTGTGGGACGTCTCCGCCGACCCCGGCGCCCCCCTCGTCCGCGACATCAGCGGGAACGGCCGTCACGCGCACGCCGTCAACCGGCCGCTCACGGGGCTGGTCGGCCCGGGGGCCGGCGCCGGGGAGACCACCGCCCGCACCGCCGTGCAGTTCTCCCCCGAGGATCTCGACGACGCGGGCTGGCCCCGGACGTGCACGGTGACCGTTCCCGAGGACATCGGCTCCACCGTGCTCGGCATCCGCCTGCGCGCCTCCGGCCAGTCCTTCGTCGTCCCGCTCGTCGTCCGCCCGCCCCACGGGACGGAGCACGAGCAGGAGCGCGATATGGCGCGGGAGCAGGGGCACGGGACGGCGCGGGGGGCCGCGCGACCGGCGGCCCCGCCGCTCGCGGTGATCCTCCCCACCTTCACCTACCTCGCCTACGCCAACCACCGCCAGTCCAGCGAGGCCGAGTACTTCGGGGACTACTCGCGGGTGACCGCCCGCCCGATCACGCTCTCGGAGACCGACGTCTACCTCAACGCCCACCGGGAGCTGGGGCTGTCCCTGTACGACAGCAGGCGCGAGGGCGGCGCGGTCCACCACTCCTCCAGGCTGCGGCCGGTGCTGAACTACACCGCCGACTACGTCTGGTGGATGACCGGGGCGCCCCGGCACTTCTCCGCCGACATCCTGCTCCTGCGCTGGCTGCGCTCGGAGGGGTTCGCCTTCGACGTCCTGGCCGACGAGGACGTGCACGCGGGCGGGGCCGGCCTGCTGGCGGACTACCGCGTCGTCATGACCGGCAGCCACCCCGAGTACGTCAGCGCGCCGGAGCGCGACGCCGTCAGCGGGTACGTCTCCGGCGGCGGGCGGCTGATGTACCTCGGCGGGAACGGGTTCTACTGGGTGACCGGCGTCGACCCCCGCTACCCGCACGCCGTCGAGGTCCGCCGCAAGGGCACCGGCGACTGGTGGGACAACGAGCCGGGCGAGGACGTCCTGACCTCCACCGGCGAGCTCGGCGGGCTCTGGCGCCGCCGGGGCCTCCCCCCGCAGGAGCTGCTCGGCGTCGGCTTCGCCGCCCAGGGGTGGGGCCCGGCCCCCGGGTACACCCGCCTGCCCGACAGTTACCGCGACGAGGCGTCCTGGGTCTTCGCCGGTGTCGGGACCGACACCGTGGGCCGCTACGGGCTCGCGCTCGGCGGCGCCGCCGGGGACGAGATCGACCGGGCCTCGACCGAGCTGGGCACCCCGCCCGGCACCCTGGTGCTGGCGACGTCCGCGGGCGGGCACAGCCACCACTACCAGGCCGCCGCCGAGGACTCCTCCCCGGACGGGACGACCGTCCGCGCCGACATGACGCTGCGGCGGCTCGGCGACGGCGGCGCGGTGTTCTCCACCGGATCCATCAACTGGATCGCCAGCCTCGCCTGCCGGGAGGGCGACGTCAGGGACGTCACCCGCACCGTCCTGTCCCGTTTCCTTCTGCCCGATCCCCTGTGACGCGCCCTGTTGACGCCCCCGTCACGAACCCCCGCGACACGCCCTTCCGACGAGCCCCGCGACGAGGAGTGACATGACCACCGCCGGCGCGCCACGCGACGACTACCCCTATCCCCGTACCTCCGGCGATCTCACCGACGAGCAGTTGTCCATGCCGGTGGAGGACCTGGTGGCGATCGCCCGCCACCCCCTGACGGTGCACCCGGACACCGCCACGCTCTACCACCGTCTGGCCAGGGAGATGGCCGACGAGCTGCGGGAGAACAACCGGCGCGGGGAGCCCACCCGCTGGATCCTCCCCGTCGGCCCCAAGGCGCAGTACCCGATCCTCGCGCGCATCTGCAACGAGGAGCGCATCGGCTGGGGCGACGTGTTCGCCTTCCACATGGACGAGTTCCTCGACTGGCAGGGCCGGCCCGTGGACCCGTCCCATCCCTTCAGCTTCCGCGGCTACTGCGACCGCAACCTCTACCGGCTGCTCGACCCCGAGCTGAGGCCCCGTCCCGAGAACGTCGTCTACCCCGACGTGTTCGACCCCGACGCCTACGCCGAACGCCTGCGGGCGGTGGGAGGGGCCGACACCTGCTTCGCGGGGTTCGGCTACCGGGGGCACCTGGCCTTCAACGAGCCGCCGACGACCCGCTGGCACGAGTACGGCGTCGAGGAGTTCGCCGCCTCCACCACGAGGATCGTCCCGCTGCTCGACGACACGATCGTGGCCCACTCCCACCGGGTCACCGGCGGCTACACCCGGGCCATCCCGCGCATGGCCGTCACCCTGGGGATGGCGGAGATCCTCTCGGCCCGCAGGCTGCACCTCATCACCGACGGGGGCGCCTGGAAGCGCTACATCGTGCGGGTCCTGCTGCTCACCACCGAACCCGAGGTGCTGCTCCCGGTCACCCTGGCCTACCGCCATCCCGACGTGCGCGTCACCGTGGACGCCGACAGCATCGCGCCCTGCGCGCTGGGACTCGACGGATGACCGTGCTCGCCATCGGCGCCTACACCCTGGACCTGTACATGTTCGGGGACCACCTGCCGGCGACCGGGGAGAGCGTCGAGGCCTTCGAGTACGCCACCGCGCACGGCGGCAAGGCGGCGAACGTGGCCGTCGCGTCCGCCCGGCTGGGAGCCCCCACCCGCTTCGTCGGATGCCTGGGGGACGACGCCGACGGGCCGGCGGCGCTGGCCGCGCTGCGGGCCGACGGCGTCGAGGTCGGCGACTGCGCCACGGCCGGCGGCACCGCGACCGGGCGCAGCTTCGTCTACGTCGACGGGGAGGGCCGGCAGATCGTCATGACGTGGCCGGGGGCCGCGAACCTGCTCCCCGCGTCCCGGGCGGCCGCCACGGCCGCCCGCCTGCCGCCCGGTTCCGTGCTCGTGCTCCAGGGCGAGATCCCGGTGGAGACGTCGGCCGCGGCGGCGGCCGCGGCCCCGCCCGGCGTGCGCCTCATGCTCAATCCCAGCCCGGCCGGGCCGTTCCTCGGCCGCGACGGTGAGGAGCTGCTCGGCCGGGCCGACGTGCTGGTGCTCAACGAGGTCGAGCTGTCCGCGCTGGCCGGGGACGGGCGCGACACGGGCACCGGGCGGGACGGCGCCGGGCGCGACGGGCGGGGTACGGGGGGCGGGCGGGCGGGGGCCGCGCGGGAGGCCGCCGGCGACGTCCGGCCCGTGGAGGCGCTGCGCGCCAGGACCAGGGGACGCGCCGTGATCGTCACCCGCGGGGAGAACGGCGCCGAGATGATCGACGATCACGGCACTATGCTGATCGGCGTACCCCACGTGGACGCCGTGGACACGACCGGTGCCGGTGACGCCTTCACCGGTGCCCTGGCGGCCGCCCTGCGCGGCGGCGCGAGCCTGGCGCAGGGGGCCAGGATCGCCTGCCGGGTGGCGGCCGTGTCGGTCACGCGGCGCTTCTGCGCTCCCAGCTACCCGTCCGCCTCGGAGCTCGGCATCGCCCCGTTCCACGGTCCGCCCGGACAGGAGAGACCCACGTGACACGACGGCAGCCCACCCTGGCGATCCAGGTGCGCGACCGGCTCCGCGCCCTGATCGTCGAGCAGGCGTTGCGCCCCGGGGACAGGCTCCCCTCCGAGAACGAGCTCATCGCCCTGTTCGACGTGGGCCGCACCAGCGTCAGGGAGGCGCTCAAGCTCCTGGAGCAGGAGGGGGTCATCCAGGCGCGCCACGGCGACGGCCGCTACCTCACCTCCCAGCCCAGCCTGGACCGTCCGCTGACCCGCCTCGAAGGCGTCACGGAGATGCTGGCGAGCCGGGGGCACGCCGTCGACAACACCGTGCTGGACGTCTTCGCCACGGAGCCGAACCGCCACCAGCGGGAGCTGCTGCAGCTCCCGGCCGGTGAGACCGTCGTGCGGCTGGAGCGGCTGCGCCGGCACCAGGACGACGCGCTGCTGTACTCGGTCGACCTGTTCCCCCGCTCCCTCGTCGGCCGCCCCCTGGACGAGGTGGACTGGACCGGATCCCTGTTCGAGCTGCTCACCGAGTACGGGCACGACGTCGCCTACGCGGTCGCCCAGGTCCGCGCCGTCACCCTCGGCCCGGCGCAGGCGGAGCGCATCGGCGCCACCGAGGCCGGCGGCGCCTGGCTGCTGCTGATCCAGACCCACCACGACGGCGCGGGACGCCCGCTGCTGTACTCGGAGGACTACCACCGGGGGACCGACTTCTCCTTCCATCTGGTGAGGCGCCGTGACTGATCCCTCCCCGCGCCGCCGTCAGGTCGTGTTCGACCACGACGGCGCGCCGGACGACCTGCTCTCCCTGCTTCTGCTGACCCGCTACGACGCCGTCGAGCTGCGCGGGGTCGCCGTGACCCCGGCCGACTGCCTGGCCGAGCCCGCCCTGTCGGTCACCCGTAAGATCCTCGGCCTGGCCGGCCTGGACGTGCCCACGGCCGTGGGCACGCTGCCCGGGCGCAACCCGTTCCCCCTCGCGTGGCGGATCGACGCCCTGCGGGCGGACGCGCTGCCCGTGCTGAACCGCGAGGATCCCGGGGTCGCCGGGGTCGCCGGCGCGGACGCGCTTCCGGCGCACGAGCAGCTCGCCGTCTGGCTCACGCGGGCCCCGGAGCCGGTCACCGTGCTCGCCACCGGCCCGCTGACCAACCTCGCCTGGTGCCTCGACCGTCACCCGTCGATCGCGTCGCGCATCGAGGAGGTGGTGTTCATGGGCGGGGCCCTCGACGTCACCGGCAACGTCCGGCAACCGGGCCACGACGGCAGCGCGGAGTGGAACGTCTTCTGGGACCCCGACGCCGTCAGGCGCGTCTTCGACGCGGACGTGCCGATCACGATGTTCCCCCTGGACGTGACCGACCGGGTGCCGGTGACCCCCGATCTCGCCCGTGCCTTCGGCCGCACCTACGGCGACCCCGTCGGCGACCTCGCCGGGTCGCTGCTCGCGCTGACGTTCGGCACCCTGGAGACCACGGGCCTGCCCTACTGCTGCTGGGACAGCCTCACGACGTCCTACCTGGCCGAGCCCGGCATCTGCACGTTCGAGACCGTGCGCTGCGACGTGATCACCCGGGGGGAGAGCCAGGGACGCGTCGTGCGGCACGCCGGCGGGCGCCCCGTCAGATGCGCCGCCACGGTCGACACCGGACGGTTCTACCGGCACCTCCTCGGGACGCTCGCCCCCGGGGCCGGCTGAACCGGGGCGTGCCACCGGGTGCGCGAAAGGCCCGGAGGCATAGAAAGCACGAAAAACACGAAAAACACGGTCACCGTGGCCGGTCATGACGACCGGCCACGGCCGCCGGTCACGACCCGGGGGCGGGGTCCTCGGGGTCCGGTGTCGCGGAGCCGTCGCGGGAGCGCCCGGCGAGGGCCCGCAGGGCCAGGTCGATCATGCCGGACTCGGCGGAGGACGCGGCCAGGTCCCGCAGCGCGGCCTCGTCCAGCCAGCGCGCCTCGACGAACTTGTCCCGCTCGATCCGGGGCCGGGTCAGGTCCCCCTCGACCGTGGCGAGCACGTCGATCTCACGCTTGCGCTCGCCGTCGCCGCCGTTCCAGTCGAAGACGTCCACCATGCCGTCCACCCGGACCAGGCGCCACCCCGTCTCCTCCTCGATCTCCCTGGCCAGCGCCGCGCACAGCGTCTCGCCCTCCTCGACGTGCCCGCCGACGATGTCCCAGCAGCCGGGGAAGAGCCGCACGTGGGGAGCCCGCCGCTGCAGGAACACCTCGCCGAGCGGGTTGACGAGGACGGCGCCCACCACGCACCGCACGCCCGCCTCCGACGCCTCACTCAGGATCCGCTCGAACTCCGGCGGGTGCGGGACGCAGCCGCCGCCGGGCCCGTTCACGCCGGCTTCTGGTGGGCGTAGTAGGTCGCGTACAGCTCGGCGAACGGGCCGTCGCGGCGCAGCAGCTCGTCGAAGCCGCCGTCCTCGGCGACCTTGCCGTCACGCAGGACCAGCACGCGGTCGGCCCGCTGGATCGTGGCGAGCCGGTGGGCGATCACCAGCACGGTCCTGCCGGTGAACAGCCGGGAGAGCGCGTTCTGGATACCGCGTTCGGTCAGCGGGTCGACGCTGGCCGTCGGCTCGTCCAGGATCACGATGTCGGGCTCCCGCAGGAACATCCTGGCGAGGGCGATGAGCTGCCGCTGCCCGACCGAGACCCCCTGGCCCCCGGCGGCCAGCCGGTCGTGCAGGGACATCGGCATGCTGCGCGACCACACCTGGCGCCCGATCCTGTCGATGGCGCGTTCGACGTCCGCGTGGCCGGCGTCCGGCCTGCCGTAGGCGATGTTCTCCGCGAGCGTGCCCGCGAAGATGAACGGGTGCTGCGGGACGACCCCGACGCGCTCGCGGTACGCCCGCAGGTCGAGCGAGCGGATGTCGCGGCCGTCGATGAGCAGCTCGCCCTCCTGGAAGTCGTAGGCACGGGCGATCAGCTTGGCCAGCGTGGACTTGCCGCCACCGGTGTGCCCGACGATCGCCACGGTCTGCCGCGCCTCGATGCGCAGGTCCAGGCCCTGGAACACGGCCGCCCCCGGCCCGTACCCGAAGCTCAGGCCGCGGGCCTCGATGTCGCCCTCCAGCCTGGTCACCGGCTCGTTCCCGGTCTGGACGACGGCGTGCTCGCTGTCGATCAGCGCGAACACCCGCTCCGCCGCGGCGAGCCCCTGCTGGAAGAGGCTCCAGAAGGACGCCGCCTGGGTGATCGGCTGCCAGAGCATGCCGAACGCCTGCAGGGCGAAGTACCACTCGCCGGGGGAGAGCCTGCCGAGCACCGCGAAGCGCCCGCCCTGGTACAGCACGACGGCCGTCGCCAGGCCGGCCAGCATCGTCAGCACCGGCAGGATGAGCGTGTAGATCAGGCCCTGCCGGACGTAGACCGCGTACGACAGCCGGTTGACCTCGTCGAAGTCGCGGTAGACCGTCTTCTCCCGGCCGAAGCTCTTGGCGACCGAGATGCCCATCATCGACTCGTGCACGTTGGCGTTGACCCTGGCCATCACCCGCCGGGTGGCGGACGCCGCCGCCCTGGCGATCCTGCGGAAGGCCAGGGCGGTGCCGAGCAGCAGCGGCAGCGCCGCCAGGATGATCAGGCCGAGGTCGACGTCGATCCAGAACACGACGCCGCCGAGCAGCACCACCAGGAACAGCTGGCTGAGCAGGTTCAGCGTGAGGGTCATGACCGAGCTGAAGCCCTCGGTGTCGCCGGTGACCCGGCTGAGCACCGTCCCGACCGAGTTCCTGTCGTAGAACGCGATGTCCTTGGCGAGCGCGGCGTCGGCGGCGTCGCGTTGCAGCCGGTACACCACGCCGCCCACCAGCCGGGCGGTGATGGCCTGGCGTGCCCAGTTCATCCCCCAGGCCAGCACCGCGGCGACGACCACGAACACGCTCAGCTGGAGACCCAGCCCCTCCCCGGCCCCGACCTGGTCGATCACCTGGGAGATGACGATCGGCACCGCGGCGGTCAGCAGGGCCGCCCCCACCACGAGGGCCGCGGTGCCGATCATGGCTCCGCGCCGTTCCCGCAGGTAGCGCAGGATGCGGCCGAGAAGCCTGCCGTTGCCGTAGACGCGGTCGTAGTCGTCGGCGTGCAGGCCCGCGAACAGGTCGCTCACGAGGGCCGCCGATCCGCCGCGGCCGGGTCCGCCCGGACGTCATCCACTGTAGATCTCCTGGTACAGCGCGCAGCGCGCGATCAGTTCTTCGTGCGTTCCCTGGTCGACGACCCGCCCGGCGTCCAGCAGCAGGATGATGTCGGCGCGCCGGATCTGGCCGGGCCGGTGCGAGACGAGCACGGTGGTACGGCCCGCGGCCGCGCGCTCGATCGCCTCGGTGATGGCCGTCTCGGTCTGCGCGTCGATCGCGCTGGTCGCGTCGTCGAGGGTGAGGATACGGGGGTCGGTGAGCAGTGCCCTGGCGATGGCCAGCCGCTGCCGCTGCCCGCCCGACAGCGTCGTCCCGCCCTCGTTGAGGATCGTGTCGTAGCCGTTGTCCATCGCCCGTACGAAGTCGTCCGCGCACGCCTGCTTGGCGACGCGCAGGACGTCCTCGTCGTCGGCCCCGCCGGGTGAGCCGAACGCGATGTTGTCCAGCACGCTCTTGGAGAACAGGAAGATCTCCTGGTCCACCTGGCCGATCTGGCGGCGGAGCGCGCCCGGTTCCCACTCGCGCACGTCGCGGCCGTCGATCAGCACCCGGCCCTCGGTGGCGTCGTACATCCGGTTGACCAGCTTGATGAGCATGCTCTTGCCGCTGCCGGTGGGGCCGACGACGGCGAGGGTACGGCCGGCGGGCACGTGGAAGGAGACGTCGCGCAGGATGTCGGTGCCCTCGTGGCGCAGGGACACGCCCTCGAAGGTGATCGCGCCCTGGAGGTCCGCCGTCGTGCCCCGGGTGTCCTCCCGCTCGCTCGCGTCGCCCTCGGTGATCTGCCGCATGCGGGCGGCGGCGACGAACCCCTCCTGGATGACCGGTACGGCCTGCTCGGACAGGGTGACCGGCTGCGAGAACAGCACCAGCCAGCCGAGGTAGGTCACGACCTGGGCGAGGTTCAGCTCGCCCTGCGCGTACAGGTGCAGGGAGTGCAGTGAGCCGATCGCCATCGCGAGCGCGAAGCTCAGCGCGGGCAGGTAGACGGCCTGTGCCCTGCCCCGCCTGACGAACGCGTCCCGGTAGGCGGCCGCGGCCTCGGCGAACGCGCGCCGCTCGTGGTCCTCCTGGGTGAACGCCTTCACCGTGGTGATGCCGCCGAGGGTGGTGGAGAAACGCTCGTTGAGATCGGCGAAGGTCTCCCTGGTCCGCAGCGTCAGCGGGTTCAGCCGCCGTACGTGACGGTAGAGCGCGTACCCGAAGACCACGATCATCACGCCGGGGGCCAGCAGCAACTGGGCGTGCAGCGAGGCGATGAACAGGATCGGGACCAGCAGGGCCAGGACGCCGTTGAAGGCGGTGGCGATCCCCGGGCTGAGCATGTAGTCGACGAGCCTGGCGTCGTTGATGGCACGGGCCAGGATGTCGCCGATGCGCTGCTGGTCGTGGAAGGACAGGCGTTTGGCCAGCAGGCTGCGGTACAGCTCGTCCCGCGCGTCCCGCTTGACGCGCTGGGCGACGATCTCCATCGAGCCGTTGAACAGCAGGTCCGCCACGAAGCGGCCCCCCGCGAGCGCCGCGATCGCGAACGCCGCGGCGGTGACCACGCCGAGGTCCGGACGCGAGCCGGTGGCCTCGGCGAACGCCGTGCCGATCTGGACCGGGACGAGGGTGGAGCAGAGGTTCGCCAGCACCGCGGTGACGCAGAACACCGCCAGCAGTCCCCGGTGCCGCAGGAGGTGGCCGAGGATCCATCCCCGCACGCTGGAGGACGCGGCCGGCCGGTCGCCCTCGGGCTCCCCGGCCGGTCGCGTTCCCTCAGTCACGGGCCCCTCCGCTCACGGCGGTGATTCCCGTGATCACTTATCCGACCCGCGCCCCGGCCTTGAGCGGATCGGTCACGAAGCCGAAGCCGTTCCCGCCGGGGGCGTACAGCTCGTCCATCGTCAGGTCGCACAACGCCGACGCCGCGAGCGCGTCGGCGACCGACGGCACCTCCTGCGCGCCGGACAGGGTGTGCCCCTGGCCGGCCCGCTTGGCGCGGCAGCCGACGACGAAGGCCTCCAGCTCGGGACCGAACCCGCTGCGCCCCCAGCCGTGGTCGAGGTTGCGGGTGCTGTGCAGCTCCTGGCCGAACGGCACGCCGTCGGACAGCTCCAGCGTCACCCGCTCCAGGGACGGCGCGCTGTAGCGGCTGCCGTCCATGCCCTGCACGGTGACGCCCACGATGAAACGCTTGACGTGGTTGCCCATCCGCAACGTCGTCAGGGAGCCGTCGTGGTGACGCAGCACCAGGTTCACCTGGAAGCGGTCGGAGTCGCCGGGGATGACGTGCGCGTTCACCCCGACGACGGGAGAGGGGGTGAACCAGCGGGCCAGGTCCAGGGCGTGCACCCCGTTGTGCCTGATCCACGCCTCGAGGGTCGTGTCCACGCCCCACTGGGGGACCGAGGGATGGCGGCTGTAGAAGTCGATCGTCACCGAGCAGGGCGTCCTGCGGGCGTCCGCGCTCAGCTCGTGCAGCCGCTGGAGGGTCTCGGCGTAGCGGAAGTTGAAGCCCACCTGGACGTGGCGGTCACTGCGGCGCACCACGGCGTCCAGGTCCTGCAGGGTCGTGGTGGAGGGGCCGGCCGGCTTCTCCACGAAGCAGTCGACGCCGCGTTCCACCAGCTGGCGGGTGAGCCGGTAGGAGGGCTCCGGCGGGACGGCGAGCAGTGCCCCGTCCACGGTGTCGAGGTCGAGGGAGTCGACGGAGTCGACGCAGGCCACGTCGCCGATCAGGGAGCGCAGCTCCGCGGCCATGGACAGGTCGGGGTCGACGCAGGCGACGATCCGGTGCCCGCGGATGCGCTGGAGGAAGGGGAAGATGTTCTGCTGCATCTGACGGCCGCAGCCGATCAGGGCCAGGCGCAGGGGCTCGGTCACGACGCGCTCCACTCGTCGAAGGCACGGCGGGCCCTGTCGTGGAGGTCGGTCCAGTCGATGCCCCGGTGCGCGAGGCTCACGAAGGAGGGGTGTCCTTCGAGCAGCAGGATGCCGGATCCGGTGAGCGCGCCGAGCAGCGCCTCGCGCCGGTCCTTGTCCCCCAGGAGGGCGTCGTCGTGGTAGACCAGCTCGAACATCCCCCCGCCGAGCACCGGGCGGGCGCCGACCAGGGAGCCCACCCCGGCCTCGCCGGCGGCGGCGGTGAGCACGGAGGCCACCTCCGTGCCGATCCTGCCGATCTCGGCCCAGCCGTCCGGCGCGTCCCCCGTCGGTTTCTCGAGGATGTCCCGGGTGGCGAGCGCGGCGTACACCGCGATCATCTCCTTGGAGAACGTGCCGCTGAGCCGGGCCCTCTCTGCGTGGGCGAGCAGTTCGGCGTTGCCCACCAGGATGCTCAGCGGCGCCCCGTTGGCCAGCGCCTTGCCGATCACGACCAGGTCGGAGCCGATGGCGTTGTCGTGGTCGTAGCCGAGCGGGGAGATGCGGCCACCGGTCTTGGTCTCGTCGAAGACGGTGAGCATGCCGGCGTCGCGGCACATCGTGACGGCCTCGCGCAGCACCTCGGGTGTGGTGAACGACGCCAGGTAGGCGTCGAAGACGAAGCAGCCCAATTGGCCCCGGTGCCGTTCCAGTAATTCCGCGAGTGATTCCAGGCGCAGGTCGACCCAGTTCAGGGCGACCTCGGATTCGCCGATGCCGCGCATCGCGTCGGTGTACTTGAGCCTTTCCCGAAGGGGGGAGTGCAGCGGCTCGTGCCATTTCAGGGAATTGGCGATCTGCGCGTCGTGCCAGCCCACGTAACCGCTGCGGATGACGCCGAGGCGGCCGGTCTGCATGGCGGCGAGCCGGAAAGCGGCGGTGACGGCCTCGGAGGCGGTCTTGAAGAACGCGCCGCGGTCTCCGGGGCGGGCACCGAGAAGCCGCTCGAGATACTCCTGATGGAAGGTGGTGTAGCCCGGCATCATGACGCCGTTGTCGAGGTAACCGCGGAGGAGCTCGTTGAAAAGGTCATCGGCATGGCCGATTATCACTGGTCCGTAACCCATGACGAAGTCGATGTACGTCATGCCGTTCGCGTCCGAGACCTCGCCTCCCCTGCCCTGTGAGAAGAGGAGTTGACGACCTGAGGACTTGAACTTTTTAGTGATCTTCGAGTGAGCTATCCGCTCGTTCTGCGACAACGATCTGCTCCCGCCCGGTCTTACCAGTTTGATCTAGTGCTTAATCTCAAGGACCGTACAGGCACGTTGTGAGGGCGTCAACTATCCTTATTTCCAGGGCATATGTCGCCTTGACAGGCTCGCGGATCGCATATGAAGGTGTGGGAGGCATTGGTGACAGACCGGCCGACATAGGACATGAACGCCGATATGGAGGCGATGTGGATTACGGATCGCAAGAGGGAATTCCGGTCCTCGATATCGCTGCCACGACAGAGCCGAATATCGTGGGGCGCAGCAAGCGCCTGTGGATCCTGCCCGACGGGCGATGCCTCGTACAGATAATCCCCAGCCTGCGCAGTTTCACGTACCAGCGCGACGAGATCGTCGAGCGCACCGGTCCCCTGCGCCTGGATTTCTACGAGAGGGCCGCGGCCAGGATCACGGCCGCCGGGGTCGCGTGCGCCTTCAGGGAGCGCGTCTCCCCCGACCACTACATCGCCGACTACTGCCCGGCCCCGCCCTTCGAGGTCATCGTGAAGAACAGGGCCACCGGATCGACCACCCGCAAGTACCCGGGCCTGTTCGAGGACGGCGCGCCCCTGCCCCGGCCGGTCGTGAAGTTCGACTACCGGTGCGACCCCGAGGACCAGCCGATCGGCGAGGACTACCTGCGGGCCCTCGGGCTGCCGGTCGAGGAGATGCGCGAGCGCTCCCTCGCCGTCAACGACGTGCTGCGGTCGTGGCTGCACCCGCTCGACGTGTGGGACTTCTGCCTGATCTTCGGCATGACCGAGAGCGGCGAGCTGACCGTCATCTCCGAGATCTCCCAGGACTGCATGCGCGTACGGCACCAGGACGGGTCCCCGCTGGACAAGGACCTGTTCCGGGACGGCGTCGGAGGGGACGAGATCGTGAGCCAGTGGAGCCGCATCCTCGATGTCATCGCCTGACGCCCGGGTCGCCCTGATCACCGGCACCAACCGCGGCAGCGGCCGGGCCATCGCCGAGGAGATGCGCGAACGCGGCTACCGCGTCTTCTCCCTGAACCGCACGCCCTCGGGCGAGGACCTCCCCGGGGAGTACCGGTGCGACCTGGCCGACCCCGCGCAGATCAGGGAGGCCACGGGCCGGGTGCTCGAGGAGGCGGGACGTCTCGACGTCTGCGTGTCCAACGCGGTCGACCGGGTCCTCGACCCGATAGCGGAACTGGACGAGGCCGACTGGGACCGGCTGGTCTCGATCAACCTCAGCGCCGGCTTCCACCTCCTCAAGGCCGTCCTGCCGGCGCTGAGGGCGAGCGGCGGCGTCTTCGTCGCGATGGGCAGCCACGCCGCCACCCGGTACTTCGAGGGCGGCGCCGCCTACAGCGCCACCAAGGCCGGGCTGAAGGCGCTGATCGAGACGTTGCTGCTGGAGGAACGGCGCAACGGGGTCCGCGCCTGCCTCGTCTCGCCCGGCGCCATCGCCAACCTGGACGGCGACGAGTCGCCGAACAAGATGAGCATCCGGTCGATCGCCCGCTGCGTGGGCACCATCGTGGACACCTGGCCGAGCGACCTCGTGGTGGGAGAGATCGAGATACGCCCCTCCGGCCTGCCCGAGCCTCCCATCATCGGCATCGACCGGTTGCTGCACGTGTAGTCGCCGGCCAAGGAGGAATCACATGATCTCCCTCGCCCTGCCGAAGGGCTCGCTGGAGCGGCGGGCCCTGCGCCTCTTCGAGGCCGCGGGACTCGACGTACGACGCTCCTCGGAGCGCTCCTACCGCGGCACGATCGACTACGCCGACACGATCCGGGTGGCGTTCTACAAGCCGCGCGAGATCCCGTCGGTGGTCGGGAACGGGTTGTTCGACCTGGGACTGACCGGCGCCGACTGGGTGGAGGAGAGCGGTGCCCTGGTCGAGGTGGTGACGTCCTTCGACTACTCCAGGCACAGCGAGAGGCCGTGGCGGCTGGTGCTCGCGGTCCCGGCCGACCATCCCGCCACCGCGGTGGGGGACCTCGACGACGGGGTGCGCGTGGCCACCGAGTACCCCAACATCGGCCGCCGGTTCTTCCAGGCCGCGGGAAGGCGGGCCGAGGTGGTCGTCTCCTACGGCGCGACCGAGGCCAAGATCCCGGAGCTGGCCGACGTGATGGTGGACGTCGTGGAGACGGGCGCCTCGCTCCGGCAGAACAACCTGCGCATCATCGAGACCGTCCGGACGTGCGGCGCGCAACTGATCGCCAACCCGGCCGCCCACGCCGACGAGGGCAGGCGCGGCGTGATCCGGAACATCGCCCGGCTGCTGCAGGCCGCCTGGGCCGGTCCCGCCCACGTCCTGCTGACGGTCCGCGCCCCGGCCGAGCACCTCCCCGAGGTGACCCGCGCCATGCCGGGACGGTCGTGGCGCACCGGTCCCGGCCTGACGGACGAGAGCATGGTCGTCCTGCAGGGCGTGCTGCGCAGGGGGGACGTCCCCGGGACGATCGACGTCCTGATGTCGGCGGGAGCCGTCGACGTCACCGAGTCCGACATCGGCATCCTCGCCTCCAACACCTCGCCGGCCTGACCCCGGCCCGCCCGCGCCGACACCTCACCTCGAACGCCTCGCCCGCCTGACCCCGGCCCGCCCGCACCGGCGTCCTCTCCTTGAACACCTCACGGGCCTCCGACCCCGGCTGCCCCGCGCCGGGGTCCTCGTCTGGGACACCTCGCCGACCCGGCCCCGGCCCACCCCGCGAACGCCCCGCCGCTTCCCCGAGCGACCGACCTTTCATGACTAGTTCATTCAAATACGGTTGAAGCGTCATGTCAGGGAAGTGATGATCGAGCCAGGAAAGTGCCCGGAAAAGCGGGCCGGCGTCCGATCGAGTGGACGACGGGCCGGTACCCGGCGTTCCGAGGTCCTGATCGCCTCCCCGACGCCGTGACCGGTGTCCGGCCCGGCCCGCCGTCGCGCGAAGGAGGGTCATGGGATCGCGGTCAATGTCAGACACCTCGGAGCAGGACGAGAGGTCACGGCGACGCTCGCCATGGGGGACGATCGTCGTCGTCTACCTCGGCGGGGTCGTCGCGGCGATGGGTCTCGGCAAGTTCGCCTCGATCGGGCCCGCGGTGGCGGCCGAGCTGTCGCTGTCGCTGTCGCAACTGGGCTGGGTGATGTCGGCGGTCGTCGGTGTGGGGGCGGTCGCCGGCCTGCCCGCCGGATACCTGATCCGCCGCTACGGCGCGAAGAGGTCGCTGGTCACCGGCCTGGGCCTGATCGCGGCCGCGAGCGTGGCCGGCGTGATGACGGGCGACTTCACCTCGTTGCTGGTCACCCGCGGCGTCGAGGGCGTCGGATACCTGCTGGTCAGCATCTCGTGCCCGGCGCTGATCATCCGCCTCGCCGCCGGGCGCGACCTCGGCGCGGCCCTGTCGCTGTGGGCCACGTTCGTCCCGGTGGGCCTCGGGGCGAGCACGCTGGCCGGAGGCGCGCTCGGCTCGGCCCTGGGCTGGCGCGGCTGGATCGCGCTGATCGCGGGCCTGACGTTCGCGATGGCGCTGGTCGTCCGCGCGCGGCTGCCGCACGGGCCCACCGGGCAGGCGGCCACTGGGCCGGTCCCCCGGGCACGGGCGCTGACGTGGCCCGCGGTTCTCGCCTCGTCCTTCTGCCTGAGCGCGCTGACGACCATTCCGGTGATCGTGCTCCTGCCCACGCTCCTCGTCGAGCAGTACGGGCGCTCGGCCGCCGCCGCGGGCGCCCTGACCTCGGCGGTCTCACTGCTCGGCGTACTCGGCGGGCTGGCCGTGGGCGTGCTGCTGCGCCGGGGCGCGCCGGTCGGCGTCCTGGCCCTGTTCGGGCTGCTCGTCGTGCCGGCCGCCTGGCTCGTGTACGGCGGCGGCGCCTCGCAGGCCACCGTGCTGGCCGGCGCCGGGATCATCTCCATCGAGAACGGGTTCCTGGCGGCCCTCGTCTTCGCCGCCCTCCCCCTGGTGCTGGAGCGCCTCGACCACGCCGACGTCGGCAACGGCGTGGTCGCCCAGGCGGGCAGCGCCGGGTCGCTGCTCGGCCCCCCGCTGTTCGGCGCGGTGGCCGCCGGGGCCGGTTTCCCGGCCCTCGTACCGGTCATCGCCGCGGGGATCGTCGTCTCCGTCGGCGCGCTGCTGCTGGCCGGCCGCCGGTGCCGATCCACCGGCGGACCGGCCGGCCGCACGGAGGACGGGGTCTCGGCGGGGCACCGGTAGCGAACGCCCGGCGACGGCGAACGTCCCGGCCGGCCGGTCCGCCGGTGGATCCTCACCCTCGCGACAGTTGCGCGTCCCCCCTCGCCCCGTATCGTCGCCATCGGTGATCCCGTCCGTGCGAGAAAGGATCGGTATGACCGACGACGCGGCACGACGCGTTTTCCAGGTGGTCGACTCGTTCGACCCCGACGAGTTCGTACGGTTGCTGGCCGAGGACGCCACGCTGGTGTTCGGCAACGCCGCGCCGATGGCGGGACGCGAGGCCGTCGCCGCGGGGCTGCGGGAGTTCTACGCCACCATCGGCGGCCTGCGGCACCGGATCGTCCGGAGCTGGCAGGTGGGCGCCGACGTCATCGCCGAGACCGAGGTGACCTACCGCCGGCTCGACGGCGGGGAGTCCGCCGTCGTGGCCGTGTCGATCTGGCGCACCCGCGACGACGGCCTCATCACGGACTACCGCATCTTCGTCGACCTCGCTCCCCTCTACGGCGCCTGACGGGAGGCGCGCACCGCCCCCGATCGGCTACGGGGTCGACGGTGAGGAGGTTCGCGTCCGGGATCAGCCGGATGATCGCCCGGTCGGGAACGGCGAGGGCCACGGGATCACAGGGGGGCGCCGCCGAACCCGATCTCGTTCCCGTCCGGGTCCCGATAGACGGCCTTGCGCACGCCGTTGGAGTAGGTCTCCCGCTCCGCGGGTTCGAGACCCCTCTCGGCGATCCGCGCCACGAGCGCGTCGAAGTCGTCGACGAAGACGGTGTGCATGGCGTGACCGGCGCGCTCGGGCCGCTGCTCGACGAACACGGACCGATGCTCCGCGAGCTCCCACACCGCCTCCGTGTCCCCTGCGACGAACGTCGGCGGGGAGCCCAGCAGCCGCTCGTACCACTTCAGGGCCGCCGCGTACTCGGTGACCGGAATCCCGGCGTACAGGTCGAGAGCCATGCCGCGATCCTAGGGAATCCCCGTTTCCCGTGCGAAACGGCCGTCCCCGCGTCGCGTATGCCCGGCTCGTCCGGCACCCGGGTGACCGGGCGCCCGACACCGTCAGGGGATGCGCCGGAGGCACGAGTGCCGCGCCAGGAACCAGTCGGTGGCGATGTCGCTCTCCGTGAAACGTCCGATCAGCGCCAGTGTCGAGCTGATGCTCTCCACCTCCTCCACGCGAGCGGGTCAGAGGGCCAGCTGGATCACCGCCGAGCCGACCGTCGATCCGATGGAGGCGAGGAGCAGCCAGAAACCCCACCGGATGAGCAGGTACTTCCTGGTGACGAGCACGCTGACCGCCCGGATCTGTTCGGCCAGAACGGTCAGGTCCTCGTCGTCGTGCCTGCGCAGCGCCTTGGCGATCTCCGCGGCGGAGCCGTACCGGCCGATGTCGCCGAAGTAGGTGAAACCGAGCGCGCGCTTCGTGATGCGCGGGTAGACCGCGCCCGCCAGGCAGACCAGTGCGGCGAGCGCGCACACCGCGCCCGTCCACCACAGCCACTGCAGACCCGCGTGCAGCTTCAGCGGTGACCAGTTGCCCGCGATCAGGCCACCGGCGACCGCGCCGATGCCCAGCCCCGCGACACCGAGAAGGACCTGCGCCTTCGTGTCCGCCCGGCTGAGCTCCTCGCGGGCCTCGGTGAACAGCCGGACACCGTGGGCACGCGCCTGCGCGTCACGGTCCTTAGGCGGCGGTACGGACACGGCCGCCCTGGTCATCCACCGGAACACCCGTGCCCCCTGGTGAGCGAACCTTGAATCATCCGGCTGCGAAGATGGCGAAGGGTGTCGGGGACCGATTCATGACCAACGCTCCCGACAGCCTTTGAACGGCACTCTATGTGATCAACGGCCGGTAACGAACAGGTCTGCCGCCGTTCCGGGGAGACGCCGTCCCGATTCCGCGGGGCGGGGCGGGCTGACCGCCGGACGCGTCCCCCGTGCCCGGGGAGGTCTTCTCGCTCCGCCCTGCCCGGGCGGGTCGAGCGGGCGATGTCCCGCCTCGTGCCGTCGCGGCTCGCGCCGAAGGAATCGGCGCTGGAGGGACGAACCCACCGGCCGGTAGGATCGCCCGCGTGGATCTGGACGCCGTCGCCGCCCGGCTCGGGGTGCCCGTCGAGGACGTCGACCGCGTGCACCGGCTCGCCGGGGACCTGCCGTCGGCCCCGCTGCCCGCCAGGGCCGACGCGCCCGCGATCCTCGACCGGCTCGCGGTGCCGCCGGACGACGCCGCCGAGATCATGGCGGGCTGGCCCGACCCCGGCTCCCCCCTGTGGACTCCGGAGCTGCGCTGGCTGCTCGACCGCTCGATCGCCCTGGTCCGCGCCGATCTCGGGGGAAGCGACTGGCTGCCGCCCGGTCCGGAGCTGCCCCGCGAACGGAGCCCCGCCTGGCGGCACCTCTACGTGTACGCGTACCTGGCCCTGGTCGACGTCGTCACGCAGTACCACCGCGACCACGGCATCGCCGACGCCGTGTCGTGGGCGACCCTCGCGGACCTGGGCCGCAACCTCGCCGTCGACCGGCGGATGCGCGGCGAGGGCTGGCCGGTCATGCAGAGCTGGCTGACGCTGCACGCGCGCGGCGCCGTCTACGAGCTGGGCCGGTTGCAGCACCACCGGGGCGGCACCACCGTCGACCTGCACATCCCCGAGTCGGGGCCGATGACCCCGGAGGCGGTCACGGCGTCACTCGACGAGGCCCGCGCGTTCTTCCCGCGCCACTTCCCCGGCGAGCGCCACACGGCGTTCGCCTGTGGCTCGTGGCTGCTGGACCCGCAACTGCTGGAGTACCTGCCCGAGGACTCCAACATCGTCCGGTTCCAGCGAAGGTTCGAGCTGGAGCCGTACGAGGAGCCGGAAGGGCTGGACGCCGACGTCGAGGTGCTGCGGTTCGTGTTCCGTACCCTGACCACGCCGCTCGACCGGCTGCCGCGCCGCACCGTGCTCCAGCGCGCGATCGCCGACCACCTGAAGGCCGGCCGCCACTGGCGGATCCGCCGCGGCCACTTCCCGATGTAGTCCCCGGGTCCCCAGCCAGGTATGAGGTGAATACGTGGATTCGGCGGAGAACGAGGCGTTCGGGGGCCGTTCAGCCGTGTTCGGCGTGCCGGCCGTGGTCGGCGACCTGGGCGTCGAACCACGCGTGCAACGCCGTGACCAGGGACGTGTCGGAGGTGGTGTAGGTGATCTGGGCACCCGCGGGCAGTTCGGCGTAGCGGACGGCGATGCGGTCGTGGCCCTCCTCCAGCTCGCGCAGGCCCGGCATGCCGGCGCCGTGGATGGAGGCGGGGTCGCCGTAGTCGCCCTTGCCGAACCTCGCCGCCTCGGCGGCCAGGTGCTCGCGGATCAGCGTGACCTGCTCGGTGTCGGCCGGATCCTCGGAGGTGACCGTCTGCACGCCGCCGGTGGCCGACCCGGCGAAGCGGTGTGTGGTGCGCTCCAGGTCGAACGGCATCACCGCCCGGCCCCTGGCCGCGATCTCGGCCTGCCGGGCGGCCGGCGTCCGTTGTTCGTCGCGGCCGGTGAGCACGTACGCCGTCGCGGCCACGACGACGAGCGCAACCGCCGCGACGAACGCCTGGACGCGCCGATTTTCACGTTTCATCGACAGCCTCCGTGAGGATGGTCAGGGCGCGCAGCACGTCGGCACGCTCGCCTTGGGGGACACGCTCCAGAACGGCGGAGAACCGCTTCGCCCTGGCCTCGGCCAGCCGGGCCGCGGCCTGCACCCCGTCCGGGGTGAGCCGGACCAGCACGCCGCGCCCGTCGTCGGGCGCGGGGGTCCGTTCGGCCCAGCCACGGTTGATGAGCTGGGTGACCAGCCGGCTGGTGGAGCTCTTCTCCAGCCGGAGCCGGTGCGCCAGCTCGCTCTGCCGCAACGCGCCCTCTCTGCCCAGCTCGCCCAGCGCGTGGGCCTCCGAGGCCGGGAGGGGCTGCCCGCAGGGCGTCCGGTCCGGCCGGTGAAGGCCGAAGGCCCGCACGAAGCGAACTACGGCCTCCTGAAGTTCGCGATCATCCGCCATGGTTCGACCATACAACCAGATGGTTGCATGGAACAACCAGATGACCGCCGGGGATCATCACCACCCGACTCTCCTCCCTGGCCCCTCACCGTCACGTCGAGCCTCAGGATCACCGCTGAGCACCCGGGCCGGTGGAGTGGCAGGTCCGGATCTCGCCCCCGCCTCGCCGGGTGCGAACCTTTCCCCCGAGAGGCGCGTCTTCCTCTTATGGGGATGTTGTTTCGCGGCACGGCTGCGGCCGTCGCCTTCTTCGTCACCGCAGGATCCGCCGACGCGCACGCCGTGGCACCGGCCGGTCGGTGGGGCGTCGTCCACGACCAGTCCCGTGACTCCTACGACGCGGTGACGGTGACGCCGGGCGGGGCGGTCTGGGTCGCCGGGACGAGGCGCCCGGATCGCGGATCGGGTCGCGCCCGGCCGCTCCTGCTCAAGGGCGGCCGGTCCGCCTTCAGGCAGGTCACCGGGCCGGGCTTCCGGGTGAAGCGGCTGACGTCGGCGTCCGACACCAGGGTCTGGGCGTTCGGCGCGTCGCGCTACGCCCGGTGGGACGGCAGGCGCTGGCAGGTGAAGCGATGGCGCCACGGCCGGGTGGATCGGGCGTACGCCATCGGTGAGAACCTGTGGGTCGTCGAGAACGCGAACACGTTCTCCGCGGCCGGTGGCGCCGGGTGGAAGGCGCGGTCCACGCTGCGGCGCCTGACCGGGTCGGTGTGGCGCAAGGTCGACACGCCGATCGTGGTCAAAGGGATCGACGGCAAGTGGGCGTCGGGCTCGGCGCGGGGCAGGGCGGCTCTGGCCCGCTGGAGCGGCACGGCCTGGCGTATGGTCGCGCTTCCCGCGATTCCGTCCGCGCGCCCGGACCAGATCTCGGAGTTGACGGATGTCGCGGTCGACGGCGAGACCGGCCGGGTGACGGCCGTCGGCTGGATCGCCTGGCCGTGCGGCGGTGCGAGGCGCTCCTTCTGCGGCGAGACCCTGCTGCTGTCGGGCTACCTGGGCGGCTTCGGTTTCGAGGTCCGCGGCGAACCGGGCATCCAGCCCCGTGCCCAGGCGGAGCCCGACGGCGGGGGCGGGGCCTGGGTCGTCCACCCCGCCGGGGGCGGCGGCAGCGGGTTCCTGCACATCGGCGCCGACGGCGTCGAGTCCGGCGCCTTTCCGGCTCCGCCGAACCGGCACGCGTCCGTCCGTGACCTCGCCGCTCAGCCGGGGACCCGTTCCGTCTGGGCGGTCGGTGCGACATCTTCCGGCGACAGCGGGGTGATCTGGGCCCACCGCCGCTGAGCCGCCTGCGGCGATCCAGACCATGCCGCGGGTACGCGGATCCGCCGGTGAGCGTCCACCCCGGCCTCCGGGGCGACGTCACGTGACGAGCACGGCGGTGAGCATCGGGAGATACGACTCGTGGGCGAGACGCAGGCCGTCAAGGTCGGGTGTCCCGAACCACGCCACGGCGTCGTGCTCGTCAGGCGCGGCGTTGACGGGTGTTCCGGTCCACCTGTCGACCAACCAGATCCGCATGTCGAACGTCGCGGCCCGGATCTCGCACATCGGCGGGCCGGACGGCTCCGATGCCATGATTCCCAGCTCCTCCCGAAGCTCGCGGACAAGGCCCTCTTTCGGATCCTCCCCCTCCTCGACATGACCGCCCGGCAGGTCCCACACGTCGGGATACCAACGGCGTCCGGCGCTTCGATGACACAGCAACACCCGATCGCCGTCGCGAAGAACGGCCGTCACGATCCGGGCCGGACCGGAGTCGTCAGCGGACATCGTCATCGGCACATTCTGACCCATGGGGATCTGAGGAGTGCGCCGCGTCGCAGCGGGGCCGGCATCCCAGCGAGACGGACAGGACCCTCGGACAACCACCGTGTCTGGGGCCATCGAACTTGGCAGTGGGGTGCCGCTCCCACCTGCGCACTGTCAATTAGATAGCTGTCTAACCAAGGCGACCGAACGTCATTCAAGGTGACAGTACGAGCCGAACTCGGTTCGGTCGCCCCTTCGACTGTTTCTCCGGCATCTCTGCTGAGAGAGGGGAATCGCGGTTGGTGTGTTGCCGCGCGTAGTCGGACGTTTTCGATAGCGGAGAACCAGGGAAGCCCCCTTCGTTATAAGCGCGCCCGGGAGCGGTGGGCGATGAGTTTGCGGGTGAGGTAGCGGGCGTCGCGGCCCGCTCCGCGCAGCCGCCACCTTCCGGGGGCCGAGGCGCGGTCTCACTCCTGGCTGCGCCGGCTGAATCCGGACAGGCGGCGATGCGAGCTGATGATTTCGCACACCTGGTCAGGATCCAGGCCGTTGACGGGCTCGTCCAAGATGAGCAGGTCGGGCCGGCCGATGAGGGCCTTGGCCAGGGTCAGGCGCTGCGGATTGCCCATGGACAGGGTGCGGGCGCGGCGGTCGGCGTAAGGGGTCAGAGCCAGACGGTCGATGACGTCGACAACGTCGCCGACATGGCCGGGCATGCGGCGCAGCCGGGCAACGACCTCCAGGTTCTCCCGGACGGTCAGTTCGGGATAGGCGGCGGGCGCTTCCACCAGGTAGCGGTTCGAGCCCAGGCCGAGCGCTCACCGAGCCCGACCGCGGCGCCCAGGACGCTAACCGTCCCGCCGGTGGGGGTGATCATGCCGAGCAGCATGCGGATCAGGGTCGTCTTGCCCGCGCCGTTGAGCCCCAGCAGGGCGTAGATATCTGCCGGCTCGACCCGCGAGGAGACCTCGCCGACCGCGAGTACCCGGCCGTAGCGTTTGGTCAGGCCGCTCGCCTCGATGCTGGACACCGGCCCACCCTCTCTCGGATCGGCGATCGTTGATAGGGTCCGTCGAAGGTGAGCCGGGAAGTCTGGTCGGCAGTTCTGCCGTCGACCCCGGAAGGGCCCTCATGCGTGCTCGCGACCTGCTCGCCGACTTCCCCACCGTCACCCTCGACACCTCCGTCCTGGACGCCGCCCGGCTGCTGGCCGACCAAGACCTGCCGGGCCTGATCGTGGTGGACCCCGGCGGGCTGCCGCTCAGCATCCTGGCGGGCACCCAGGTGCTGGCCCTGGCGGTGCCCGGCTACTGCCAGGACGACCCCGCGCTGGCCCGGGTGATCGACGAGGCCCACGCCGACGCCTTCCTGCGCGACGTGGCCGACCAGACCGTGCGCCAGGCGCTGCCGCCCACGCCGCGCGAGTTACCGGTCACCGACCCGGACGCCACCGTGCTGGAGATCGCCGCGCTGATGGCCCGTACCCACAGCCCGCTGGTGGCCGTGGTGGACCAGGGCCGCCTGCTCGGCGCGGTGACGCTGCAGGCGCTCATGGACGGGGTGCTGGAGTCGTGACGGCTCTGGCCTGGCTGTCGGTGGCGGTCTTCCTCGGCGCTTATGCGCTGATCGCGACCGAGCGGATCCACCGGGTCGCCTCCGCCCTCGGCGGAGCCGGGATCATGCTGGCCGTCCACGCCAGCGACGCGCAGGCGGCGTTCTTCTCCCCCGAGAGCGGCATCGACTGGAACGTCATCTTCCTGCTGCTGGGCATGATGGTCATCGTCGGGGTGCTGAAGCAGACCGGGGTCTTCGAGTACCTGGCCATCTGGGCGGCCAAGCGGGCCAGGGGACGCCCGTTCCGGCTGATGGTGCTGCTGGTGCTCATCACCGCGCTCGCCTCGGCGCTGCTGGACAACGTCACCACGGTGCTGCTGATCGCGCCGGTGACGTTCCTGGTGTGCCAGCGCCTGGCGCTGCCGGTGGTGCCGTTCCTCATCGCCGAGGCGATGGCCTCCAACATCGGCGGGGCCGCCACCCTGGTCGGCGACCCGCCCAACATCATCATCGCCAGCCGGGGCGGGCTGAGTTTCAACGACTTCCTCGTGCACATGGCACCGATGGTCGTCGTCCTGGTCGTGGTGTTCGTCGGCCTGTGCCGGATCCTGTTCCGCAAGGCGTTCGTCTACGATCCCGAACGCGCCGCCGGCATCATGGCCCTGGACGAGCGCGAGGCCATCGCCGACCGCACCCTGCTGTGGCAGAGCCTGATCGTGCTCGCCGTGGTGATGGCCGCCTTCGTGCTGCACCCGGTGCTGCACTACGAGCCCTCGGTGGTGGCGATCCTCGGCGCCGGGGTCCTGGTGGCGGCCACCAAGGTCACCACCGAGCAGGCCATCGCCGAGGTCGAGTGGCCCACCCTGGTGTTCTTCATGGGACTGTTCGTCATGGTCGGCGGCCTGGTCGAGACCGGTGTCATCGGCCAGATCTCCCAGGCCGCGGTCGGCGCGACCGAGGGCCGGCTGGGGCTGACCGCGATCGGCCTGCTGTGGGCCTCGGGCGGCATCTCGGCGATCGTGGACAACATCCCGTACGTGGCGACGATGAGCCCGATCGTCGCCGACCTGGTGCAGGCCAACGGCGGCAACGACCAGGCGCAGGTGCTGTGGTGGGCGCTGGCCTTCGGCGCCGACCTGGGCGGCAACGCCACCGCCGTCGGCGCCGCCGCCAACGTCGTCATCATCGGCATCGCCGCCCGCAACCGCACCCCGATCAGCTTCTGGGAGTTCACCAGGTACGGCCTCGTCGTCGCCTTCGTCACGGTGGCGCTGGTGACGCCCTACCTGTGGCTGCGCTACCTGATGTGAACCCCCCGGCCGGCCTGGTGTGGGCCGCAGCCGCAGGCCGGGGGCTGGGTGAACGCTCACCTGGTGGCGAGGAGGTCTTTCCGGGAAATGATCGCGGCTGAAAAGGCGGTCTTTGGTACGGGCTCGGGGTGGATGCGCAGGTCGAGGTGATGGGGAACTGCGGGGTGGGCGGTTCAGCCGACGATGATCTTCTCCTCGGGCAGTTCGTAGCGGCGGGTGCGATCGCGTAGCGCCAGCGCGGAGAACAAGGTGGCCGGGCCGACCCGGCCGGCGAACATGAGCGCGGTGATGATGAGTTGCCCGGCTGAGGTGAGGTCGGCGGTGATGCCCGTGGACAGGCCCACCGTGGCGACCGCCGAGACCACTTCGAACAACACCTTGTCCAGACCGTGCGGGGTCAGGGCCAGCAGCGCGTAGGTGGCGATGATGACCAGGCCCAGGCCCAGCAGGGCGATGGCCAGTGCCTGGCGCTGCACGGTGGCGGCCAGGCGGCGGTGGCCGGCGTTGACGTGGGTCTCGCCGCGCAGCTCGGCCCACAATATGTAGGCCAGCACGGCGAAGGTGGTGACCTTGATGCCGCCGGCGGTGCCGGCGCTGCCGCCGCCGATGAACATCAAAACGTCGGTGGCCAGCCAGCTGGTCGGGTACATGGCGGCGATGTCGAGGCTGTTGAATCCGGCGGTGCGCGGCATCGCGCCGGTGAAGAAGCCGGCCAGCAGCTTGGCGCCCACGCCCATCGGGCCGAGGGTCTTGGGGTTGGCCCACTCGGTGATGGTGAAGACCGCAAAGCCCGCGACCAGCAGGACCAAGGTGGTGGTGACGGTGATGCGGGTCAGCACCGACCACCGTTTGGGCCGGCGCCAGGAGCGGCGCAGCTCGAAGATCACCGGATAGCCCAGGCCTCCGACGACGACGGCCGCGGCGATCGGCAGGCAGATCCACGCGTCGGTGGCAAACCGCATCAGGTTGTCGGGCCACAGTCCAAAACCGGCGTTGTTGAACGCCGAGATGGCATGGAAGAGGCCCAGGTAGGCGGCGCGGCCGGGCGGCTCGCCGTAGCCGATGGCAAACCGGGCGGCGAGCGCGATGGCGATCAGTGCCTCGCAAGCCAGGGTGAACAGCACCACATTGCCGATCACCCGGCGCAGATCGCGCGGCTGCGGGGTTTTGGTCTCGGCCTGGGCCCATATCCGGGCGCGCAGGCCGATCCGCCCGGAGATCATCATCGCGAACAAGGTGGCCAGCGTCATGATGCCCAGGCCACCGGCCTGGATCAGCACCATGATGACGACCTCGCCGAAGGCCGACCAGTGGCTGGCGGTGTCCACGGTCACCAACCCGGTCACGCACACCGCCGAGACCGCGGTGAACAACGCGTCGATCAGCCGGGGCTCGACGCCGGACTCGGCCGCCCACGGGGTGGCCAGCAGACCGGTGCCGGCCGCCGCGGCGGCGGCGAACGCAGTCACGATGACCTGGGCCGGGTGCTGGAACCGGTCCAGCAGGGCCTGGGAGGCAAAGCGATGCATCACCCGGTCATCTTGCCGCGCAGGCCATACCCGCTCCTCGCTGGGGTCACCACGTTCGCCTTACTGGGCCTTCGGAGGATCCAGGAGGAACGGAACGGTGAGCCTGGGGTGGTGTCTCATCCGTTGCCATTCGGTTGCGGGGTAGAAGAGTCGCCGCAGATGTTCAGGCCGTGGCGAGGAAATCCTTGATCCTGCGCGCGATCGTCGGGTAGTCGGGGGCGAACCAGATCATGTGACCGTCAGCGCGGCTTTCGGCCAGCTCGGCCCGCGGGATGGTCGCGGCCAGGGACTCGGCGTGGGCGAAGGGGACCGAGCGGTCGGTGCGGCTGGCGATGATCAGGGTCGGCTGGGTGACCTGCCCGGCGCAGTCGGGCACGGGCAGCATGTCGTTGACGAAGCCCTCCCCTGAGCGCATGAGCGTGAACAACGCGACCAGCTCGGCCCGGTCGTGCTCGCTCAGGCCGGCCATGACCTGCCCGACCGGCCGGGTGGACAGATCACGCAGCAACAACCGCAACCCCGCCCGCGGCGCCGCGCGCATCAGCAGCCGTACCGCCGCCCAAGTGGCGGCTTCGGCGCGGGCGCCGAACGCCAGGCGGCCGGCCAGGCGGGTGCGCCGGTCGGGCCAGGGGCCAAAACCGACCGCGCTTTGTAAGATCACCCGGCACACCAGGTCCGGGTGGCGGGCGGCCATGGTCAGGGCGGTGCGCCCGCCCGCCGAGATGCCCACCACCGCGGCGATGCGCTCGATGCCCAGTTCGTCGCACAGGCGCGCGGTGAGGTCGGCGAAGGCGGCGGGCGTGGTGGCGGTGACCAGAGGGGTGCGCCCATATCCCGGGCGGGAGGGGACGAGCACCTGATGGCCCGAGGGGCCCGAGGTGGTGAAGACCTCCTCGCCCAGGGCCAGGGCGGCCCGCATGTGACCACCGTGGAAGATCACGACCGTCTCGGGGCTCTCACCCTTCAGGCGATACTCCACCAGCCCTTCCGCCAGGTAGGCGGTGGCCGTCTCGCGCTCCACGATCGTCATGGATCGCCATGTTCGCATGCCCGTCATCGGCGACATAACCGTCTATCGATGACCCTGATCAGGCGGAGCGGTGGATCGGGTCAGCCGCTCTGCCGATGCCAGCGGTCCAGCAGAGCGGGCAGTTCACCGAGCAGGAACTCGTGGAAGGCGCGCATCTGGGTCAGACGCTGATGGGCGGGGTCGCCCTCCTTGGTGGCGGTGATCCCGGCTGCCGTAGCCTGGAGCATGGTCTGGATGACGGTGTTCTGGCTGGTGAACAGGGTGGCCCAGGCGTCGTCGCGCAGCCGGTAGTGCTCCCGGCGGCTGCCGGGTGAGGGCAGACGTTCGATCAGGCCGACCGTCAGCAGGGATTTGATCGAGCCCGAGACCGAGCCCGCGCTGGCCTTCAGCCGCTCGGCGATCTCGCCGGCGGTGACGCTGTCCTGGTCGGTGAACAGGAAGATCGCCAGGGTGCGTGCGGACATGCGCTGGAGCCCGCCTTCGATCAGGGTCAGCGCCAGCCGTTCGGCCGCCTGCCACTGCTCATGCCTGTCGTTCACATAGCCTCCTCGCAGAAGCAGAATATCGAATATCCGGAGTGTTCAGAAATTTCTGAAAATTCGGTATAGTCCTTTGCGTCGGCCTCTCCCGAGAGGCTCGATGGTGTGCCGGGAAGCCTGGTCGGCGATGTGACAGCTCATCTACGTCGCCAGGAAGGTGACCGGCCATGACTTTGCTCAGCCGCTTGTACGGCGTGCCCCCCTCCCCCCGCGTCACCGGATGCGGGGGCGGCGCGATGGGGAGATCCCGGCCGCCGACGATGTACGGCTGCCGGCCACGCACTACCACCCGGCCGGGCAGCATCGTCCGCCTCTGGTGCTGCTGCGCAGACCGTACGGCCGCGGCAACGCGTTGGACCGGCTCCCTGCGCTGCCGGCCGAGCACGGCTACCAGGTGCTGCACCGGAGCCTGCGCGGCACGGCCGGTTCCGGTGGCCGCTTCGACGGGTTCGTCATCGACCCGGCCGACGCCGACGGCACGCTGAGCTGGCCGCGCGCCCAGCTGTGGCTCGGCGGCGAACTGGCCACCTGAGGCGCCGGCACCGGCAGCCCCTCGCGAGCGGGACAGACCTGAACGCGTCCGACCGCGAGATCTTCCACGACCGCCAGCACCCGCCAGTCCTCTGGCTGCCCCTCACCCCTGGAGCATCATGAAACTGCTCGTCCTCGGCGGCACTCACCATGTGGGCCGCGCCATCGTCGAGGCCGCGCTCGAGCACGGCGACGAGGTGAGCACGCTGAATCGCGGTCTCGGCCGCGACCCCGCACCCGGCGTGCGGGCGCTGCTCGCCGACCGCACCGACCCCGAGGCCGTACGGCAGGCCCTCGCGGGCCAGGAGTGGGACGCGGTCATCGACACCCGGGCCTGGGCACCGCGCGTGGTGCGCGACACCGCCCGACTGCTGGCCGATCGCGCAGGCCACTACGGGTATGTCTCCAGCCGCGGCGTGCACCGCTGGCCCTGGCCCGCGCACGCAGACGAGCACGCCGCGCTCGTCGACGGCGACCCCGCCAGCACCGACGACGCCGACTACGCCGTCGCCAAGCGCGGCGGCGAACTCGCCGTCCTCGAATCCTTCAGCGGACGCGCGTTGCTGGCCAGAGCCGGGATGATCCTCGGCCCATACGAGGACGTCGGCCGCATCCCCTGGTGGCTGCGCCGCCTGGAGAAGGGCGGGCGCGTCCTGGCACCCGCCCCCGCCGGCACACCCCTGCAGTACCTCGACGTCCGGGATCTGGCCACCTGGATGCTCCGATCGGCCGAACGAGGCCTGAGCGGCACCTTCACCGTGACCGGCCCACCTGGCGCGATCACCCTCGGCGACCTGCTCACCACCGCGCTGCAGGTCACCGGTTTCGACACCGAACTGGTGTGGGCCGAGCCGGACCTGCTCGGCGAGTACGGCCTGCCGCTCGGCATGGAGTTCGGGCTGCGCATGCCGGACGGCAGCGTGCCGAGCGGCATGCACGACGCCGACGTCAGCGCCGCCCTGGCCCAAGGACTCACCACGCGCCCGCTCCGGCAGACCCTCGCCGACACCTGGGCCTGGCTGCAGGCCGAAGGCGACCCGGCCCCCCGCGCCGACGCGCCCTCCCCCGACACCTGGCTGGATGCCGCCGCTGAACAGCGGCTGCTCGACCAGCTCTCCCACTAAGGAGGACACGACTTTCATGCGCGCCGTCATCATCGGAGCCGGCATCGCCGGCCTGGCCACCGCCCTGCGCCTGCACCAGACCGGCTGGGAAACCCTCATCGTCGAACGCGCCCCCGCCCGTCGCGGCGGCGGCTACGCCGTCACTTTCGGCGGCATCGGCTACGACGCCGCCGAACACATGGGCATTGTGGAAGACCTGCTCGCCAAGGGCTTCGTCACCGACGAACTCGTCTACCACAAACCCAACGGCGAACGCCGCTTCTCTCTGGATCGCGCCACGATCGCCGCCGTCACCGGCCCCCGCTCCATCACCATCCTGCGCGGCGACCTCGAAGCCGTCCTGTACGAGAGGGTCGAGAGCCACACCGAGATCCGCTTCGGCACCACCCTCACCACCGTCGACCAAGACGAGCGCGCCGTACGCGTGAGCCTGACCGACGGCACCATCGAGGAAGCCGACCTCCTGATCGGCGCCGACGGCCTGCACTCGGCCACCCGCGCCCTGCTGTTCGGCCCGCAGGAGGACTTCCTGCTCGACCTGGAGCACAAGGTGGCCGTCTACATGCTCGACCGGCGCCCTGCCACCATCGCGCCCGGCGCCACCGGCACCCTGTCCTGCGGTGGCCGCACGGTCGCGGTCATCAGCATTCCCGACGGGCGCAACGTCGCCTTCTTCGGCTACCGTACCGCCCACGCCCGGCCAGGCGAGGACGTGGCCACCGAACTGCGGCGCGTCTACGGCGACCTCGGCTGGGTCATCCCCGACGTCCTGACCGGGCTGGCGCGGGCCGATTCGGTCTACTTCGACACCATCAGCCAGGTCGTCGCACCGTCGTGGAGCAAAGGCCGGGTGGTGCTGCTCGGCGACGCCGCCTGGTGCGTCACTCTGTTCGCCGGGTACGGCTCCGCCCTGGCCGTCGGCGGCGCCGATCGCCTCGGCACCGAACTGGCCGCCCGCCCCGGCGACATTCCCGCGGCGCTGGCAGCTTGGGAGGCGGCCCTCCGGCCCGAGGCCGAACGCAAGCAGAAACTCGGCCGCCGCGTCAAAGGCGTCTACGCCCCCACCAACCCGGTGTTGCTGTGGCTGAGCCAGTTGCCGCTGCGGCTGGCCGCCCTGCCCCCTGTCCGCCGGTACATGATCCGCCGCTTCATCAAGGGCTAAGGGTTGGGGGCACCTGGCCGGGCGGGCGGCCAGGTGTTACATTCCAGGCAACAAAGATCGCGCCCTTCCTGTGGGGCGCGGGTGTCGGAGAGCCGGGAAGTCTGGTCGGCCCGCGATCAATGATCGCGGAGCTAGGAGGCCACTGCCCGATGCGCCCGACCACCATCCTGCTCACCTGCGGCATCGCCGTCGGCGTGCTCGTCCCAGCCCTGATCCTTACCGCCGGTGCCACCCGGCCCGGCTACAGCCTGCTGCGCCACGACGCCAGCCAACTCGGCACCGGTGAGCGCGGCTGGCTTCAGACGGTCAACTTCGTGATCGGCGGGCTGCTCGAACACGCCGCCCTGCTGGTCGGCTTCGCCTGGATCATCGCCGCCGGTGCCCGCCTGCGCAGCCCGAACACCGTCGTGGAGGCGTGAGCGATGGAGATCACGTTGAAGATCCTGCTCGGCCTGTACATCCTGCAGGCGCTGATCAAGTTCGCCACCCTGCTCGCCGTGCCGTACGCCACCCGCATCAAGCGCATCGCCGCCGTGCACGACGGCGGCGGCTTCCTGCGCTGGTTCGACGACATCCTGCTGCTGCTCATGATCACCCTGGTCGCACTGCTGGCCGCCGTCGGGCTGGAGCACCTCAGCTTCATCACCGGCCTGCTGGTCGGCCTCACCCTGACCCAGGTGCTCTTCCACCGCTTCACCCGGCCGCTCGCGCCGGACCGGGCGCCAGCGCCGCCCATCACGCCGATCAAGACCATGTCCTACGCCATCCAGGCCGAACCCCGGCTGGCCTGGCGCGACATCATCCTGCAGGGCGCGCTGCTCATCTGGGCGCTGTTCATGCTCATCACCCGGCGATGACGCCGATGAACAGCGCAGGGGCCCCGGTCATCGAGGTGTGCGGCCTGACCAAGCGCTATCCCGGCGTCCTGGCGGTCGACGACGTCGACCTGAGCGTGCACGCGGGCCAGATCTACGCCCTGCTGGGACTCAACGGGGCCGGCAAGACCACACTGATCCGCATTCTGCTCGGCATGATCGCCCCCACCGGCGGATCGGCGAGGGTGCTCGGGGCGGCCGTCTCGGCCGGGCAGCGTTCGGCCTGGGCCCGTACCGGCTACCTGGTCGAAGCCCCGGCCGCCTATCCGGAGCTGACCGTGCGCGAGAACCTGCACCTGTACGCCCGCCTGCGCCGCCTCCAACACCCCGGCCAGCACGTCGAGGACATCATCGAACGGCTGGCCCTGACCGCCTACGCCGCTCGGCGCGCACGCACCCTGTCGATGGGCAACCTGCAGCGCCTGGTCCTGGCCAAAGCCCTCATCCACAGCCCCGACCTGCTCATCCTCGACGAACCCGTCAACGGTCTTGATCCCGCCGGCGTGGTGGAGATCCGCGCCCTGCTGACCGGCCTGGCCCGCGAGCACGGCACCACCGTGCTGATCTCCAGCCACCTGCTGGCCGAAGTCGCCCGCCTCAACGGCCGCATCGCCATCCTGCACCAGGGCCGGCTGCTGGCCGAACACGACGCCACCAGCCTGGACCAGCACCGGCACCGCCACCTACACGTTTGCACCCGCGACGACGCCACAGCCGGCCGGGTGCTGCGCGATCACGGCTACCACCCCGAACCCGGCCTGCTGCTGGCCGACGCGCGCGCCCTGGCCCGGCCCGAGGAGGTGGCCGCCATCCTGATCGAAGCGGGCGTGCCCCTCACCGAACTCCGGCCGGTGGAAGAGGACCTGGAAGCCTACTTCCTGCGCATCGTCGGAGCCGACCATGCGTGAGGCGCTGTGGAGCGAACTGCTCAAAGCGCGACGCAGCCGCCTGCCCGCTCTCACCGTGCTCGCCTTCACCCTCGTCACCCTCGTGTGCGGGCTGTTCATGTTCATTCTGGCCGACCCCGCCCGCGCCCGCGCGCTGGGACTGCTCGGCGACAAGGCCCAGCTGTCCGGCGCCAGCGCCGACTGGCCCGGCTACCTGGCCCTGCTCGCCCAAGCGGTCGCCGTGGGCGGCCTGCTCGTCTACAGCATGATCGCCATCTGGGTGTTCGGCCGCGAGTTCAGCGACCACACCGCCAAGGACCTGCTCGCCCTGCCCACCTCCCGCACCACCATCGTGGCCGCCAAGTTCACCCTCACCGCCGCCTGGGCCCTGCTGCTCGCCGCAGGCACGATCGCCGGCGGCCTGCTGCTCGGCGCGTTGCTGGCCCTGCCCGGCTGGTCGACGCAGGCCATCGCGTCCGGTATCGCGAAGATCCTGGTCGCCACCGCGCTGTCGGCGGTGCTGACCACACCGCTGGCGCTGGCCGCCAGCATCGGCCGCGGCTACCTGGCGGCGGTCGGTGTGCTGTTCGTGCTGGCCTTCGCCGCCCAGATCATCGCCGCGCTCGGCTTCGGCGCCTGGTTCCCCTACTCGGTCCCCGGCCTGTACGCGGGCATCACCGGGCCCGGCCACGACCCGCCAGGCCCGGCCGGCATCCTGCTCGTCCTGGCCACCGGCGCAGCCGGCGTGGCAGCGACCCTCGCGTGGTGGCGCAACGCCGACCACGACCGCTGACCCGAACCGATGCTGCTGTCAGTCATCTGGCCCCAAGGCCCGGGGCAGCCTGCGCCTCACTTGAGACAACCACCTCGCCACCTGTGAAGATGACCCCCGGTCTGAGGGGGGCCGGCCAAGCCTGCCAGGTGTTTGAGGAACTGCTCAATCGGCAAGCCCTGGCCCCGTTCCTGAGAGGTGTTCGTGCTGGACCAGGCCCCGCACGACCGACTGTTTCCGCGCATGGCCGCGATCGTCCACCACGGTGGCAGCGGCACCACCGGTGCGGCGCTGGCCTCAGGACGGCCGCAGGTCATCTGCCCCTTCGTCGCCGACCAGCCGTTCTGGGCCGCCCGCGCCCACGCCGCAGGCGTGGTCCCCGCGCCCCTGCCGCAACGCCACCTCAGCGCGCAGAGGCTCGCCGCCGCGATTCGCCAGGCCACGACCGAGGAGACCATGGCCCGGCGCGCCGACCGGCTCGCTGAGGCCGTCCGCGGCGAAGACGGTACGAAAGCCGCGATCGCCGTCCTGGAGTCACTCACCTGATTGCCCGCCTCCCCGCGGCGGGTGCCCCGGCGAGGTTTTCCATCGCGCCAGGAACAGATGACCTGTCATGGTCTGCACCAGCCTAGGGCGACTGTCGATAGGCGATAGGGCCGGCAGCACCTCGGTGCCGAGGGCTGGGAAGTCCCCTGGCTCATGAGGTGCTGCCGCCGGGGGGCCAGCGGCCGGCCATGGCTTGATCGACCTGCTCGGTCAGTTCGGCCAGCCAGGCCCGTTCGGTGGCGTCGAAGTCCTGTGCGGCGATCGTGGTGCGCAGCCGGGCGAGCTGGCCGGCGACCGTCTGGCGATGCTCACGGCCCGCGCACCAGGCGAGTTCGCGCAGCAGCGATGACAGCCGGGCCAGCACGAAGGGATCGCTCGCGCCGTAACGCCGGGGCTGGGCCACCGCGAGCTCCAGGAGATCACCCAGCTGCGGGCGGCACAGCACGACCCGGACCCGGCCCCGATCGTCGCGCAGTAGCCGAGGGCCGAGGTCACGACCGGCCAGTTCGCACAGCAGCGCCGAGGAGTGGCTCAGCGCGTGGACGGCGGTGGTCGGGTCGTTGATCCCCGGGGACAGGGCCTTGGTGGCCACATCGGTGAGCTGGCGCAGTCCGAAACCGATGTCCTGAGCGCCGGTACGTTCGAAACCGGTGGAGACCGCCGTGGCCACCCGTTGCCTGAGGTGGGCAAGGACGTCGGAGGGGAAGGGACCCGCGCCGTGTGGCCAGCCGAACCCGATCGGCGTACCGGCGACCAGCGAGCTACCAGGATGGTGCTGGATGAGCACGACGGCGTCCGCCTCGAAGGCGGCGGCCAGCAACGACACCTCGTCCACCCCGCTCAGGAAGCCCGAGGCGCCGGCCGGCAGAGGAACCGCGTCCGCGGGAGGTCTCGGCGGTGCGACTACCTGCTCCCGAGGAGAGGGGGGCTCGGGCAGGAGCCGCCGGACGGTCCGGTCGGCGTCGGCATGGACGTTGCGGAGCATCGTCTCAACGCGGATCTCCTGCGCCAGGTGCGACAGGAACAGCACGAGGCTGAGCACACTGGCCACGGTGAGGAGGAAGGCCAGCGTCACCGACGCCTGGGGGACGAACATCTCCTGTGCGTCGCCGGTGGCACGCACGGTACGCAGCACGGTGAGCGCGTAGGTGAACGTCGCCAGGAACAGCGCCAAGGTGGTTTGGACGAACCGGTCACGGGTGAAGGTGCGCAGCAGCCGAGGCGAGAACTGGCTGCTGGCCAGTTGCAGCGTCACCACGGTGAGGGAGAAGGTGAGCGCCGTGACGGTGATCAGCGAACTGGCGATCGCGTCCAGCACCGTGCGGGCCGCTCCCGCCTCTCCGCCGAACAGATAGTTCCTCAGCCATGGCGGCAGGTCGTCGTGGATCCGCGCGTCCAGCTGGGGCAGGCTTATCCCCAAGGCGACGGCAAGTCCGACACCGAGGGTGGGCAGCGGCCACAGCTGGGTGCCCAGGTGCTCGCCCAGAGCGTTCAGCCTGCCTCGCAAGCGTGACAACCTCATCGGTACCCGGCACTCCCTGTGGTCGGCGTAGTCGGCGCCCATGACCTTCAGCGCACCACATCCACGCCGCAGCCGCCCGCTCGACACGCATCGGTGCGACCGGAAGTAACGGCCGATCGCAGCCGGGACCGGAACGTCTTCCAGTGATCTTCACTCATGGGAAGACCGGCCGCGGCCGTGAACCACTGTTTCCTTGGCATGTGGCGGTCATATCGCCCCAGGCGCACCGGCTGTCTCGGCCCGGACCCGTCGGCGTACTCCCGGCACTGCCCGATCCCTTGGCGATGATCTATCGGTTACCGAGACCCTTGAGAACGGCCGGGGCGAGGCTAGGGCGCCTCGTCAGGTTCGTTGTCGCGCATGCCTCTGCCGCCGCGCAGCCGGGTGCGGACCCGGCGGACGGTGTCGTGCCAGGCGGGGGTTTCGCGCTCGTCGTCGAACCAGCGGGCCACCACGACGTCGGTGGAGGAGTGCAGCAGGATCGACAGCACGATGGTCACGGCGACCAGGGTGAACACCTGCTCGGCCGCGGTGATGGCGGAGTTGAGCACGATGAGGGCGTAGACGACCGAGGCGAAGCCCTTGGGGCCGAACCACATCACGGCCGCCACCTCCCGGGTGCCGAGCCCGGAGCGCAGGAAGGACAGCCAGATGGCCAGGGGGCGGGCCAGCACCAGGGCCAGGACCGCGAACAGCCATCCCTGCCAGCCCACCGAGGCCAGCAGGGCCGGGGAGATGAGCACGCCGAAGACCAGCAGCGCGGCCAGTTTGAGCAACTCGGCGACGAGCTCGCCGAACTGCTCGAAGGATTCGCGCTGGCGCTCTCCGAAGGTCGCCACCGTGATACCGGCGGAGAAGGCGGCGAGGAACAGGTTGCCGTGGGTGGCCTTGCCCAGGGCCAGCACCAGCAGGCCGATGGCCACCGCGTTGAGCGGCTCGTAGTGGTGGGAGGCCGAGAACCAGCGGGTGCGCTCCAGCATGATGGCCGCCCACGGCACCGCGACGCCGATCAGCACGCCCAGGCCCAGCTCCAGGGCCAGCTCGCCCAGGTGCAGATCGGCCGAACCGGCCGCGATGGCGAGGAACACCATGACGAACGGCAGCGCAAGGCCGTCGTTGACGCCGGATTCCACGTTCAGCAGCTGGCGCAGCCGAGGGGGCACCCGCTCGTTGCCGACCAGCGCGGCGGCGAACACCGGGTCGGTGGGGGCCAGGATCGCCCCGATGAGCAGTGACTCGATCCAGCCCAGCCCGACGAGGTAGTGCGCCGTCAGGGCGGTGATGATCAGGGTGAGCGGCAGGCCCCAGCCCAGGGCACGGCCGGGCAGCCGCCAGGCATGGCGCAGGTCGGTCCAGCCCACCCGCATGCCGTCGGTGAACAGCACCGCGAACAGCGCCAGCTCGGCCAGCGTGGCCACCACCGGATCGCCCGGGGTCAGCGGGATGAGCCCGCTGACCCCGTCGCCCAGGACGAACCCGGCCAGCAGGAACAGTGCCGCGGTCGACAGGATCGTCCGGTTGGCCAGGTTGGAGACCAGGACCGCGAGCAGCAACAGCGCGGAGTAGGCCAGCAGCAGGTTCATCGGGGCTCCGGTGCGGTAGCGGGACGTGCGTGAAGAACTGCCGACCAGACTTCCCGGCGCACCGCCGCACACCCTAACAACCTCGTCCGGGCACCGGTACACCGACCGCCGGCGAAGGGCACCGTCCTTCCACGGCCTCCGGCGACACGACCCCGCCCCGGCGCCCGGAGGGGATTCTTCAGCGGGGCAGCGGCGGTGGCGTCCAGTCCCATACCGGGGCCAGGGCCTTGGCGGCCAGGGCGGGCCAGCGTGAGGAGGGGACCAGGCGCAGGGCGGTCGTTCGCAGGTGGTAGCCGACGACGTTGCCCGAGGTGGATCCCAGGCCCTTGGTACGTGCCTGCTGGACGATGGTCTGGGTACGGGGGCGTCGTTGCTTGTCGTAGCGGGCCAGCGCCGCAGGGACGTCACCGGTTTCGGCCAGTGCGGCGGCGTCCTCCAGCGCCTGGGCGGCTTCCTGGGCCATGTCGGGATGCATGGCATGGGCGGCGTCGCCGAGCAGGACCACCCTTCCTCGCGCGTACTCCCTCAGGGGGTCCAGGTCGATGATGTCGTGATGCAGGACCTCCCGGGGCGGGGTCGCCTCCAGCAGGTGGGGGATCGGGTCGTGCCAGCCCTGGACGCGGCGGCGCACCTCGGCGAGCTCGTCGTCGTAGCGCACGCCGGGCCGGTCGGCGCGAGCGCCCAGCGCCCAGTACACCCGGCCGCGTCCGACCGGCATGGTCAGGAAGTACTGGCCACGGCCCAGGGTCATGGCGGCGTCGACGCCGCCCGCGTGGGCGATGCCCCGCCAGACGGTGTTGCCCCAGAACCTGGGGCCGGGGGCCTCGGGCCACAACAGATGCCGGACCGTACTGCGCACTCCGTCGGCGGCCACGACCAGGTCGGCCCTCAATTCCTCGGTGCCGTAGCTGACGGTGACCTGATCGGCGTCTTGGCGGACGGCGGTCACGTGCGCACCGGTACGCACCCACCCGGCGGGCACCGCGTCCAGGAGCACCCGGTGCAGGTCGGCGCGGTGAAAGCCGAGCAGCGGGCTGACGGTAGCGGGCAGCGCGCGGGCGATGTGACCGCCGGAGGGAGTACGCAGGTTGAAGATGCCGTGAAACGGCACCCCGGCGGCCCGCGCCGCGTCAGCGACACCCAGCTCGGCCAGGGCGCGCAGGGCGTTGGGCGACTGTCCCGTCGCCACTAACGCAGTCTGCGGAGCCATCCCGAAGCGACCTACCGCCCCCGCCCGATTCCACCGGGATCCTGTGGCTTCTGCGGCTATTGCACGCCGAGCATCCGAAGGCATCGCACCCAGCAGGGGCACAATCGCCGGCACTCCCAGCCGGACCAGCATCGCCACCGCCTTCAAGGCCGCGAACCACTGCCCGGCGGTCACCATCTGACCTGCGATCAGCGCAGGACGGCGGCGCATCGCCACTTCCAACATCAACCGTTGCCCATGGGCGAGATCGTTGCTCACTGCGCTGATCCCGATCCGGGAAATGAGCTGATCACAAACAGCCCCGCTCACGGTCGAGCTGCACTGTAGCGGCGCGGGTACCCCTGTGCGAGAGAGGCCACGTACCCGGCCAGTAGAACCCCGGCGTAGACGGACACGGCATCGCGGGCAGTGATCCACCAGCAGTATCCGATGGACAGGGCAAACGGCGGCCCAGCTCAGTTTCCACCACAGTTGCCATGCTCCCCCTGAGGCAGCCAAGCACTTCGGGCACACCCGGCTACCGAAGAACTGAGCCCACTCACGGGTCTCCGCCCGGCGCACAGACTCCTTGTCGCCAATGCGGACGCCCGCCAGGTCCACAGCGGACCCACTGAACACCTCTAGATGCATAGCGCGCACGACCTCGGCGCCTATCCCGGTAGCGGCTCTGACTCTCTCGTACATCTCCGGGGTCGCGACGACGCCATACGCCAGTGAGCGGACATCGCCAGA
Source organism: Streptosporangium sp. DT93 (assembly GCF_049844535.1). Taxonomy (NCBI): domain Bacteria; kingdom Bacillati; phylum Actinomycetota; class Actinomycetes; order Streptosporangiales; family Streptosporangiaceae; genus Streptosporangium; species Streptosporangium sp. DT93. The sequence continues at coordinate 273,521 of NZ_JBNCLF010000003.1, forward strand.
CAGCCCTCGCACATCGAGCCCCAGCGACTCGACGAGTGTCCACGAGGGACATCCGTTCCGCACCGCCATCCGATCAACCCACGAGGAGAATGACTCATCCGGCTGCGGCTCAACCACCAACGCCAGGCGCCGAGGGGGGAACCCACCTCTCACCTTCGACTCCCTACTCTCAAGTCGACTCTCAAGATCCGCGCCGAACTCTCAAGTTCGACGGCGCCAGACAACAACCGCCGCACCTCGTACGGCCCATTGACATATCAAATGAACGTTCTTTTAATTAGCCCATGGGACGGATCGCGGGCGTCACCGCCGCCGAGACCCGGGAGCGGCTGCTGCAGGCGGCGGCCGAGACCTTCGCCAGGCGCGGCTACGACGGCACGCGGGTGGCCGACATCGCCGCGGCCGCGGGGGTGAGCAACGGCGCCCTGTACGCCCACTTCGGCTCGAAGGCCGAGCTGCTGGTGGCCGCGCTGCGCGCGCACGGGCCGCAACTGCTGGCCAGGCTGTTCGCCGCCGACCCGGACCGGCCGGTCACGGAGATGCTGACGGTCGTCGGCCAGGGGCTCTCGCGGCGGCGCGACGCCCACGGCTACCTCATCGTGGAGGCGCTCGTCGCGGCGCGCCGCGACGAGGACGTCGCCCGGCCGATGCGCGACTACGTCGGCGAACGCGCCGACCGGCTCGCCGGGCTCGTCCGTACCGCCCAGGACGACGGCGAACTGGACGGCACGCTGTCGCCGGACGCGCTGTCGCATTTCTGCCTGCTGCTCTCGATGGGCAGCGCCCTGGTCACACCCGACCTGCACCCGGTCGACGACGGGGAGTGGGCCGCGTTGCTCGCCCGTGTCGTCGCCGCCCTGGCCCCCGCCGGCACCACGGCACAGGACCCCGCCCCTGCCGGTGGTACGGCGGCACGAGCTCCGGTCCCCGACGGCCCCGACGACCCCGCGAGCCCCGGCGGCCCTCCGGGAAAAACACAGACCTCGGCCCCTGCCGGCACCACAGCACAGAGGGGAGCGCCGCAGTGAAGGTAATGATCGACTCCGGGCGATGTCAGGGACACGGTCGCTGCTACGACCTCGCCCCCGGCCTGTTCGGCGAGGACGACGAGGGCTACGGGCAGGTCCTCGGCGACGGCGTCGTGCCGCCGGACGAGGAGCAGGCCGCGCGCCTGGCCGTGGCGAACTGCCCGGAACGAACGATCGAGATCCTCCAGGAGGCCGCGACATGACCGTCGATGACCGCTTCGACCGGCAGGAGTTCGAGGGGAGGATGCGAAACCGCCCCGACGGCGTGCGCAACAAGGTCGTCACCGGGCCCGTCTCCGACTGGACGACCGACTTCTCCCACACCGAACCGGAGTGGGCGGCCGACCCGTACCCGATCCAGGACGACCTGCGGCAGCGCTGCCCGATCGCGCACACCGACCGCTTCGGCGGCGCGTGGCTGCCGACCCGCTACGAGGACGTCGCGGCCATCGCCTACGACACCGAGCGCTTCTCCTCCCGGTCGATCATCGTGAGCAACTTCCGGCCGCCCCGCGAGGTGGCGCCGGTGGGCGGCACGCCGCCGATCTCCTCCGACCCGCCCTTCCACCACGACGCGCGCAAGCTGCTGCTGCCGATGTTCACCAAGTCGGTGGTCGCCAAGCAGGAGCCGGCGACGCGCGCGTTCTGCCACGCGCTCATCGACGGGCTGCAGGGCCAGGACGTCATCGACGCCGCCCGTGACTACGCCCAGCACATCCCGACGCGTGTCATCGCCGACATGCTGGGCTTCCCGCCCGAGGACGGGCCACGGTTCCGCGAGTTCGTCGAGAACGCGCTGGAGGGCGTCAACCTGCCGCCCGAGGAGCGCATCCCCCGGATGGAGAACCTGTTCGGCTACCTGCTGGAGCAGATCCGCGACCACGTCGACAACCCGCGCGACGACCTCACGACCTACCTCGTCAACGCGGAACTGTACGGCCGCAAGCTGGAGCCGTTCCACGTGGCGGGCACGATGGCGCTGCTGCTCATCGCCGGCATCGACACGACGTGGAGCGCGATAGGCGCCTCGCTGTGGCACCTGGCCAGGACCCCGGCCGACCGCGAGCGCCTGGTCGCCGAGCCCGCCCTGCTGCCGACCGCGATGGAGGAGTTCCTCCGGGCCTACGCGCCGGTCACGATGGCGCGGCTGGTCAAGGAGGACATGCACTGGCGCGGCGTCGACATGAAGGCCGACGACTGGGTCCTGCTGTCGTTCCCCGCGGCCAACCGCGACAAGGACCAGTTCGACCGGGCGGACGAGGTCGTCATCGACCGCGAGGTCAACCGGCACGCCGCGTTCGGCCTGGGCATCCACCGCTGCGCGGGCTCGCACCTGGCCCGCATGGAACTGCGGGTCGCCCTGGAGGTCTGGCTGGAACGGTTCCCGGACTTCGGCCTCGACGACCCGGCGGCGGTGACCTGGGCGACGGGTCAGGTCCGCGGTCCGCGCACGCTCCCGCTCCGCATCGGCTGACCGCGCCCGGGCCCGGGGCCAGGAGGACCGGAATCAGGACCAGGGCCGGGATAGGGGCCAAGACCGGCTCCCCCACCCCGGGCGGGGAGCCGGACGGGCCGGGGGCGGATCACCGTCCGGGCGAGAGGCCCGGACGGGCCGGAGGGATCACGGTGTCCAGGCCGGGTCCCGGCCGATGAGGCCGAGCAGGCGGTCGAGGTCGGGGGCGTCGTCCGGTACCGCCACCGGCGGCCCGAAGACGCCGCGCCGCCTGCCCATCTCCACCATCCGCCCGGTGAAGTCCAGCGCCCGCGCGACGGCCTCGGGCTCCGGCTCGTACGGCAGGCCGGTGGCCCTGGCCAGATCCCAGCCGTGCACCACCAGGTCGACGAGGTACATGTGGGCCAGCGTGGTCATCGGCATGTCCATGGCGGGGCTGGTGCCCTCCCACGCCTCGCTCCGCGACCAGACCGCGAGCGTGCGTTCCGCCCGCTCGGGGAAGTCGCCCGCGTACGGTGCCTGCTCGACGCGCGGTCCCCCGCGTCCCAGCGACTCGAACAGCTCCGCCACCCACTCCAGGTGGTTGATCAGCCCCTCGACGTCGAACGCCGCGCACGGCGTCGGCGCCCCGAGCTGCTCCCGCCGTACCGCGCGCACCACGTCCGAGGTGCGTTCGGTGGCGCGCGTCATCAGCGGCATCATGGTGTCCATGGCGGCCATGGTGCCCCGCTCCCCCGGGACGCGGCTTGTAGAAACGCGACAGCGCGGCTGGGTCGATCCGTACGCGGGACTCGACGCCTTCGACTTCGCCCGCCGGGCACCCTCACCCGAGCTCTCCGCCTACGTCGAGCACTTCTGGGTCGTCACCTGGACCGGCCTCGCCGAGCCCTACGAGCAGCGCATCGTCTCCCACCCCACGGTGAACATGACCATCGCCCCCGACTTCCACCGGATCGCGGGCGTGATCAAGGGCGGGTTCTCCTACACGATGCGCGGCAGCGGACGCGTCCTGGGCACGCGCTTCCGTCCCGGCGGCTTCCGGCCGTTCCTGCGCGGCCCGGTCTGCGAGCTGACCGGCCGCTTCGTGGAGATCGGCGAGATGTACGGCACGGCGGGCGCGACCCTGGTCGAGCGGGTCCTGGCCGAACCCGACCCCGTCGCCGCCGTCACGCTCGTCGAGACCTTCCTGCTGGACCGAAAGCCCGAACCGGACCCGCTGACCGAGGAGGTCGCGGCACTCGTCACGATGGCCGAGAACGACACCTCCGTCACCAGGGTCGACGAACTGGCCGCCCGATCGGGACGATCGGTGCGCTCACTGCAGCGGCTGTTCCGCGATCATGTCGGCATCGGCCCCAAATGGGTGATCCGCCGCTTCCGCCTGCACGAGGCCGCCGAACGCGTCCACCGGGGCCTCGACCTCGCCACACTGGCCGCCGAACTCGGCTACACCGACCAGGCCCACCTCACCCGCGACTTCACCGCCGCCGTCGGCATGCCACCCGCCGCCTACGCCCGCCTCAGGAGCGAGCCCCGCCCCGGCACGGGCGGGGAACCGCTCCCTTGATCGTCCCTCATCGTCCCGGGCCGTCGTTTCCGTACAAGACGACCGCGGTGGCGCCTCCTAGCATGGGCGCGGGTGCTCCGCCGCGGCGCGTCGGCGTGGCCCCACCATTCGCCTGTCGACCCACCTGGCGGCCTCGTCGCCCGGCAATGAGGAGAACAGCACATGCGTGATCTCGTATATACCGCGTTCGTTTCGCTCGACGGCGTCGTGGACTCGCCGGGCGGGCCGAGCGAAGGCCACCGCAGCGGTGGCTGGGTGGCCAACGACGTCGAGTTCCTGCCCGAGGCGTTCTCGCTCAAGGGCGAGGAGCTCGAGGACACGACGGCGCTGATGTTCGGCCGCCGCAGCTACGAGGTGTTCGCACCGTTCTGGCGTGACTCGGAGGACCACGCCGCCTACAAGGAACTGCCCAAGTACGTGGTCTCGTCCACGCTGCCCGACGACGCCCTCACCGAGGGGTGGGGCCGGACGACGATCCTGCGCTCGACCGAGGACGTCGCCGAGCTCAAGAAGAGCGAGGGTGGCGCGATCTTCATCCACGGGAGTGCGGAGCTCGCCCGGCGCCTGTCGGACGCGGGCCTGATCGACCGGTACAACCTGCTCGTCTTCCCGGTGCTGCTCGGAGCAGGGAAGAGCCTGTTCAGCAGGGCCGACAGGGACAAGCAGGCGCTGAGCCTGCGGACGTCCGAGGCCTACCCGAACGGTGTCGTCAAGATGATCTACGACGTCGTCGGCTGATCCAGATCCAGGGCGATCGCGCCGCCGGTGCCCTCACGGAGCTGCCGCACCGTACGACCGACGTACCGGCGCAGCGCACGGGCCAGGTGCGGCTCGTCGAAGTACCCGGCCTTGGAGACGACATCGGTGACCGGGGTACCGGCCGCCAGCAGCGCCGAGGCCCCGCGGGCGCGTTCGATCTGCCGTACGGCGCCCTGGGTGAGCCCGGTCGCCGCGCGGAACCGGCGTTCGACGGTGCGTCCCGAGACCACCGGACGCCGGCCTCGGCGGACCTCGGCGACGAGCGGGTCACGGAGCACGACTCCGGCACGCACCAGGCGGTCGACCAGGGCCTCGGCGTCGTCGGGGCCGGGCGTCTCCCAGCGGAGACCGTCCAGCCGGAAGGTCCTGTGCGTGGTGTCGGGGAGCCCGACGCCCCGGTCGACCAGGGCCGGCGCGGGCACGACCCGGGGCCAGGTGCCCACCGCGAACTCGATGCCGACGAAGGTCGCCCCCTCCGGCACCGGCGCCGTGCCGGCCCTGCTCTCAGGACCGGAGATGCCCGCGTACGCCGTGCCCTCGAACTCCCAGAACACCAGCCCCCAGCACACCGCCGCGACCGAGGTCATCTCCGTGACCCGCTCGCTCGTACAGGTCCACACGGTGTCGATCCAGGGCGAGTCGGAGGCGCGATTCTCGAACTTCAGTGTCACGGAAGAAGGATAAGGGCAGTTCATCGCACACCCGATCGAATCACGGCCCAGGCGACGCCGACTTTCCCGGCACGCGGACCCCGGGTGTTCACCTCGCCGACCCGCACGCATCTGATGCCCTCCAGCGAGGACCGCGCGAGACGGGTCGTCGAGGACGGGTGGACGACGGCCCCTGAGAGATACGTACGAGATCACCTCAGGTCAGAAGCCCGGTGGCTCAGAACATCGAGATGTGCACGTGGTCGATGTGGTTGGCCGTGTTGCCGCCGCGGTTGGACATCATGCGCCAGCCGGCGCCGGTGCGGACGTCGTAGTAGCGCTGCTGCCAGATGATGTACATGACCCCGTACTTCTGGCCGTTGTCGATGGCCCACTGGGCGAGGCGGTTGCCGCGGTCCAGGGCGTCGGCGGCGGGGACGCGGCCGCCGGTGCTCATCATGAAGTCGCAGGCCCGGCCGCTGCCGTGGTCGCCGGGGTCGCCGGGGCGCAGGCAGCCGTAGCCGTAGGGCATCGGGAAGTTCTGCAGCACCGTGTTGCGCATGGTGATCGTGCGGGGGGTCAGCCCGCCGCTGCCCGAGGGGGTCTGGAAACCGTACTTGGCCAGCAGTCTCTCGATCCTGATCCGCTGGCTCTTGAGGTCGGCGATGTCCTTCTTGAGCTTGACGATCTTCGCGTCGGCGGTGTCCTCGGCCGTCTTGGCCTTCTTGATGAGTTGCTTGACGCGGTTGAGCTGGTTGGCGCGGTGGCTGGCGAGGTAGGACATGGTCACGGCCCGGTTCAGGGCGTGGGAGGCGTCGCCCTGCATGGCGATCAGGCCGCCCTCGCTCAGGCCGCCGCCCATGTAGCTCGCCTGGGCGAAGCGCACGAGGTCGCTCCTGGCCTCGGTCAGGGCCCGTTTGAGGCCCTTGGCGTTGGAGGTTGCCTTGCTGGCCTGGACGCGGGTCTCCTCCAGGCTCTGCACCTGGCCGCGGTAGCTCTTGTTGATCTGCGCGGCCTCCCGGGTGAGTTTCCTGAGCTCGACCTCGGGGTTGGGGCGCGCGGCGCGGCCGGGGGCGGCACCGGCCGAGACCGGGGTCAGGAACAGTACGGCGAGTACGGCGGCCAGCACGGCTGAGCGAGTCGGCCTCACGCTGCTCACCTCCAGAGCCCCCTCGCGGACGGAGCGAAACTATAGGAGACGATCTTGAAGCTCGCCACCGGAACGGAGGAAGTCACACACCATTGACGAACTATCTACCACTTTAGGGTGATTTAGCCAAAATAAGGCTACATATCAGGCTTCACTCGCGTTAATCCTCGCACAGCGCGCCCCACCACGCGCGGTGATCCAGGATTCCCCCTCTTGCCACCAGCGACAGAACATGATTCGGTCTGAGGGGGCCGGGGGTCTTGTGGCCCCCCTTCCGGCGGATGACACTTGTCCAAGCAAGCATTCGCTCAAACTTTGACTCTGGCCCGCCCACCAGGAGGCTTCACATCATGCGTCAGCACGACACGCTCTTCATCGGGGGCGACTGGGTGGCCCCCGCCGGGACCGGCACCATCGACGTCGTCTCCCCGCACACCGAGGAGATCGTCGGCCGGGTGCCCGACGGCACCGCCGCCGACATGGACCGGGCGGTGGCCGCCGCCCGTCAGGCGTTCGACCACGGCCCGTGGCCGAGGATGACGATGCCCGAGCGCGCGGCCGTCGTCGGCAGGCTCGCCGAGCTCTACGCGGCCCGCCAGGGAGAGATGGCGGAGATCATCACCGAGGAGATGGGCTCCCCCATCACCTTCTCGCAGATGGCGCAGGCCCCCCAGCCGCTGGGCATGCTCCAGTACTACGCCGAGCTCGGCACGACCTTCCCCGTCGAGGAGGAGCGCCCCGGCACGTTCGGCACGGTGACCGTGCGCCGCGAGCCGGTCGGCGTGGTCGCCGCCGTGGTCCCGTGGAACGTCCCGCAGTTCGTCATCATGATCAAGCTGGCCCCGGCCCTGGTCGCGGGCTGCACGGTCGTGGTCAAGCCCGCGCCCGAGACGCCGCTCGACTCCTACCTGCTGGCCGAGATGATCAAGGAGGCGGGCATCCCCGACGGCGTCGTCAACATCGTCGCGGCCGGGCGCGAGGCGGGCGAGCACCTGGTCTCCCACCCCGGGGTGGACAAGGTGGCCTTCACCGGCTCCACCGCCGCCGGGCGCCGCATCGCGTCGATCTGCGGCGAGCAGCTCAAGCGCTGCACCCTGGAGCTGGGCGGCAAGTCCGCGGCGATCATCCTCGACGACTGCGACCTGCCCTCGGCGATGGGCTTCATGTCGATCGCCACGCTGATGAACAACGGCCAGGCCTGCGTCGCCCAGACCCGCATCCTGGCCTCGCGCAACCGCTACGACGAGGTCGTGGACGCGGTCGCGTCGATGGTGCGCGGCATGCAGGTCGGCGACCCGTCCGACCCGGCGACCGGCATCGGCCCGCTGGTGGCCAAGCGCCAGCAGGAGCGGGTCGAGGGCTACATCAAGATCGGTATCGACGAGGGCGCCAAGCCGGTCGTCGGCGGGCTGGACCGGCCGCACGACCGCGGCTGGTACGTGGCCCCGACCGTCTTCGCCGGCGCCACCAACGAGATGCGCATCGCCCGCGAGGAGATCTTCGGCCCGGTCCTGACGGTCATCCCGTACGAGGACGAGGCCGACGCCGTCCGGATCGCCAACGACAGCGACTACGGCCTGGCCGGGACGGTGTGGACCGCCGACACCCAGCACGGCATGGACATCGCCCGCCAGGTGCGCGCGGGCACCTACGGCGTCAACCTCTACATGATCGAGAACAGCTCGCCGTTCGGCGGCTTCAAGGGCAGCGGCCTCGGCCGCGAGCTTGGCCCCGAGGGACTCGCCTCCTACCTGGAGTACAAGTCGATCGCCCACATGTGAGCCGACCGTGAGGCGGCCGCGAGACGGCTGCTAGACGGCTGTGAGACGGCTGTGAGCAGACCGTGAACCGGCTGTGAGACGGCTCCCGGTGTGACGCTCCGGGAGCCGGGCCGCGGGACGTCCCGTGACCCGGCTCCCGGAGTGCTCCCGCGGGAACACCCGCCGGACGGGCGGTCCGGCCCGCCCCCGCGACGCTGGGCGACCGTCCGGTCACAAGAAGTATGTCCCATGACGACCGCCGAGCCATGATCCGTACCCGATAACTTCTCCTGAGGGGTTTCATCCCTCCACTGCGGGTGAACGGGTTTTCACCCGGCGTGGTGGGAGATGACCGACAGTGTCTGCCGGGCGATCTCGTACTCCTCGTCCGTGGGGATCACCGCGACCGTCACCCTCGCGCCGTCGGGCGAGACGACCGTGTCGCCCCGCCCGTTGCGGGCCGGGTCGACCGCGATGCCCAGCGCCTCCAGGCCGGCCAGCGCCCTGGCCCTGACCGGGGCGGAGTTCTCCCCGACGCCGCCGGTGAAGGCGATGACGTCGACCGTGCCCAGGACCGCGTAGTAGGCACCGACGTACTTGCGCAGGCGGTGGCAGTAGACCGACAGGGCCAGCTCGGCGTCCTCGTCGCCCGCCTCCACCCGCCCGGTCACGGCGCGCATGTCGTTGTCCCCGCACAGGCCGAGCATGCCGCTGCGCCGGTTGAGCAGCTCGTCGATCTCGTCGAGGGACATCTCCCCGGTGCGCGCCAGGTACAGGACGGCCGCCGGGTCCAGGTCGCCGCTGCGGGTGCCCATCACCAGGCCCTCCAGCGGCGTCATGCCCATGGAGGTGTCCACGCACCGCCCGGCGGAGACCGCCGAGGCGCTGGCGCCGTTGCCCAGGTGCAGCACGATCACGTTCGCGTCCGGGTCACCGGCCAGACGCGCGGCCTCGCGGGAGACGTAGGCGTGCGAGGTGCCGTGGAAGCCGTAGCGCCGCACGCCCAGCCGCCCGGCGAGCTCGCGGTCGATCGCGTACGTCGAGGCGGCCGGCGGGATCGTCGCGTGGAAGGCGGTGTCGAAGACCGCGACCTGCGGCAGGTCGGGCCGCAACCGCCGGGTGACCTCGATTCCGGCCAGGTTGGCCGGGTTGTGCAGGGGGGCGAGCGGGACGAGCTCGCGGATCCCGGCGACCACCTCGTCGGTGATGGGCGTGGGCTCGGTGAAGGCCGTGCCTCCGTGCACCACCCGGTGGCCGATGGCGGCCAGTTCCGGGGAGTCGAGCCCCAGGCCGTCGGCGGCGAGCCGCTCGGCGACGGTCTCCAGCGCCGCCCCGTGGTCGGGGACGGGCGAGCCGTCCTCGCCGATCCGCTCCACCGTGCCGGAGGCCAGCCGCTCGGTGCCCTCCAGGAGCCGGTACTTCACCGAGGAGGAGCCGGAGTTGAGGACGAGCACCCGCGCGGGGCCGTCCTTCCGGTCGTCACGGCCGGGAGACGCCGAAGACGCGGTCCGGTCGTCGTGGCCGGTGGACGCGACCTGGTTGCCATGACCGGAAGACGCGGGAGACGCCGAAGACGCGGGAGACGCCGAAGACGCGGCCCCGTCGTCGTGGCCGGGGGACGCCGCGGTCCGGTCGTCGTGGTCGTTCACGGGGTGACCTCCTGTGCCTGGACGGCGGTGATGGCGACGGTGCTCACGATGTCGGTGACCAGGGCCCCGCGCGACAGGTCGTTGACCGGCCTGCGCAGCCCCTGCAGGACGGGGCCGACCGCCACCGCCCCGGCCGAGCGTTGCACGGCCTTGTAGGTGTTGTTGCCGGTGTTGAGGTCCGGGAAGATCAGCACGGTCGCCTTCCCGGCGACCCGCGAGCCCGGGAGCTTGGCGGCGGCCACCCGGGCGTCCACCGCCGCGTCGTACTGGATGGGCCCCTCGACCAGCAGGTCGGGCGCGCGCCGGGCGACCAGGGCGGTGGCCTCGCGGACCTTGTCGACGTCGGCGCCCCTGCCGGACTCGCCGGTGGAGTACGAGAGCATCGCGATCGCGGGCTCGACGCCGAACCGCCTCGCCGTGCGGGCCGAGGAGATCGCGATGTCGGCGAGCTGCTCGGCGTCGGGGTCGGGGTTGATCGCGCAGTCGCCGTAGACGAGCACCCGGTCGGCCAGGCACATGAAGAACACCGAGGAGACGATCGAGGTGTCCGGGACCGTCCTGATGATCTGGAAGGCGGGCAGGATCGTGGCGGCCGTGGTGTGGGCGGCGCCGGAGACCATGCCGTGCACCAGGCCCCGGTGCAGCATCATCGTGCCGAAGAAGTTCACGTCGGCGACCACGTCCATGGCCAGCTCGGGGGTGATGCCCTTGTGCGCCCTCAGCTCGGCGTACTCGCGGGCGAAGGACTCCCGCAGCGGGGAGGTCAGCGGGTCGGCGATGTTCACGCCGGACAGGTCCAGGCCGAGGTCGCCGATCCGGCGGCGCACCACGTCCTCGCGGCCCAGCAGGGTGATGTCGACGATGCCGCGCCGCAGCAGGATGTCGGCGGCCCGCAGGATGCGGTCCTCCTCGCCCTCGGGCAGCACGATGTGCCGCCGGTCGGCGCGGGCCCGCTCCAGCAGCGTGTGCTCGAACATCATCGGGGTGACCCGCCGCGAGCGGGTCAGCTCGATCCGGTCGGCCAGGGCCGCCGAGTCCACGTGGGCCTCGAAGTGCCCCAGGGCCGTCTCGATCTTGCGGGGGTTGTCGACGGTGAGCCGTCCCTCCAGCCCGGCCAGGGTGGTCGCGACCGTGAAGCTGTCCTGCCGGGCCGCGAGGACCGGCACGCCGGGCGCCAGGCGGGCGGTGAGCGCCCGGACCGCCTCGGTGGGCCGCTCCCCCAGGGTGAGGACCACCCCGGCGGGCCGCGCCGTACCGGCGGCCTCCACGGCCAGCGAGGCCAGCAGCAGGTCGGCGCGGTCGCCGGGGGTGATCACCAGCGCGCCGTCGGCCAGGTGCTCCAGGAAGACCGGGAGCGTGGCCCCGCCGAAGACGAACCCGAGCACGTCGCGCAGGAGGCCGTCCTCGTCGCCCTGGATCGGCTCCGCGTCCACCGCGCGCATGACCTGCCCGACGGTCGGCGCCGAGAGCGAGGGGCGCTCGGGGATGGCGTAGCAGGGCACCGGCAGGTCGCACTCGATGACCGTGCCCTCCGGCACCCGGTTGGCGATCACCGCCAGCACCGTGCAGCCGAGGTCGGAGAAGACCTGGTGGCCGGTACGCATCTCGGTGGCGATCCCCTCGGCGCCGTCGCCGTGGGCGCCCACCACCACGATCACCGGGGCGCCGAACTCGGAGGCCAGGCGGGCGTTGAAGGCCAGCTCGCGGGGCAGGTCGTCGGTGGCGAAGGAGCTGCCCAGCACCAGCAGGGCGTCGCACTCGCGCTCCAGGGTGTGGAAGCGGGCGACCAGCCGGCCGATGAGCTCCTCGGCGCCCTTCTCGGCGTAGATCTCCGCGGCGTCCTCGGCGCTCACCCCGGTCGCCGAGGCCGCGGGACGGTACCTGTGCCCGAGCAGCTCCAGGATGCGGTCCTCGCCGCCCGCGGTGATGGGGCGGAACACCCCGACGCGGTCGGCCCGCCGGGTGAGCAGCTCCATCAGGCCGAGTTCGACGATCTGCCTGCCGTCTCCCCTGCCGAGACCCGCCACGTAGATGCTCCGCATGAACCCTCTCCCACCTCTGGCACGCCGTCGTGTCCCTGCGGATCGCCGCCCGCCGGGACGCGGCTCGCCGGCCCCTGGTCCCCGGCCGGGCGCCGGGACGCCGATCGTCACATCGTCAAATCGTCAAGAGGAGTAAACACCGTCCCGGGGGCGGGACCGGGCGGCGGCCCACTCCCCGATGCGGCGGACCAGCCCGGGCGTCGCCGCGTTCTCGGCGTGCCCGAACCCGGGCTCGACCCACAGCTCACCGGGCTCGCCCGCGGCCTCGTGGAGCTGGTGGGCGTGCTCCAGCGGGAAGAAGGCGTCCGCGTCGCCGTGCACGATCAGCAGCGGCACCGGCGAGATCATCGCGACCGCCTCGTACGGCGCGAGCGGAAGCGGGTCCCACACCCCCTTCATGATCCGGGTGCGCGTGCCGAGCCGCGCGGCCAGCCGCCCGGCGGGCCGCTCTATGGCCCAGTGCACCTGGCGCATCGGCCGGGTCCCCCGGTAGTACCAGCGCGCGGGCGCGCTGACCGAGACCACCGCGTCCACCCCGCCGAGCATCCCGGCGTGCCGCAGAACGACCGCCCCGCCCATGGAGAACCCGACGGTCACCACCCGGCGGTAGCCGAGCGTCCTGGCGTGCCGTACGGCCGCCTCCACGTCCCAGATCTCCAGGTCTCCCACGGTCGACTCCCCGGCCGAGCGGCCGTGCCCGCGGAAGTCGAACGCCACAACCCCGCCGAATCCGCTCAGCACGTGGGCGATCCGGCGGTTGGGGCGTCCCCGCAGCGAGCCGGTGAAGCCGTGGGCCAGCACGATCCCGAGCTCGCCGTCCCCGCGTGAGGGGGTGTGGGCGGCGTCGATCCGCAGGTCGTCGCGGGTTCTGAGCGTCACGGGGAAGGTCGGCGCGAGAGGCATGCGTCCGAGCTTAGGAGAGATCCGTCACGGCCGGTCACGACTACCCGGGGGTGAACCGCGGGTGAAAAAGGGCGCTCCACCGGGCGAAAAAGGGGACAAGAAGGGCCAACCGGCTCACTTCATGGACGGGAGACGTGAAGAGCGATTGTCCGGATCAACTAAAATGAGAGGGCCGCACGGTCCGCGGCCAGCCTCCACGATCACAGAGTGAGACTCCATCATGCCTTTGAACAGCCGCGACGACCTGCGGAACATCGCGATCATCGCGCACGTCGACCACGGCAAGACCACTCTCGTGGATGCCATGCTCTGGCAGTCCGGCGCCTTCCGCGTCAACCAGGACGTGGACGACCGTGTCATGGACTCCAACGACCTCGAACGCGAGAAGGGCATCACCATTCTCGCGAAGAACACCGCCGTCAAGCACGGCGGCATGACGCTCAACATCATCGACACCCCCGGTCACGCCGACTTCGGCGGTGAGGTCGAGCGCGGCCTGTCGATGGTCGACGGCGTGGTGCTGCTCGTCGACGCCTCCGAGGGCCCGCTCCCGCAGACGCGGTTCGTGCTCCGCAAGGCGTTCGCCGCGAAGATGCCGGTGATCCTGTGCATCAACAAGGTCGACCGTCCCGACGCCCGGATCAAGGAGGTCGTGGACGAGGTCTACGAGCTCTTCATCGACCTGGACGCCACCGAGGAGCAGATCGACTTCCCGATCGTCTACGCCTCGGCCAAGGCCGGCCGCGCCTCGCTCAACCGTCCCGAGGACGCCGGCATGCCGGATTCCGAGGACCTGGAGCCCCTGTTCGACGTCATCAAGAACACGATCCCGGCGCCGGTGTACGACCCGGAGGCCCCGTTCCAGGCGCACGTCACCAACCTGGACGCCTCCTCCTACCTGGGCCGGATCGCGCTCTGCCGCATCCACCAGGGCACCATCAAGAAGGGCCAGCAGGTCGCCTGGTGCCGCACCGACGGCTCCATCCAGCGGGTGAAGATCACCGAGCTGCTGATGACCGACGCGCTGGAGCGCAAGCCCGCCGAGGAGGCGGGCCCCGGTGACATCATCGCGATCGCCGGCATCCCGGACATCATGATCGGCGAGACCCTGGCCGACCCCGAGGACCCGCGCCCGCTGCCCCTGATCACGGTCGACGAGCCCGCGATCTCCATGACCGTCGGCACCAACACCTCGCCCATGGTCGGCCGGGTCAAGGGGTCCAAGGTCACCGCCCGCATGGTCAAGGACAGGCTCGACAAGGAGCTCGTCGGCAACGTGTCGCTGCGGGTCCTGCCGACCGACCGCCCCGACGCCTGGGAGGTCCAGGGCCGTGGCGAGCTGGCGCTGGCCATCCTGGTCGAGCAGATGCGCCGCGAGGGCTACGAGCTGACCGTCGGCAAGCCGCAGGTGGTCACCAAGGTCATCGACGGCAAGGTGCACGAGCCGGTCGAGCGGGTGACCATCGACTGCCCGGAGGAGTACCTCGGGGCGATCACCCAGCTCCTGGCGGTCCGCAAGGGCCGCATGGAGCACATGACCAACCACGGCACCGGCTGGATCCGGATGGAGTTCGTGGTCCCGGCCCGCGGCCTGATCGGCTTCCGTACCGAGTTCCTCACCGAGACCCGCGGCACCGGCATCGTCAACCACGTCTTCGAGGACTACGAGCCCTGGTTCGGCGAGCTGCGCACCCGCAACAACGGCTCGCTGGTGGCCGACCGTCCGGGCCCGGTCACCCCGTTCGCCATGCTGAACCTGCAGGAGCGCGGCGTCCTGTTCGTCCAGCCGACCACCGAGGTGTACGAGGGCATGATCGTCGGTGAGAACTCGCGCTCCGACGACATGGACGTGAACATCACCAAGGAGAAGAAGCTCACGAACATGCGCTCCTCGACGAGCGACACGACCGAGACGCTGATCCCGCCGCGTCAGCTCTCGCTGGAGCAGGCCCTGGAGTTCATCCGCGAGGACGAGTGCGTGGAGATCACCCCGGAGAACGTCCGTATCCGCAAGGTCGTGCTGGACGCCTCGACCCGCGCCCGCACCACCGCCCGCGCCAAGCGCACCAACTAGCCCGGCCGGCCCGGCGGCCGGTGAGCCGGCTTCCGCGCGACCACGAGGCGCCGTCCCTTCCGGGGCGGCGTTTCGCCGTTCCGGCACCGTGACATCGACCCCGGGTAACGGAACGGTGACCCTCCGTCTGATACTCATGAGGGGGAGAACCGCCGCGGTTCCTCGGTGTCGCGGAGGGGCGGCGGAATCAGGAGGGTTACGGGGTTACGGGGGATCTCATGCTTCATGCCGCACACCATCTGGCACTGGCCGTCGCGATCGGCGCGGGTACGGCCACCGTCTCGTCGCCCGCGCCGCCGCCCCCGGCGTCGCCGGGAGCCCCCTCCCCCTCGGGAACGGCGGGTTCCCCCGGAGCGGCAGGACCGGCGGGCGCGGAGGTCAAGGGAGTGAAGGGCCAGACGCTCGGGGCGCTCGTCGTGGAGGAGGCGGGGTCGGGCAGGACCAGGCTCACGGTCACCGTCAGCGGGCTGCCCCCCGGCTACCACGGCTTCCACGTGCACACCAAGGGCGTCTGCGACGCCACGTCCAAGGACCCCGCGACCGGGAGCCCCTTCTTCAGCGCGGGCCCGCACTTCAGCCTCGGCCCCGGCGACCACCCGGGCCACGCGGGCGACCTGCCCGACCTCCTGGTCGGGAAGGACGGCAAGGGCGGGACGGTCGTCATGACCGACCGCTTCACGGTGGCCCAGCTCCTGGACGGCGACGGCAGCGCCGTCATCGTGCACGCCCTGGCCGACAACCAGGCCAACGTCCCCGAGCGCTACGCCCGGGAGGGGCCGGACGCCACCACCCGGGCGACCGGCGACTCGGGGGGCCGTGTCGCCTGCGGCGTGATCACGAGACGTTAGCGGTCCCCGGCCCGGGGCGGTCCTCCGCGACCGGCCGGACGGCTCCGGGCCTCCGCCAGCCGATCACCGTACGCGGGCGGGGCGAGGTCTCCGCCCGGCGCGGGGCGTGAGGAGGCCCCGCCCCGCGCCGGGCGGGTGTCACTTGACGTTCGGGCCGCGCCAGCTGAAGGTCAGCGCGCTCAGCAGCAGGCCCGCCAGGCACCAGGCGCCGAGCACCAGGGCGACCCGGTCGAGCTCCCAGCTGCCCGCCGGTTCGACGCGGGCGAACGCCTCCGGCAGGAAGACCGACCGCAGGCCCTGCGTCATCCACTTCAGCGGGAAGAGCGCGGCGGTGTTCTGCATCCAGAGCGGAAGCTGGTTGAAGGGGAAGAACACCCCCGAGATGAACTGCAGGACCAGGAACGGCGGCGTCACGATGGCCGAGGCCGACCGGCTGTTGGGGATGAGCGCGGTGAAGGCGATCGCCAGCAGCGAGCAGGCCACCGCGCCCAGGAAGAGCACCCAGAACAGGGTCAGCCAGGCGTTGAGGGTGGAGGGCAGCGGGAGTTTGAAGAGCGCGAGCGCGACCCCGAGGAGGATCACCGTCTCGATGACGCCGGTCACCGCGACACGGACGATCTTTCCGATGAAGTACGCGGACTTGGGCATCGGCGAGCAGGCCAGCCGGCGGATCGTCCCGGTGTCCCGCTCGATGGCGATGTTGATGGCCAGCCCGGTGAAGCTGACGCTCATCACGCCACTGGCGATGATCCCGGCGATGAACACCTGCTTGAAGTCGACCGTCGTGCCCTCCACCGTCCCGGAGAAGATCGACCCCAGCACGACCAGCAGCATGATCGGAAAGGCGAGGGTGAAGATCAGCGACTGCCGGTTGCGGAAGAACGACTTGAGCTCGACCTTCGACCGCGCGACCGAGGCACGCCAGAGCCCGGGACGCGCGTACGGCGCGCGGGGCGCGGGAGACGCGCCGGCCGGGGGGACGACCGGGGCCGTCAAAGTCGCGGAGGTCGCGGAGGTGGCGGGGGTAACTGTCGTTTCCGCGGGGATGTCGGCGACGTGCCGTTCCGTCGTCATCGGGTGCCCTCTTCCCGGTTCTTGATGAGCTGGAGATAGACCTCTTCGAGCGTCGGCCGGTGGATGCGCAGCTCGTCGAGTTCCCGTACGCCCGCCGCGTGGGCCCAGGGCAGCAGTGCCGCCAGGGTCTCCGTGGGCTCGTGGGTCTGCACCCTCACCCTCCCGGCCTGCTCGCTCGCCTGTGAGCCGGGGGGCAGCTGGGGAAGGGGGAGGCCGTCGAGCGGGCCCGAGGCGACGAACTCGACCACCGAGCGGTCGGTCTTCCTGCCGCCCAGTTCCGAGATCGGCCCCGTCTCCACGATCTTCCCGGCGACGATGATCGCGGCCCGCTGCGCGAGCGCCTCCACCTCGTCCAGGTAGTGCGTGGTCAGGACGGTGGTCTTGCCCCGGTCGGCGAAGTGCCGCACCAGGTCCCAGGCCTCTCGCCTGGCGACCGGGTCGAGCCCGGTGGTCGGCTCGTCGAGAAAGATGAGGTCGGGGTCGCCGACCACTCCCACGGCCACGTCCAGCCTGCGTAACTGGCCGCCGGAGAGCTGCTGCGCCTGCTTGCGCCGCTGGGACGTCAGCCCCACCATGTCGATGACCTCGTCGGGCGGGAGCGGCGCCGGGTAGAAGGCGGCGAAGTGCTCGACCACCTCGCGTACGGTGAGGTCGAGGTAGGCGCCGGTGGTCTGCGGCACCACGCCGATCCGCGCCCGCCAGGCCGGGGTGTCCTCGGCCGGGTCGCACCCGAGCACCCGGACCTCCCCGCCGGTCCTGCGGCGTACCCCTTCGAGGATCTCGACCGTGGTCGTCTTGCCCGCGCCGTTCGGTCCCAGCAGCGCGAAGACCTCACCGGAACGTACCTCGAAATCGATGTTGTCCACGACGGCCGTCGAGCCGTACTTTTTTTCCAGTGAATGTACGTAAATCGGGCTATCAGCCTCAACAGCAGGCACGGCTTACCTCTCGAACTCGATGCACTTCCGGCGCAACAGCAAGATCGGAACAGCGGAATTCGCCATCGTCGACCTCATGAACGCCACTCCCTGTGAAATCGCTTCTTCCGGGGCGCTCCTCGACGTGAATCCCCGGGGTGCCCTGTTCTCCGTCGCGCGCCGGCCCTGTTTCCGGACATTCCATCCCGTGCCGGGGAGCCGCGTCCGGCACGCCGGACAGAACAGGCGAAATGGGCGGCCCGCCGGGACGACCGGGGCACCCGGGTCCGCGACGGTCGACCGGCCCGCGTCGACCGGCCCGCGTCGACCGGCCCGGGAAGGCGGGCGCGTGCGCGACGCGCCGCCTCCTCCTGAACGTCCCGCGCGAGAACCGGCGTTCCTCGCGAAGGCGGGCGCGGGACCTCGCCGGACGCGGGTCAGTATCGGGGTCTGCGGCTGAGGGCCACCCCCGCCACCAGGAACAGGGCTCCGACGACCCCGGCGATCAGTGCCGCGGTGCTGTTGGCGGGGGTCGCGCTGGCCTGCATGACGGCGGTGACGACGCCCATCAACCCGCTGATATAGCAGAAGATCGTGATGAAGATCTTGACGTTGGTGTTCATGTGCTTCCTTCGGTGGGGTGGCGTCCCTCGGGGAGGGGGCCGGGAGCGGTGCCGGCTGCGGTGAAGCCCAGGAGCATCACCCAGGCGTCTGGGTCTGACCGGAACCTGTTCCAGCGATCGGCGGCCAGAGCCACCTCCTGAAAGGACAGCACACCGGAGGCCAGGAGCGGTTGCAGCCGCCCCGGGCCGAGGTGAGGAGCGAAATCGTCCGTCGGCCGGGTGTCGTTGGTGGTGGCGAAGGGGCGGATGCCGACGTCGGTGAACCCGGCGCCGCGCAGCAGGCGGGTGAGACGGCGGCCGATCGCGCGGTCGCCGCCCGCGGCCTGCTGGGTGGCCGCGATCTTGGCGTGGACGCCCGCCAGCTCCGGGTGGGCCGGGTCGGCCAGCCCCCAGCAGGAGGCGTCCACCTCGGTGATCATGATGCGGCCCCCGGGGCGGAGGATCCGCAGGGCCTCGGCCAGGGCGGGGGCCGGGTCGGAGAGGTGCTGCAGGACGTACCTAAGCAGTACGTATCCCGCGCTCGCCGTCTCCAGGGGCAGGTCGGCGGCGTCGGCGACGATCAGTTCCGCGCCCGCGCCCTCGGCGTGGGCGAGCAGGCCCGGATCGATGTCCACCGCGATCAGCGACAGGTCGGGAAGGGCCTGCCGCAGCCGCCTGGTGATCGCGCCGGAACCCGCGCCGACCTCGACCAGCGGGCCGTCCGACGAGGTCAGCCCGAAGTCGCGGAGCAGGCACAGCTCCTCCTCGAACGAGAGCGCCGCCTGCGCCTCCAGCCGCGCCAGCTCTCCCGACAGGCCGCCCGACGTGGTGGTGGCGGGATCGTAGGAACCGGCGTCCGGCCTCGGGGCGGCGGACGTGGCCGGGGTGGCGGGGGTGGCGGGGGTGGCGGGGGTGTCGATGGTCATCGGGGGCTCACCACCATGCGCATGCCGTGCTTGGGACGCAGCGTCACCAGCGCCTCGGGCTCCACGGGGAAACCGGGTTCCAGCTCCAGCCGTACCGACTGCGAGACCACCGCGAGGACCAGCGTGGCCTCGATGAGCGCCAGGTGCTGGCCGATGCAGATGCGCTCGCCGCCGCCGAACGGCAGGTACAGGTGGCTGGGCAGGTCGGCGTTCTCGAAACGGTCGGGTACGTACTCCTCCGGCCGGTCCCAGTAGCGGGGATGGCGGTGCAGCACCCACTGGCTGACGCAGACCAGCGCGCCGGGCGGTACGTGGTGGCCGTCGATCTCGTCGGCGCCGGTGGCCCGGCGCGAGATCAGCCAGACCGGCGGGTAGAGCCGCATCGCCTCCTGCACGGCGCGCCGGCAGAGCGGCAGGTCGGGCAGGTCCGCGGCCGTCGGCGGGCGTCCGCCCAGCACCCGGTCGACCTCGTCGCGGATCCGCGCGGCCTCCTCGGGGTGGCGGTCCAGCAGGTAGAAGGTCCAGGTCAGGCTCTTGGCGGTGGTCTCGTGGCCCGCCATGATCAGGGTCAGCACCTGGTCGCGCAGGTCGGTGTCGTCGAGCGCGCCGAGCATGCTGTCGAGCAGGGTCCCGGTGGCCTGCGGGCAGGAGCGGCGGGAGGCGATGACGGTGCGCGTGACCATGTCCAGCAGGGCGCGGGCACGTACGTAGCCCTGCCGGCGGCTCTCGGTGTCCGCCGGGTCCGGGTCGGGGCTGGGGACGTAGTGGCCGATGTAGCGGTTGATCGCGTCGACCGCGCGGCCGAACCCGTCGCCCGCCGCGCCGAGGTCCACGTCCAGCACCGCGCGGGTCAGGATCGACAGGGTCAGCGAGGTGAGCTGGTGGTCGAGCGGCTGGGACACGCCCGGCCCGGCGGCGCGCCAGCGCGCCAGCAGGGCCTCGGTCTCCTCGACGATGATCCCGTCGAAGGAGGCGACCTCGCTGCGCCGGAAGGCCGGCGCGCACAGCTTGCGCTGCCGGGCCCACTCCTCACCGTCGCTGGTGAGCAACCCGTTGCCGAGCAGCGGGCGCAGCATGTGGTCGTCGGGCGTGTTCTCCTTCGTGTAGTTCCCCACGTTGTCCTTGAGGACGTACCGGGCGAGGTCCGGGCGGTGGAGCATGAACACGGTCTCGCCGTCCGCGTCGTGGACGCTGACGTCCCCGTGGTCGCGCGCCAGGCCGGTGACGAACCCCAGGGGGTCGTTACGCATGCGTTCCATGTCCACCGGGCCCGACGGCCCGGGGGGTGCTTTCGTGCTGACGGTCGTCACCGACACCTCCGGATGGCGTACGTAAGTATTTTTAAATACGTATTCACAGGTGTCGGATATACGTATTGATCGTCATTGATGGTTCGATCCCGACTATGGGATGCTTGCAATGTAACACCGCATTATGCAGGTATCAATACTTACATTAATTGCCGCACAATTAAGTCTTGGTATGTACGCCGGATCATGCGACAGTTCAATCAGTCGCCGGCACGGAGAGCGCCGGCGAAAACAAAGGAGAATGACATGGCACTTGCCCAGCAGGAGCGCGCGGAATTCATCAACTCCTACACCCGCACCCTGATCAACGCGTGGTCGGACGAGAGCTACTCCGCCAGGCTGAGCGCCAACCCCCGTGAGGCGCTGGCCGAGTCCGGCCTGACGATCCCCACGGGCAGCGAGGTCGTCGTCGTCCGTCACATCCCGGACGGTCACGAGGAGGGCAACATGGACGTCCAGGTCGCCCTCTGGGAGAAGGGCCTGGAGAGCGGCGTCTTCGAGCTCCACATCCCCGAGACCCCCGTCGTCGACGCGACCGAGCTGAGCGAGGGCGACCTCGCGGCCGTCACCGCCGGCGTGCAGGTCGAGTCCTGCTACTACTGCTGCTGCCCCTGCTGCTGCTGCACCTGATCACCGGCGGCACGTGACGGCGGTACATGAAAGAAGCGGTGAAGAGGTACGGGTCCTCGGCCAGAGTCCGGCCAGGGGCCCGCGAGGACGACGGGCGCCGATCGGGCAGTGGTGGCCCGTCGGCGGGCGTGGGCTCCGGTGCCGTCCGTGCATAGCGAAGGAGAGTTCCCCGCGTGACGGCCAGCACCGAGATCCGTTTTCCCGCCGACGTCCCCCATCCCTTCTCCCCGGCGGGACGGCTCGATCCCTACCCGTCCTACGACTGGCTGCGTTCCCGCTCCCCGGTCCACCACGACCCCATGGCACGGCTGTGGCTGGTGACCGGGCACGCCGACTGCGCCGCCGTCCTGCGCGACCGCGCATTCTCCGCGAGCGAGGGCCAGCAGGGACGGGCGCGCGACGAGGACCTGCCGCCGTCGATGCTCACCACCGACCCGCCCGACCACACCAGGTTGCGCACGCCGGGCCTGCTGCTGCTGGGCCCCGCCGCGATCGCCTCGGTGGCCGACGGCATCACCGCCGACGTGGACGACCTCCTCGACGGCCTGGCGGCCGAGCCCGTGGTCGACGCGATCGAGCGGATCGGGAGCCCGCTGGCCACCTCTGTCTTCCTGCGGCTGTTCGGGCTTGCCGAGAGCGACCGCAAGGCCTTCTCCCAGCTCGCCCAGGCGGCCTCGATCAACCTGGACCCGCTGGCCGGGCCGCAGGTGGCGGCCCTGGGCCGATCCGCCATGAAGGAACTGACCCGGTTCCTCCAGGCGCACTGCGCCACCCTGACCTCGGGGCCCTCGGGGCCCTCCGCCGCGTCGAGCCCGCTGGCCCGCCTGGTCGCCGACGACCGGCTGACCGACGCCGAGACGCTGGGCGTGCTCGGCCTGGCCGTCGTGGGCGGATGGCAGCCGCTGGCCGAGGCGATCGGCAACGCGATGTACTGGCTGCTGCCCCGGCCCGAGGCGCTGACCTCGCTCCGCCTGGGCGGTGAGGAACTCGCGCGCACCGCCGTCGACGAGCTGCTGCGGCTGGAGGCGCCGATCCCGTTCACCGCCAGGGTCGCGCTCACGGACGTGAGACTGCCGGGCGGCGAGGTGCCCCGCGGCGCCCGGGTGCTGGCGATCGTGGCCGCGGCCAACCGGGACCCGGCCGTCTTCGAACGGCCCAGCAATCTCGTGCTCGACCGTTCGCCCAACCCGCACCTGGCCTTCGGCGGCGGGCCGCACTTCTGCCTGGCGGCGCAGCTCGTCCGGCAGACCGGAGCGGTGCTGCTGTCCCGCCTGGCCGAGCGGTTCCCCGCCGCGTCGCTGGCCGACCCCCGCCCCGCCTGGGCCTCGACGCTGGTCCCCCGGCGGCTGCGCGCCCTCCCGGTGGCCCTGGGAGGCGGGGATGCGCGCTGACGCCGCCGACGTCCTCGTCATCGGGGCCGGAGTCAGCGGGCTGACCTGCGCCTCCATCCTGCACCGGGCCGGAGTGCGTACGGTGGTGCTCGAAGCCAGATCGCGGATCGGCGGACGGGTACGTACCTTCCGCCCCGCGGACGGCGGGCCGTCGCTGGAGCTGGGCGCGCAGATCGTGCACGGCGACCGCAACCCCGCCCACGCGCTCGTGGGGACCGAGACCGCCCCCCGCCCCGCCGCCGCGCGGGTGATCAGCGGCCGGGTCGGCCGCCCCATGGGGGCGCTGGCCCGTACGCCGTGCCCGCCGTGGACGATGGAGGCCCGGCTGAACGCCGAGGGCGCCGCCGACGGCGTCTCCGTGAACGAATGGCTCCGCGACAACGGCGGGCCCGCGCCGGTGGCGAGCGAGTGGCTGCGCCAGATCTGGGCGGCCGACCCCGACCGGCTCAGCGCCCGGGGCGTGTCCGAGGCCCAGCGGGGCGACACCGCCGGGCACGGCGAGTTCGTCGTCTCCGACGGTTTCGACCGCCTGCCGCGACGGCTGGCGCGGGGCCTGGAGGTGCACGTCGGCCGCCCCGTCGAGGTGCTCGGCTGGTCACCGGGACGGGTCAGCGCGCGGACGGCCACCGGGACGGTCGAGGCCGGCCGGGTGGTGGTGACCGTGCCGCCCGCCGTCGTGGCCGGCGGGACGCTCACCATCGAGGACCTTCCCGAGGACAAGGCCGAGGCCGCGCGGGAACTGACGCCCGGGGACGGCTGCTGCGTGGTCGTGACCCTGTCCGCCCCGGCGCCGGAGACGGCGTCGGTGTTCGACGCCGACGGCGTCAGCGGCTTCGTGAGCTGCCGCGAGGGACGCCCCGAGGTGCTGATCGTGGCCAGGGACGCGGCCGCCGCCTGCGTGCGGGCCGCGGCCGGTCCCGATCTGGCGGCGATGCTCACCGTGGCGCTGCCCTGGAGCGCGGGGACCCGGGTGCTGGACACCGAGATCGCCGACTGGGGAGCCGACCCGTGGAGCCGGGGCGCGTTCACCGCGCCGCGGCTCGGCGCGGAGCGGGCTCCGGCCCGCTGGGCCGAACCGGTCGAGGACACGCTCTTCTTCGCGGGAGAGGCGACGGTCTCGGGAACGCGGCCGCCGTGGGTGCAGGGAGCGATCGTCAGCGGGACGAACGCCGCCGAACGGCTACTGAAGGCGATGGGCAGATGACGGCACCGCATTCCGGCTGGCATCTGCCGGCCTTCGTCTCGGAACTCACCGCGGAGGTGACCCCCCTGGAGCTCGGGACCCGGCGGCTGGTGGCCGTGCGGGACGAGACGGGCATCCGCGTCTTCGACGCCGACTGCCCGCACCGGGGCGCGCACCTGGGCTACGGGGGACGGCTCGCCGACGGCTGCCTGGTCTGCCCGTTCCACGGCCGCCGGATCGGGCTGGGCGACACCTCCAAGCGGCTGTCGGTGGCCGAGCACCACGTGCTCGTCTCCGGCGACGCCGTGTTCGTACGCCTCTCCGACGGCCCCGACGACGACCGCGGGTTCACCCGGGCGATCAAGGAACTGGCCGACAGCCACCCGCTGACCGCGGCCGTGAGCAGGCCGATGAACGCCGACCCCCTGCTGATCGTGGAGAACGCCTTCGACATCGACCACTTCAGCGAGGTGCACAAGGTCCCGAGGGTGCACGCGATGGCGCACCGCGACGGGGACGAGGGCGAGCTGGTCATGGAGGGCGAGTTCATCATGGCCTCCATGCCGACCAAGGGGGGCGGCCCGCCGCGGGTCGTCGGGTCCCGTTTCCTGGCCCGCGCCTACAGCCCCGGCGTGGTCGTCACCCTGTTCGGGCCGCCCGGCCGGGAACAGGTCATCGTCACCGCGGCCGTGCCGTACGAGAAGGGCGGGTGCGCGGTGCGCGTGGCGATCGGGGTGCGCGACGAGCAGCGCGACGAGCTGCCGCTGCTCGTGCAGGGCAGCGAGCGGGCGCTGAACGAGGACGCGGTCATCTGGGAACGGCTGAATCCGCGGACGACACCGCGCCTGGACGCCAGGGACGCGGCCGTCGTGGCCTACCGGGAGTTCTGCGCGACCTTCCCGGAGCGGGCGTGAACGGGCCCCGCGACCTTCCCGTGGCGAACGGCGACGGGCCGCGCGATCTTCCGGGGGCGGGCATGGACGGACTGCGCGTCATCGAGTCGGGGACGGGCCCGGCGGTGCTGTGGGTGCACGGCTACACCATGGACTCCACGCTGTGGGAACCCCTGTGGAACCTGCTGCCGGGCTGGCGCCACCTGGGCGTCGACCTTCCCGGCCACGGCGGGTCCGAGCCGCTGCGGCCCGGCCTGACGCTGCCCGAGCTCGCCCTGCGGCTGGCCGCCTTCGCCGAGGCCGAGGGCGCGCACCGGGTGGTGGGGCTCTCCTTCGGCTCCAGCGTCACGCTGCAGATGGCCCTGGAGGCACCCGAGGTCGTGCACAACCTGGTGCTCGCGGCGCCGACGCTCGGCGGCGCGCCCCCCGACCCCGCGGCCCGGCGGCGCTACATGGAGCTGATGACGCTGCGCCGGGCGCGCGGCGCGCCCGAGCAGATGGCCGAGCTGTGGATGGACTCCCCGCCGGACATCTTCCGCGGCACCGAGGCGCATCCCGAGCTGCGGGCCCGGCTGCGGGAGGTGATCGGCAGGCACTCCTGGGCGGAGCTGGACACCGGGGCGATGGCGATGATCGGCATGCACCGGCATCCGCCCGAGGACCTCGCCCGCGTCAGGGCCAGGACGATGGTGATCGTCGGTGACTCCGACATGCCCGTCTTCACGGCCAACGCCGAGACCCTGCGCCGGAACGTCCCCGGCTGCGAGGTGCGGGTGATCCCCGGTACGGCACATCTTCCCCTACTGGAACGTCCAGAAATAGCATCTGATGCCGTATTTAAGGGGCTGTCACTACCTGAGAAGGTAGGGAAGTAATCTGATCGCACAGGTCGAACGAGACGTGGTAAGGGGAAGCAGATTGTCCCTGTTGTTGGAGTTCTTCGGCCTGACGGTGCTCGCCGTGACGCACATGGACACGTCCGAGCTGGCCTTTCTCTTCGGCCCTCACCTGGTGAAGGCCGGAAAACCGCAGCTGACCGTGACGCTCCACAGCAACGAGGCGTCCGGCGGGGAGCTGCTGGTCCACCGGGAGGACGGGGTGCTGCTGCAGCGCCGCGCGTTCCGGGGGTGGGGAACCATGCCGCCGCCCATCCCGCCGTTCAGCGTGCTGGAGGACCACTTCCTGGTGATGCGCGCCGTCGTCATGGCCAAGGGTGACACGACGGTCGCGCTGATCGGCAGCGCCTGCTCGCCCTGCGCCGAGGTGGCGGTCTCGCTGGCCGCGCAGTCCTGGCGGCCGGTCTCGGGACAGCTCCTCGTGGTCGACCGGGCCACCGGGCACACGCTGCCCTTCCACACCCCGCTGGACCTGCGCGGCGACGCCCTGGACGCGGCGAGGGAGAGCGGCCTGATCGGCATGGAGGCCGCGCCCGGCATCTGGCGCCAGGCCCGGCCGACGCTGGCGGGGCCGTCCGTCCTGGTCCGCCCGGAGCGCCTGGGCACGCCGGTCCCGATCACCGCCAGGCTCGCCCCGCCCACGCTCATCAGGCTCTGCCAGGGAGACAGCGACCGCTGCAGGCTGGAGCTGTCCGACTTCCAGGCGCACGTCTGGCCCCCGGCCGCCACGGACCTGGCCGGCGCCCCCCGCTACCGGCTGCTCATGCCCGAGTCCGGCGGCGCCGAGGCGGCCGCGGTCCTCATCGACGACAGGCTCCAGAAGGAGTTCTCATGCCCCGGCGGCTCTCGTACGGCCCTGGAACGCCCTGCTGGGTCGATCACATCACCGTCGATCCGACCGGCGCGAAACGGTTCTACGGTGACCTCTTCGGCTGGGAGTTCGTCAAGGAGAACGGCCGGGGCTACCACCTGATCACCCTGCGGGGAGAGATCATCGGCGGGCTCGGCCCCAGCCCGATGGGCCCGGCCTTCGGCTCGTCCTGGAACGTCTACCTGGCCTCCAAGGATCTCGCCCGCACCCGGGACGAGGTCGGGCGCCTGGGCGGGCGCGTGGTGATGGGCCCGGTGCCCGCGGGCGGCAACGGGCGCCTCTGCCTGGCCGTCGACCCCGCCGGCGCGGCGGTCGGCTTCTGGGAGGGCGGCACGGACGAGGGCGTGGTCCTGGTCGACGAGCCCGGCGCCCTGTGCGCCGCAGAGCTGCACACCCCCGCCCCGGACACGGCGGCGGAGTTCTACCGGAGCCTGTACGGCGGGACGGACCAGGTGATCCACTCCTCTCCCCGGAACGCCTGGGTGCCCTTCTTCGGTGTCGCGGACCCGGCGGACCTCGCCGGCCCGTCCGGCGGGGCGGTTCCCTCGGTCTCGGCCGACGAGGCCGGCGAGGCCGACCGGACGGACGGGACGGACCGGATGGACCGGGTCGTCAGGGCGGCGCAGGCGGCCGGGGCGCGCCCGCTGGGGGGCGGCCTGTTCGCCGACCCGCTGGGAGCGATCTTCGGCCTCTCCGTGACCGCCTCCTTCACCGTGGATCACCCCGCCGATCACACCACCGACCATCCCACCGGGTCCTCCGGCGGCTCCGCGGCGGATCCCGCTATCAACTCCGCCACCGATCCCCTCGCCGCCCCCGCCCCCCGTGGCTGACGGAAAATGAGCATCAAAATGCGTACAAATGCGTATTAACTAATTTTGTCCCCTCCTGCGAGAATTCGCCGAAGTGGTTACACGTGGGAAGGAACTTCATGGCGCCTGACGTAGTGGTGATAGGCGGGGGTCCCGCCGGATCGATATCCTCGGCCCTGCTGGCGCGGGCCGGTGCCCGGGTCCGCCTGCTGGAAAGGGACACGTTCCCGCGATACCACGTCGGGGAGTCGATCGCCTCCTCGTGCCGCGCCATCATCGACCTCGTCGGCGTACGGGAGAAGATCGAGGCCCGCGGTTACACCGTCAAGGAGGGCCTGCTGCTGCGCTGGGGCGCCGAGAAGGACTGGACCATCAACTGGCCGGACCTCTTCGGCGACCAGGTGCGCTCCTGGCAGGTCGACCGGGCCGACTTCGACGACGTGCTGCTCAAGCACGCCGCCGAGCAGGGCGTCGAGGTGATCCACCAGGCCCAGGCGAAGAAGGTCCGTTTCGACGAGGGCCGCGCGGTGGGCGTGGACTGGGTGCTCGACGGGCAGGAACGCTACAGCGCGGCCGACTACGTGATCGACGCCTCCGGCCGCGCCGGAGTGCTCTCCGCCCGGCACTTCCGCGACCGCACCCAGCTCGACGTGTTCCGCAACGTCGCCATCTGGGGGTACTACCAGGGCGGCGACCTGCTGCCCAGGACCCCCCGGGGCGGCATCAACGTGATCTCCTCCCCGCACGGCTGGTACTGGGTCATCCCGCTCAAGGGCGACGTCTACAGCGTGGGCTTCGTCACCCACCAGGACAACTTCCTGGCCCGCAAGCCGGAGTTCTCCTCCACGACCGAGATGTTCCTGGCCCTGGTCGCGGAGTCGGAGACGGTCGCGGAACTGATCTCCGGCGGCACGTTCCAGGGAAAGGTCCGCGTCGAGCAGGACTTCTCCTACTCGGCCGCCAGTTTCTGCGGCCCCGGCTACTTCCTGGCGGGCGACTCCGCCTGCTTCCTGGACCCGCTGCTGTCCACCGGCGTGCACCTGGCCATGTACAGCGGCACGCTGGCCGCGGCGTCCATCCTGTCCGCGCACGCCGGGGAGGTCACCGAGTCCGAGGCTCTGGGGTTCTACGAGTCCCTGTACCGCAACGCCTACGGCCGGATGTTCTCCATGGTCGCCGGGTTCTACGAGCAGTACCGGGGCAAGGCCGAGTACTTCTGGCTGGCGCAGCGCCTGGCCAGGGGCCAGTACCCGCAGCTCATGCAGAGCAGGGGCGCCGCGGTGGCCCCGGACAGCGCCTTCGCCTCGATCACCTCGGGCCTGACCGACCTGGACGACGCCACCCGCTCCGGCGGCGCGGCCCCGCTGGACGCGATGGTGCTGGCCACCGAGCTGACCGCGCAGAAGACCGTGGCCGCGGGGACCCCCGCCAAGGACCTCGGCGCCCGCTTCGACCCGGCGGCCCCCGAGCTGTACCTGGTCACCGAACCCCGGCTGGGCATCGGGCGCGTCACCGAGCCGGCGACGCCGCGCTGACCCCACGCACCCGGACGGACGAGGACCGCGCCGACCGGCGCGGTCCTCGTCCGTTCGGCGGGTGGCCCGCTCGTCCGGCAGGGCCGGGAAGACGTCCGGCAGGGCCGGGGGTCAGGGCGTCCGGCGGGGAGCCCGGCCGCCTCGCGGGTGGTGCGGACGTCCGGTCAGAGGTCGAGGGCGGCGGCCAGCTGGTGCCGCCCGCGGATGCCGAGCTTGCGGTAGATGCGCCCCAGGTGCGTGTCGATGGTGCGCTTGCTCAGGCAGAGCCGCTCGGCCACCTCCAGGCTGCTCATGCCCTGGCGTACCAGCTCGACGACGCGCTGCTCGGCGGGGGTGAGCAGGATCTGCACCCGGCCCTCCGGCTGCCCGTGCGAAAGACCCTGCGGCAACCCCTGCGGCAACCCCTCCGACAGGGCCTGCGGACCGCCCTGCGCCCGCGAGGCCTCCGGCGCGTGGCCGGCGACCGCCGACGGCTCGGCCGCGATCGTCCGGGCCGCGGCGTGCTCGCCCAGCGCGGTGTACGCCCTGGCCGCGTGCGCGCGCCAGGGCAGGCAGGTGGGGTTGGTGATCCCGCGGGCCGAGAGCCGCTGCCCGCAGTCGAGGAACAGGCTCAGCGCGGTGACGTGATCCTCCGCCGCCGCGGCGACCATCCCCTGGGCCTCCCGGATCAGGCTCTTGATCAGGGGATGGGCGTCCACCGGGATCGTCACCTCGCGGACCAGCGCGGCGGCGTCCGGTACCTCGCCCATCTGGATCAGGGCGCGCGCGCCACAGGCACGGGCCGCCGAGGTCAGCGCGCTCGCGCCGATCCGCTCGGCCCCGGCCCGCGCGTCGATCGCGTCCCGCAGGCCGGCGGCCGCGTCGCCGCGCCGGTAGGCGACGTCCGAGCGGATCAGCAGCCCGATCACGCGCAGCTCCGGCTGGTGCCAGGCGCGGGCGTGCTCCAGGATCCGGGAGCACGTCGCCAGCGCCTCCTCGGGCCGGCCGGTCCAGGCGAACGCCAGCGCGGCGCCCACCAGCCCGCTCCCGTCCGAACGGCCCAGGTGGGCGCCTCCGAGCGCGGCCCGCGCCGCCAGCCGCCCGGCGGTGCCCGGGTGCCGCCCGCCCGCCGCGACCATCGCCGCCAGCGCGCCGGAGAACTCCCTGGAGGCGGCGTCCGGCGGGCCCGTCACGGCCATCCGCGCCGCCTTGCGCAGCCCGGCGCGATGTCCCGCGAGCAGGACCTGCGTGCCCAGGCGGAGCAGCGACTCCCGCGGCGGGTCCGGCGTGGCCGCCAGTTCCTGCACCACGGCGACGAACGGCCTGGCCCCCACCGTGCTGGCGGCCAGCGCGGGGCTGGCCAGGTACAGCAGCGACCTGGCGGGCTCGACGGTGTCGGGGGCGCCGGTGACCAGCGCCTCGGCGTGCCGGGCGCAGGAGTCCAGGTCGTGGTGGAGCTCGGTCCTGGCCAGTTGCAGGGTCAGCTCGTGCACGACGACGGGGTCGTCGGAGCAGGACAGCGCGCGGCGCAGGTAGCGGGCCGCGTCGTCGTACCTGCGCGCAGTGACCGCCTCCGTGGCCGCGGCGCGCAGCACCGGGATCCCCCAGGCCGAGGTGGTGAGCATCAGGTGCTCGGCCGTCTGGGCCGCCGGCGCCCCCGTCCTGGCCAGCAGCGCGGCCACCCGTTCGTGCAGGTCGAGCCGGGTCTGGGTGTCGATGCGCGACAGGGCCGCCGCCCGGACCAGGGTGCTGCGGAAGCGTACGGGCCGCTCCGCGGTGATCAGGCCCGCCTGGACGAGCGTCCGGCGGGCCTGCTGGAGCTCCAGCTCTCCCTGGCCGGAGAGCATCGCCGCCACGTCGACGTCGGTGTCGGGGCCCATGACGGCGAGCTGGGTGAGCAGGTCGGAGGCCACCGCGTCGTCGTCGTGCAGCCATTCGAGCACGGTGTCGGACAGGGCAGCCGCGCCGATCTCCAGCACCCGGTCGAGGTCGGGCAGGCCGGGGCTGACCCTGGCGTGCCGCATCCGGGTGGTCAGCTCGCGCAGCACCCGCGGGTTGCCCTGGGAGATCGTGTGGCAGAACGCGGACAGCTCCTCGTCCGGCGGCGCGCCCAGCGCCTGCCCGACGAAGTCGGCCGTGCAGGTGGCGCAGATCGGCCGGAGCTGGAGGAAGCGTGCGTACGGCAGCCTGGTCAGCTCGGCGAGCGGCCCGGACGGGGCGCTCTCGCGCAACGTCGCGATCATCATGACCGGCAGGTCGTCCAGGCGCCGGGCGATGTGGGAGAACCAGCGCAGCGACGGCAGGTCGGCGAAGGACAGGTCGTCGATCGCGATGACCACGGGCTGCTCGGCGACCAGGTCGCGGGTGATGTGGAACAGGTCCGTCAGCAGATCGTAGGTGGCGGCGCCGTCGTCGGTGGCGGCGCGGTCGAACTGACGGCGGGGACGCCCGCCGGCGGACAGCACCGGGTCGAAGAGCTGGCGGACCATCCCGTAGGCGAAACGGCTCTCGCTGGGATGGCAGCGGGCACGAAGCACCAGACTGCGGGAGGGCAGCAGGTCGGTCACGGCACTGAGCAGGGCGCTCTTGCCGATCCCGTTCTCCCCCAGGATCGTCGCGACGGTCGGCCGGCCGATACGGAGCTCGTCGATAGCCTCGCGAAATACAGCCAGCTCTCTGTCCCTGTGGAGAAGGGGGGCCATGCCTCCATGCTCCATTATCGCGATCCGGATCTCAATGATCTTTTTGTTAATGACAGAAAAGCGTACTCCTTGTTGACAGATCACAGTCGTGGAGGCCGTCCGCGTGCCGGGACCCGTGAGCGGGGCGTGACGGGCCCTCCCCCAGGCCAGGACCGATTTTCCTCCGGAGCCGGGTCCGCGCCACCGCCCCGGGCCCCGGGCCGGGTGGCGCCCGCGTCGCCCCCGCCGCCCCGGAGCCCGGCGCCACCAGCGACAACTCCGGGCACTGCCGCCGGGTGACCCGTCCGGGCCGGCGGAAGGTCCCGGGCGGAACCCGGCGCGCGCCCCGGCGCGAGGGGGCCCGGCGGGGCCGCTCCGGAGCGGCACGGGCCCTTACCGATCGTGTCGATACTGAGGCCGAATCATCGATACCTAAGTACCGGCACGGGGATGCGTATGCTTTTTTTACGCATTCTCCCACCCCCTGCCGCCGTGTTTAAATTCGCGTGAAGCCGGTTGTCCGGAAGCGTTGAAAAAGGGGAATGCCGATGGAGAGCCCGCGATTGAAAGCTCATTTCCATGTGGACGTCGTGGACGGCGAGCGGGTCTTCCTCTTCGCCGAGGGCAAGGATTTCCTCGTCCCGGGAAAGGCCGCCGCGACGGTGCTGCCCTACCTCGACGGCCGCAGGACGGTCAGTGAGATCGTCCAGGAGCTGGCCGGGACCCTGCCGTTCACGACGGTGCTGGCCACGCTGCGCCGCTTCGAGATGGCCGGCCACCTCGCCGAGGGCAGGCCCGACCTGCCGGAGGAGGTGCTGGCCTACTGGGACGCGCTGAACGTCGACCCCGCCGCCGTCGTCGCGGGCGCGCCGGTCACCGTCTCCGCCGCCGAGGGGGTCGACCCCGCCCCCGTCCTGGAGGCCCTGGCCGCGCTGGGACTGACGGTGCACTCGGGCCCGATCGACGAGGTGCCCGCCGAGGGGGTGTCGGTGGTGCTCGTCGACGACTACCTCGACCGCGCCCTGGAGCACCGCAACACCCTGCAGCTCGCGGCCGGGCGGCCCTGGCTGCTGGCCCGGCCGGGCGGCGTCAGCCCCTGGCTCGGCCCCTTCTTCGACCCCGACCACACCGGTTGCTGGTCGTGCCTGGAGCAGCGGCTCGCCGGCAACCGCCAGCTGGAGCGCTACCTGGCCGGCAAGCGCGGCGAGCAGGTGCCCTACAACCCGGTACGGGCGCGGACCGCGGCCGGACCGCTGGCGCTGTCCGGGATGCTCGCGTCCGAGATCGCCCGCATCGTGGCGACCGGCGAGCCCGGAGCGATCTGCGGCACCATGGTCACCCTCGACATGAGCACCCTGGAGACCGCCAGGCACGCCCTCATCCGCCAGCCGCAGTGCCCCTCGTGCGGCGTGCCGGTCGAGCGCAACCCCAAGATCGTGCTCGCCTCCCGTGAGGCGAGCCACACCACCGACGGCGGCTACCGCGTCGACAAGCCGCAGCAGACCCTGGACCGGCTGCAGAAACACATCAGCCCCCTGCTGGGCGCGATCACCAAGCTGATGCCGATCGGCGACGAGGCCAACGGCCTGACCTACAGCTACGCCGCCGGCCACAACTTCGCCATGGTCAACGACAGCATGGACCTGCTCCGCCGCAACCTGCGCGGCCAGAGCGGCGGCAAGGGACGCTCGGAGATCCAGGCCAAGGTCAGCGCGGTCTGCGAGGCGATCGAGCGTTACTCGGGGGTGTGGCGGGGTGACGAGCCGGTCGTCCGGGCCGCCTTCGCCGACCTGGACCCGGCGACGGCCGTGCACCCGGACCGGCTGCTGCTCTTCTCCGACGAGCAGCGGGCCGGGCGCGCGGAGTGGAACGCCGACCCGGCGCACCGGCTTCAGCTGGTTCCCGACCCCTTCGAGGAGAACGTGCCGTTCGACTGGTCGCGGGCCTGGTCGCTGACCAAGGACGAGGAGCGGCTGGTCCCGGCCGCCTACGCCTGGTACGGCCACCCCGACCTCAACGAGCACTTCTTCTGCATCGGCGACTCCAACGGCAGCGCGGCCGGCAACACCCTGGAGGAGGCGATCCTGCAGGGCCTGTGCGAGCTGGTGGAGCGCGACTCCGTGGCGCTGTGGTGGTACAACCGGGCGCGCGTCCGCGGTTTCGACCTCGACTCCCTGAACGACCCCTACGTGGGCGAGCTGCGGGCCTTCTACGACGGCATGGACCGCGACCTGTGGATGCTCGACCTCACCACCGACCTCGGCATGCCCGTGTACGCCGCGCTCTCGCGCCGCCGCCACGAGGTGGAGGACATCATGGTGGGCTTCGGCGCCCACCCCGACTCGCGGATCGCGGCCTTCCGCGCGCTCACCGAGCTCAACCAGTTCCTGCCGACGATCGAGGGGCGCGACGAGCAGGGCAACACGAGGTACCGGGCGGACGACCCGGGGCTGCTGGAGTGGTGCAAGGAGGCCAAGCTCGCCTCCGAACCCTGGCTGCTGCCCCACCCCGACCTCGCGCCGGTCACCGTCGGCGAGCCGGCCCCCAACGAGCTGGCCGCCGTCGTGCGCCGGTGCGTGGACACGATCGCCGAGGCCGGCTCCGAGGTGATCGTCGTCGACCAGACCCGTCCCGACCTCGAACTGAGCGTCGTCAAGGTGATGGCGCCCGGCCTGCGGCACTTCTGGCGCAGGCTCGGCCCCGGCCGCATCTACGACACGCCGGTGAAGCTCGGCTGGGTCGACCGTCCCACGCCCCAGGAGGAGATCAACTCCTGGAACGTGTTCTTCTGAGACGGGCGGCAGGACACATGAACCCCACCATCGTCTCCCGGTTCCGCCGCGGCGTGTCGTTCACCGGCGAGCACCTCGACCTGGGCGGTGCGCCCGTCCAGCTCAAGGCGCTGACACCGGGGCAGGGCGCGGCCCTGAAACTGCTGTCCGACGGCGACCGCGACGACACCGAACTGGCCGCCGCGGTCACCGCCCTGGACGGCGAGACCGGGCTGCTCCGCTGGCACATGCTGTTCCGCGGGCTGAACTCCTCCGGGCTGGTCGAGCACGCCGTGCGCACGGACAGCACGGACAGCACAGACAGCACAGACAGCACGACCGGTGACACCCACGAGGCCGGTCACGACGGCGACACCCGCGAGATCACCGCCAGGCTGCGCCTGGTCGGCCGGGGGACGACGCTGCTCGCCCCGGCCCCGGCCGGTCCCGCGCGGCTGTCGCGCTTCGCCGAGGCCCGGGTCGTGGACGGCACGCTGACCCTGCAGGCCCCGGGCCGCCACCTGGCCGTCGAGCTGGCGCCACGGGCCGCCGGCCTGCTCGGCGAGCTGGCGGGCTGGAGCACCGGCGTCCCCGCCCCTATCCTGCGGCTGCTGGCCACGGCCGGCCTGCTGGCCCCGGGCGGCCCCGAGGACGACATCGAGACCACCGAGCGTTCCCACGCCCAGTGGAACCCCGGCGACCTGGCCTTCCACGCCCGTACCCGCACCCCCGCCTCGGCCTCCGGCTACGGCGGCACCCACCCCCTGGGCGACCGCTTCCCGCCCGAGCCGGTCTCCCCCCCGCCCGCGGGCATCCGGACGGTCGCGTTGCCCGTACCGGACCTGGAGCGGATCGCCGCCGCCGACCCCTCGCTCACCGAGGTGCTGGAGCGGCGCCGCTCGATCCGCGCCCACGACATGGAATCACCGATCACCCTCGACCAGCTCGGCGAGCTGCTCTACCGGTCCCTGCGCAGGCGGGGCACCATGACCGGCAGCGACGGGCAGGAGCTGGCCGACCGGCCCTACCCCAGCGGCGGGGCCGTGCACGAGCTGGAGGTCTACCCGCTGGTGACGGCGTGCGAGGGGGTGCCCGCGGGACTGTGGCACTACGCGACCGACCGCCACGAGCTGGAACTCGTCGCCGAGCCGGGCAAGGCCACCGCGGCGCTCGTCTCCGAGGCGCGCGGCGCGGCCATGCTGGAGGCCGACCCGCAGGTGGTGCTGCTGGTGGCGGCCCGGTTCGGCCGGGTGATGTGGAAGTACGAGACCGTCGCCTACCCCCTGGTGCTCAAGCACGTGGGCGTGCTCTACCAGACCCTCTACCTGGTCGCCACCGCGATGAACCTGGCCGTGTGCGGCCTGGGCGGCGGCGACACCGCGGCCTTCGCCACCGCCTCGGGGCGCGACCCGCTCCTCGAAGGCACCGTCGGGGAGCTCGTGCTCGGCTCCCGCCCCCCCTTGGAAGGGTGAACCGCGTTGCAATTCCGATACAAGGCCCTGCAACGGGCCCGAGAACCCGATGAACTGGACTCCCCCACGCTGCTGGTGACCCCCCGCGGCTGGATCGCGGTGTTCGTGGTGATGATCACCATGGCGGGCGGGTTGTTCTGGTCGTTCGCCGACGAGCTGCGCATCTCGGTCAGCGCGCCGGGTCTTCTCACCCACCCCGGCGGTACGGCCCGTATCCAGAGCCTGCACACCGGCATGGCCCAGCGCGTCCTGGTGAAGCCGGGCGACGCGGTGACCGTCGGCCAGGACGTCGTGGAGCTGGAGGACTCCGAGGGCTACCTGCGGACGGTGACCAGCCCGTTCGCCGGGCGGGTGGTCGACACCACGATCAGCGACGGCCAGGTCGTCCCGGTCGGCACCACGGTCGCCACGGTCGAGCGGACCGACATCGGCGGTGACCGCCTGGTCGCCATGCTGTTCGTCCCCGCGGACCGGACGGCGCTGATCACCCCCGGGCGGCTGGTCGACCTCTCGGTCGCCACCGCGCCCGCCGCCGTCTTCGGGCTGCTGCGCGGCAAGGTCACCTCGGTCAGCCGCTACCCGCTGACCGAGGAGGCGCTGGCCGGAATGGTGGGCGGCCAGCTGGCCGCCAGGAAGTACAGCGCCGGCCACGCCCCCCTGATGATCATCGTGGACCTCATCCCCGACCCGGAGACGCGCTCGGGGTACGCCTGGTCGACCACGCAGGGCCCGCCCGTGCGGCTCGACTCCCAGGTGAGCGTGACGGCCTCCATCCACATGGGCGAGCAGAGGCCGTTCGACCTGCTGCTCGGGCGCTGAGAAGGAGCCACCGATGACGAACACCACCCTGCCCGCCCCGCCGCCTCCCACGCCCGCCCCCACTCCCGCGCCCGAGCGGGGGCGGGGGCGGCGGCCCTCACGCTCACGCGGCAGGCGCCCCCACAGGGTGCCGACCGTGATGCAGATGGAGGCCGTCGAGTGCGGCGCGGCCGCGCTGGCGATGGTCCTGGCCCACTACGGCAGGCACGTGCCGCTGGAGGAACTGCGCGGCCGGTGCGGGGTGTCCAGGGACGGCTCCAAGGCGTCCTCGGTGATGGCGGCGGCACGCTCCTACGGGCTGGTCGCCCGGGGCTTCCAGGTCGAGGCCGACCACGTGCGCAAGCAGACCGGCCCCGTGATCATCTTCTGGGCGTTCAACCACTTCCTGGTGGTCGAGGGCGTCACGACCCGGTTCGGCCGCACCATGGTCGCGGTGAACGACCCCTCCGGGGGACCGCGGCTGATGGAGTGGTCGGACTTCGACTCCGGCTTCACCGGGATCATGCTGACGTTCGAGCGCGGCCCGGACTTCACGCCCGGCGGCGAGCGCAGCAAGCTGGGCAAGGCGCTGATGCGCTGGCGGCTGCCGAGCGGGCGGGCACTGCCGCTGGTGCTGCTGGCCAGCGCGCTGCTGGTGATCCCCGGCATCGCCGGGCCCGCCTACTCCCGGGTCTTCATCGACCAGGTGCTCAGCGGTCACGCGCCGGACTACCTGCCGGCGCTGCTGGTCGCCATGGCGTTCACCGCGCTGGCCATCTTCGTGCTGACGTCCGTGCAGCAGTTCTACCTGTTACGGCTGGAGATCAGGATCGGGCTGGCCGGATCCGCCCGCTTCTTCCGGCATCTGCTCCGGCTGCCCATCGAGTTCTTCCTGCAACGCCGCCCGGCCGAGGTGTCACGGCGCGTCTCCACCAACGACACCGTGGCCGAGGTCCTCTCCCGCGACCTCACGCTGACGGTCATCAACCTGGTGCTGGTGGTGTTCTACGCGGCCCTGCTGGTCCGCTACGACGTGCTGCTCGGCGTCATCGGCGTCGGCATGGCGGCGCTGAACATGCTGGTGCTGCGCTGGGTCTCCCGGGTGCGCAAGGACGCGGTCTCCACGCTCCGCAACGACCGCGGCAACCTCACCGGCACCACCTTCGCCACGCTCAGCATGATCGAGACGGTGAAGGCCACCGGCGGTGAGCCCGACGCCTTCACCCGCTGGGCGGGCTTCCTGGCCAAGGCCGTGACCGCGCAGCAGCGGCTCGGCGTGCCCACCGCGCTGCTGATCGTCGTCCCCCCCATGCTCGCCACCGTGAACACCGGCCTGATGCTGCTGGTCGGCGGGCTGCGGGTGGTGGAGGGCGTGCTCAGCATCGGCATCCTGGTGTCCTTCCAGACCCTGCTGGCCGCGCTCAGCAGGCCGGTCACCCAGCTCACCAACCTCGGCAGCCGCCTGCAGGACCTCACCATCGACATCAAGCGCATCCAGGACGTGGAGCACTACCCGATCGCCCGCTGCTTCGAGCGCTCGGACGGCGCCAAGGACGGCGTCGCGCTCGGCACCCGCCTGGAGGGGCGCCTCGACCTGGAGGACATCACC
Organism: Streptosporangium sp. DT93; assembly: GCF_049844535.1. NCBI lineage: Bacteria > Bacillati > Actinomycetota > Actinomycetes > Streptosporangiales > Streptosporangiaceae > Streptosporangium > Streptosporangium sp. DT93. The sequence goes on from NZ_JBNCLF010000003.1 coordinate 311,754, forward strand.
TTCGGGTACGGTCCGCTGGCCCCCCCGATGATCCACAACCTCTCGCTGACCGTGATGCCGGGCAGCAGGATCGCGATCGTGGGCGGCTCCGGCAGCGGCAAGTCCACCTTGGGCCGCCTGCTGACCGGCCTGTACGAGCCGCGCTCCGGCCGGATCCTGCTGGACGGGCGTCCGGTGGAGGAGATCCCGCGCACCGTGCTCGCGGCCTCGATGGCCTACGTCGACCAGGAGATCGCCCTGTTCTCCGGGACCGTGCGCGACAACCTGACCCTGTGGAACGACGCCGTCCCCGACGAGGTGGTGTTCGCCGCGCTGCGCGACGCCGCCGTCTTCGACACCGTCCAGGCCCGCGCCGGCGGGATCAACTCCTTCGTCCGCGAGGACGGCCGCAACTTCAGCGGCGGTCAGCGGCAGCGACTGGAGCTGGCCCGCGCCCTGGCCGCCGAACCGACCCTGCTGATCCTCGACGAGGCCACCAGCGCCCTGGACCCAGAGACGGAACGTGTCATCATGGACAACCTGCGCCGCCGTGGCTGCGCCTGCCTGCTGATGGCCCATCGGCTGTCCACCGTCCGCGACGCGGACGAGATCATCGTCCTGGACCGCGGCCGGATCGCCGAGCGCGGCACCCACGAGACGCTGCTCGCCGCCGACGGCCGCTACGCGCGGCTGTTCGAGACCGGGGGCGGCGCGTGATCCCCGCCGAGCTCCTGGGGTCCACCACCAGGGTGGACCTGGGCGACAACCGATTCACGACCCTCGACGACCCCCGGCGGCTGCTGCTGGTCGAGGCCGGCGCGGTGGACCTGTTCGCGGTGCGGACGGCCGACGGCGAACTTGAGGGACGCTGGAACTTCCTGGGCCGGGCGGAGACGGGCACGGTACTGGCCTGGGGGGTGCACTCGGGGCCGCGGCACGTGATCGTGGCCCGTCCGGTGCCCGGCGCCGTGCTCTCCGACGTCCCGGTCACGGAGCTGGGCGGGCTGCCCGCCGACGCGGCCGACTGGCTGACGAAGGGGCTCGGCCACGGCGTCGAGCTGCTCGCGGGCGCGCTGCCCGGCGCCCTGCCGCCCCGCCAGTTCGTCCCGCTGCCCGCCGACGGGACGGCGGAGCTGGACGCCGACACCACCGTGCGATCGGTCGACGGCGTCCTGTGCGTGCGCGTCGAGACGGGCGAGCTGGAGATCGGCGACAGCGACGGCGTGCTGCTCGTCGCGGGCGACGAGGTCTGCCTGACCGAGGGAGAGTGGCTGGTCGCCCGTACCGGCACCCGGCTGCGGGCCCGCACGCTGCGCTCGGTCCTCGATGAGGGCGAGGGGGCGCTCGGCGAGCTGCTGACCGTCCACGCCGTCCGCCTGCTGACCCGCATCGACGCGCGCATCGAGCGCCAGCGCGACGAGGAGCGCGCCGCCCTGGCCGCGCTCAGCGAACGTGACGGCACCGTGCTCACGCAGGCCGTGCGGAGCTTCGACGCCGTGCTGCGCGACACCGACTCCCCGGTACGGGTGGCCGACGTGGCCGCCGACCCGCCCTCCCTGGCCTCGGCCCGGCTGGTCGGGGCCCACCTGGGCTTCGAGGTGCGGCCGCCGGTACGCAACGGCGGCCAGGGCCGTACCGTGGACGACCTGCAGGCGATCGCGATGGCATCCGGCGTGCGCAGCCGCGTCGTACGGCTGGAGGGCCCGTGGTGGAAGAAGGACCTGGGGCCGATGGTCGGCACCCACTCCACCGGCCGCCACGTGGCGCTGCTCCCGCTGAGCCACGGCTACGTGATGGTGGACGACGGGGTGGTCACCCCGGTCACCGCCGTCGTCGCCCGCAACGTGACCGAACGGGCGCACGTGCTGTACCGCCCGCTGCCCGCCACGGTCAGGTCGGTCGGCGCGCTGCTTCGCATGGGCCTGTTCAGCGGCAACCGCGGTGACCTGCTGCGGTTCGCGGCCATGGGGGTGCTGGTCGCCCTGCTCGGACTGATCGTCCCGATCATGACGGGCCAGGTGCTCGGCGTGTTCACGGTCCGGGCCGAGGTCGACCTCATCGTGCACGGCTCCCTGGTGGTGATCGCCTCAGGCGTGGTGATCGCGGCCCTGTCGGTGGTGCAGAACATCGCCGTGCTCCGGATCGAGAGCCGCTCCACCTCCGCCATGCAGTCGGGCCTGTGGACCCGGCTGCTGTCCCTGCCGGCCGGGTTCTTCACCCGCTACTCCACCGGTGAGCTGGGCACCACCGTGCTGGGCATCAGCTCGGCGCAGGAGATGCTGTCGGGCATGCTGACCACGGCCACGCTGGGGCTGCTCACCGGTTCGGCCAACCTGATCCTGGTGTTCTTCTACGACGTGCGGCTGGCCCTGATCGCCATGGTGCTCACGCTGTTCGGGGTCGGGTTCGCCCTCGGCGCCGGGCGGGCGCAGCTGCGCTGGCAGCGGCAGGCCTACCAGCACGAGCAGACGCTGTCGGCCCGGGTCTTCCAGATGCTCACCGCGATGCCGAAGCTGCGCGCCGCCGCCGCCGAGGAGCGCGCGTTCGCCGAGTGGACGCGCGAGGTCACCCGGGGCCGCGCGCTAATCGCCTCGGCCCGGCGCGTGCAGAACGTGGTGACCACGTTCAACGCCGGGTTCCCGCTGGTGTGCACGGCGATCGTGTTCGCCGTGGTGGCGGGCCCGCTGAAGGGCCAGGTACCGATCGCCGCGTTCCTGCCGTTCTTCACCGCGTTCAGCCTGCTGCTGGCCTCCAGCCTGCAGTTCACCGCCGCGGCCGTCACCGCGATGGGCGTGGTGCCGATGATGGAGAACATCAAGCCCATCCTGGAGGCCCGGCCGGAGACCGACGGCACCAAGGCCGACCCGGGCGACCTGTCGGGGCGGCTCGCGCTCAGCCGGGTGTCGTTCCGCTACGGCACCGAGGGCCCGCTGACCCTGGACGGCATCGCCCTGTCGATCGAGCCCGGCGAGTTCGTGGCTCTGGTCGGTCCCTCGGGCAGCGGCAAGTCCACGGTGCTGCGCCTGCTGCTGGGCTTCGAGACCCCGCTGTCGGGAACCGTCCTGTACGACGGCCAGGACCTCGCCGAGCTCGACGTCTCCGCCGTCCGCCGCCAGTGCGGGGTGGTGCTGCAGAACGGCGCGCTGCAGGCGGGAAGCATCCAGGCCAACATCATCGGCAGCAGCACCTACACCATCGACGACGCGTGGGCGGCCGCCGACATGGCGGGGCTCTCCGACGACATCAAGGCCATGCCGATGGGGATGCACACCGTGCTCTCGGAGGGCACCACCACGTTCTCCGGCGGCCAGCGCCAGCGCATCATGATCGCTCGCGCGCTGATCGCCCGACCCCGTATCGTGTTCTTCGACGAGGCCACCAGCGCGCTGGACAACCCCACCCAGAACGTGGTCGCCGAGAGCACCCACCGGCTCAACGCCACCCGGGTGGTGATCGCCCACCGGCTCTCCACCGTGGTGGACGCCGACCGCATCGTGGTGATGGACGAGGGGCGGATCGTCCAGCAGGGCACCTACGAGGAGCTGCTGGCCGTACCGGACGGGCTCTTCGCCCGGCTGGCCACCCGCCAGCTCTGCTGACCGGCGGCCGTCCCGTTCCCGGGGGGGGGAGGCCCGCGGCCCGTCGTGGCCGTCAGGGGTTGTGGTAGTACCTCCTTCCCGGCGCGGGGCGCCGCCCGTACAGTTCCGACAGCGTCACGAAGCGGTAGCCCCGGCCCGCCAGGTCGTCCAGGAGGTGCGGGACGGCCCGGACGGTGGTGGGGTGGATGTCGTGCAGCAGCACGACGGAGCCCGGCCCCGCCGCGGCCGCGCGGTGGGCGACGACCGAGACGTCCCGGTCGTGCCAGTCGCGCGTGTCGACGTTCCACAGGATCTGGGCGAGCCCCAGGTGCCGGCTCTCGGCCGCCACCTGGGGGCCGGTCAGCCCGTACGGCGGGCGCATCAGGTTCATCGTCACCCCGGTCACCCGCTTGACCAGCCACTGGGTACGGCCCAGCTCCCGCCGGACCTCCTCATGCGGCAGCCGGGTCAGCTGCGGGTGGTTCCAGGTGTGGTTGCCCAGCTCGTGCCCCTCGGCCACCATCCTGCGCAGGACGGCCTCGTCCTCCTCGGACACCATCCGCCCGACGACGAAGAAGCTCGCCCTGACCCGGCGCTCGGCGAGGATGTCGAGCAGCCCCCCGGTGTAGGGTCCCGGGCCGTCGTCGAAGGTGAGCGCCACGCACCTGACCCGCTCACAGTCGACCCGGCGCGACACGGGCTGCACGGGCAGCACGGGCAGCACGGACGGTTCGGCGTTTGAGCGGGACGTCCAGCCCTGTGCCCGGCGCGTCACGACGTCCCAGAGCGTCCCGGCCCGCGCCGGTCCCGCACCGGGCGGCGGCCCGAGGACCGGCGCGGACCCGCTCGCGAATCCGATCCCCGGCCCGCTCGCGAATCCGATCCCCGGCCCGGACTCGGATCCGGTCCCCGGCCCGGACTCGGATCCGTTCGCGGGCACGGTGGCGGTCACGGCGGCCACGGTGGTCGTCGCCGGTTCCACCGATCCCACCAGGGTGATCGGGGACGTGCTCCCCGTGACCGCGAGCAGCACCACCGTGGGCACCGTCCAGACCCGCATGCTTCCCCCCGAAAGCGGCGCGGAGGCGACGATCGATCCCGGCCGGCTCCCCCGCATGATCATGACCGGGCACGTCACCAGGATGGGACATCGACCGCCCGTTCACCGCGCCGACGCGCCACCACGGCGCCGTGTCCCGCTCGCCCCCGGGCTCAGGGCTCCGGGCTCCGGGCGCACGGCCACTCGGCGGCGACCCGTCAGGGCTCCGCGCGCGGCAGCTCGACGGCGATCGTCAGGCCGCCCTCCTCCCGGGAGCTCGCGGTCACGGTGCCGCCGTGGGCCTCGGCGACGACCCTGACGATCGACAGCCCCAGGCCGCTGCCACGGTCGGAACGCAGCCGGTCCCCGTGCAGCCGCCGGAACGGCTCGAAGATCGCCTCGATCTCGTAGGGCGGGACGGGCAGCCCGGTGTTCGCCACCACCAGTTCCACGCGGTCGACGCGCTGCCGGGTGGACACCCACACCTGGCCGCCCCCGTGGTTGTGCCGGATTGCGTTCTCCACGAGGTTCTGCACGAGCCTCTCGACCAGCACCGGCTCACCGGCGGTCGGCGCCGGGTCCAGCAGCCGGTGGACGACCACCTCGCGCTCGCCGGCCTCCTTGCCCGCCAGGTCGAGCACGTGCTCGACCACGTCGGTCAGGTCGAAGGGGCGGCGGTCGAGGACCGCCTGCTCGCCCTCGGCGAGCGCGAGCAGTCCGTCGATCAGCCGCTCGTGCCGGGCGTTGACCAGCAGCAGGGACTCCCCGAGCCGCCTGACGTCCTCGGTCGCGTCGGGCCGCCGTACCGCCACGTCCACCAGGGTGCGGTTGATGGTGAGCGGGGTGCGCAGCTCGTGGGAGGCGTTGGCGACGAAGCGCCGCTGGCCGTCGAAGGAGCGGGCCAGGCGGGCCAGGACGATGTCGACGGTGTCGGCGAGTTCCTTGACCTCGTCCTGCGGACCGTCGTGGGCGATGCGCCCGCTGAGGTCGTGGCTCTGGGCGATGCTCCGGGCGCTCGCGGCCACCGACCTCACCGGGCGGAGCGTCCAGCCCGCGAACCGCCATCCGGCCGTCGCGGCCGTCGCGGAGGCCAGCAGGAGGGCCAGGCCGCCCACGGTGAGGACGTTACGGACCGTGTCGGCCTGATAGACGCGCCTGACCCGCGCGACCCGCTGCTCCGCCACCCGGTACTCGTGGTCCCACGGCACGTACTGGACGTTCCCGACCTGGATGTACCGGGGATGACGCAGCCCGTCGCGAGGCTCCAGGCTGTGCCGTACGACGAGCGCGACCGCGGCGAGCAACAGGACTCCCGCGAGGAGGAACACCCCGCCGCAGACCAGGGCGAACCTCAGCCGCACGCTCGTCCTCACGGAACCCCCGGAAGTCCTGGAAGTCCTGGAACTCGTGGACCCCGGGGCGCCGGCGGAACTCGTCGCACTCACGGGATGCGGTACCCGGCTCCCGTGACGGTCTCGATGACCGGGGGGTCACCGAGCTTGCGGCGCAGCTTCATCATGGTCGTCCTCACGGTGTTGGTGAACGGGTCGGTGTGCTCGTCCCACACCTTCTCCAGCAGCGTCTCGCTGGAGACCACCGCCCCACCGGCGCGCAGCAGCTCGGCCAGCACGCCGAACTCCTTGCGGGCGAGCGGTACGTAGAGGCCGTCGCGGAACACCTGCCGGTGCGCCCGGTCCAGGCTGATGCCCGCCCGCTTCAGCAACGGCGGATCGGCGGGCCGTGCCCGGCGTCCCAGCGCGTGCACGCGGGCCGTCAGCTCCTCGAACGCGAACGGCTTGGGCAGGTAGTCGTCGGCGCCGAGGGACAGGCCCGCCACCCGCGAGCGGACGTCGCCCGCCGCGGTGAGCATGATGATCCGCACGTGTGCCCCGTCGGCGACCACGGTCCTGCACACCTCGTCACCGTGCACGCCGGGCAGGTCACGGTCGAGGACGAGCACGTCGTAGTCGTGGAGCCGCAGCCGTTCCAGCGCGGCCTCCCCGTCGTAGGCGACGTCGACGGCGAGCGCCTCCCCGCGCAGCCCCTCCGCGATCGAGTCGGCGAGCATCGACTCGTCCTCGACGACCAGTACCCGCACGACACCCCCCGGCTCCGAATCGCGTCAGCGTCTCACGGACGGCATAACGCGGGCATAACCGAACATGGTGACGCCAAGATTATCGGCCGATCGCTGGACTGCTCCCACCGTGCCGGGAATTCCCCGGCCCTGGAACGGGGGACGTCCATGCTCAGCTCACCCGGCGAGGTCCGGCCCGTACCCGCCCCGCCCGGAGGCGACGGCCACCGCGGACGGCCCGGCGCCCTTCGCGGTCTCGGTGCCCTTGATGCCCTTCGCCGCGGTCTCGGTGCCCACCGGCCGTTCGTCGTGGTGGCCGTCCTGGCGGCGGGGCTGCGCGTGCTCGTCATGCTCGGCTACGACACCGCGCAGCTCTACTGGTACGACTCCTTCACCTACCTGGACACGGCCGTCCACCTGGCGCCCTCCGGCGCGTTCCACCCGGCCGGTTACCCCTTCCTGCTGCGGCTGCTGCTGCCCTTCCACAGCGTGGAGCTCATCGCGGGCGTCCAGCACGCGATGGGCCTCGGCACGGGGACGATGATCTACCTGGTGCTGCGCCGTCACGCGCTCCCCTGGTGGGGTGCGACCCTGGCGACCCTGCCCGTGCTGTTCAACCCCGCCTTTCTGCGGCTCGAACACGCCGTGCTCTCCGACACCCAGCTCATCCTCCTCATCACCGCCGCCCTGACGGTCCTGATGTGGCGGGCCAGGCCGTCGGTGCGGGCGGTCGCCGTGGCGGGCCTGCTGCTGGCACTGGCCGGGCTCACCCGTACGGTCGCGGTGCCGCTGCTGGGACTGGTCCTGCTCCACCTGCTCCTGCGGCGCGCCGGCCGGCGGCGGGTGCTGGCGCTGGCCGTCGCCGGGCTGCTCCCGCTGGCCGCGTACGCGGGCTGGTACCACCAGCACCACGGGCGGTTCGCGCTCAGCGGCTCCGACGGCGTGGCGCTGTGGGCGCGCACGATGACGTTCGCCGACTGCTCGGTGATCAGGCCCCCGGCCGCGGAGGCCGTCCTCTGCCCGAACGGCACCGTCGTCGACGCCGCGTCCGAGTACGTATGGGCCGCCGGCGCCTCGCTGAACAGGCTGCCGGGGGGCCGGTTCGCCCACAACGACCTGGCCAGGTCCTTCGCGCTGCGCGCCATCGCCGCCCAGCCGCTGGACTACCTGCGCGAGGTGGCCCGCGACACCGCGCTCACCTTCTCCCCGACCCCGGTCCGCCACCCCCTGCGGGTCTCCCCGGCCCTGACGTTCCCGGTCGGCTCCTGGTCGCTGCCGTCCTTCCCGCTGATCGACCGGGTGCGCGGGGACTACGACGGCGATGTCCGGGGGATGTCGTCGGTCCAGCCGTACGGGGACATCCTGGGCGCGTACGTATATCCCGGCATCCTGCACGGCCCGCTGCTCGGGGCGCTCCTGCTGCTCGGCGGGATCGGAGCGGCCGGGCGACGCCGGGCGGCCCTGCTGCCGTGGGCGACGGCCGTCTTCCTGCTCGTCGCCCCGGTCGCCGCGCTGGACTTCGACCACCGTTACGTACTGCCCTCGATCCCCGCGGCGTGCCTCGCCGCGGCCCTGGCCGGGGCGGCCCTCGCACGACGGGTTCGTGCCCGCCCCACGGCGGGACGGCCGGGCCCGCGCGAACCCTGAGCCGGGCACGCCCTCCCGGCCGCGCGAGCCCCGAGCCGGGCGCGAGCCCCGGGTGGCGGGTCCGGGCAGGGCGTGCCCTCAGCGGTCGGGCGTCTCCCGGGGCTCGGTGACCACCATCATGAACCGCAGCGCGCCGCCGCCCTCGTTGGCGTACCGGTGGGGGCGGTCGGCGCTGAACACGACGGCGTCGCCGGTCTCCACGGTGTGGCTCCTGCCGTACACCGAGAGGGTGAGCGTCCCCTCCAGCACGGTCAGCATCTCGCGGGTGCCCGGCGGGTGGGCGTCGCCGTCGTGGTGGTCGCCGGGGGCCAGCCACCAGTCCCACAGCTCCAGGATGGCGGGGGCGTCGGTGCCGACCAGCAGCCGCGCCGTGCTGGAACGGCCGTGCTGGAACGTGATGACGTCGGCGCCGTTGACCACCCTGACCACGGGGGTGTCGGACACCTCGACCATCCGCGCGACCGTCACCCCGAGCGCGTCGGCGATGCGGGTCAGCGTGCTGATGCTCGGGTTGGTCCTGGCCTGCTCGACCTGGACCAGCATGCCCCGGCTCACCCCCGAGCGCGCGGCGAGCTCGTCGAGGGTCATCTGCCGGTGCGCCCGCTGGGCCCTCACGTTGTTGGCGACCGCCGCGGTGATCGTCTCTGGGTCCATGAGTTCATTGTAGTGAACTCGTTTGGCACTCCATTGCACTTCGTATATTGTCCTGACAGTTCACTGTATTGAACTAGGGGGACGGCATGACGGCAGTGATACTCGCGACGGCCTGCGCGGCGGTGTACGGCACCGCCGACTTCCTCGGCGGCCTGGCGACCCGCCGGGCACGGGTGTTCGCGGTGGTGGTCCTGTCCCAGGCCGCCGGGCTGCTGCTGGCCCTGGCCCTGCTGCCGGTCCTGCCGGGGACGCCCACCCTCGCGACGCTGGCCTGGGGCTCGGCCTCCGGCATCTCCGGCGCGCTGGCCGTGCTGCTGTTCTACCGGGCGCTGGCCACCGGCGTGATGTCGGTGGTGGCGCCGATCACCGCCACGGTCTCGGCGGTGCTGCCGGTGCTGTTCGGGCTCGGCGTCGGCGAGCGCCCGTCGTCGGTGGCGCTCGGCGGGGTGGTCCTGGCGCTGCTGGCGGTGCTGCTGGTGAGCCGCGCCTCCTCGAGCGAGACGTCGAGCGGGGGGTACGGCTCGATCCTGGCCTCGCTGGCCGCGGGGGCGGGGTTCGGCGGGTTCTTCATCCTGCTCGCCCAGGTTCCCGAGGGTGGCGGCATCTGGCCGCTGATCGGCGCCCGCGTCGCCTCGGTCGCCGTGATCGGGCTGCTGGCCCTGGCCACCGGCCGCGCCCTGCGCCCGGAGTCCGGGGCGATGCCCCTCATCCTGGGGGCCGGTCTCCTCGACATGGCGGCGAACGTGCTCTTCATGCTCGCCCAGCAGCGCGGCATGCTGAGCCTCGTCGGCGTCCTGGTCTCGCTGTACCCGGCGAGCACCCTGCTGCTGGCCCGTCAGGTGCTCGGGGAGCGGCTCAACATCGTGCAGGTGGTGGGGGTGGGCTTCACCCTGGGTGCGGTCGCACTGATCGCGGCCGGCTGATCACGTACGATCGGCGCATCCACCTGATCATGTGCGGCCGGCGCGGCCGGTCGATCGCGCACGACGACGAGGACCGGATCGTCGGGGAAGGGCGGGCCGCAGGGCCCGGACCCGTCCGGGTGGCGGGTCAGGCCACCTGGATCTGGGCGGACAGCCGGAAGCCGCCCTCCTCGCGGGCGTACTCCTCGAGCATGCTGCGGAGCTGGCGGCGCCCCCGGTGCAGGCGCGACATGACCGTGCCGATGGGGGTGCCCATCCGCTCGGCGATCTCCTTGTACGCGAAACCCTCGACGTCGGCCAGGTAGACGGCCACCCGGAAGTCCTCCGGCAGAGCGCGCAGGGCGTTCATCACCGCGCTGTCGGGAAGCTGGTCCAGCGCCTCGTTCTCGGCGGACTTCAGCCCGCTGGAGGTGTGGGACTCGGCGGCGGCGAGCTGCCAGTCCTCGATCTCCTCGGTGGCCGAGAGCTTGGGCGAACGCTGCTTCTTGCGGTAGTCGTTGATGAAGTTGTTGGTCAGGATGCGGTGGAGCCACGCCTTGAGGTTGGTCCCCTCGCGGAACTGGTGGTAGGACGTGAACGCCTTGGTGACGGTCTCCTGGACGAGGTCCTCGGCGTCGGCGGTGTTGCGGGTCAGACGCATCGCGGACGCGTAGAGCTGGCTGGTGACCGGCACGACGTCACGCTCGAACCAGTCCTGGCGCTGCTCTTCCGTCATCGTGATCATTCAGTCCCCCTCGCGCTCTTCCCCCCACTACCGCCCGGCACAGTCCTGACGCACCCTTTCCGGCGGCGTACTCGATGCTCGCAGGCACCCCGTAAGGGGGCCGTTAAAAGCTTCACGGGGCCGGGAGGAGTATCGATGACTGCGTCCATGGCGGGTGCGACACGCCCTACAGCCGGATAAGTCTCAATAGAGTAACATCGTTCCCCTGGTTCGGCAGGGGATGTGTCCATCATCACATAAGCCCTGGTAGATCCATCTTTCGGGGCGCGGGAAGAGGCGGGTCGCACCACGGCCGCCCGGCCGGAGCGCGTGATCGCCGGACACGCCACCGGACACGAGGCCGTACGGCCACGAACGCCCGTCAGGCCGCGCCCGGTGTTCACAGAAGCTGCGACACCTGTCTTCACGTCTCCCCGCTTCCCGCGTACCGAGGACTTAATCTCCCCTTCAGAGACGTCGGGCAAAGCCCGCCGGTTCATCCCCGAGCGCCCTTTTCCGATTCTTCGGCGGTACGCCCTCGTGAGATGCCCGTTTTACCCTTTTTCTTATTGGCGCGGGACATTCGCCTCCGCGACCGTGGGACTCCGGTCTCACGGCACGCGTTCCCCGTCCCGCCCGTGATCACGGGCGGGACGGGGGAACCGCCTGAGCACCCGCAAGCGTCCGGAGACACGGCAAGGACACCGAAAGGAGGGAGCGCGGAGACGCCAGAAAGCCTCGGGGAAACGGCGGGGACACACCCGGAAGTGCCCGGGTCAATCGCCCAGGAGCGCGTCCACGAAGACCTCGGGGTCGAAGGGGGCCAGGTCGTCCGGGCCCTCGCCGAGCCCGACCAGCTTGACCGGGACGCCCAGCTCGCGCTGGACGGAGATGATGATCCCGCCCTTGGCGGTGCCGTCGAGCTTGGTCAGCGCGATGCCGGTGATGTTGACCACCTCGGCGAACACGCGGGCCTGGCGCATGCCGTTCTGGCCGGTGGTCGCGTCCAGGACGAGCAGCACCTCGTCCACGGTGGCCTTCTTCTCGATGACGCGCTTGACCTTGCCGAGCTCGTCCATCAGGCCGGTCTTGGTGTGCAGCCGGCCCGCGGTGTCGACGATCACCACGTCGGCCTTCTCCCTGATGCCCTCGGCGACCGCGTCGAAGGCCACCGAGGCGGGGTCGCCGCCCTCGGGACCGCGCACCACCCCGGCCCCGACCCGGTCGCCCCAGGTCTGCAGCTGGTCGGCGGCGGCGGCGCGGAAGGTGTCGGCCGCCCCCAGCACGACCTTGCCGCCGTCGCCGATGAGGACGCGCGCCAGCTTGCCGGTCGTGGTGGTCTTCCCGGTGCCGTTGACCCCGACCACCAGGACCACCGCCGGGCGCTCGCCGTGCGGCGTGACGTGCAGCGTGCGGTCCATGTCGGTGCCGATCTGGGCGAGCAGCTGCTCCCGCAGCAGCGCGCGCGCCTCCTCGGGTGTCCGGCTGCCCAGCACCTTGACGCGGGTGCGCAGCTCGTCGACCATCGCCCTGGTCGGCGCCACGCCGACGTCGGCGGTGATCAGGGTCTCCTCGATCTCGTCCCAGGCGTCGTCGTCGAGACGGTCGCGGGAGAGCAGCTCCAGCAGGCCCTTGCCCAGCGTGCTCTGCGAACGGGCCAGGCGGGCGCGCAGCCGCACCATCCGGCCCGCGGACGGCGGCGGGACCTCGACCGGCGGCAGGACGGTGACGTCCGCGGGCTCGATCGGCCTGGCCGGAGGCGGCACGGTGGTCGTCGCCGCGTCCTCGTCCGTGACCGTGCCGCCCCCCGGGGCCCGCGTCCCTTCGGGGACGGGCGGCGCCACGGGCGGTTCGACCCGCGGCGGCGTCCTGCGCGCCGAACGGAACAGCAGGAGCATGCCGCCGCCCGTCAGCAGGGCGATGACGGCGATGATCGCGATTATGCCGAGATAGGCTTCCACAAGACCACAGTTTTCCAGACGCCCCGGGATGCTCGCTCCCCAGGTCTTCGACCGGGCCCCGCACGCGCTCAGGCGGGCTCGTTCTCCCGCAGGCGCTGGCTGATGACCTGGGTGACGCCGTCCCCGCGCATCGACACCCCGTACAGCGCGTCGGCGATCTCCATCGTGCGCTTCTGGTGGGTGATGATGATGATCTGCGAGGTCTGCCGGAGCTCCTCGAAGAGCGTCAGCAGGCGCTGGGTGTTGGTGTCGTCCAGCGCGGCCTCCACCTCGTCCATCACGTAGAACGGCGAGGGCCTGGCCTTGAAGATGGACACCAGGAACGCCACCGCGGTCAGCGACCGCTCTCCGCCCGACAGCAGCGAGAGCCGCTTGACCTTCTTGCCGGGCGGGCGGGCCTCGACCTCCACGCCGGTCGTCAGCATGTCCTCGGGATCGGTGAGCAGCAGCCTGCCCTCCCCGCCGGGGAACACCCGCGTGAAGATCGTCTCGAACTCGCGGGCCACGTCGGCGAAGGCCGCCCCGAAGACCTGCTCGACCCGCTCGTCGACCTCCTTGACCACCAGCAGCAGGTCGCGGCGGGTCTTCTTGAGATCCTCCAGCTGCGAGGTGAGGAAGGAGTGCCGCTCCTCCAGGGCCGCGAACTCCTCCAGCGCGAGCGGGTTGACCTTCCCGAGCTGGGCCATCTGGCGATCCGCCGCCTTGGCGCGCCTGAGCTGCTCGTCGCGGTCGTAGGGCACGGGGTCGCCCTCGTCCACCGGCACGGGTTCGTCCGGGCCGTACTCGGCGATGAGGGTGTCGGTCTCGACCCCGTACTCCTCCACCGCCCGCGTCTGGAGCTGCTCCAGGCGCAGGCGCTGCTCGGTGCGGGCCATCTCGCTGCCGTGCGCCCGGTTGACCAGCTTGTCCAGCTCCCCGGAGAGCTCGCGTACGCGGACCCGGACGCCCTTGAGCGAGGCGTCGATCTGCCCGCGCGCCAGCTCCGCCTCGTCCCGCTCGGCGGCGGCGGCCGTCAGCGAGGACTCCAGCGCGCGCAGCGTCAGCTCGGTGCCCCGGACGACCGCCTGGGCCGTACGGGCCTGCTCGCGGCGGCGCGTCCGGCGCTCGGCCGCCCGGGCACGCTCCTCGCGTTCGCGCTCGGCGGCGCGCGTCAGCTCCTCGGCCCTGCCCTCGATGCCCCGGACCCGCTCCTCGGCGGTCCGTACGGCGAGACGGGCCTCCATCTCCTCCTGCCGGGCCGTCGCGCAGATCCCGGCGAGCTCGTCCCGCAGGCCGGTGGCGGGCTCGGGCTCGACCTCCTCGGCCCCGACGGCCGCGGCGAGCCGCTCCTCCAGCTCGGCCAGGCCCGCCGCGTCCCGGTCACGCGCCTCCTCGGCGGCCCGTACGCCCTTCGCCAGCCGTTCGCACTCGTCGCGGGCGGCCTTGGCGGCGGCGCCGAGCTGGGCGAGCCGCCTGGCCACCGCGGCCACCTGCTGGTCGGCCTCGCGCTGCCTGGCCCGCAGCCGGTCCAGCGCGGCCTGGGCCGCGTCCAGGACGCGCTGGGCGTTCTGCACACCGGTCTGGGCCTCGGCGACCCCGCCCCGCGCGGTCTCGACCGCCACCTGGGCCTCGGCCTCGGCCTCGGCCGCCTCCTCCAGCCCGTCCGCGGCGAGCTCTGCCGCGGTCCGGGCCCCGGCCAGGTCCGCGGCGGCCTCGTCCAGGGCGGCCCGCATCTGCAGGGCGGAGGTGCCGCCGGGCGAGCCTCCCCTGGCGGCGTGGGCGCCCAGCAGGTCGCCGGAGCGGGTGACGGCGCGCAGGCCGGGGAACTGCTCCACCGCCTTCCTGGCGGTCGCGAGGTCGTCCACCACCAGCACGCCCCCGAGCAGGGCGGCGACGGCCGCGCGCAGCTCGCCGGGGACGACGACCAGGCCGGCGGCCCACTCGGCGCCCTCCAGCGGCACCCGGCCCGCCGGGGCCGCGGCCTCGCCCGAGGCGACGACCAGGGACGCCTGGCCCGCCTCGCGGCTCCTGAGGAACTCCAGCGCGTCGGCCGCGTCCTGCAACGACCCGACCGCGACGGCCTCGGCCGCCGCGCCGAGCACGGCGGCGACGGCCACCTCGGCGCCGGGCCGCACCGAGAGCATGGCGGCCACCGGGCCGAGCACCCCGGTCAGCCCTCCGGCGAGCAGCGCGGCGGCCCCGTCGGCCCCCTGGGCCAGTCCCATCTCCAGCGCCTCGAACCTGGCCTCCAGCGCGGCCACCTGGCGCTGCGCCCGCTGGTCGGCCTCACGGGCCGCCGTCAGGGCGGCCCTGGCCGCGCCGAGCGCCCCGTCCGGGCCCGCGACCGCGGCCCGGGCCGCCTCGACCCCGGCCCTGGCCGTCTCGACCGACTCCCTGGCCTGCTCGACCGTCTCCAGCGCGATCTCCAGCTCCTCGGCGAGGGCGGGATCGGCGGCCGGTTCGGCGCGCTCCTGGCCGTCGTGCTCGGCCTGTGCCGTCCCGGCGCGCTGCTCGGCCTCCTCCAGCGAGCGGCGCAGCCTGCCGATCTCCTCCTCGGCCGCGGTGGCGCGGCTGCGCGCGGCCCCGGCCTGCCCCCTGAGCCTGGCCAGGCCCTCGCGCCGGTCGGCGGCGGCCCTGGCCTCGGCGGCGAGCCGCCGTTCCTCCGCGGCCAGTGCCGCCTCGGTCTCGGTACGCGCGGCCACGGCCGTGGCGAGCGCCTCCTGCTCCCCTTCCAGGTGCTCGGCCAGGACGCGTTCCTGCTCGCGCACCTCCTCGGCCTCGCGCTCCAGGTCCTCCGGGTCGCGCCCGCGCCGCTCCACGGCGGTGTCGGAGGCGTTCCGGTGCCGTTCGGCGGCGAGACCGGCCAGGCCGCGCAGGCGCTCGCGCAGGGAGGAAAGGCGGAAGAAGGTCTCCTGGGCGGCGGCCAGTCGTGGCTGGGCCTGGGCCTCGGCGGCCTCCAGCTCGGCCTCGGCGACCTGGCCCTGTTCGAGCTCGGTCTCCACCGCGGCGCGGCGGGCCAGCACGGCGGCCTCGTCGGCCATCTCCCGCTCCAGCGCGGTACGCAGGGTGAGCACGTCGTCGGCGAGCAGCCGGAGCCTGGCGTCGCGCAGGTCGGCCTGGATGACCGCGGCCTTCCTGGCGATCTCGGCCTGGCGGCCCAGCGGCTTGAGCTGGCGGCGCAGCTCGGTGGTCAGGTCCTGCACCCGGGTCATGTTGGCCTGCATCGCGTCCAGCTTCCGCAGCGCCTTCTCCTTGCGCTTGCGGTGCTTCAGGACCCCCGCGGCCTCCTCGATGAACGCCCGGCGCTCCTCGGGGCCGGCGTGCAGCACCTGGTCGAGCTGGCCCTGGCCGACGATGACGTGCATCTCGCGGCCGATGCCGGAGTCGGAGAGCAGCTCCTGGATGTCGAGCAGGCGGCAGGTGTCGCCGTTGATCGCGTACTCGCTCTGACCGGCCCGGAACATCAGCCTGCTGATCGTCACCTCGGTGTAGTCGATCGGGAGCATGCCGTCGGTGTTGTCGATGGTCAGGGTGACCTCGGCCCGGCCCAGCGGCGCCCGCGAGGAGGTGCCGGCGAAGATGACGTCCTCCATCTTGCCGCCGCGCAGCGACTTCGCGCTGTGCTCGCCCATCACCCAGGCCAGGGCGTCGACCACGTTGGACTTGCCCGACCCGTTGGGGCCGACGACCGCGGTGATGCCCGGCTCGAACCGGAGCGTGGTGGCCGAGGCGAAGGACTTGAACCCGCGCAGGGTGAGGGTCTTCAGGTACACCCCGGCATCCCCTCCCCGGTCCTGCCGCGCCACCCGGCGAGGCGCGTCCTGTGCCCTCGGCCGCTCTCGACCGCCTTCGAGTGCCCTCGGCCGCTCTTGGCCGCCGCCGGCCGCCGCCGGCCGTCGTCGGTCGCCGCCGATCACCCTTGGCCGCCGTCGGTCGTCCTTGGTCGTCCTTGGTCGTCCTTGGCCGCTTCCGCGGCGGCGACGAGCGCGTTCCCCCTCGTCAGCCCGCGGCCGCGTTCACGCGGGAAGACTACCGTTCTTCACCCCCGCCCGCCCGCGCACCGCCTATGGTGCCGTGCATGGACGCGGAACGCGGTGAGAGCGAGGCTCCGTCACACCCTCCGGGACCACACCCGCCGAGGTCGCACCCGCCGGGGTCCCCGCCGTCCGGGCGGGAGGTTCCGGGGTCCCGGCCGCCCGGGCCCGAGGTTCCGGAGCCCCGGCCGCACGGACCCGGGGTTCCGGGGTCCCGGCCGCGCGGGACCCCGGTTCCCGGATCCCGGTCGTTCAGGCCCGAGTCTCCCGGACCCCGCCCGGCCGGTTCGCGGGAGGCGGAGCCCGGGGGCGAGGGGCGGCACCCCGGGCGGCGCGCCTTCCTGGCCGGTGGCGGGCTGACCGCGCTGAGCCTGGGAGCGGCCGCGCTGGCACTCGGGCCCGACGGCATCCGGAGCGCGTACGCCCAGATCGTCTGCGGCCCGCTCCCCCGGCCCCCCGTGACGTCGCCTGGAACGCTCCAGCGCAGCCGCGTGGACCGCCGGAGGGTGATCGTCGGGCTGCCGCCGGGCGCAGGGGACGGACTCCCGGTCGTGATCATGCTTCACGGGGCCGCGGGGGACGCGCGCACGCCGTTCGACGCCTACGCCGTCCACCGCTACCTGGCGGCGGGCGGCGGGCGCTTCGCGGTCGCCTCGATCGACGACTGGCCGTCCGCCGACATCCCGGGCGCGCTGCTGCCGTACCTGACCTCGAACGGGATGGACACGGCGAAGATCGGCCTGATGGGGTGGTCCTCGGGAGGCGCGGGGGCGCTGAGGCTGGCCGCGGAGCTCGGCCCCGAGCAGGTGGGGGCGGTCGTCGCGGCGTCTCCCGCGGTGAGCGCGGCCCAGGCGCCGCTGCGCGAGCTCGTGAGCATCCCGGTCTGGCTGGGCTGCGGTGAGCACGACGCGTGGGCCCGCCAGACCCAGACCATGCTCAAGGCGCTCAAGGCGCTGGGCGCCACGGCCGAGGGAGGGATCGCCGACGGGTGCCAGGACACGGCCTACCGCCGCAGGGTGTTACCCGAGCAGCTCGCCTTCCTGGCACGACATATAGGACGCACATAACCCATAAAAGGTATATGTGGTGTCATATGACAAGGGACGCCCCGACGAGGCGTCCCTGGACAGTTCCTTACGCCCCGGCCCCGTTAGGTGAGAGCCGGCTCGCGATCCTGCAGACGGTTGAACTCCTCGTCGCGACTGCCTGCCGCGAGTTCGTCGTTCTGGGCCTGGAGCCGGGTGAGCTCTCCCTCGAGATCACGGATGCGCTGCTGAAGGCGACGCATTTCCGAGACCATCCGAGGGTCGGGACCGCCGACGTGGCCGAGTAGAGCCTTCGCCATAGTAAAGGGTCCTCCACGCTGAGTGACCAGACTGGTTCGCGCACTTCTTTGCCGCGGGAGGGGTGCGCGTGTTTCTTTATCAAGAGTCGCACCGGTGAGGGAGACGGTCAAGTTGAACGCTCCGTATGGATGCACCGATGGGCACTCTCGACGGTCAAATATACCTTATTTTGGGTGGTTTGGGGAAGTGGTCAGCGCTCCCTGAACCCCTCGGGAGTACCTTTGGGCTCGCTCCAGCGCTCGACGACCCCGTCCACCCTCCCGGGCGTGTCGCCTCCCCGGAGCAGCTCCAGCAGGCTCGCGCACGCCTCCCGCGACCCCTGGGCGACCACCTCGACCCGGCCGTCGGCCGTGTTGCGCGCCCAGCCGGTCAGCCCCAGCTCCAGGGCGCGGGACCGCGTCCACCAGCGGAAGCCCACCCCCTGCACGCGTCCCCGCACCCAGGCCGTGAGCCGCACCCGCGCCGCGTCCACCGTCCCGGCCCCGGCCGGCACGGCCGTGTGCGTCCCGGCCGTACGCGGTCCGGCCCCGCCCGCCGCGGTGTCGTCGGCCGCTCCGGCCCCGGCCACCCCGGCCTCTCCCGGGCCGTCGCCCACCCCCGTCACCGCAGGACCCTTCTCGGCCTGGGCTGGCAGCGGGGGCAGCTGTAGGAGGAGCGGTTCATGAACGCCTCGCGGACGACCGGCGCCCCGCACCGGGGACAGGGCAGGTCGCGCCTGCCGTAGACGGCGAGGGACCGGTCGAAGTAGCCGCTCTCGCCGTTGACGTTCACGTACAGGCTGTCGAAGGAGGTGCCGCCCTCGGACAGCGCCGCGGCCATCACCTGCCGGGCCGCCGCCAGCAGCTCGGCGATCTTCGGCCCGGTCAGCGCCCCGGTGGGCCTGGCGCCGTGCAGCCTGGCCCGCCAGAGCGCCTCGTCGGCGTAGATGTTGCCGACACCGCTGATCAGGGACTGGTCCAGCAGCGCCCGCTTGACCTCGGTCTGACGGAGCCGCAGCCGCCGGGCGAACCCCACCTCGTCGAAGTGCTCCTCGAACGGGTCGGCCGCGATGTGCGCGATCGGCTCGGGCACCGCCCGGCCGCTCGCGTACGCCATCGGGGTCACCAGTACGTGGCCGAAGGTCCGCTGGTCGACGAAGCGCAGCTCGGGGCCGCCGTCGGTGAAGGACATCCGGACGCGCAGGTGCCTCTCCGGCGGCGAGCCGGGCTCCACGACCAGCAACTGGCCGCTCATCCCCAGGTGCGCCAGGACCGCGTCGGAGCCGTCCAGCGGCAGCCAGAGGTACTTGCCCCGGCGCTCGGCGACCCCGACGGTACGGCCCTTGAGGCGGGAGGAGAACTCCTCCGCGCCGGGCAGGTGCCGCCTGATCGCCCTGGGGTGGAGCACCTCGGCGTGGGCGACCACCCGTCCGGAGACCCATCGCTCCAGGCCGCGGCGGACCACCTCGACCTCGGGCAGCTCGGGCATGGCCCCTCCTCCGTGGGATCGGCGGCGTCAGTGGTGCCGGGGCGGCCGCGCCTGATCAGCTCGCGTCGCGCCGTTCGCGGTCCTGGCGGATCCGGTTCCAGGCCGCCTCGGCGGCCTGCTGCTCCGCCTCCTTCTTCGAACGCCCCGAGCCCGCGCCGTATGCCTCCCCGCCGACCCTGACGACCGCGGTGAAGGACTTGGCGTGGTCGGGCCCGCTCTCCTCGACGTGGTACTCGGGAACGCCGAGCGACTCCGAGGCGGTGAGCTCCTGCAGGGAGGTCTTCCAGTCGAGCCCGGCGCCGAGCGAGGCCGAACGGGTGATGAGCGGGTCGAAGAGCAGGTGGACGACGCGGAACGCCTCGTCCAGGCCCCTGTTCACGTAGACCGCGCCGATCAGCGCCTCAAGGGTGTCGGCGAGGATCGAGGACTTGTCGCGCCCCCCGGTGCCCTCCTCGCCCCGGCCCAGCCGCAGGAAGCGGCCCAGGCCCAGCGAGCGGGCCACGTCGGCCAGGGCGCGCATGTTGACCACCGCGGCCCTGAGCTTGGCCAGCTGGCCCTCGGGCAGGTCGGGGTGGTTGCGGTAGAGGGTGTCGGTGACGACCAGGCCCAGCACCGAGTCGCCCAGGAACTCCAGACGCTCGTTGGTGGGCAGGCCACCGTTCTCGTACGCGTAGGAGCGGTGCGTCAGCGCCCGCTCCAGGATGGCGACGTCCAGATGGACCGCCAGCAGGCGCCCCAGCTCGTCCTTGACGAACTCGACGGCGACCGGCTTGACGCTCGTGGCCATGACTTCTCCTCGCACGTTCGGTGATCGAATGCGCGATGGCGAAGATGCGGACGGAAGAGATGCCCGAAGACCCCGAAGACGTGGTGGGCGCCGGGAAAGAGGGTACGCGTTCTACCGCGAACCCCGGCGTCCACCACAGCCGCGGGCGGACCGCCATCGCAGGGGTGAGAACGGTGACGCCGGCCGGGACCACGAGGGCCCGGCCGGCGACCGTCGGTCAGCGTGCGATCAGGCGGAGGGCTCGATCACCTGACGGCGGTTGTACGTGCCGCAGGTCGGACATGCCACGTGCGGACGCTTCGGCGAGCGGCACTGGGGGCAGCTCACGAGCGAAACCGCGGCGGCCTTCCACTGCGACCTGCGGGAGCGAGTGTTGCTCCGCGACATCTTGCGCTTTGGGACAGCCACGTCAGCTCTCCTGATCGTTGTTATGTTCCGGAACCAGGCCCTGCAGCTTGGCCCAGCGGGCGTCGATGACTTCGTGGCCGTGGTCGGGCTCGGCATCCGCCAGCCTGACCCCGCACTCCACACAGAGCCCGGCGCAGTCCTCACTGCAGACCGGGCTCAGCGGAAGCGTGAGCACGACCGCGTCGCGAAACGCGGGTTCGAGGTCGAGAAGTTCACCGTAGAGAAGCGAGTCACCCTCGGCAGCATCCTCTGCCGAGTAGAAGAACAGCTCCTGGAACTCCACCTCGGTGTCCGAGGTGACGGGTTCCAGGCAGCGTGCGCACTCCCCCCGCAGCGGGGATCGCGCAGTGCCCGTGACGAGCACACCCTCCATGACCGCCTCAAGCCGGATCTCCAGCTCGACGTCGGCGTCCTTGGGGACGCCGATCATGTCGACGCCGACGTCCGCCGGTGCCGGGAGGGTGAGACTCATCCGGCGCATCGATCCCGGCCGTCGCCCCAGGTCATGGGTAGAGATCACCCATGGGGCTCGGGGGTCAAGGGTACGCTGGTTCATTTCACTCTCTTTAGGCATGGCGCATCATCGCCGTCGTGCAAGGCCGAAACAAGAGAATACCAGTGCCTAGCCCCTGAGCCGTTCGACCAGGAGTTCCTGCACGAGGTCCGGGACCAGTCCGGCCACGTTGCCGCCGTACTTGGCGATCTCCTTGATGCGGCTGGACGACAGGAAGGAGACCTCGGGGCCGGTGGCCATGAACAGGGTCTCCACCCCCGACATCCGGTAGTTGAGCTGGGCCATCTGGAGCTCGTAGTCGAAGTCGCTGACCGCGCGCAGACCCTTGACGATGGCGGGGATCTCCTGCTGTCTGCAGTAGTCGACCAGCAGACCGTGGAACTTGTCCACGCGGACGTTCCCGTACTCCTTGGTGACGGTCTGGAGCGTCTGGATGCGCTCCTCCACCGTGAAGAGGCTCTTCTTCTCGATGTTGATCAGCACCGCCACGACGACCTCGTCGTACTGCCGGGAGGCCCGGCCGATGATGTCGAGATGACCGTTCGTGACGGGATCGAACGATCCCGGACAGACGACACGACGCAAGGTGGACCCCCTGCTGCTCTAAGGATTCCCGGCGGCGCGACCGTACCAAACGGACGCTTCGCCATAACGACGGACCCTCTCCTCTTCGTACCCTTCCGGCCACAAAAGGGCTCCACCCCGGGTCTCCCGCTCCACCGCGACCAGGGCGTCCGGCGCCAGCCACCCCCGGTCGCGCAACAGCTCCAGGACCGTCCGCACCTCCTGCTCCCCCAGCGCGTACGGCGGGTCGGCGAGCACGAGGTCGTACGCGCGCACAGCGTTCCCTGCGTTCCCTGCGTTCCCTGCGTTCCCGGCGTTCCCGGCATCCCGCTCCGGCACGGGGGCCGCGGGGCCTCTGGCCAGCAGGCGTTCCACGCGGTCGGCGACGACCCGCGCCCCGGCCAGGCCCAGTGACGCGACGTTCTGCCCGATCGTCCGTACGGCGCGGGCGTCCGACTCCACGAGCACCACGTGGGCGGCTCCCCGGGAGAGCGCCTCCAGCCCGAGCGCGCCCGAGCCCGCGTACAGGTCGAGCACCGCGCAGCCCTCCAGCGGCCCGATCAGCGACCCCACCGTGGAGAAGATCCCCTCCCTGGCCCGGTCACTCGTGGGGCGGGTCCCCCGCCCCGACGGGACGGCCAGCCGCCGTCCCCCTGCGCTTCCCGCGATGACTCGGCTCACCGGGCCATCCTCTCAGCGCGCCACACCCCACACCCCGGCCGTGTCCGTGTCCGTGTCCGTGTCCGTGTCCGTGGCGCCCCCCGCCGGCCCGGCGGAGCCCGCCGCGCACGCTCCGCCGATCCGGCCTCCGTACACCGTCGATCCGGCCCGCGACCGGTGCCCGCGAGTGGCGTACGCGCAGCACGGCGTGTCGCGACGCATCACATAACCGCAGGTCAAAAGGGTCCTGGCAGGTGATCTAGGTCAAGAGTGGGCAAGGAGTGGCGACGAAAGCGCAAGGGTCGTTCCGTCCGGTGCCCGTCCCTTGCATGATGTTTCCTGCGGCCTCCAAGTGACCCAGGGGGAGGCCGACCGGCGTGATCGTGAGCCCTTCCGCACGCCGGTGCTCTCGGCACCTGACCCGGGAGTGGGCCCAGGCGGGGACGGCATTCGGGGGGAGGCCGTCCCCGCAGTTGGGCCCTTCGGCCCGAGGCGGGAGCCCCTGTGAACGCCCGGGGTCCCGGGAACGGGGGCGTCACGGACGCCCGAGGCACCGGAAAGACCCGACACCTCGCGGACGCCCGAGGCACCGAGAAGGCCCGAGGCCCCGCGAACGCCCGATACGCCCCGAACTCGTAGGAAACCCGGGACACGCGAGATGTCCCGGACGCACGGCAGGCCCAGGACACGCGGCAGGCCCAGGACACGCGGCAAGCCCAGGACACGCGGCAAGCCCAGGACGCACGACCGGGCCGGAACACGCGACAGGCCCAGGGCACGCGAGGCGCTCCGGACGGGTGTCACGCCTTCTCCAGGTACTCGGCGCGCTCGTCCGCGAGGAGCCTGTCGATCTCGGCGCGGAGCACCGGGTGGCCCGCCAGCTCAGGATCGGCCTCCAGCATGGACTCGGCGTCCAGGCGCGCGGCGTGGATGACCTCCTCGTCGCGCAGCAGCGCCAGCATCTTCAGCGACGATCTGCGCCCCGACTGCGCCACCCCGAGCACATCACCCTCCCTGCGCTGTTCCAGGTCCACACGGGACAGCTCGAAGCCGTCCAGGGTGGCCGCCACCGCGTCGAGCCGTGCCCGGGCGGGCGTGCCGCCCGGCGCGTCGGTCACCAGCAGGCACAGCCCCGGCAGCCCGCCCCGGCCGACCCGGCCGCGGAGCTGGTGGAGCTGGGAGACGCCGAACCGGTCGGCGTCCATGATGACCATGACCGAGGAGTTGGGGACGTCGACGCCGACCTCGATGACCGTGGTCGCCACCAGGACGTCGATCTCCCCCCGGGTGAAGGACCTCATCACCGCGTCCTTGTCCTCGGGCGGGAGCTTGCCGTGCAGCACCTCGACGCGCAGCCCCTCCAGCGGGCCCGCCGACAGGATCCCGGCCACCTCCAGCACCGCCAGCGGCGGCCTGCGCTCGTCGTCGGCCTTGGACAGGTCGCCCTCGTCGCCCTCCAGGTCGCCGATGCGCGGGCAGACCACGTACGCCTGGCGGCCCAGCCCGATCTCCTCGCGCAGCCGCGTCCAGGCCCGGTCGAGGAAGTGCGGCTTCTCCGCCGCGGGGACCACGTGCGTGGTGATCGGGGCGCGCCCGGAGGGGAGCTGGGAGAGCGTGGAGACGGCCAGGTCGCCGAAGACCGTCATGGCGACCGTGCGCGGGATGGGCGTGGCGGTCATGACCAGCACGTGCGGGCGGCCACCACCGGCCTTCTCCCGCAGGGCGTCGCGCTGCTCCACGCCGAACCGGTGCTGCTCGTCCACCACCACCAGGCCGAGATCGGCGAACTGCACGCGCTCCTGCAGCACGGCGTGGGTGCCGACGACGATGCCGGCCGCGCCCGAGGCGGCGTCGAGCATGGCCGAGCGGCGGGCCGCGGCGCCCAGCGAGCCGGTGAGCAGGGCGACCGCGGTGCCGCCGAACATGCCGCCGGTGGCCAGGTCCCCGAGCATGGCCGAGATCGACCGGTGGTGCTGCTGGGCGAGCACCTCGGTGGGGGCCAGCAGCACGGCCTGCCCCCCGGCGTCGACCACCTGGAGCATCGCCCGCAGCGCCACGACGGTCTTGCCCGCGCCCACCTCGCCCTGGAGCAGCCGGTGCATGGGATGGGGCAGGGACAGGCCGGCGGCGATCTCCTCGCCCACCTCGCGCTGGCCCTCGGTGAGCTCGAACGGCAGCCGCCCGTCGAAGTCGGCGAGCAGCCCGCCCTCGATCGCGGGCCGGGGCGTGGCCGGCCAGGCGGCCGCCGCCATCTTGCGCTGCAGCAGCACCGCCTGGAGCAGGAACGCCTCGTCGAACCTGAGCCGCTTGCGGGCCCTGCTCACGTCGGCGTGGTCGCGGGGGCGGTGGACGGCCAGCAGCGCGTCCGACAGGCCGGGGAGCCGGTGCCGGGCGCGCAGGGCGGCCGGGAGCGGGTCGTCCAGCTCGCCCATGGTGTCGAGGACGACGCCCAGCGCCCTGCGGATCGCCCAGGGCGTCACGTCCTTGCCCGCCGGGTAGATCGGCACGAGCGCGGCGGCGAACTCCTCGGCGCCGGTCTCGTCCTCCTCGATCATCTCGAACTCGGGGTGGGAGAGCTGCCACTTGCGCTTCTCGCCCTGGCCGAAGGCGCCGACCTTGCCGGCGAACATGCCGCGCCTGCCGGGCTTCAGCCGCGTCTCGGCGATGTGCGAGGTCTTCCCGAAGAAGGACAGGTAGATCTTGCTGCCGCGGGCGTCGGCCACCTCGACCTCCAGCCAGGTGCCGCCCTTGTTGCGCATCGGCCTGCGCATGGCCCTGGTGACCTCGCCCACCACGGTGACGTGCTCGTCGACCTGCAGGTCGACGAGGTCGGTGAGCTCGCCGCGCTCGGCGTAGCGGCGCGGGTAGTGCCGCAGCAGGTCGCCGACGGTGCGCAGGTCGAGAACGCTCTCCAGCAGCCTGGCCGTCTTGGGGTCCAGCGCCTTCGCCAGCGGCTCGTCGAAGCTCGTCACCCGAGTTTTCTACCGTGCCCGGGCGACAGAATTCACCGCGACCGGCTCACTCGACGCCGATGAGCAGCGGATAGCCCCCCTGCCCGCCCTCGTAGCGCACCACCTCGACGTCCGGCCTGGCGGTGGCCAGGTACTCCTCCACGGCGCGGGCCGGCTCCCCGCATGCCCCCGCGCCCTCCAGCAGGGTGACCAGCTCGCTGCCCGAGGACACCAGCCGACGGACCACCTCCAGGGCGGTGCCTGCCAGGTCCGCGCCGATCACCGCGGCCTCCCCGTCGACCACCCCCAGGACGTCGCCGGGGACGACCAGGCCCGCGCTGGTCATCACCTCGCGGTCGGCCTCCCAGACGTGGCCGTGGCGGGTGTGCGCGGCGGCCTCGGTCATGGCCACCACGTCGTCGTCGAACCGGCGCAGCGGATCGTGCACGGCCAGCGCCGACAGTCCCTGCACCGAGGCCCTGGTCGGGATCACGCCGACCGTCAGGCCCTCCTCGCGGGCGATCTCCGCGGCGGCCATCGCGACCTCGCGGACACCGCTGTCGTTGGGCAGGACCACGACCTGCGACCCGGCCTTCCTGATCGCGGCCAGCACCGCGGCCAGCGACGGGGTCGAACCGGGCTCGCGGCGTACGACCACGGCGCCCGCGTCCTCGAACACCGCGGCCAGTCCCGGCCCCGCGGCCACCGCGACCACGCCCCGCCCCCGGGTGGCCGGGTGGGTCCTGCCGTGCCCGGACAGGTACGTCACCATGATCCGGTGGGGCCGTCCCCGCCGCACGGCCGCCTCGATGGCGGCGCCCGCGTCGTCCACGTGGACGTGGACGTTCCACAGGCCGTCGCCGCCCACGACCACGAGCGAGTCGCCGAGCGCGTCCAGCTCCTCGCGCAGCGCCGCGACCTCGGCCTCCCCGGCGTCGAGGAGGTACATGACCTCGTAGCCGGGGACCCCGGCGCCCTCCCCGGTGTCCCCGGGGTCGTGGCGCGCGGCCTCCCCTGCGGGGCGCCGGACCGGGGCGGGGACGTCCACCCGCCCGGTGTAGGAGTCGGTGACGACGGCGGCGAGGCTCTCCAGGATGAGGGCCAGACCGGCGGCCCCGGCGTCGACCACCCCGTTGCGGGCCAGGACGTCGAGCTGGTCGGGGGTACGGCGGAGCGCGGCGCGCGCCTCCCGCGCGGCGCTCCGCGCGACCGACGCGAGATCGTTCCGCGCGGCCGGGGCCGGGCCGCTCCCCGTGTCCGGGACGGGGTCGTCCCGCCTTGCCGGGGCCGGGCCGCTCCCCGTGTCCGGAGCCGGGTCGCTCGGCGCGGCCGAGCCCCGGTCGTCCGGCGTGGCCGGGGCGGGGTCGTTCCGCGCCGTCGAGGCCGGGTCCGGGTGCCCGGTGGTGTCCTGCTCGCCGCGTACCGCCGCGGCCACGGCCGTCAGGACGCTCAGGATCGTGCCCTCGACCGGCCTGGACACGGCGGCGCGGGCCAGCTCGGCGGCCCTCACCAGTCCGCGCCCGAGGTCGGGCCCGTCCCCCCGGGCCTTCCCGAGCACCTCGGCGAGGCCGCGCAGCGCCTGGCTGACGATCACCCCGGAGTTGCCCCTGGCCCCGAGCAGCGCCCCCTGCGCGAGTGTCTGCCAGGTGCGGGCCGCGTCGGCGTCGCCGGGCAGCCCGTCGAGCGCCTCGGCCGCCGAGAGCATGGTCAGGTGCAGGTTGGTGCCGGTGTCGCCGTCGGGCACCGGGAAGACGTTGAGGGCGTCGATCTCCTCACGTCCCCTGCCCAGCGTCTCCGCGGCCAGCCGCGACCACCTGCGGACCGCGGCCGGGTCGAGAACCTGCAACATCCCTGACCTCCTGCTCGCGGCCGCGTTCGCGCCGTCGTCCACACCGTTCTCGTACGCGACCAGCCGTGGCGCGTCCCGTGATGCGCTACGGTTGCCTCCGGAGATTATCCCCGTCCGGCCGCTCATGGCGGCTCGCGTTCGCGTGCACGACCGGACATCGGATATTCTCGTATGGCCAGCCGGTCGTCCCGGCATGCCCGATGACCGCCCGGCAGTGCGGCGGATCGAGCCTCTCGACTGATCTAAGGAGCGAACCGTGGCTTCCGTTTGCGACGTTTGCGCTAAGAAGCCGACTTTCGGCAACAACGTCTCCCACTCGCACCGCCGCACCCGCCGCCGCTGGAACCCGAACATCCAGCCCGTGCGCGCAGTGGTGAACGGCACGCCGAAGCGGCTGAACGTTTGCACCTCCTGCATCAAGGCGGGCAAGGTCACCCGCTAAGTACGGCCTTCGCGAAGCCCGCCGTCCCGGCACCGGGGCGGCGGGCTTCGTCGTTCCCGGAGAGGTCAGGACGAGCGCAGCCGCCAGGCGTGGTCCACCGGGCCGATGCCCGCCCCCAGGGGGAACCCGTGCGCGATCGCGCCGGTGACGTACGCCTTGGCCCTCTCCACCGCTGAGGGCACGTCCTCGCCGAGGGCCAGGTGGGAGGCGATCGCCGACGCCAGGGTGCAGCCGGTGCCGTGGGTGTGGCGGTTGTCGTGGCGTTCGGCGGTGAAGCGGAACTCCCGGCTCCCGTCGGTCAGCAGGTCCACCGGCGCGCCCGGCAGGTGACCGCCCTTGACGAGCGCCCAGGTGGGACCGAGCTCCAGTACGGCGTCGGCGGCGCGGCGCAGGTCGGACTCGTCCTCGACCTTCACCCCGGTGAGCTGGAGGACCTCCCACAGGTTGGGGGTGACCACGGTGGCGGTGGGCAGCAGGCGCGACCGCATCGTCTCCACGGCCTCGGGGGCCAGGAGGGGGTCGCCGTGCTTGGAGACGCCGACCGGGTCGACCACCACGGGCACGTCCAGCCCCGCCAGTACCTCGGCGACCGTCTCGACCAGCACGGGTGAGGCGAGCATGCCGGTCTTGACCGCCTGGGCGCCGATGTCGCCGAGCACCGAGTCGAGCTGGGCGCGCACCGCCTCCGCGGGAAGCTCCCAGTAGCCCTGGACTCCCGTCGAGTTCTGGGCGGTGACGGCGGCGATCACGCTCATGCCGTGCACCCCCAGTGCCAGCATGGTCTTCAGGTCGGCCTGGATGCCCGCGCCGCCTCCGGAGTCGGAACCGGCGACGGTCAGGACGCGTGGGGGGGTCGAAGCGGTCATGTCCCCATCCAACCAGCCCGGACCCCGGGCCTCGGCTCGGGCGACGGCCCCGGGAGCACCGGTTCAGGCGACGGCGCACTCGCCCTGGTCGCTCCGGCAGCTTCGCGGAACGCCGGCGTCCCCGCGCGCGGTGTAGGTGACCACGAGCCGGCCACCGGCCTCCAGACCGGCCGGCGACTCGATCACCAGGTCGTCGCCGACCTGGTCCCATTCGGCGCCCTCCAGCGAGGAGACCTCGCCGCTGACCGGCACGCTGACCGTGAGGCCGTCGACGCCCTCCTCGGCGGCGAGCACGAGCCGGACGGTGTAGGTGCGGGTCCCGCGGTCCACGACCTCGGCTCCGACCGTGATCGCGGCGCCCCCGGCGAGCGGCGCCGGGCGTTCCAGGGAGCCGTCGGTGCTGGGTACGGGCTCAGGAACGGTGGGTGCGGTCGTGCTCGGGACCGGCGTGGGCACCGCGGTGGAGACCGGGCCGGGATCGTCGTTGACCAGGGGCTCGGCGGTGGTGGCCCCGGGCTCGGGCTTGCGGGTGGGTGACGGCTCGCGGGCCTCCGGCGTGTCCTCACCGCCCCTGGGGGCGCGCGTGGCCCTGCGCGTCGTCGTGGGCCGGGGCTCGGAGGTGGCCCCGTCACCCCTGCGGGTGGTGGCGGGGGCCGGGGAGGGGGTGGCCTCCCCTGTCTCGTCCCCGGCCTCCGAGGGGTCCTCGGACGGCGCGGCGTCGCCGCTACCGTCGGGGTCGGTGTCGGTGTCGCCGGGGTCGGCGGACTCGTCCGCCGGGACGGGCCGGTTCGACGCCGCCGTGGCGCAACCGGCGGGCGGGCAGTCGGCGGGCCCCTCCGAGCCGGTCAGCACGCGGACACCGGCCACGATGCCGCCGAGCAGCACGGCCACCGCGACGACGGCCAGCAGTACCGTCCTGATCCGTCCGCGGGGCTTCTCGTCGTCCTCGGGCCACGGGTCGGCCGAGCCGGACGTCTCGGACTCCGACGTCCACCCCGACCCCAGGAAACCCGTCGAGGGCTCGGTGACCACCGACTCCTCGGGACGGAGCCTGCGCCCGACCGGCTCGTTCCATCGGTCCTGCTCCGGAGCGGCTTCCGGCTCGCGTTTGCCCCGGTCCGGAGGTGTCTCTCCCCCGTCTCCAGCGTGGCGGCCCATACAGACCCTTTCTCGGAGGGAATCACGACCGCCCATCTTCATACCAGTTCGGTAAACGTTTGTCGCAATTTTCACAAATGTAACGGGGGGTGAGGAACGTCACTCCCGGAAGTGGTCCCACCCTCCGCGCTCCGGTGAGAAGCCGCTGACCTGCACTCCCGTCCCCTCGACGGCCCGGCCGACCACCGTCCATCCGTCGGGCAGGTCCGTCCCGGCGGGGAAGGTGGCGGCGAGCGCGTGGTCCTCCCCGCCGGAGAGCACCCACTCCAGCGGGTCGACGCCGATCAGCCGGGCGGCCTCGCGCATCACCGGCGGGACGGTGAAGGCCTCTGCCTCCAGCAGCAGCGCGAGCCCGGAGGCGACGGCCACGTGGCCGAGGTCCTGGAGCAGCCCGTCGCTGACGTCGAGCATGGCGGTGGCCCCCAGGGCGGCGGCCTGGGGGCCGCGCGCGTAGGGGGGAGCCGGGCGGCGGTGGGCATCGATCAACTCTGCCGGCCCGGCCGGCCCGTTCAGTCCGATCAGCCCGTTCACTCCCGCGCCGAGCAGGGCGAGCCCCGCCGCGGCGTACCCGAGGCGGCCCGCGATCGCGACCACGTCCCCGGCCCGGGCCCCCGACCGGGTGACCGGCGGCCGCCCGCCCAGGTCGCCCAGGGCCGTGACGGAGATCACCACCAGGCCGGAGCGGGTGATGTCGCCCCCGGCCACGCTCGCGCCGACCAGGTCGCACTCGTCGCGGAAGCCGTCGGTGAGGTCGTCCAGCCAGCCGGTGGCCGCGTCGGCGGGCAGCCCCAGGCCCACCACGATGGCGGTGGGGTCGGCCCCCATGGCCACCACGTCCGAGAGGTTCTGCGCCGCGGCCTTGCGGCCGATGTCGTAGCCACTGGACCAATCGCGGCGGAAGTGCCTACCCTCGAGCAACAGGTCCGTCGTGACGACGACCCGCCCGTCAGGAGCGCTCACCACCGCGGCGTCGTCCCCGGGGCCGAGAAGTACCGTCCCACCTTGGGGCAGGCGTCCGGCAATACGTGCAACAACCCCGAATTCGCCGAGATCTCCTACTGTGATGACACACCTCCCGTTCATCACAGGGTACGGTGGCCCTTCGGCACTGATCCAATCGCCCGGGAGGTCGTTATGGTGCAGGCCTACATCCTGATTCAGACCGAGGTCGGCAAGGCCGCGAGCGTGGCTCAGGAGATCTCCGGTATCTCCGGCGTCACGCAGGCCGAGGACGTCACCGGTCCGTACGACGTGATCGTGCGAGCGGAGGCGCACAACGTCGACGAGCTGGGAAAGCTCGTCGTCGCCCAGATCCAGGGCGTGGAGGGGATCACACGTACCCTCACGTGCCCCATCGTCCACATCTGACCCGTGGAACCCTGACGTGACGCTCCGGTTCGCCCGCCGGACGGCGTACGCCTGCCTCCTGCTGATCCTGGCCGGATGCGGCGGCGCCGTGCGGGTCGAGCCGCCCGTCCCCGAGGGGGCCGCCGTCGCCGGGTGCCGGTCGCTCGCCGAGCGGCTCCCGCGCGACCTCGACGGGCAGGAACGGGTCGGGTCCGACCCGGTCTCCCCGTACGTGGCGGTGTGGGGGGCGGGGCGCATCGCCCTGCGCTGCGGGGTGCCGCGCCCGGCGACGATGTCGCCCACCGACCAGGTGCCCGAGATCGACGGGGTGGCGTGGTACGCCGACCCGGCCAGGCCGGCTCTCTTCACGGCGATCGGCCGGCAAGCCTACGTCGAGGTGACGATCGCGCGGGAGCACGTCCCGCAGAACGTGCTGATCGATCTGGCGGTGCCGATCAAGGCGGCCCTGCCGGAACCTGCCCTGCGATGAGCGGCCCCTGACCGGCCACGACCGCTAGCGCAGGCCGGCCGGGCGGGCCAGTGCGAGCCGGATCAGCCGGTCGACCAGCTCGCCGTAGGGCACCCCGGTGGCGGCCCAGAGCTGCGGCGCGACCGACATCGCGGTGAAGCCCGGCATGGTGTTGATCTCGTTGACGATCAGCCGTCCGTCGGGGGTGTGGAAGAAGTCGACCCGTGACAGGCCCTCGCAGCCCAGCGCCTCGAAGGCGCGCACGGCCATCGCGCGCAGCTCCTCGGCGGTCTCCTCGGGGATGTCCGCGGGCACCGAGAGCGACATGTCGCTGCCGATGTACTTGGCCTCGAAGTCGAAGAACTCGTGCTCGCCGTGGACCAGCACCTCACCGGGCAGGCTGGCCCGGGGCGCCTCGTCGCCGGGCGACTCCAGCACCGCGCACTCGATCTCCCGGCCGACGACGGCCGCCTCGACCAGCACCTTGGGGTCGTGCTCGCGAGCGAACTCGATGGCCCGCTCCAGCTCCTCCAGGTCGGACGCCTTGGAGATGCCCTGGCTGGACCCGGCGCGGGCGGGCTTGACGAAGACCGGCCAGCCGAGCTCCTGGACCTCCTTGAGGACCCGTTCGCGCTCGGTCCGCCAGTCGCGGTCGCGGATCGCCACGTACGGGCCGACGGGCAGCCCGGCGGCGGCGAGGATCGTCTTCATGTACGCCTTGTCCATGCCGACCGAGCTGGCCAGCACCCCGGAGCCGACGTAGCGGACCCCGGCCATCTCCAGCAGTCCCTGGATCGTGCCGTCCTCGGCGAAGGGCCCGTGCATCACGGGGAAGACGACGTCGACCTGGCCGAGCTCCACCGGGATGCTGCCGGGGTCGTACGCCACCAGCGAGCCGCCGCCCGAGGTTCCCGAGGTCAGGGCCAGCGTCGCGCTCTCCGCGTCCACCACGGGCAGCTCGCCGCCCTCGATCGCGTAGCGCTGCTCCCCCGAGGCGAGCACCCACCGGCCGTCCCGGGCGATCCCGATGGGGATGACCTCGTACCTGGAGCGGTCGATGGCCTCCAGCACGCTCCCCGCTCCCATGATGGAGACGGCGTGCTCGGAGTTGCGACCGCCGAAGAGGACGGCGACCCTCGGAAGGGGTTCGTGCTGCTGGCTCATGATGACCGAATCTACCCCCTGTTAGAGGGCAATCCGGCTGTTGGGCGTGCCTATCTACTCGATGCGGGTAGGGGGCCCGGCCTCTTGGTCATGTCCACGCCGCGCTCCTCTGCGGCCTTGGACCGGGAGGGGAAGCGAGCCGCCCGGCGCGGGCCCGGCGTGCCGCTCAGACGCCGTACCGCTCCGGCTTGGGCGTGCGGGACATCAGGAGCACCGCGGCCTCGCTCGGGGGCATGGCGTCGTGGACGACGGCCACCACCACCTCGGTGATCGGCATCTCCACGTCGTGCTTCCTGGCCAGCTCCAGCACGGACTCGCAGGACTTGACCCCCTCGGCGGTCTGCCTGGTCGCGGCGACGACCTCGGTCAGGGTCATGCCCCGCCCGAGGTTCTCGCCGAAGGTGCGGTTGCGCGACAGCGGGGACGTGCAGGTGGCCACCAGGTCGCCCATGCCCGCCAGGCCCGCGAACGTGTGCGGGTCGGCGCCGAGCGCCGCGCCCAGCCGGGAGATCTCGGCCAGCCCGCGGGTCATCAGCATCGCCCCGACGTTGTCGCCGAGCCCCATCCCCGCCGAGACACCGACCGCCAGGGCGATCACGTTCTTCACGGCGCCGCCGAGCTCGACCCCCACGACGTCAGGATTGGTGTAGGGGCGGAACCAGGGCGGCAGGTGGCACGCCTCCTGGAGCCGTTCCATGGCCCGCTCGTCGGTGCAGGCGACCACGGTCGCGGCGGGCTGGCCCCGGATGATCTCCCCGGCCAGGTTCGGCCCGGAGACCACCGCGACCCGTTCCCGCGGCACCTCGGCGACCTCGCAGATCACCTCGCTCATCCGCTTGGTGGTGCCCAGCTCGATGCCCTTCATCAGGCTGACCAGGACCGCCTCCGGCGGCAGGTGCGGCTTCCAGGCGAGCAGGTTCTGCCGCAGCGTCTGGGAGGGCACCGCGAGCACCACGAAGTCGGCGCCGTCGAGGGCCTCGGCGGGGTCGGTGGTGGCCCGCAGCGTCTCGGGCAGCACGGCGCCGGGCAGGTAGTCGGGGTTCTCGTGGCGCAGGTCGATCGCCTCGACGACCTCCGCCCTGCGGCCCCAGATCGTCGTCCGGGTGCCCGCGCCCGCGAGGATCATGCTGAACGTGGTTCCCCACGAGCCCGTGCCGAATACAGCCGCCTTGGTCATTTCATCACCGTACGCCGAAGTCAGTCGCGGGACGGACGCGCCGTCGGGGCGGGAGGGGGCTTCTCCCCGCGGAGTTCGGCCAGCTGGGCGGTGACGGCCTCCATGATGTCGGCGGTCGCCGCGCGCAGCACGTCCGCGTCGAGCGGCTCCCCCGCGTACCTCGACAGGTCCACCGGAGGTCCCGGCTGCACGCTGAAGGTCCTGCGGGGCAGCAGCCTGGGCCTTCTCGCGCCGTACGGCAGGATCTCCTGGACGCCCCAGTGGGCGACCGGGATCACCGTCGCCCCGGTGGCCAGCGCCAGCCGGGCGGCGCCGGTCTTGCCCTCCATGGGCCAGAAGTCCGGGTCGCGGGTGCAGGTGCCCTCCGGGTAGAACATCACGCACGCCCCGGCGGCGAGCCTCCGCCGGGACTCCTCCAGCGAGCGGGCGGCGTCCACGCTGCCCCGGTGGACGGGGATGGCCTGCATCGCCCGCACCAGGGGGCCGATCAGCGGCACCGAGAAGAGCCCCGACTTGGCGAGGATCACCGGCCAGCGGCCGTTGTTGTAGAGGAAGTGCGCGATCAGGATGGGGTCCAGCCACGACAGGTGGTTGGTGACCATGATGATGCCGCCCTCCCGGGGCAGCCGGTCGACGCGGCGCCAGTCCTTCCTGACCAGCAGCCACGAGATCGGCTTGACGATCACCACGGCGAAGGCGACCCAGAAGCGCGAGGGCCATCCCGGACGTCTCATCGGCTCCTCCACGGCGACGGGGCGGGGGCTTTCCGGTCGCACGGCCAGTCTCCCGGTTCACCACCGGTGGTGTCGAGGCGGGATGCTTGGTGTCATGTCCGCCCCGGAGAACCCCGCCTGGACGCTCGTCGTCCCGGTCAAGACGCTGATCGCCGCCAAGACCCGCCTGGCGGCCGCGGCGGGCCCGCACCGAACCGCGCTGGCGGTGGCGATCGCCTGCGACACCGTCGAGGCCGCGCTGCGCTGCGCGCTCGTCGCGCGGGTGGTCGTGGTGACGGGCGACCCGGTGGCGGCCGAGGCGCTCTCCCAGGTCGGCGCCCACGTGGTCGGCGACCCCGGGGCGGGCCTGAACGCCGCGCTGCGGCACGGTGCCGCCGAGGCGGCACGGCTGGCGCCCGGCGGGGCCGTGGGCGCCCTCCAGGCCGACCTGCCCGCCCTGCGCCCGGCCGAGCTGGCCCGCGTGCTGGCCGCCGCGTCCGGGTTCGACCAGGCGTTCCTGCCCGACGGCGCCGAGATCGGCACGACCTTCTACGGCGCGGCCCCCGGCGTGGCCTTCACACCCGGGTTCGGCGGCGCGTCGCGCGAGCGGCACCTGGGGCGCGGCGCCGTCGAGCTCACGGTGCGGGAGGTGGAGTCGGTCCGCACCGACGTGGACACCCCCGGCGATCTGCGCCGGGCGCTGGCCCTGGGCGTCGGCCCCCGCACGCTGGCCGTGGCGGGGAGGATCTCGGCCGGGGAGGGGACGGCGGGTTAGGCTGGGCGGGTGCAGGCGACGGTGCGGACCTTCGATCCGGCGACCCGGTCGGGGTCGGTCTTCCTCGACGACGGGACCGAGATCCCGTTCGGGACGGCGGCGTTCGACGCCGGGCCGCTGCGGCTGCTCAGGTCCGGCCAGCGGGTGAACATCGTCATGGACGGCGAGGACGTCTCCTACGTCACCCTGTCGACCTTCCCGGTGCCCGGGTAGCCGCCTTTCCCCGCTCCCGCGTCGCGTTCCCACGTTCCCGCTTCTCGTGTTCCCACGTTCCCGCTTCTCGCGTCGCCGCGTTCCCGGTTTCCCGGCTTGCCGGTTCTCGCGTTCCGGCCTCCGGTTCACGGGACGTCCCGCCCTTTTTCCGTACGGTCGCGGAAAAGCCGGACGCCCGGCCCTCACCGGGGCCGGGCGTCCGTGCCGGGGTCTACCTCTTCTTCGAGGCCTTCTTTCCGCCGCTGTTGACGAGCTCCTTGAAGTCCGAGCCCGGCCGGAATTTGGGCCCCCAGCTCTCGGCGACCCTGATCTCGGCACCCGTCGAGGGGTTGCGGGCGGTACGGGCCGGCTTGTGCACCATCTCGAAAGCGCCGAATCCCGTGATCGATACCTTGTCGCCACTCGCGACGGCGGTCTGGATGGCGTCGAGCACCGCGTTCACGGCCTCGGTGGCCGTTCTCTTGTCGCCCACCCGATCCGCTATGGCGTCGACGAGTTCCTTCTTGTTCATAAGGTTGCTCCCCCTGCTTACCGATGTCCGGGAGTGGGTCACGAGGCAGAAAACCCGTCTCACCCGATTTGTCGCGGCGAGGGGTCCCGTCACGGATCTCTCATGGACGATCACGGTGAGAAACCCCCTGCCCGCTTGAAATTAGGGGACGGAGCCGTATGACTCAATCACCTTCCGCAATGTTTCCAGTGCTTGGCGTATCTGAAACCAGGACATCAATACTGAGAAGGAACAAATCAAGACGCGCTGCGGCGTGTTCGACGTCCCTCTTGGACAGGTCGCAGATGCTCAGCAGGCGCCGGGTGAGGCGCTTTCGCTCCTCGGCGGGGACGGGCAGGGACCTGACGCGGCGGTGCGCCTCGCGCAACCGCCACGCCAGCTCGTGTTCTGAACCCGTCAGACGGTCGTCGGCAGCCATGGCTGCCGACCATTCTCGTATGTGCCTATGGCGTCGGCGTTGCGCAGGGTCAGCCCGATGTCGTCCAGGCCCTCCGTGAGCCGCCAGCGCGTGTAGTCGTCGATCTCGAACGCGACCGTCTCGGCGCCCCACCTGACCTGGCGTCCGTCCAGGTCGACGGTGATCTCCAGGGTGGGGTCGGCCTCCACCGCGGACTGCAGGTCCTCCACGACCGTCCCCGGCAGGACGACCGGGAGCAGGCCCATCTTGGTGGAGTTATTACGGAAGATGTCCCCGAACCTGGCCGCGATCACGACGCGGAAGCCGTACTGCTGCAGGGCCCAGACCGCGTGCTCGCGGGAGGAGCCGGTGCCGAAGTCGGGTCCGGCGACCAGGATCGTGGCGCCCTGGTGGGCGGGGTCGTTCAGGACGAAGCCGGGGTCCTCGCGCCAGGCGGAGAACAGGCCCTTCTCGAACCCGGTCCTGCTGACCTGCTTGAGCCAGACGGCGGGGATGATCTGGTCGGTGTCCACGTTGCTGCGGCGCAGCGGCACGGCCCGGCCGGTGTGGGTGACGAACGTTTCCATCGCGGGGACTCCTTACAGGTCGGCGGGGGCGGTGAGCCGGCCGGTGACGGCGGTCGCGGCGGCGACCTGCGGGGACACGAGGTGGGTACGGCCGCCCTTGCCCTGGCGCCCCTCGAAGTTGCGGTTGGAGGTCGAGGCGCTGCGCTCGCCGGGGGCGAGGGTGTCGGGGTTCATGCCCAGGCACATGGAGCAGCCCGCCTCGCGCCACTCGGCGCCGGCGGCCCTGAAGACCTCGTGCAGCCCCTCCTGCTCGGCCTGGAGCTTGACCAGCATCGAGCCGGGCACGATCAGCGTGCGGGTGACGACCTGCCGTCCGCGCAGCACGTCGGCCACGGCCCGCAGGTCCTCCAGACGGCCGTTGGTGCACGAGCCCACGAAGACCGTGTCCACGGCGACGTCGCGGAGCGGGGTGCCCGCGGTCAGGCCCATGTACTCCAGGGCCCGCGCGGCCGCGGCGGGGTCGTCGGTGTCCTCGGGGCGCGGCACGGCCGTCCCCAGGGGCGCCCCCTGGCCCGGGTTGGTGCCCCAGGTGACGAACGGGGTCAGCGTGGTGGCGTCGATCTCCACCACGGTGTCGAAGACGGCGTCCTCGTCGGTGACCAGCGACCGCCAGTACTCCACCGCGGCGTCCCAGTCGGCGCCGGACGGCGCGTGCGGGCGGCCCTCGAGGTAGGCGAAGGTGGTCTCGTCCGGGGCGATCAGGCCGGCGCGGGCCCCGGCCTCGATGGACATGTTGCAGACGGTCATGCGGCCCTCCATGGAGAGCCCGCGGATCGCCTCGCCGCGGTACTCCACGATGTAGCCCTGGCCGCCGCCGGTGCCGATCCTGGCGATGATCGCCAGGATGAGGTCCTTGGCGCTGACGCCCGGGGGCAGCTCGCCGGAGACCTCGATGGCCATCGTCTTCGGCCGGTAGGACGGCAGCGTCTGGGTGGCCAGCACGTGCTCCACCTCGGAGGTGCCGATGCCGAACGCGATGCCGCCGAAGGCGCCGTGGGTGGAGGTGTGAGAATCGCCACACACGATCGTCATGCCGGGCTGGGTCAGGCCGAACTGCGGGCCGATGATGTGCACCACGCCCTGACCGGCGTCGCCCATGGGGTGCAGCCGGACGCCGAACTCGGCGCAGTTCTTGCGCAACGTCTCCACCTGCACCCGGGAGACCGGGTCCTCGATGGGACCGCGTACGGTCGGGACGTTGTGATCCTCGGTGGCGATCGTGAGGTCGGGCCGCCTGACCGGACGGCCCGCCATCCGCAGGCCGTCGAACGCCTGCGGGCTGGTCACCTCGTGAACGAGGTGCAGGTCGATGTAGAGAAGGTCGGGTTCTCCCTCCGCACGTCGCACGACGTGCTGCTCCCAGACCTTCTCCGCGAGCGTGCGGCCCATGTCGCCTCCTTGCGATCGGCTGTCCCACACCTACTTGCCTTCTCATATGTCGAGACGTCAGTATCGGTGTATGGACAACTCTAGCGGAGTCGGCGTACTCGACAAGGCCGTCCTCGTGCTCAACGCCCTCGAAGCGGGCCCCGCCTCCCTCGCACAGCTCGTCCAGGCCACCGGCCTGGCCCGGCCCACCGCCCACCGGCTGGCCGTGGCGCTGGAACACCACCGCATCGTCTCCCGCGACACCCAGGGCCGGTTCGTGCTGGGACCTCGCCTGTCGGAGCTGTCCACCGCGGCCGGTGAGGACCGGCTGCTGGCCGTCGCCTCGCCCGTCCTGACCCAGTTGCGGGACCTGACCGGGGAGAGCGCCCAGCTGTACCGGCGCCAGGGGGACGAACGGGTCTGCGTGGCCGCCGCCGAGCGCGCCAGCGGGCTGCGCGACACCGTCCCGGTCGGCTCGGCCCTGCCGATGCTCGCCGGGTCCGCGGCCCAGATCCTGCTCGCCTGGGAGGAGCCCGACCGCCTGCACCGCGGCCTGCGCGGGGCCAAGTTCACCGCCGCCACCCTGGCGAGCGTGCGGCGCAGGGGCTGGGCGCACAGCGTCGGCGAACGCGAGCAGGGGGTGGCCAGCGTCTCGGCCCCGATCAGGGGGGCGGGGGGCAAGGTCGTGGCCGCGGTCTCGGTCTCCGGTCCGATCGAGCGCCTGACCCGCACTCCCGGCCGCCTGCACGCCGCCCCGGTGGTCAGCGCCGCAGAAAGGATCACCGAGTCGATGCGCAGGGCCAACTGAGTCCGAACCGACGCCGACGGGGGCCCCTCGGGGGGCGATATGAGGAGGCGAGCACCCCTGCCGCCCCCTAGGCTGGGGAGGTGACAGATCGCATCGAGGCAGCCGCGGCTGAACTGCGTCCCCTGCTCCAGAACTTCATCCTCTGGGCGCGTGAGAACGCGCCCGGCAGCGACTCCGGCCTGGTCGGCCCTGTCGCGCTGTGGCACCGGCTGATCGCCTCCGACGACGTGGGCCGGTGGAAGCGGTCCGATCTGCGCACGGTCCTCCTCGAACGGATGCCCCAGGTCGTCGAGGACCCGGACGCCGCCGCCGACGGCATGGTGCCGTCGGTCCGCGCCTACCTGACCTTCCTGTCCGACTCCGGACGCCTGTCCAAGGGCTCGGCCTCGCTGGAGGACCTGCTGGCCGAGCTCGACGGGCTGGAGGACGACTTCGTCGACGCCATGGAGGACCTCGTCGTCGCCGACGACGAGGAGGAAGAGGAGGAGTTCGACGAGGAGGACGAGGGGCTCGGCGACTTCGAGCCGTTCGCCGACGAGCTCTCCGAGCTGCCGACGATCAGGCTGCGACCGGACTCCGAGCTGGCCGCGGCCACCCGCACGACGGTCCTGATCGGCAAGGCCCGCGACCTCGCGGTCTGGGTCGGGACCGAGCGCCGGGTCGGCGAGACGAGCCTGCTGGACGACGCCGAGATCACCGAGGCCCTGGGGGTGCTGGGCTTCCCGGTCCCGGAGAAGGGCGGCGCGTCGCTGGCCGACTCCGTCCCGGCCCTGTGGAACGTCTGGAACCTCGCGATCGACCTGGACTTCCTCCAGCCCGAGGGGGAGGACACCGTCAGCGTCGACCCCGACACCGCCGAGTGGCCCTTCGAGGAGGACGACGACGCCCTCGACGCGTGGATGGCGGGCCTGCACTCCATCGACTACGGCGACCCCGAGCTGGACGACGAGGAGGCCACGATCGCCCTGTCGGGGCTGACGCGGGCCCTGCTCGTCCGGGTGCTGCTGGCGACCGGCTCCAAGCCGCTGGCCGAGCTCCGCGCCGAGCTGGCCGAGGCCGCCGCCGAGTACGACGACCTGGGCGCCGAGGCCTGGGCCGCCGCCGTCGAGCGCTACGGCGACCCGCTCAACCCGGTGCTCGACTGGCTGACCGGCTACGGCATGGTCGAGGTCGAGCACGACCAGGTCCGGCTGACGCCGCTCGGCATGGAGGGCGTGGTCCACCTGGCCGACGAGGCCGACATCGAGCTGGACGCCCGGCCCGCCATCGACGCGATGACCGCCCTGGACCTGCTCTCCTTCGGCGCCGAGCTGCCCGAGGAGGAGGCCGACGCCGAGTTCGCCGCCTGGATGGAGCTGCGCGCCCCCGAACAGGCCGCCAGGGATCTGCTGGAGGCCGCGGCCGAGGACGACGCGGACGCGCTGATCCGGGTGCAGGCGGCCAGCATGGTCGGCTCGCTCGGCGAGGTGGCCGCCCCCGCGTGGCGGGAGGCCCTGGACGAGCCCTCCCTGCGCCCGTACGCCGCCACCCACCTGGCCCAGCTCGGCGTCGAGGACGCTCCCCCGCCCACCCAGGCCGACACCCACTGGCTGATCCTCGACATGCTGACCATCTCCGCCGGCCTGGGCCGCCCGGAGTTCGTCAGCAGCCTGGACGACATCGGCAACGTGCCGAACCTGGTGAACCTGCTGGACGTGATCTGGAAGGTGCCGCACCCGCACCTGGAGGAGCTCCTGGAGGCCATCGGCAAGGCCCACCCCGACAAGCAGGTCGGCAAGGCCGCCAAGCGGGCCCTGTTCAAGGCCCGCTCCGGCCAGAACTAGCGCCGGACAGGGGAGGCCTTCCCAGGGAGGGCCTCCCCGCCGCGCCCTCGCCCGTACGGCCTTACGCTCGCCGGTACGGCCTCACGCTCGCCGGTACGGCCTCACGCTCGCCCGTACGGCCTCACGCTCGCCCGTACGGTGTCACGCTCGCCCGTGCGGCCTCAACGGAGCT
Organism: Streptosporangium sp. DT93; assembly: GCF_049844535.1. NCBI lineage: Bacteria > Bacillati > Actinomycetota > Actinomycetes > Streptosporangiales > Streptosporangiaceae > Streptosporangium > Streptosporangium sp. DT93. The sequence goes on from NZ_JBNCLF010000003.1 coordinate 352,864, forward strand.
CGACGGCCTCACGGAGCCCGGCGGCCGGAAAGGGTCGCGGGGGCCGGAGAAACGAAAAACCCCCGGAAGCCGTTGCTTCCGGGGGTTCGCGATGTAGCCCCGACCGGATTCGAACCGGCGCTACCGCCTTGAGAGGGCGGCGTCCTAGGCCACTAGACGACGGAGCCTTGCGAGAGACAGTGGTAGTCCCGACCGGATTCGAACCGGCGCTACCGCCTTGAGAGGGCGGCGTCCTGGGCCACTAGACGACGGGACCCTACACACTGTCATCAGATTCGGAGGGGACCGAATCTGCGGCATCTTCAAAAAGAAGAAGATGCAGCTGGGGTACCAGGACTCGAACCTAGAACAACTGAACCAGAATCAGCCGTGTTGCCAATTACACCATACCCCACCGCACCGGGCCCCTTGCGGGACTCCCTGGCGACTCCGAAAGAATAGCCCAGGTTGGGGGTCAAGACCAAAACGATTACCCGCGGCCGGATCGCGGCATCACCGGGCTGCCGCCGCGAGGGCCGCTGTGCGACGCTGCTGGAGAGATCCGCCCACCCGTGAGGAGTTTCCGCCTTGGTCGAGAACCCGTTCTTCGCTCCCAGCGAGCTGCCGTACAGGCTCCCGCCGTTCGCCCAGGTCAGGGAGGAGCACTACCTTCCGGCCTTCGAGCGCGGCATGGCCGAGCAGCTGCGCGAGGTGCGTGAGATCACGGACGACCCCGAGCCGCCGACGTTCGCCAACACGATCGAGGCGCTGGAGAGTTCCGGCCAGGTCCTGCGGCGCGTCTCGACCGTCTTCCTGACGATCGCCTCCTCCGACGCCACCGACGAGATCCGGCGGATCGAGACCGAGATCCTGCCCAGGCTGACCAAGCACGGCGACGCCATCCGGCTGGACCGCGACCTGTACGCCCGGATCAGGCGGGTCGTCACCGACGTCCCCGAGGAGGCGTGGCTGCTGGAGAAGTACCGCGTCGACTTCGTCAGGGCCGGAGCGGACCTGTCCGAGCCCGAGCAGGACCGCCTGCGGGAGCTGAACGAGGAGCTGACCAGGCTCTCCACCTCCTTCACCCAGAACCTGCTGGCCTCCTCCACAGACTCCGCGCTGGTCGTCGAAGACCCCGCGTCGCTGGACGGGCTCCCGGAGAGCACGATCAAGGCCCTGGAGAAGGACGGCCGCTACGTGCTGCCGCTGTTCAACCACACCAACCAGCCCGCGCTGGCCGAGCTGACCGACCGGGAGACCCGCAGAAGGCTGTACGAGCTGTCGGTCGGCCGGGCGCCGGAGAACCTGCCGCTGGCCGCCAGGATGGCGGAGCTGCGCGCCGAGCGGGCCGCCCTGCTGGGCTACCCCAGCCACGCCGCCTACACGGTCGCCGACCAGACGGCCAAGACCGTCGACGCCGTGGAGGAGATGCTCGGCAGGCTGGTGGGCCCGGCGGTGGCCAACGCCCGCCGGGAGGCCGAGGCGCTGGGCCGCGAGGCCGGCTTCCCGCTGGAGCCGTGGGACTGGTCCTTCTACGCCGAGCGGGTGCGCAAGACCGACTACGACTTCGACGGCGGCGACCTGCGTCCCTACTTCGAGCTCGACCGGGTGCTGCACGACGGGATCTTCCACGCGGCCGGGGAGCTGTACGGGATCACCTTCACCGTCCGCGAGGACCTCGTCGGCTACCACCCCGACGTGCGCGTCCACGAGGTGTTCGACGCCGACGGCTCGCCGATGGGCCTGTTCCTGTTCGACCCGTACGCCCGCCCCTCCAAGCGCGGCGGCGCCTGGATGAACAGCCTGGTGAGGCAGTCGCACCTGCTGGACGAGCGGCCCGTGGTGATCAACAACCTCAACATCACCAAACCGGCCGAGGGCCCCACCCTGCTGACCTTCGACGAGGTCAACACCGCCTTCCACGAGTTCGGCCACGCCCTGCACGGCCTGTTCTCGGACGTGCGCTTCCCCCTGGTCTCGGGCACCGGGGTGCCGCGCGACTTCGTGGAGTACCCCTCGCAGGTCAACGAGATGTGGGCCACCTGGCCGTCGATCCTGGCCAACTTCGCCCGGCACCACGAGACCGGCGAGCCGGTGCCCGCGGAGCTGCTGGAGAGGATGCGGGCGGCGGAGAGGTTCAACCAGGGCTTCGCCACGGTCGAGTACCTCGCGGCGACGCTGCTCGACTGGGCCTGGCACAAGCTGCCCGCGGGCGAGACCGTCGAGGACGCCGAGGCGTTCGAGGCAGCGGCCCTGGAGCGCGCCGGGATCGCCTACGACCTGGTCCGCACCCGCTACCGGACCTCCTACTTCGCGCACATCTTCACCGCCGGGGTGGGCGGCTACAGCGCCGGCTACTACTCCTACATCTGGAGCGAGGTGCTCGACGCCGAGAGCGTCGGCTGGTTCGAGGAGAACGGCGGCCTCAGGCGCGAGAACGGCGACCACTTCCGCTCCACGCTGCTGTCGGTGGGGGGCTCGCGGGACGTGATGGGCGCCTTCCGCGCCTTCCGGGGACACGACCCGCGCATCGAGCCGCTGCTGGAGCGCCGCGGCCTGCAGGCGTAGCCGTCGCCGCCCACGGGCGCCGCGGGTTCCTCGGGCACGACGGGTTCTCCGGGCACCGCGGGGGTGGGGGAAACTCCACCCCCGCCGGGCAAGCACACCTCCCGCGCTCCCGCGCGGAAGGAAGAACACTGGAGGTATGACACAAGGACGGAAGAGGACGGGCGCCGCACTCGTCGCGCTCCTGGCCGGTGCCCTGCTCGGCGCCGCGAGCCCGGCGACGGCGCGGGCGGAGGCGACCGCGGGACCGGTCGTGGCGGCCGGGACGACCATCGCGACGGGCGCGACCCCGGGGACAGACCAGGCCGAGGGGACCGGGGCGACCGGCACGGCCGGAGCGGGCGGCGGGAAGGCGACCGTGCGTACCGACGCCGGCCTGGTGCGGGGAACGGTGGCCGCCGGCCACCGGCTCTTCCAGGGCATCCCGTACGCCGCGCCGCCGGTCGGGGACCTGCGCTGGCGCTCCCCCCGGCCGGTCACCCCGTGGCGCGGGGTGCGCGACGCCACCGCCCCGGGCGGACGGTGCGCCCAGGTCGCCGACGTCTGGGGGCTGCCGGCGAGCGACACCGAGGACTGCCTCTACCTCAACGTGACCACCCCCGCGCGCGAGCACGGGAAGCGGCCCCGGCCGGTGATGGTGTGGCTGCACGGCGGGGGCATGACCAGGGGCGCGGGCAGCGAGTACGACGCCCGCAGGCTGGCCGTGCGGGGCGACGTCGTGGTGGTGACGGTCAACTACCGGCTCGGGATCTTCGGGTTCTTCGGCCATCCCGGCCTGGAGGACTCCGGGGCGTTCGGCATCGAGGACCAGCAGGCGGCGCTGCGGTGGGTGCGGCGCAACGTCTCGGCGTTCGGCGGCGACCCGGGCAACGTCACGCTGTTCGGGGAGTCCGCCGGCTCGCACTCGGTGTGCGCGCAGCTCGCCTCCCCCTCGGCTGCGGGGCTGTTCCACCGGGCGATCGGCCAGAGCAGCCCGTGCCGGACGGGCGAGCCCGCGGAGGGCAGGCCGCGGCCGATCCTGGACGTGCCGCTCTGGGTGCCCCGGGCCGCGCACGAGGGGTACGGGCAGAGCCTGGCCGCCACGGCGGGCTGCACCGACCCGGCCACGGCGCTCGCCTGCCTGCGCGGCAGGTCCGTGGCCGACCTGCTCGCCCTGCAGCCCCTCCCGCTGCCGGGCTACGGCAACGCGGTGCTGCCCGAGGATCCCGCGAAGGTCCTCGGTGAGGGCCGCTTCAACCGGGTGCCGATCCTGACGGGCGTCACCCGCGACGAGGGCACGCTGTTCGCCGCGCTGATGTTCCAGCCGATGACGGCCGAGCGGTACGAGGCGACCCTCACCGAGAGGTTCGGCGCGGACGGGCCCGCGGTGCTGGCCCGCTACCCGCTGGGCGAGCACGGCGGCTCACCCCTGCAGGCGCTGGGGGCCGTGATGAGCGACCTGGACTGGGCCTGGCCGGCGCGCGACACCGACCTGATGTTCGCCCGGTACGTGCCGACCTACTCCTACGAGTTCGCCGACCGCGCCGCGCCCGTGCTCTTCCCGCTGCCGAACGGCGTCGCGCCGCTCGCCTCGCACGGCTCGGAGCTGTCGTACCTGTTCGGGGTCGGCTGGGAGTCCGCCCCGCTCACCGGCGAGCAGCGACGGCTCGGCGACGTGATGATCGACTACTGGTCCCGGTTCGCCGCCACCGGCGACCCGAACCGGCCCGGCCTGCCCACCTGGCGGCGCGTGCGCCCCTCGGACGGCACGCCGTACACGCAGGGGCTGGCCCCCGGCCGGGGCGGTGTCGGGCCGTTCGACCGGAGCGGCGCGCACCGGCTCTCCTTCTGGGACGACCTGGCCGCATCGGGAACGCCCTCCGCGGGGCGTACCGGCTCCCCGTCCTGACCGACGGGGAACCGGTCGGGCCCCTCGGGCCCCTCGGGCCCCTCAGGCCCCGAGTCTTGCGAGGGCGGCGCGAAGGCGCTCGGCGGTGCGCTCGCGGCCGAGGGCCTCGATCGACTCGAACAGGGGCAGGCCCACGGTCCGGCCGGTGACGGCCACCCGGACCGGAGCCTGCGCCTTGCCGAGCTTGAGCCCGTGCTCGGCGCCGACCTCCTCCAGGGCGACCTTGAGCGAGTCGGGGTCCATCGCGACCGTCTCCAGCCGGGCCAGGTAGCCGGTGAGGATCTCCACCGCGGAGTTCTTCATGGCCTTGTCCCAGGACGCCTGGTCCAGGACGGGCTCGTCCAGGAAGAGGAAGTCGACGTTCGCCGTGATCTCGGACAGGACCGCGATGCGGGTCTGGGCGAGCTCGGCGACCTTCGCGAACACCTCACGGTCCCAATCGGGCTCCAGCCAGGGGTCGCAGCGGGAGACGAACTCCGCCAGGGGCAGCGCCCGGATGTACTCGCCGTTGAACGCGCGGAGCTTCTTCTCGTCGAAGAACGCCGAGGAGGGGTTGACGTCCTCCAGCGTGAACAGCGGCACCATCTCCGACCAGGGCATGATCTCCCGGTCGTCCCCGGGGCCCCAGCCGAGCAGCATCAGGTAGTTGACCATCGCCTCGGCCAGGTAGCCCTCGTCGCGGTAGGACTCCAGGGCGACCTTGTCGCGGCGCTTGGACAGCTTCTGGCGCTTCTCGTTGACGATGACCGGCACGTGCGCCCAGACCGGCGGGGCGACGCCGAGCGCGTCCCAGAGCAGCTGCTGCTTGGGCGTGTTGGACAGGTGCTCCTCGGCGCGGACCACGTGGCTGATCCGCATCTCCACGTCGTCGACGACGTTGGCCAGGACGAACAGCGGCGATCCGTCGCCGCGCGCGACGACGAAGTCCTCCATCGCGGCGTTGGGGAACTCCACCGTGCCCCGGACCAGGTCCTCGACCACGGTGACGCCCTCGTCGGGGGTGCGGAAGCGGACCGCGCCCTCGGTCAGGCCGCGGTCGCGGCAGAAGCCGTCGTAGCCCTGGTGCTGGGAGCCGGTGCGGGCCTTGACCTCGTCGCGGGTGCAGACGCAGTGGTAGGCGCGGCCGTCGACCAGCAGCTTGGCCACGGCCTCGCGGTGCTGCTCCTCGTAGGAGGACTGGAAGTAGGGGCCCTCGAAGGCCGGATGGGTGTCGTTGACACCGATCCAGGCGAGCGCCGAGATGATGCCCTCGGTCCACTCGGGCCGGTTGCGCGCGGCGTCGGTGTCCTCGATGCGCAGGACGAACCGTCCGCCGGACTGCTCGGCCAGCGCCCAGTTGAACAGCGCGGAGCGGGCGCCGCCGACGTGGAACATGCCGGTCGGCGAGGGGGCGAAACGAACCCTAATCACGGGGGACCACCCGGTTGCTGAGAGTGCCGATTCCTTCGACGAAGACGCTGACCTCGTCGCCGACGCTGAGCGGGCCGACCCCCTCGGGGGTGCCGGTCAGGATGACGTCGCCGGGGATCAGCGTCATGACCGCGCTCACGTGGGCGATCAGCGCGGGGATGTCGTACATGAGCTTGGAGGTGCGCGAGCTCTGGCGGACCTCGCCGTTCACCGAGGTGACGATGGCGACGTCGGAGGGGTCGAGCTCGGTCTGGATCCACGGGCCGAGCGGGCAGAACGTGTCGAAGCCCTTGGCCCGGGTGAACTGGACGTCCTTCTTCTGCAGGTCCCGCGCGGTGACGTCGTTGGCGCAGGTGTAGCCGAAGACGACCTCGTGGGCCCGCTCGCGGGGGACCTCCCGGCAGAGCCTGCCGATCACCACGGCCAGCTCCCCCTCGTAGTCGACCCGCTGGGAGAGCGACGTCGGGTAGGCGATGGCCTCACCCGTGCCGATCACCGAGGTGGACGGCTTGAGGAAGACCAGCGGCTCGTCGGGGACCTCCCCGCCCATCTCCTTCGCGTGGTCGGCGTAGTTCCTGCCGATCGCCACGACCTTGCTGGGCAGCATGGGGGCGATCAGCTTGACCTGGGAGAGCGAGAACCGCTCCCCGGTGAACTGGATCGGCCCGAAGGGATGACCGGAGATCCCGGCGACGAACTCCTCCCCGGGGCCGCCCTCGACCACCCCGAACCCGACACCGTCTCCTGTGGAGAACCTCGCTATACGCACACCGACAAGGCTAGTCGCGCTCCGGGTCCCGCCGGACCGCGACCGTACCCGGAGACGGTCCCGCCGGACGGGGGGCGTGGCCGGTTGCGGCCCTCGCCGGGCGGCGGGCGTGGCCTTGCCCGGAGACGCACGGCCATCACCGTGATGACCTATATATAACTAAAACTGAGTATAAATCCTATTTTCCAGATACGACCAGGATTGACCTAAGAAAAGGTATGTCCTGGTTGCGTGGCATATGGGGGGTATTACCGGCTGTAGCACCATCAAAGGACCGGAGAGACCCTCCCTCGGCGGAAGGAACGGACGTGACTGAAGCCAGCACGGTGAACAGGCCCCAGGGCGGCGAGACCACGGTGCCCCGGGCCCGTACCGACAGTTCGACGACGCAGGGTGGGCTGGTCACCTCCAAGGGGACCACCACCATCGAGAGCGGCGTGGTCGCGAAGATCGCGGGCCTGGCGGCCCGGGAGATCCAGGGCGTGCACAACATGGGCGCGGGCACGGCGCGCGCCTTCGGCGCGATGCGCGGCATGGTCGGCGCCGAGAAGAGCGTCACGCAGGGGGTCTCGGTCGAGGTGGGCGAGCGGCAGGCCGCCGCCGACCTGGAACTCGTCGTCGAGTACGGCATGTCCATCCCCGACCTGGCCGGCGCGGTGCGCCGCAACGTGATCACGGCGGTCGAGCGGATGTGCGGCCTGGAGGTCACCGAGGTCAACATCAAGGTCTCCGACGTCCACATGCCCGGCCAGGGGGACGGGGCGGAGGAGTCGTCGTCCGAGCCGGAGCCGCGCGTCCAGTGAGCGCCCCCGCCCCGGCGACGCCGGGCCCCGCACGCGACCCGCGGGAAGCGGGCCGCCGCACGACCGAGCCCGCACCCTCGGCCCGCCGTACGGCCGAGCCCGCACCCTCGGCCCGCCGTACGGCCGAGCCCGCACCCTCGGCCCGCCGTACGGCCGTGCCCGCACCCGATCCCGAGCCCTCGGCCCGCCGTACGGCGGTTCCCGATCCGGGGCTCCCGGCCCGCGAGCCGGACGTGAACGCGCACGGATCCACCGGATCCACGCCGGCGGCCGGCCCGGGGACGTCCGCGGGCCCGCGGGGAGCAGCGGCCGGACCGGAGGCGGGCGGGTTCGAGACGACCGGGCCTGGGACGAGCGGGTCCGAGACGGGCGGCGAGGGGCCGGATCCGGTCCACCGCGCGGCGGTCCTCGCCCGCGGGATGGCCGACGCGGTACGGCGCTGTCCCGACGTCGTCGATCTGTCGGGCGGTCCCTTCGGGACGGTGGCGACCTACCTGCCCGGCGAGCTGATGCCCGGTGTCGCGCTGCGCGAGGACCAGGTGGAGGTCTCCGTCGTCGTCAGGCTGGGACGCCCGCTGCCGGAGATCGCCGAAGAGATCCGCGCGGCGGTCGCCCCGATGGCGGGCGACCGGCCGGTGAACGTCCATATCGGAGGTTTGACGTGAACGGCTTCCCTGTCTGGTCCGTGCTCGGCACGGTCGTCGGTGTCCTGCTGGGTTTCGCCGGGGCCTTCGGCGGCCTGTCGGCGTTCCTGCTGGTGCTGGTGCTGGGCGCCATCGGGTTCATGGCCGGCCGCCTGGCGGAGAGCGGGCAGATCGACCTGTCCCGCCTGGCGTCGAGGCGGCGATGAGCGCCCCGGTCGAACACCGCCCCGTGCCCGGCCGGGCGGACCCGGGTTCCGCGGGCCCCACGGGTTCCGCGGGCTCCGGCGCCCCGCCGGGCGGTGTCCCCGAGCAGATGGGCCGGTCCACCCCGTCCACCGTGTCCGGCCGCCCGGCCGTACCGGCGGAACGGCGCGGCAGGACCGATATATCCGATCGGGTGGTGTCGCGCATCGCGACCCGCGCGGCCGGAGAGGTGGCACGGGTACGGAAGGTCGGCGAGCGGGGGCCGCTGTCCTTCCGGGGCGGTACCCGCGCCACCGTGGACGGCGAGCTCACCACGCTCCGCCTGGACGTGACGGTGGACTACCCGGCTCCGCTGCGCGAGGTGGCCCAGCAGGTCAGAAGCCACGTGGCGGAGCGGATCATGGCCCTGACCGGCCTGTACGTCGGCCACATCGACATCGACGTCGTCAACGTGACCCTGACCAGGACCGCGACCGCAAGGACCGCAGGCGCCACCGGAACCACAGGGACCACCAGGACCTCCGATGTCACCGGCGGCGCCGGGACCCCGGGGACCGCCCCTGTCCGGGAGGAGCGCGGATGACCACCCGGACCTCCGGCGAGGCCGGACCGCCTCCCGAGGCGACGGCCCCGGGGACGACGACCGCACCCGGCGCGGGAATCGCGGAACCGCCCGCGTCGTGGGCGTCCGGCGCGGTGCCGAGAAACGCCTCGGCGGACCGCGCGGCGATCAGGGCGTTCCGCCCGCGCCGGGTGATCCCCTCCGTGATCACCGCCACCGCGATGACGGCGCTCGGCCTCCTCGTGGCCCTGGAGGTCGTCTCCGCGCTGCTGCGCCGCCCGCTGCGGCTGGTGCCCTACGACCGGATCCTTCCCTGGGCCTCGTCCACGCCGTGGAGCGACCAGCGGGTGATGGCGGGCGCGGGCCTGATCGGCCTGCTGGGCCTGCTGCTGGTGCTGCTCGCGATCGTGCCGGGACGGCCCACGCTCGTCCCGGTCAGGACCGGGACCAGGAAGCTGCTGGTCGGCGTGCACCGCCGGGGGTTCGCCAGGTCACTGGCCCGCGCCGCCGAGGCGGTGCCGGGCATCGACCGCGCCAGGGTGAGGCTGGTGGGCAGGACCGTGCGGGTGAGGGCCGACGCCGGCACGCGGGACGTCGCCGGGCTGGCCGACGTCGTACGGGAGGCGGTGAACGCGCGGATCGACGCGTTCTCCCCCGTCCGCGGGCACTCCGTCCGCGTGCGGCTGCGGGGCGGGGCAGCGCCGTGAACGACACGACCGCCCGGGGCAACCGGCTGGGACTGCTCCTCGTGGGGCTGGCGCTGCTCGCGCTGGCGGCGCTGACGATCACGCGCGGGGCCGGGGTGTTCCCGCAGGACGCCGCGCCCGCCCGGGCACCGCTCGTCGACGCGCCGATGCGCTCGGCGTTCGCCCGCTACGACCCGTCGCTCCGCTGGGTGATCGCGGCCGGCGGGATCGTGCTCGCCCTGTTCGGCCTGCGCTGGCTGCTGGTCCAGGGACGCCGCCGCAGCCTGGACACCATGCGGCTGGAGGGCGGCCCGGCCGGGGTGACCGAGGTCGACACCGGCGGCGTGACCGACGCGGCGTCCGCGGAGGCGGGCGTCCACCCCGCGATCCTCGGCGCCACCGCCACGATGATCGGCACGGAACGCGATCCCTGCGTACGGATGCGGGTGAACCTCGCCGGGAACGCCCCGATGAGCGCGGTCCGCGAGCAACTGGGCGAGGTGGTGCTGCCGCACATGCGCCAGGCCCTGGAGAGCCCGGACATGCCCGCCGTCGCCCGGGTGAACGTGGAGGACGCGCCACGTCCCCGGCGGACCCTCGCCTGACGGGGCGCCGCTCGTAGAGTGGTCGGAGGAACCACCACCTCGAGGAGACGATGTGCCGGTCGTGAAGATCAACGCCCTGACGGTGTCCGCGGAGATGCGCGAGGAGCTGGAGCGCCGCTTCTCCGGACGGGCAGGGGTCGTCGAGTCCGCCGACGGATTCGAGTGGTTCGAGCTGCTCCGCCCGGTGGAGGGCACCGACCGCTACCTGGTCTACACCCGCTGGCGTTCGGAGGAGGACTTCAAGCGCTGGACCGAGAGCCAGGCCTTCCAGCGGGGTCATGCCCAGGCCGCGGCCGACGCGGGCCAGGGGAACGACCAGGGGCAGGGCCATGGGCATGACCAGGGCCAGGGACACGGGCAGGGACACGGGCAGGGCCCGGCCCAGGGCCACGGGCACGGGCAGGGTCCCGCCGCCACCGGAGCCGAGCTGTGGTCCTTCGAGGTGGTGCAGAGCACCGGCCCGGCGCCGGGAGCCTGACCATCGCCCGAAGGGCTCGAACACTTCGAACGACCAGGACGGCCCGAACGGGCCTGACGAATCAGACGGCCCGGACGCACCGGACGGCCCGGATCGGCCCGCGCCCCACGGCGGGATCACGCCGCACGCCCCCTGCCCCCCTGCCGCCCGGGCCCCCGCGAGGGCTCACCCCTCCAGGGGATTGTTCGCCATGAGTTCGGCGATCCCGGAGCGGGCCAGTCTCCCGGCCTGGCTGTCCGGCTTGCGGGCCCCCTGCTCCAGGATGCACATGGTGAAGTACGGGCCGAGCCCCAGCCGGGGGTAGCGCTCCAGCACCTCGGCGCGGAGCTCCGCCGGGAAGTCCTCGGGCCTGCGGCCGGAGATGTCGAGCGCGGTGGACAGCTCCAGCAGGTGCCCCTCCGGGTCCTGCTCGGGGTCCACCTTGTCCCACATGTGACGTACGACGATCTCCGAGGCGCGCACCCGGCGCTCGACCGGCCAGCCCGCGCCGGCGGCGAAGACCCACGCGACGTGGCCCCCCGCCTCCTCGAACGGCACGGTGTGGCTGTCGAACTCCGCGACCAGCCCGATGTCGTGCATCATCGACGCCACGTACAGCAGCTCGGCGTCGAAGGCGATGTCGTTCATGGCGCCGTAGGCCGCCGCCCACAGGTAGGCGCGGACGGAGTGGTTGAGCAGGGCGGGCGGGCAGTAGGCGGTCGCCACCTCCAGGGCGCCGCGGGCGGCCGGGGAGTCGGGGACGACGATGTCGGCGAGTCTCATGCGGCCCAGCCTGCCGAAGCGGGCGCGCGTGCGCGAGTGGCTCAAAGGACATCGGCCGATAGGATCGCGCCATGACCTTCCGGACGGTCGCGGTGATGCTGTTCGACGGCATCCCGCTGTTCGAGGCCTCGGTGCCGATCGCGGTCTTCGGGGAGAGGCGACCGGGGCTGCCGGAGTTCGACACCCGGGCCGTCTCGGCCGAGGGCGGCCCGGTCCGCACCGACATCGGGATCACCCTCGACGCCCCGTACGACCTCGGCGCCGTGGAGGACGCCGACCTGGTCGTCGTGCCCACCTGGCGGAACCCGTCGGGCCCGCCGCCCGCGGGGGAGGCGCTGGAGGCGCTGCGCCGCGCCCACCGGCGCGGGGCGACCGTGGTCGGGCTCTGCCTGGGCACGTTCGTGCTGGCCGCCGCGGGCCTGCTGGACGGGCGCCGGGCCACCACGCACTGGCGCTACGCCGGGCTGCTCGCCTCGGCCCATCCCCTCGTCGACGTCAGGCCCGACGTCCTGTACGTCGACGAGGGCGACGTCCTCACCTCCGCGGGCAGCGCGGCCGGCATCGACCTGTGCCTCCACCTCGTCCGCCGGACGTACGGCCCCGAGGAGGCCAACCACATCGCCAGGAGCCTGGTGGTCCCGCCGCACCGGGCGGGCGGCCAGGCGCAGTACATCGACCACCCCGTGCCGCCGCCCTCGACCGGCGACCCCATCGGCGAGACCCTCGAATGGGCCCTGCGGCACCTGGACCGCGAGCTCACCGTGGACGCCCTGTCCGCCCGCGCCACGATGAGCCGCCGGACCTTCGACCGGCGTTTCCGCCGGGTCACCGGCACCACCCCGGCGCAGTGGCTGCTCCACCAGCGCGTCCTGCAGGCCCAGCGGCTGCTGGAGACCACCCGCGAGCCGGTGGAGCGGGTGGCCCGCAGCGTGGGGTTCGCCTCGGCGGTGGCACTGCGCCCGCACTTCCGCCGCAGGGTCGGCGTCTCCCCCGCCGCCTACCGCGAGGCCTTCGGCACCGCCTCCGGGACGGAGAGGGCCACCCGCCCGGCCCCGTGACCGGCCTCCGGCGGCCCCTGACCGCACGGGCCGCACGGGCCCGCACGGACCCACGGACCGCGCGGACCGCACGAGTCCCAGCAACCTCACAGGCCCCGCGGGCCCTGTGCGGCCCTTGAGGCGAATAAGGTTCACACGCCCCACAATGTTCGTGGGACCCGCGAATCCCACCGGTGGGGACCCGCATCCAATTGCTAACGATGTCCCGGAAGCCCCCCTGCCACCTTGACCGGTTTGATGGGATTCGGACAGCATGATCCACTCCCTCGCCCCGTCCCGGAAGGAACTGGCGTGCGCCGCCGCACACAAGCACTCGCCCTTGCCCTGGTCTCGCTGCTGACCTGTCTCGTCCCGGCCGGGACCGCGGAGGCGGGCGCCGCGGAACGCACCACGGAGTGCCAGGGCGACTGGCTGCCCGCCACGCCCACCGGGGCGGACGTGATGAACGGCCGGCTCGGCTTCCTGGACTTGGCCCCGGTGAAGGTCGGCAGGAACGTCGACTGGCGCACCGACCCCTACCGCAACCGCTCGTGGAGCATGGTGTTCCACTCGCTGCGCTGGATGGGCCGCCTCGTCGCCGACTACGAGACCAACAACGACAAGGCCTACCTGGAACGGGCCGTCGAGATCGCCAGGGACTGGGTCGCCGACAACCCGCGCGGCGGCGCGAGGAGCAGCCCGTACGCCTGGCAGGAGCACCCGATCGCGCTGCGCGCGCCCGCGCTGGTCTGCCTGAGCAAGCACGTCGACGCCGCCTGGCTCACCCGCAGCCTGGCCGACCACGCCGCGATGCTGTCGAACCCGAAGCTGTACGAGAAGGGCCACAACCACGGCATCGACCAGGACATCGCGCTGCTGGGCATCGGCTGCCGCTACGGCCGCACGGCCTGGTCCGGCCTGGCGATCAGGCGGCTCACCGAGACCGTGAAGCTCGACGTGGACTCCCAGGGCGCGCTGCGCGAGCAGGCCCCGCGTTACGCGATCTACGTGTACGAGCGCCTCAAGGTGGCCATGGACAACATCCGGGCGTGCGGGCTCAAGGTGCCCGGGGACATCTCCTTGCGCTGGGAGTCGCTGGAGGACTTCATCGCCCACTCGACCCAGCCGAACGGGTACATGGTCCCGATCGGTGACGGCGGGGCGGACGTGCGGCCGGTCGGCTACGGCGCCCCGAAGAAGACCGTGCGGGTGTTCGGCAACGGCTACGTCTACGGGCGCACCGCCTGGAACGACCCCGGCTCGGCGTTCTACTCCATCCGCTTCGGGCCCGGGACGAAGTACCACGGCCACGAGGACCACCTGGGCGTGACCTACTACGCCCAGGGCCGTGACGTCCTGGTCGACGCGGGCTTCGACTCGTACGAGAACAGCGGCTACCGGCGCTGGACGATGTCGCCGCAGGCGCACAACACCTCGACGGTGGCCGGGGCCCGCTTCCGCGGTGCCACCGCCACCGCCCTGAGCGGGTCCTCGATCGGGCGGGATCGGCAGAGCTACCGGCTGACCGACAGGGCCTACGGCGTGCCCAGGACCCGTTCGGTGCTCGTCGGCCACGGCCAGGACGTGATGGCCGTGCTGGACACGGTCCCCAAGGGCTCGCGGGTCGCCAGCCTGTGGCACTTCTCCCGTGACCTGTCCGTCGTCTCGAACGGCGGCGGCCGGGTGGTGCTGAAGGACGAGAAGGGCTGGAAGGCGACGCTCGCGCAGGTGTCGATGCCGTCGTGCGAGCCGGTCGGCGGGCTGAAGGTCGTCCGCGGCAGGAAGAACCCGTACCAGGGCTGGGTGTCGTCGGCCTACCTGCAGCGACACCCCGCCCCCGCGGTCGTGGCCCCCGCCGCCGGCGCCTCCGTGCTGACGGTGGTCGTGCCCGGCACCGACGATCCGTCGCTGTCCTGCTCCGGCGGCACGGTCGTCGTGAAGACCTCCGAGGGCACGGTGAACCTCCGCGTCCGCGGCGCCGACCTGTCCTGACGCCCGGCCGGGGTCCCAGCCCTGGCCCAGGACGGTTCCCCGTCCCGGGTGGTGCCTCGTCCCCGGCTCTCCGGCCGGGGACCGGCGCGTCCTCAGGCGGTGTGGCCCGCCCGCAGCAGGCCGTAGGTGACGGCCTGCTCCAGCGCCTGCCAGGACGCCTCGATGATGTTCTCGTCGACGCCGACCGTGGACCACTCCCCGGCCGCGTCGCTTGAGGTGATCAGCACGCGGGTGACCGCGTCGGTGCCGTGCGTCCCCTCCAGGATGCGCACCTTGTAGTCGATCAGCTCGACCACGGCCAGCTCGGGGTAGAGCCGCTCAAGACCCAGCCGTACGGCCCGGTCGAGGGCGTTGACGGGGCCGTTGCCCTCGCCGGTGGCGACGATCCGCTCGCCCTTGGCGTGCAGCTTCACGGTGGCCTCGCTGACGACCTCTCCGCTCCGGGACCGTTCGACGATCACCCTCCAGGACTCGACCTGGAAGTGGCGCCTGCGCTCGCCCGCGACGGTGTCGCGGAGCAGCAGTTCGAAGGAGGCGTCGGCGGCCTCGAAGGTGTAGCCCTTGGACTCCATCTCCTTGACCCGGTTGACCAGCTCCCGCGAGGTGTCCGGGCCCAGCTCGTAGCCCAGCTCGCGGCCCTTGAGCTCGACCGAGGCGCGCCCGGCCATGTCCGAGACGAGCATGCGCATGTCGTTGCCGACCTCGGCGGGGTCGATGTGCTGGTAGAGGTTGGGGTCGACCTTGATCGCGCTGGCGTGCAGCCCGGCCTTGTGCGCGAAGGCGGAGACGCCCACGTAGGGGGCGTGCGAGTTGGGGGTGACGTTGGTGACCTCGGTGATCGCGTGGGCGATCCTGGTCATGTCCGCCAGCGCCTCCCGGGGCACCAGGTCGAACCCCCGCTTGAGCTGGAGGTTGGCCACGACGGTGAACAGGTTGGCGTTGCCCGAGCGTTCGCCGTAGCCGTTGGCGCAGCCCTGCACGTGGGTGGCGCCCGCCTTCACCGCGGCCAGCGAGTTGGCGACCGCGCAGCCGGTGTCGTCGTGGCAGTGGATGCCGATCCTCGCGGACGTCGCGGCGGCGGCGTGCACCACGTCGGCCAGCTCGTCGGGGAGCATGCCGCCGTTGGTGTCGCAGAGCGCGATCACCGAGGCCCCCGCCTCGGCCGCGACGCGCAGGACCTCCAGCGCGTACGCCGGGTTGGAGGCGTAGCCGTCGAAGAAGTGCTCGGCGTCGAGGAAGACTCTCTGGCCCTCCGCGCGAAGATGGGAGACCGTGTCGCGGATCATCGCGAGGTTCTCCTCCAGGGTCGTGCGGAGGGCCAGCTCCACGTGCCGGTCGTGACTCTTGGCGACAAGGGTCACGACCGGCGCGCCGGATTCGCGCAGCGCGGCGACCAACGGGTCGTCGGCGGCCTTCACACCTGCCCGGCGGGTCGCGCCGAACGCGGCGAGCTGCGCGTGCTTCAGGTCCAGCTCTGTTCGAGCCCGCCTGAAGAACTCGGTGTCCTTGGGGTTGGCGCCCGGCCAGCCGCCCTCGATGAAGCCGACGCCGAGGCCGTCCAGGTGACGCGCGACGACCAGTTTGTCGGCCACCGTGAGATTGAGCCCCTCCTGCTGGGCTCCGTCACGGAGAGTCGTGTCGTACACGTGGAAGCGATCGTCGGCCATGTCGTTCTCCTTCGCGGGTTCGATGATCCGCCGCGCGCAGTCCGGCTCCGGAAACAAAAATGACCCCTCACGGACGTGAGAGGTCTGCGCGCCGGCGGTGTCCCTTTTCAGCCGGCGCGCCTGCCGATAATGAGCAGACCGTAGAACATGATGCCTCGGAGTCTGCCACACGCCGACACCATCTGACACATCGATCTCACCATCCGAGATCGTCGGCGCGTCGGCGCGCTGCTCGTCACAATGCCAAACGGTTCGCCACGACCGGCCCGCACGGGCCAGAATGGCCGCCATGAAAGCCACCTACCTCGACCCCGCCGTGGGACAGTACCTGCTCGCCCACACCACCCTGCCCGACGACGTCCTCGACGCCCTCGCGGTCGAGACCCGCGAGCTGACCGGTGACCGCGCGGGGATGCAGATCTCCCCCGACCAGGGGAGCCTCCTCACGATGATCGCCCAGCTCTGCGGAGCGAGGAACGCGGTGGAGGTGGGCACCTTCACCGGCTACTCCTCCATCTGCCTGGCCCGCGGGCTCGCCCCCGGCGGCGGGCTCACCTGCTTCGACGTGAGCGAGGAATGGACCGCGATCGCCCGCAGGTACTGGGAGAAGGCGCAGGTGGCCGAGCTCATCGACCTGCGGATCGGCCCCGCGGCCGAGCGGCTGCGCGAGCTTCCCGAGCACCCCGCCGTGGACCTGGCGTTCATCGACGCCGACAAGGTCAACTACCCGGTCTACTACGAGCTCCTGATGGAGCGGCTGGCCCCGGGCGGGCTGATCCTGGTCGACAACACACTGCAGAGGGGCCAGGTCGCCGATCCCGCCAGCGACGACGAGACGGTCCGGCACGTCCGCGCGTTCAACGACCTGGTCAGCGCCGACGAGCGGGTCACCTCGGTCATGCTCCCCATCTCCGACGGCCTCACCATGATTCGAAAGCACTGACGAGAACTTTCCCGATCCTCGCGTGAGCTTTGCGTTTTTCGATTACTTTACGTCACATGAAGAGCACGTGGCGCTCACCGTCGCGGAGGGAAGGATGAGACCATGGGAATGCTCATGGAGAGATCGGCCGCGTACCAGCTCACGGAACGCAAGCATGTCGAGCGGCTCTACCTGGAGCTCGTCGAGCGGTTCGAGAATCACCGGATCGAGCTCGTCAACGGCCGGATCGTGGTGAGGGAGATGCCCACGATCGCCCACGCGAAGGTCGTCTGCCAGCTGATGGCACAGCTCATGCCGCTCTCGACAGAGAAGGGATGGTGGCTCTATCCGCAGGTCAAGCTCCTCCTGCACGTGCAAGGGGATCGCTTCGAGCCTGATCTGGTGGTCGTTCCCCCCGATGCCCCGCTCTGGGATCCCAGCCACATCTACGCGAACGCCACGTTGCTGGTCGTCGAGGTCGTCTCTCCGAGCAGCGTTCACGACGACCATGTGGTCAAGCCTCGTGCCTACGCGCTCGCGGGAGTGCCGCTCTACCTCGTGGTCGACACGTTCGCGAACCGGTTCAGGCTGCTCAGCCGGCCGGGACCGGAGGGGTACGCCGACGAGGTCACCGAATCGCTCGGCAAGCCACTCGAGCTTCCCGCGCCGTGGGACGTCACGATCGACACCGGCAGGCTGATCGAGGACTGAATCTGCCGCGCGTGACCGGGTCCGGCCCGGGAAGGCCGGGCCCTTTCACGCGCGGGTGGCGGCCACCCGCCCCGGCGGACCCGGGCCTTCCCGTGGCGACTAGCATATCTTGTGGACCCAGGCGTGCGGGTCGGGGCGGGAGCCGTACTGGATGCCCACGAGCTCCTCACGGATCTTCGCGGTGACCGGGCCCTGGGTGCCGTCGCCGATCGTCCACGCGCGGTCGGCGCCCTTGACCGTGCCGACGGAGGTGACGACCGCGGCGGTGCCGCAGGCGAAGACCTCGGTGAGCTCGCCCGACTCGCAGCCGCTCTGCCACTCCTCGATCGACAGGCGCCCCTCCTCGGCCCGCAGGCCCAGGTCTCCGGCGAGGGTGAGGATGGAGTCGCGGGTGATGCCGGGCAGGAGCGTGCCGGTCAGCGCCGGGGTGAGCAGCCGGTCGCCGTAGACGAAGAACAGGTTCATCCCGCCCATCTCCTCGACGTAGCGGTGCTCGCTCGCGTCCAGCCAGACCACCTGGTCACAGCCCTGCTCGACGGCCTGGCGCTGGGCCACGAACGCCGCGGCGTAGTTGCCGCCGCACTTGGCGAACCCGGTGCCACCGGGGGCGGCGCGGGTGTACTCGGTGGAGAGCCACACCGAGACGGCCTTGCCGCCGCCGAAGTAGGCCGCCGCCGGGCCGGCGATCACCATGTACCGGTAGGTCCTGGAGGGGTAGTTGACGCCGAGCGCGGGCTGCGTCGCGATCATGAAGGGGCGCAGGTAGAGGCTGTGCCCGGGCGTGGTGGGGACCCAGTCGCGGTCGGCCTGGACGAGCAGCTCCAGCGACTCGACGAACGTCTCCTCCGGCAGCTCGGGCATGGCCATCCGCAGCGCCGAGGCGTTGAACCGGGCGGCGTTGGCCTCCGGGCGGAAGGTCACGATCGCGCCGTTCTCCTGGCGGTAGGCCTTGAGCCCCTCGAAGAGCTCCTGCGCGTAGTGGAAGACCGAGGTCGCCGGATCGAGGACGAGCGGCCCGTACGGGGTGAGCCGGGCGTCGTGCCAGCCCTCGCCCTCGGTGTAGTCGATGGAGATCATGTGGTCGCTGAAGACCTGGCCGAACCCCGGGCTCGTCATTACCCGCTCACGCTCGGCCGTGGTGCGAGCGTGGTCGGAGAGCTGCACGTCGAAGCTGAGCTTCTGAGCGGTGGTCATGACACGGATCCTTCTCTTGGTGTCTGGCTTACCCTTGCGTCCATTCTGCGTTGGACCGGGTAACGGGAAACTACTGCATCGCCGACGAAATCCGTCAGCGGGGCGGAAAAACGAAAACGCGCCCGGCGGCTCGGGTGAGCCGCCAGGCGCGTCTGGGTCGAGGTGGGCGGCTTCCTCAGCCGGCTACTCGGGCGGTGATGTCGTCGCCGATCTCGCGGGTGGTCCGTCCGGCCCCGCCGGCGGCCCGCTCGGCCAGGTCGTCGGCCACGGCCCGCTCGACCCGGGCGGCCTCGGAGGCCAGGCCCAGGTGGTCCAGGAGCATGGCGACCGACAGGATCGTGGCGGTCGGGTCGGCCTTGCCCTGGCCCGCGATGTCGGGGGCGCTGCCGTGGACCGGCTCGAACATGCTCGGCGCGGTGCGGTCGGGGTTGACGTTGCCGCTGGCCGCCAGGCCGATGCCGCCGGCGATCGCCGCGCCGATGTCGGTGAGGATGTCCCCGAAGAGGTTGTCGGTGACGATCACGTCGAAGCGCTCGGGCTGGCCGACGAAGAACATCGAGGCCGCGTCGACGTGGCAGTAGTCGGTCCGGACGTCGGGATACTCCTGGCCGACCCTCGCGAAGGTGCGGGCCCACAGGTCGCCGGCGTAGGTGAGCACGTTGGTCTTGTGGACCAGCGTCAGCTTCCTGCGGGGGCGCGACAGGGCCTTGTCGAAGGCGTAGCGCACCACGCGCTCGACGCCGTACGCGGTGTTGAGCGACTCCTGGGTGGCGATCTCGTGCGGGGTGCCGTGGCGCATCACGCCACCGGCGCCGGCGTAGGGCCCCTCGGTCCCCTCGCGGACGACGACCATGTCGATGTCCTCCGGCCGGGCCCTGCCCAGGGGGGTCTCCACGCCGGGGAAGAGCTTGACCGGCCGCAGGTTCACGTAGTGGTCGAGCCGGAAGCGGAGCTTGAGCAGCAGGTCGCGCTCCAGCACGCCCGGGGGCACGCTGGGGTCGCCGACCGCGCCGAGCAGGATCGCGTCGTACCCGCGCAGCTCCTCCAGGACGCCGGCGGGCAGCGTCTCGCCGGTCTCGTGGTAGCGCTTGGCGCCGAGATCGTAGGTGGTGGTCTCCACCTTCGTGCCGACGGCTTCGAGGACCTTCAGCCCTTCGGTGACGACCTCGACCCCGATCCCGTCCCCGGGGATGACCGCCAGGCGGATGTTACGCGAATCCATGCCGTCACCCTACCGGGCCGTCTCGATGCTTGAACACCGGTCTCATTCCTCGGACAGATTTTCCATCCGAGCGACTTTTGATCGTTTTGCCCATTTTTAGTCTATATTGACCGTTTCATGGTGTTTGGTTATGGTCCTCATCGTTCAGATTCATGCCTAATTCGTCCGGATCATCCTTATCGATGCGGACGAAGCCGGGGAACCACTCTTGCCGGGATCCGTCCGGGCCCGGGAATCCCGCTCCTGACCGGAGCGCGTTCCCGTACGCCCGGCAGGTCCCTCGGGGCGAGTCGGCGCGCTCCCGCGCCGTAGGGCGGCCTCCACGCCCGAGCCCGACAGCTCACCCGGCCGGCCCCATGGAAGGAACGAACGATTCTGTACGGCACAGTCTGCTCTCGCGTCGCGTCCGTGCTCGTCGCCGGGACCGCGGTGCTCGCGACCCCGGCCGCGGCCCACGCCGTGACACCGGCCGCCTCGCCCCTGCCCGCCCCCGGGCCCGCCGCGCTCGGCATGCCCGCCCTGAGGGGAGCGCTGAGGGCCGCGTCCCTGCGTCCCGCCTGGCAGAAGGCCCTGAGCTGGGCGATGTCCAAGCGCGGCACGCCCTACTCCTGGGGCGGCACCGGCCGCGGCGGCTTCGACTGCTCGGGGCTGATGCTCCGCGCCTACGAGGCGGCCGGCATCACGCTGCCCCGCGTGTCCTCCGACCAGTACGAGGCGTTCTCCGCGAAGATCGCCTGGAAGGATCTGAGACCGGGGGACCTGGTCTTCTTCAGCGGCCTCGGGCACGTCGGAATGATCACGAAGCCCGGGTACATGGTGCACGCCCCGCGCAGCGGGGACGTGGTCAAGGAGGAGCGGCTGAGCTCCTGGCGGCGCGCCGCCTTCGCCGGCGGGGTGCGCCCCGACCCCGAGGGGGTCGAACTGGCCGAGCGCATCGAGCGCGCGGCCGGACCCCTCGCCGGCGGATGACCCCCGGCCCGTCACGGGACCCGGTGGCGGACGACCCGCCGTCCGTCATCGGCGGACGACGCCGTCTCCCACCTCGTGCGGCGCCGTTCGCCGCCGGCGGGTGACCCCGCCCGTCCGCCCGTCAGCCGCGGGTGGGCGAGCCGCCGTTGTCGCGGCGGTCCAGAGCGGTCTGGAGGGCGTCGACCGCCTCGTTCTCGTTCTCGTCCGGGCGGTTCCAGGCATACATCTCGTACATGGCGGATCTCGTCTCGGTCGCGTGTGAGCGGTGAAGGTGGCCGAGACTCCGGTCAGGACTCGGACCGGGCCCGATGCCGCGGTCCGGGTCACGGACCGGCGGACGGAGGGTTCACAACCGGCGAGGGCCACGGACACCGTGGCGGGCCGCCGGCCTGCCCCTGTCAGGCCCCGCCGCGGCGGGTGAACGGTACGAACACCCGTCGCATCTCCGTTCAGGGTACCCGGCACCGCGGGGAGCGTCTCGCCCCGCGTACACACTTCTCACATGCCGAGACGGCGGACGGGTGCCCGCCGGGCCCGGTCCCAGTGGGGCGGGCGTCGGCCGAACCCCGGCCCGGCCGGGTGTGGCGGGCACCGCTGCGGCCCCGTCCCACGTGGGTCGGGGCCGCAGCGCGACTCGTCCGTCAGTCGGTCAGGTCGACCGAGCGGCCGCTGTCGGCGCCGATCTCCGCGCCGATCTGGTCGATCACGTCGGCCGGGATGGCGGTGTCGACGGTGAGCGCGATCAGGGCCTTGCCGCCCTTGGCGTCCCGGGCCACCTGCATCGAGGCGATGTTGATCGAGTGGTCGCCGAGGATGCGGCCGACCACGCCGACGATGCCGGGACGGTCGGTGTAGGTGAAGAACGACAGGTGGTCGGTCGGCTCGATCTCCATCTGGTAGCCGTTGACCTCGACGATCTTCGTGATCTGCCTCGGCCCGGCCAGGGTGCCCGAGACCGAGACGGCGCGGCCGTCGGCGAGCACGCCGCGGACCGTCACCACGTTGCGCCAGTCGGGGCTGTCGGAACTGGTGATCAGCTCGACCGTGACACCGCGGTCCTTGGCCAGCAGCGGGGCGTTGACGTAGGTGACCGAGTCCTCGACCACGTCGGTGAAGACGCCCTTGAGGGCGGCCAGCTCCAGCACCCGGACGTCGTGGGAGGCGATCTCTCCGCGCACCTCGACGTCGAGCTTGGTGGCGACCTCGCCCGCGAGCGCGGTGAACACCCGGCCGAGCTTCTCGGCCAGCGGCAGGCCCGGCTTGACGTCCTCGGCGACGGCGCCGCCCTGGACGTTGACCGCGTCCGGCACGAACTCCCCGGCCAGGGCGAGCTTCACGCTCCGCGCGACCTGGGTGCCGGCCTTCTCCTGGGCCTCGTGGGTCGAGGCGCCCAGGTGCGGGGTGACCACGACCTGGTCCAGCTCGAACAGCGGGCTGTCGGTGACCGGCTCCTTGGGGAACACGTCGATGCCGGCGCCGGCGACGCGGCCCTCCTTGATCGCGGAGTAGAGGGCGTTCTCGTCGATGATGCCGCCGCGGGCGACGTTGATCAGGCGCACGTTCGGCTTGACCTGGTGCAGCTCCCTGTCGCCGATGAGACCGATGGTCTCCTTGGACTTGGGCAGGTGCACGGTGATGAAGTCGGCCTCGCGCAGCGCCTCCTCCAGCGTGACCAGGCGGACGCCCATCTGCGCGGCGCGGGCCGGCTGCAGGTAGGGGTCGTAGGCGATCAGCTCGACACCGAACGGCTGGAGGCGCTGGGCCACCAGCTGGCCGATCTTGCCGAGGCCGAGGATCGCGACGACCTTCTCGTCCAGCTCCACGCCGGTGTACTTCGAGCGCTTCCACTCGCCGGCCTTGAGCGCGGAGTGCGCCTGGGCGACGTTGCGGGCGGAGGCGAGGATCAGGGCCACGGTGTGCTCGGCGGCGCTGGTGATGTTGGAGGTGGGCGCGTTGACGACCATGACGCCGGCCTTGGTGGCCGACTCCACGTCGACGTTGTCCAGGCCGACGCCGGCGCGGGCGACCACGCGGAGCCGGGGGGCGGCGGCGATCGCCTCGGCGTCCACCTGGGTGGCGCTGCGCACGATCAGGGCGTCCACGCCCGCGAGGGCGGGCAGGAACTGGGCGCGGTCGGCGCCGTCGGTGTGGCGGACTTCGAAGTCCGCGCCCAGAACCGCGAGACCGGCCTCGGAGAGTTCCTCGGCGACCAGTACGACGGGCTTGTTCACAGGCAGATCCTTACTAGGCGGTGAGGTGCACGGACCTCACGTAGTCTATCGGCGCTTGTGAACGCGTTCACGAGTGTCCCGCGATCCGAGACGGGGTAGGGCCTGACCCGGGATGGCGCAGGACGCGTTACCCGCCGTCACGACATCCCATGCTTCGGACGTCAAGTTGGTATTGATCCAAAGAAAACTTCGCGATTACCCTGATAAGCCGTGGTCCACTACCTATCGTTCCTCATATGAGCATCGGGAACCCCGCTCTCGGCACCGTGCTCGCGCAGCACGGCGAGCCGCACCGGCTGCTTGCGGCACTCGCGGAATGGGGACTCCTGGTCGCCGTGCGACCCGACCGGTCGGTCGTGCTCGGCACGACCCAGGCCGGTGAACGTGTCCTGCTCGGATACACCTCCGCGGACACCTACGCGCGGCACCGCGGCAGCCACTCGCTCTCCGCGTGCGACGCCGACACCGTCCTCGACATCCAGCGCGTCACCGGGGTGCGGGAGATCGTGATCGACGCGGCGGGCCCGGCGGCCGCGGCCGTGCCGATCGAGGATCTCCAGCGCTACCTGCTCTCGACGCGCACCGGGCCCACCCCGGTGCTGTCGAGCGTGACGCCCACCGCGTACGCGACCGGGGCGATGGCCACGGTCTCGCGTCCCGCGCCGGCACACCCGCAGGCCGCGCCGCCGAGAAGCGCGCACCCCCAGGCCCCGTCCCCGCAGAGGCCCGCACCGAGGCCCTCGCAGGGCTCGTACCCGCAGGGCCCGGCTCAGCAGCCTCCTTCTCACCCGCAGCCTCCCCACCCGCAGACCTCCTACCCGCAGCCTCCCGCGCCGCAGGCCCCCTCCCCGCAGAGCCGGCCGCGGACCCCGGTGCCCGCCGCGCCCGCCTCGTCGTGGATCCCGGCCCCCCGGCCGCACCTGTCGGGCCCGATGCAGATGGTCGACCCGGGCTACCGCCGGTGCGACCACCCGATTCTGCCCGCGCTGCGCGCCGCGATCTCGCACCTGCTCGTCGACTACCCGCTCGTCCACCACGTGTGGATCTCCGAGGCCGGCACCTCCTCGGGCGCCCCCGGGATCATGCTGCACGTCAAGGTGCACATGTCCGCGGCAGAGGACGTGGTCAGGGACATCCACCGGGGGGTACGGGCCCGGCTGCCGCAGCTCGCCGCCAGCGAGGCGCCGATCCTGATGGCCCGGGTCGCCGACGCGCGCAGCGAGCAGCGGATGATCGAGCTGGGCGCCCACGTGGTCTGCGCCGACGTCACCGACTGACGGTTCCGGCCCGCCCGGCGACGCCGGGCGGGCCGGACGTTCGGATCGGCGGGCGGAACCGGTCGGATCGGGCGGAAGCGCCTTCCGGCTCGGGCCCGGTCGGGCGGCGGGGCCGTCCGGGCCGGGCTCCGGGGCCGGTCAGGCCAGGCGGCGGGCGAACACCACACCCGTCCGGGCGTACGCCCCCGCCACCAGCGCAGCCAGCAGCGGCAGGCCGACCAGCACTCCCCCCAGCACGAGCCAGGGCACGTCGAGCAGGTACATGACGATGGACTGCCCCTCCAGCGTCACGCCGGACATCGCGCTCAGCTCGGCCTGATCGCGTGCGTTCATGCCGAGGACGGCCATCACGCCCGCGGCCAGCCCGGCCGGTATCCCCGTCGCGACGCCCAGACCGGCGATGAACCCGGCCTGCCCGGCGACGAGAAGGCGCTGGGTGCGGGCCGGTGCCCCTACGGCGGCCAGTGTGGCCCGGTCGGGGCGGCTCTCGGCCGCGGCCAGCCCGGTCGCGGCGAACGTGGCCCCGAGGATCAGGATCGCGGCGCCGAGGGCGGCGATGGCGAGCGCCTTCCTGGCGTCGTCGTCCCGGAAGCCCCGCTCGACCGTGGCGAAGGCCGACGGGGTGACGACCCGCACCGCCTCGTGCAGCCGCCGCTCCTGCTCGGTGGTGGTATGCAGCACGGCCGGATCGACCAGGAGGGTGTCGTACGCCACGACGAGGCCGAGCCTGGACGCCTCGGAGGAGGGGAGCAGCGCCGACACCACCGGTCCGCCTGGAGGGCGCCGGAACACGGCGGGCACCGAATGCTCGACGCCCGTGCTCCGCCCGACGACGGTGAGGGTCAGCGTTCCGTCGCGCAGCGCCCGCGGGTCGAAGACCACCGCCTTGCCCGCGGCGAGGGTGGCCTCCGCGGCGGGGTCGGGACCGCGTAGCAGGTAACGGAGCAGATCGGCTCCCCCGACGAGGACCCTGGCCCTTCGGCGAAGGTCGCGTGGCGAACATTCCTCCTCGCAGAGGGACCCCACCACCGCATCGACCGGCCGGGAGGCGGAGTCGGCGAGCCCTCCCATCTCGATCACCGGCACTCCCGGCAGGAGGGAGGTGACGGTCCGTCTGAGTTCGGACCGGACCGTCTGCCGAGATCCGGGCCGGGGGTCGGACCAGGAATAGCCGGCCGACACCACCGTGGTCCCCGTCACGTAGGCGGGGGTGTAGGTCTCCCGTGCCCTGGCACTCTGGCTGGAGACCATCACCGCCGTGGCGGCGAAGATGGTGGTCGCCACCAGCACCGCGGTCACGGCCGGAGCCGTGCGGCCCCGGTTGCGCGCCGCGTCCCTGGCGGCCATCCGGAACGGCAGCGGCAGCCGTCCGGCCGTTCGCGCCACCACGCCGACCAGCCACGGCGTCAGCAGCACCATCCCGAGCTGGCCGAGGAGCACGCTCACCAGCAGGTCGACCGTGGACAGCTGGTCGTCCGGGATCGGCCACAGCGCCCACTCGCGAAGGACGCCACCGGTGACGATGACCGCCGCCGCGCCGACCAGCAGCACCAGGCCCAGCACGGGCATCCCCCGGCGGTCCCTGACCCGGCTCCGGCGGCCGGCCAGCGCCTCCGCCGGCTCGGCCCTCGACGCCTGGACCGCTGGGACGAGGGCCGCGAGCAGCGCGCTCGCCACCCCGAGGAGCACGACGAGCGCGATCGGGCCGGCGGGCACCTCGAAGGGGCCGTGACGGAAGAACGGCGTGAGAGCCGCGGCCAGCCCGATCCCGCCCGCGGCACCGAGCACGCAGGCCGCGAGGCCGAGGGTGAGGCCGTCGGCGAGGACGACGCCGCGCAGGTGGCGGGGGGAACCGCCCTGGGAGGCGATCAGCGCGAGCTCGCGCCGGCGGCGGCGGATGCCGACGGCGAACGCCGGCCCGGTCAGGAAGACGACCTGCAGCACGACGATCGTCGCGGCGAGGGCGATCACGACGAGGTCGACGTCTCCCCCTCGCGGCGGCGGGAGGGGATCGGCGGGGCCTTTCCCCGGCGGCGGAGGATCCTCGATCACCGCCCGTGAGACGACCGCGACACCGTGCCGGTTGATCTCGGCGACCCGCTTCCAGGTGACCGGAGAGGGCGTGTCGACGAGCCAGGCCGTCGGGGCGGCGCCCAAGGCCGCTCCACGGACGGTCCCGGGCAGGACGACGATCCCCGGTGTTTCGGCGCTCCGGCGTTCGACGACGCCGGCCACGGTGACGGCGCCCGCGCCGTCCAGCGTGATGCCGGTCCCCGGTACCAGTCCGAGTTCCGGGCTCACCGCCACCTCCCGGGGCGTTCTCGGCAGGCGCCCGGCCGACAGCTCGTACATGCCCGTGGTGATCGGATCACGCAGGTCGAGCTCCCGCAGGTCGACCTGCCGATAGGCGCCGGTCGCCCGATAGCCGGTCCAGGACTGGCGCCAGGGCAGCGCGCGGCTGCCCGTCCCGAAGAGGGAGAGGACCTCACGTTCGGTCAGCGCCCTGTCCGGCGTCATGCCGGCGTACGTCTGTTCGTGGGCACGCCCGCCGTCGGCGCTCTGCCGGACCGGCGCGCCGATCGCCCTTCCCTCCACCTGGGCGTCGGCCGTGCCGAGGGTTCGGCTCAACCCCTCCCTGGCGTTCACGTCCACGGTGGCCTGCCAGGTCAGGCCCGCGGTTAGCAGCATGACCGGGAGGCCGATCATGAACATGATCAGCGCGCTCCGTGCCCTGGCGCGTCCGATCCCGCGGCGGGAGAGGCGCAGCGCGGCGAGCAGGGCGCTCATCGGGCGCTCTCCAGCGGGGCGGCGGTGGAGTCGGCGATCTCGCCGTCGCGCAGGAAGACCACGCGGTCGGCCCAGGCGGCGTAGCGGGGCTCGTGGGTGACGAGGAGCACGGCGGCCCCGGCGTCGCAGCGGACGCGCAGGAGCTGGAGGATCTCGTCGCCGGTGGGGGTGTCGAGCGCTCCGGTGGGCTCGTCGGCCAGGATCAGCCGCCGCTCCCCCACCAGCGCGCGGGCGATGGCGACCCGCTGGCGCTGGCCTCCGGAGATCTCGTCGGGGAATCGGTCGGCGATCGCGCGGAGCCCGACCTCGGCGAGCACCCGCATCGCCTCGCCGCGCGCGGTCCTGAGGGCGACCCCGTCCAGCTCGCGGGGGAGCGTGACGTTCTCCAGCGCCGTCAGCGAGGGGATCAGGTTGAGATCCTGGAAGACGTAGCCCACGCGCCTGCGCCGCAGACCGGCCCGTTCGGCGGTCGTCAGGCTCGACAGCGGCGTGTCCTCCACGGTCACGGAGCCCGAGGTGGGCGTGTCGAGGCCGCCGGCCAGGTTGAGCAGGGTCGACTTGCCGGACCCCGAGGGCCCCATGACCGCGACCAGTTCCCCGGAGCCGACGTCGAGGCTGACCTCGCGCAGCGCCGTCACGGCCTGCGGCCCCTCACCGTGCGTGCGGGTCACCCGGTCGAGGCGTACGACCTGGTCGGCGGTCATCGGGGGCCTCCCTGCGTGCGGATCCGTGTCGGTGACGGTGGCGGTGGTTGCGGTGGGAATGTCAACTGTCCTTCTCCTGCGTGCGGGGGGAGGCCGTGAGCACGGCCTCGCAGTGGTCGAGCCAGCGCTGCTCGGCCTCGGCCTGGAAGATCATCGATTCGAGCACCAGCCGTTGCGCGGGGCTCTCGGCGCTCGCGTGCCTGGCGCGGACGAACTCCTGCAGCGTGCGCATGGTCGCGGTGCGCTGGCCCTGGATGATCGGCCGCACGTCCGCGCCCGCGGCGACCGCCATCGCGAGCTTGATGACCAGTTCGTCCCGGGGCCGGTCCGACTGGGCGACGGGGGTGCCGAACCATCGCTCCATCTCGGCCAGACCGGCCCCGGTGATCGAGTAGACGACCCGGCCCTGCGCGTCCTGCTCGCCGGGACTCACCACGCCGTCGCGTTCCATGCGGGAGAGCGTCGTGTAGACCTGGCCGATGTTGAGCGGCCAGGTCGCCCCCGTCGACGTCTCGAACTCGGCGCGCAACTGGTAGCCGTAGCGAGGTCCCCTGCTCAGCAGGGCGAGGAGCCCCTGTCGGATCGCCATGAATACTGAGTATGCATACGGAGTATGCCTACCGCAAGAGATCCGCGTATTCTGGACAGGTTCCGCCCCCGGGGCCGATACTCGGAGGATGAGCTCGCCGCATCCCCCGTCCCGCGCCTCCGACGGGGATCGCGATCGTGCGATCAGCGAGCTCCGTGACCGCGCCGTCGAGGGCCGCCTCTCGCACGACACGTTCCTCGGCCGGGTCGACATGGCCCTGCGCGCGCGCAACCAGGGCGAGCTCGACCACCTGGTCGCCGACCTGCCGCAGCGCGGCCGGCTGCGCCGCATCGTCACCGAGGCCGTCTCCTCGGCCTCCGACTTCACCAAGCGGGTGGAGTCGGCCTGGCGCAGGCCCAGGATGCCCCGGCTGGCACTGCCCGGCGACGGCAGGACCCGCTACGTGGTCGGCCGCGGCTCCTCCTGCGACCTGATCCTCGCCGACCTGACCGTCTCACGGGTGCACGCCGAGCTCCGCCGCGACGAGGACGGCTGGATCCTGGTCGACCTGGGCTCGCTCAACGGCACCCGGCTGAACGACTGGCGCCTGGTCGGCCCGGCGAAGGTCCGGCCCGGCGACGTCGTCTCCTTCGGCGACTGCGGCTTCATGATGGTCACGCCACAGCCCCTCTGACGTCGAGAGGCACCCGGCCCCGGCGGACGTACCGCCCTGTGGCCGGAGAAGTGCCCGGCGCCGGGTCGCCCCGGCCGCTCGGGCCTCGGTGGTTCCTTCAGATGTCTCGGAGTCCGGTCGCCCGGGGTCCGGTCGCCTGGGCTTCGGCGATCTTCTCGGCGGTCAGGGTGTAGCGGGAGACCAGCAGGATGCTGACCCCCATCAGGAACGCCGGCAGCAGCGTCGTGCCGTACAGCACCGCGGTGGTCGCCGCCTCGGGCTGCGTCACCGGCGTGGAGGGGTCGGACTCGATGAACCCGGTGGCCCCGAGCAGCCAGCCGAGCACCAGCGCGCCGGACGCGAAGACCACGGTCTCGGCGGCCGTCCACAGGCCGGTGAACACCCCCGCCCGGCGCTTCCCCGTGACCAGGGCGTCGTGGACGATCACGTCGGAGAGCATCGAGAACTGCAGCAGCTGGAATCCGGCGTAGCCGATGCCGACCACGAGCACGCACGCGTGCGCGTACAGCGAGCCGAGGGAGTCGGAGAGGACCATCGCGACGGTGCCCGTCAGGAACAGCGCCGAGGCCAGGAGCATCGCGCCGCGCTTGTCGTAGCGCTTGGACAGCCGGACCCAGAGCGGCATGGTGATCAGCAGCGGGCCGACGAGACAGACGAAGAGCGTGGTGGTCCCCGCGGGATTCCCCAGCGTGTAGGTGGCGAAGTACGGCGCCCCGGCCAGCATGATGCCGGCCGCGAACATCTGGGAGCAGCTGAAGCCGAGCAGCACCATGAACGTCCGGTTGGAGCGGGCCGCGGCGAACTGGGCGACGATCGAGGACTCGGCCTCGGCGCGGCCGACCACCGGGGCACGGGCGGTGCCGAGGAACGAGCCGAGCATGGCCAGCAGCAGCACCCCGCCGATGACCAGGCCCATGGTCCGGTAGCCGGCGGCGTCGTCGCCGGCGATCGCCGGGGCGCCGGCCCCCGCCAGCAGGATGCCCAGGCCGATGAAGACCATCCTCCACTGCAGCAGGGAGGACCGCTCGTGGTAGTCGTCGGTCATCTCCGCGGCCATCGCCTTGTAGGGCACCTCGTAGAAGGCGTAGGCCGTCGCGGTGAGGAAGTAGCAGACCCCGACGTACAGCGCCGCCGTCATGCCGGTGAGCGGCGGGCCCGCGAAGGTGAGGGCGAACGCGGGCGGGAGGGTGGCCGCGCCCAGGAGCATCCACGGGCGCCGGGCCCCGAACCGGGAGACCGTGCGGTCGGAGCGCTGGCCCACCCACGGGTTGATGACGACGTCCCAGAGCTTGGGGAGGAAGGCCACGGCGCCGGCGATCCAGGCGGGCACCGCCAGCACGTTCGTCATGTAGAACAGCAGCAGCAGCCCGGGGACCGTGGAGAACGTCGCGGTGCAGATCGAGCCGATGCCGTAACCGACGCGCACTCCGCGCGGCACGGTGACGGCGGGGGGTGTCGCCGGGGAGACCATGCCACATTCAATCGCAGCGCGTGGGCACTGGGTAGGTCCCGGCCGGACGAATGTCCGGAATCATCCCTCGTCGCCGCCGGATGGCGATCATCGCGGACTGGTGCGGGGCCCGGCGTGAGGTCATGATTTCTCCGGCACGGGTCCATGATTTTTTTCGCGGTGCCGGGCCGTCGGACCCGCGAGATCCCGGGGCGGCGGCGGCGATCGGCCGGAACGGTGGATGTCCAGCTCAGCCAGGTCACGAAACGGGTGTTCAGGCCGTAACGAACGTCCGGACGGGCCCGCGGAACGGCCGCCCCTGACGCCTCTGGGATCACTCTGGTTTACCTGTACCTCAGATGAATGTCCGGAATTTGCTGACAAGGGTGTTCCGTCACCGACAGAATGCGGATCCGTCCAGCGTCTACCAACTGGAGGAACACGACATGCGCAGACCGCTAGGGCTACTTCTCTGCCTCGGGAGCCTGGCGGCCCTCAGCACGCCGATCGCCACGGCTCACGCCGCGGCCTCTCCCCCGGCCGAGTGTCGCGTGTACGCCGCCAAACCCCGTGTCACCCCCGCGGGACGGATCCAGGCCTCCGCCGCGCGCCTGGGCTGTGACGACACCGCCCTGGTCCGCATCCGCATCAAGCGGGCCGTGCCGGGTGCCGACCCCGTCGTCAAGAGCACGTCCCAGCGCGGGACCAACGGCCGGGTGACGGTGCGCCTGCGGTGCGCCCCCGGCGTCTACTACACCGTCGTCACCGACTACCGGGGCAACGTCGGCCGCTCCAGGCCGGTCAGGATCGGCTGCTCCCCCAGCACCTCCCCGACCCCCACCCCCACGACCAGCCCCACCACCCGTCCCACGGCGACCCCGACGGCCAAGCCGACGACCAGCCCGACGGCCAAGCCGACGACCAGCCCGACGGCCAAGCCGACCACCAGCCCCACCACCAGGCCGACGAGCACCCCCAAGCCGACCACCACCGCGACCTCCCCCGGCAACCAGCCGGGCTCCTCCCTCTCCGAGGAGGTGGTGCGCCTGACCAACGCCGAGCGGCAGAAGGGCGGGTGCGCCCCCCTGGTCTCCGACCCGCAGCTGCGCTCGGCCGCCCAGGGCCACTCCGACGACATGGCCGCCAAGAACTACTTCAGCCACACCTCCCAGGACGGCCGGGACATGACCGACCGCATCAACGCCAGCGGGTTCAGCCCGAAGCGCGCCTGGGCGGAGAACATCGCGATGGGACAGCGGACCCCCGCCGATGTCGTCACCGCCTGGATGAACAGCTCCGGCCACCGCGCCAACATCATGAACTGCGGCTACACCCACCTCGGGGTGGGCGTGGCCAACAGCCCCCGGGGCATCTACTGGACCCAGAACTTCGCCAAGCACTGAGTCACCCGGGCACCGGGCCCTGAGCCCGGTGCCCTCCAAGCCCACCGGGCCCTCCAAGCCCACCGGGCCCTCCAAGCCCACCGGGCACTCCAGGCACTCCGGCACGAAGGCCCGCGCCCCCGCGACGTGAACGCGTCGCGGGGGCGCGGGCCTTCGCCGATCAGGCCGAAACCTGTCAGGTCGAAACCGTGCGGGCCGACACTCGCCGACACGCATCGGCTCACACGGGCTCGCTCACACGGGCTCGCTCACATGGGCGAACCGGCACGAGCCGGCGCGGGACGGGACGGGACGGGACGGGACGGGACGGGACGTCCTACTTGAGCCAGCTCATCATCGGGCGGAGCTTGGCGCCGGTCTTCTCGATCGGGTGCTCGGCCAGCTCGTCGCGGTAGGCGGTGAACTTCTTCTGGCCGCCGTCGAACTCCTCGACCAGTTCCTTGGCGAACTCGCCGGACTGGATCTCGGCGAGGATGCGCTGCATCTCCTTCTTGGTCTCCGGGGTCACCACGCGCGGGCCGCGGGAGTAGCCGCCGTACTCGGCGGTGTCCGAGACCGACCAGTACATCTTGTGGATGCCGCCCTCGTACATCAGGTCGACGATCAGCTTCATCTCGTGCAGGCACTCGAAGTAGGCGACCTCGGGCTGGTAACCCGCCTCGATCAGCGTCTCGAAACCGGCCTTGATCAGCTCGGACACGCCGCCGCAGAGCACGGCCTGCTCACCGAACAGGTCGGTCTCGGTCTCCTCCTTGAAGGTCGTCCGCAGCGCGCCGGCGCGGGTGCCGCCGATGCCCTTGGCGTACGACAGGGCCAGCTCCAGGGCGTTGCCGCTGGCGTCCTTCTCCACGGCGACCAGGCACGGCACGCCGCGGCCCGCGGTGTACTGGCGGCGCACGAGGTGACCGGGACCCTTCGGCGCGACCATGGCCACGTCCACGCCCTCGGGCGCCTCGATGAGGCCGTAGCGGATGTTGAGACCGTGCCCGAAGAAGAGCGCGTCGCCCTCGACCAGGTTCGGGGCCACGTGGTCGGCGTACAGGTGACGCTGGATGTGGTCCGGCGCGAGGATCATGGTCAGGTCGGCCTCCTCGACGGCCTCCGCGGGAGCGAGCACGCGCAGGCCGTCGGCCTCGGCCTTCTCCCGGCTCTTGGAGCCCTCGGGCAGGCCGACCCGGACATCCACCCCTGAGTCGCGCAGCGAGAGCGCGTGGGCGTGCCCCTGGCTGCCGTATCCCAGTACGGCGACGTGCCGGCCCTGGATGATCGACAGGTCGGCCTGGTCGTCGTAGAAGATCTCAGTCACTTGCTTAACCTTTCGGGTTTCTCAGCACGCGTTACGCGGTCCGGTCCAGGGCCCGGAGAGAACGGTCGGTGATGGAACGGGCTCCGCGGCCGATGGCCACCATGCCCGACTGGACGAGCTCTT
The DNA here is from genome assembly GCF_049844535.1 of Streptosporangium sp. DT93. NCBI lineage: Bacteria > Bacillati > Actinomycetota > Actinomycetes > Streptosporangiales > Streptosporangiaceae > Streptosporangium > Streptosporangium sp. DT93. The sequence continues at coordinate 386,437 of NZ_JBNCLF010000003.1, forward strand.
TGATGCCGAACGGTTCGAGGACCTTGATGAAGGCCTGCAGCTTGTCCGGCGTCCCGGTGACCTCGATGGTCACCGCGTCCGAGGAGACGTCGACGCAGCGCGCCCGGAACAGGTTGACCAGCTCCAGCACGCTGGAGCGGTTCTCCGAGTCGGCCCGCACCTTGATCAGCGTGAGCTCGCGCTGCACCGCCTGCGCCGGGTCCAGCTCCACGATCTTCAACACGTTGACGAGCTTGTTGAGCTGCTTGGTGACCTGCTCCAGCGGGAGGTCGTCGACGTTGACCACGATGGTCATCCTGGAGATGTCCGCGTGCTCGGTCGGCCCGACCGCCAGGGAGTCGATGTTGAACCCGCGCCGGCTGAACAGCGCCGAGACGCGCGCCAGCACGCCCGGCTTGTTCTCCACCAGCACCGAGAGCGTGTGCCTGCTCATGCGTCGTCCTCGCTGTCCCACACCGGCGCCATGTCGCGCGCGAACTTGATGTCGTCGTTGCTGGTCCCGGCTGCGACCATCGGCCACACCATGGCGTCCTGGTGCACCACGAAGTCGATGACGACGGGCACGTCGTTGATCTCCATCGCCTTGCGGATCGTGGCGTCCACGTCCTCGGGCCGCTCGCAGCGCAGGCCCACGCATCCGTACGCCTCGGCGAGCTTGACGAAGTCGGGGATCCTGCGCACCGTCTGCAGGTCGGTGTTGGAGTACCGCTTGTTGTAGAAGAGCGTCTGCCACTGGCGGACCATGCCCAGGTTACCGTTGTTGATGATCGCGACCTTGATCGGCACGCCCTCGATCGTGCAGGTGGCGAGCTCCTGGTTGGTCATCTGGAAGCAGCCGTCGCCGTCGATGGCCCAGACCGTGGTGTCGGGACGGCCCATCTTGGCGCCCATCGCCGCGGGCAGCGAGAAGCCCATCGTGCCGGCGCCGCCGGAGTTGATGAACCTGCCGGGCCTCTCGTAGCCGATGAACTGGGCGGCCCACATCTGGTGCTGGCCCACGCCCGCGGTGTAGATCGCGTCCGGGCCGACGATCTCGCTCAGCCGCTGCATGACGTACTGCGGGGCCAGCGAGCCGTCCTCGAACTCGGTGTAGCCCAGCGGGTAGGTCGCCTTGTAGGTGTTCAGCGCCGTCCACCAGTCGGCGTAGTCGCCCTTGCGGCCCTCGTTGCGCACCGTGGTGATCAGCTCGGTGAGGACCTCCTTGCAGTCGCCCACGATCGGGACGTCCGCGTGCCGGTTCTTGGAGATCTCCGCCGGGTCGATGTCGGCGTGCACGACCTTCGCGTACGGGGCGAAGGTCGACAGGTCACCGGTGACGCGGTCGTCGAAGCGGACGCCGAGGCCGATGAGCAGGTCGGACTTCTGCAGCGCGCCGACGGCCGACACCGAGCCGTGCATGCCGGGCATGCCCATGTGCTGGGGGTGGCTGTCGGGGAAGGTGCCCCGCGCCATCAGCGTGGTGACCACCGGGATGCCGGTCAGCTCGGCGAACTCCAGCAGCTCCGGCGACGCCCCGGCCCGGTGCACGCCGCCGCCCACGTACAGGACCGGCCGCCTGGCCTCGGCGATCAGCTTGGCCGCCTCGCGGATCTGCTTGGAGTGCGGCCGGGTCACCGGGCGGTAGCCGGGAAGCTGCATGACGACCGGCCACTGGAAGGTCATCTTCGCCTGGAGGGCGTCCTTGGCGATGTCGACCAGCACCGGGCCCGGACGGCCGGTGGAGGCGATGTGGAAGGCCTCCACGATCGTCCTGGGGATGTCCGCGGCCTCGGTGATCAGGAAGTTGTGCTTCGTGATCGGCATGGTGATGCCGGAGATGTCGGCTTCCTGGAAGGCGTCGGTGCCGATCGCGGCACTGGCCACCTGGCCGGTGATCGCGACGATCGGGACCGAGTCCATGTACGCGTCGGCGATCGGGGTGACCAGGTTGGTCGCGCCGGGGCCGCTGGTGGCCATGCAGACCCCGACCCTGCCGGTGGCCTGCGCGTACCCCTGTGCCGCATGCCCGGCGCCCTGCTCGTGCCGTACGAGCACGTGCCGGACCTTGGTCGAGTCGTAGAGCGGATCGTAGGCGGGCAGAATCGCGCCGCCGGGGATCCCGAACACGGTGTCGACCCCGACGTTCTCCAGCGCCCTCACGAGGGCCTGGGCTCCTGTCATCTGTTCGGTCATCGGCTCGTTCCTTGTGGCTGAGCATGCGTGATGGCATAAAAAAGGCCCCATTCCACCTGGTCGGCGGAGCTGGGGCGGCGCGCAGGTCGGAGTGCTTCGCTATCGGCCTGCGCGCCGGCGAAGTACTACGAGAATCCCACGGTGAAGCTGCATGGCTCCACCATGGCCGACCAGGCGTGTCCACGTCAAATCCATGGACAGGTATCTCAGATCGTGAGATATGAGCTCAGGCGGGGGTGCCGAGGCTGGAGAGGCTGGTGCGCATCAGCGAGTCGACGCCGCGCGCCGCCATCGGGCGCGCCACCAGGAACCCCTGGCCGCGCGTGCAGCCCATCTCGCGCAGCAGCTCCAGCTGCTCGGGCCGCTCGATGCCCTCGGCCACCACGATCAGCCCCAGATCGTGGCCGAGCCGCACGATCGTGCGGGTCAGCAGGGTCAGCGTCTCGTCGCGGCCGAGCCCGGACACGAAGGACGGATCGATCTTGATCATGTCGACCGGGAGCTGCCGCAGGAGCGCCAGCGAGGCGTACCCGGTGCCGAAGTCGTCGATGGCCAGCCGGACGCCGAGGGCCCGCAGCTCCGACAGGCGGACGATGGTCTCGTCGGCGTCCTCGACCAGCATCTCCTCGATGACCTCCAGGGTCAGCGCGCTGGGCGGCAGACCGCTGTCGCCCAGGGCCGACTCGACGGTCTCCACGAAGCGGGGCGCCATGATCTGGCGGGCCGACAGGTTCAGCGAGAGCCCGATCTCCCACGCCGAGGCGCGCCAGGCGGCCACCTCGCGGCACGCCTCCCGCAGGATCCACTCGCTCAGCGGCACGATCAGGCCGGTGTCCTCGGCCGGCCCGAGGAACTGCTCGGGCGGCACGGACTCCCCGGCCCGGCACCAGCGCACCAGCGCCTCGACCGCGGTGACCCGCGAGGTGGCCAGGTCCACCACCGGCTGGTACTCGATCGCGAACTGGTCCTCCAGCAGCGCCCGCTGCAGGTCGGCGGCCAGCTCCAGGCGCCGTACCACGTCGGTGTGCATGTGCGCGGCGAACACCTCGACCCGGCGCCCGCCGAGCTCCTTGGCCCTGGCCATCGCCACGTCGGCGTTGCGGATCAGGTCGGCGGAGGAGACGTCGTCGGCGGCGAAGGCCACCCCGACGCTCGCGGTCAGCGCGATGTCGCGGTCGGCCACCCGGAACGGCTCGGAGGAGACCGTACGGACCAGCCGCTCGGCCAGGTCCACCGCGGTCTGGGCGTCGGCCGCCCCCTCCAGCAGCACCGCGAACTCGTCGCCGCCCCAGCGCGCCAGGGTGTCGTCGGCCCGTACGGTGGCGCGGAGCCTGCGGGCGGCCTGGCCGAGCAGGTAGTCGCCGCTGGCGTGGCCGACCGAGTCGTTCACCGCGGTGAAGCCGTCCAGGTCCAGGAAGATCACGGCCGCGCCGCTCGTGCCGGGGCGGGCCAGCACCTCCCTGGTGCGCTCCTCGAAGTAGGCCCGGTTCGGCAGGCCGGTGATGCCGTCGTGGAAGGTCAGGTGGGTGACCTGGTTGCGCAGGGCCTCCTGGTCGCTGACGTCGCGGGTGGTGACCAGCAGCAGGTCCTCGCCGCCCACGTGCCGGGTGGCCACCGACTCGGCGGGCCGCCAGGTGCCGTCGGAGGCCCGGACCCGGCAGGCGACCATGCACGCCCCCGGCCCCTCGGCCGGCTCGTCCTCGACGCTCATCACGCTCAGGGCCGCCCGGATGCCCGGCACGTCCTCGGGATGGATGTAGTCGAAGATCGACCCTCCGACCAGGTCGGCGGGACGGTACCCGTAGGTGATCTCGACGCCCTCGCCGATCCGGTGCACCACGCCCTCGTGGTCGCAGACCATGACCACGTCGCCGGTGCTCTCGGCCAGGTCGTGCAGCTGCCGCTCGCCCAGGTGGACCAGCCGGCGCAGCCGCCCGGTCTCCACCAGCATCACGAACAGCCGTCCCACCAGGACGGCCACGATCGACGCGCACACCAGGGACAGGACCATCGGCGCCCCCTGGACGGCGCCGCCGCCGGCCACCCGCAGCAGCACCACGACGGTGGCCGCCGCGACCAGCAGCAGCGGCACCGCCGCGATCAGCGAGGAGGTGCTCTCGCGGACCGACGTCTCCTCGTCGGCGGGCTCCCACGGCCGCGTCGCGGGCCCGCTCCACGGGACCGCGGCCAGCACGAGGAAGGCGACCGGAGCGGGCCAGACCCAGGCGAGCGACGGCGTGTCACCGCTCACCCGGGCCAGCGCGGTGATCGTCTCGGAGGCCGCGACGGCGCCCAGCACGGACAGCGCGGCCAGGCCGACCGGCCAGGCCGACCGGCGGATCGGCACCACCGCGGGACCCACCACGCAGGCCAGGATCAGGCAGAACAGGGGCGAGGCGAAGGTGACCGCGAGGTTCCCGGCGTCGCCCGCCTCGCGGGAGGCCGGCCCCACCAGCGTCACCCAGAGGATCACCAGGATGGAGGCGGCGCACACGTAGGAGTCGGCGAGGTCGCGCAGCAGCGCGTGCCCCCGGGCGGGCCTGGCCGCCGAGAGGCCGGTGCCCACGGCGAGCATCGCCGTACCGGCCAGCAGCACCAGGTCGGCGAAGGTCACGACGAAGGGCGCGCCGTCCGCGATCGGCCGCACGCCGACCCCGGCCAGCCAGGTGAGCGAGCCGCCCGCCAGCCAGCGCCAGGCCAGCGCCCTGCGCCGGCCGTTCGTCCGGGAGGCGGCGGCGAACAGCGACCCCGCGGCGGCCGCGGCGGAGACGACCCCCGCCACCGCCTGCACGACCACGACGGGAGCCCCGCTGAGGAGCGCGGCGACGAGCCCCGCCACGCCGACGGCGGCGGCGGTCAGCGGTACCCGGGGGTCACGCCAGCGGATCAATGTCGTCTGCCCATCGGTGTCGTTACGGTGTCTCGCTCCGCGGCGTCCCTTGCTCGCCGCGCTCGTACCACCGGCGCGGGTGCTCCGTCGTTCGTCTCGGAGCCCACACCGGCACAGGGCCAGTGTGTGCCGTCCGGCTCGTACGGGTGGTGACAACGCCGTAGTCGTCACCGATCTGATAACCACGCGGGAACCGGTACCGCCTCTGACGAAGGTACGCAGCACAGGTCACGGGGCAGCCACGGTCAGGATTCCTTTACCGGTCAGTAAGAACCCGTGATCACATTTTTGAGCGGCTCGTCCGCGAGGTAGCGCAGGAGCTGCGAGCGGAGCAGTTTCAGGGTGCGCCGTACGGACGCCGGGCTGCTGCCCGCGACGTGCGGGGTGATGAGGACCCCCGGCGCGGTCCACAGCGGGTGGTCCGGCGGCAGCGGCTCGGGGTCGGTGACGTCGAGCGCGGCCAGGATCCGGCCCTCGCGCAGCGCGTCGACGAGCGCGCCGGTGTCGACCACCGGCCCCCTGGCCGCGTTCACCAGGACGGCCCCGTCCCTCATGGCCGCCAGGAACCCCGCGTCCACCATGCCGGTGGTCTCGGGCGTGAACGGCACCAGCAGCACCACCACGTCGGCGCCGGGCAGCAGGCCGGGCAGCTCGTCCAGGCCGTGCACGCCGGGCCTGGCGCTCCTGGCCACCCGGACGACGTCCACCTCGAAACCGTCGAGCCTGCGCTCCAGCGCCTCGCCGATCGAGCCGTACCCGACGATCAGCACGGTGGAGTCGGCCAGCACCGGGGTGTGGTGGTAGGTCCACTCGCCCCGCTCCTGCGCCCGGGCGAATCCCGGGAACTCCCGCAGCACCGCGATCATGGCTCCCACGACCCACTCGGCCGTACCCGCGTCGTGCACGCCCCGGGCGTTGCAGAGCGTCACCCCTTCCGGCAGGTGCGGACGGTAGGCGTCCACCCCCGCCGTGACGGTCTGCAGCAACCGCAGGGAGGTCATCCGGGCGAGCAGCGCGGGCAGGCCGGCCACCGGCATCAACGGCGGGATCCACACCTCGGCCTTCTCGGCCCCCTCGGGCACCGGCCCCGTGCCGTCGTAGACGACGCACTCCACCTCGGGCAGATCACGCAGAACACCGGCGGCGGCCTCGGAGGGAACCCAGATCTTCATGAGGACAACCCTAGGAGCACTTGAGGTTGGTCTCGGGTTTGTAGACCGTCGTCTTCTTGACGCGCTTGATCTCCTTGCCGTCCTTCTTGAAGACGCGCCAGACGTCGATCGTGAATCCCTGCTGCCCGACCATGTCGATGCAGTCGGGCCCGCTGCCGGTGGCGCTCCCGAAGGGAACGAGGTCGTAGCGCTCGGAGGAGACCGACTCGATCTCGTAGCGCCTGGTGCTCCAGAAGGAGACCGTGACCCCGCGGTCGTCGGCCGAGGTCTTGATCAGCACCCCGTACGGCGAGTCGTTCTTCCAGCGGAAGTCCGGCTCGGGCCAGGAGACCGTGGACTCCCTTCCGGCCGGGTAGCGGGAGATGTGGAACTCGTGCGCCACGTGCTGGACGTCCTCGAGCCCGCCGAAGAACACGGCGTTGTACATGGTGGTGACGAACTGGGAGATCCCGCCGCCGACCGAGTTGACCAGCCTGCCTCCCTCGATCATGGGGGCGGGCAGGAACCCGCGGGCCGTGTCGCGCTGCCCGACGATGCCGTTGAGCGAGAAGGTCTGGCCCGGTTTCACCACGTAGCCGTCGAGAAGCCGGGCGATCGTCTTGATGTTGACGACCCGCGCCGTGCAGCAGTCGTAGAACGTGGTGAACTGGCTGATCCGCTCCTTGATGCCGAGCTCGCGCGCCTGGGCGTCGGTCATCCGCGGCTGGACGGTGGTCAGCGACACCGGGATGGTGCGGTCGCCGCCGCTGACGATCATCTCGGTCACGTCCGCGGCGAGCCGCTCGTCGTCGACGCCCTTCCCCCTGCGGCCGGGCACCAGCTTCGGCTTTCCGGCGACGATCCGGAACGAGGGGTCGCGCGGGGCCGTGGCCGGGTCGACGAGGAGGTGCTCCACCGAGGCGACGGCGCTCCTGGCGTCGAACACCGGGCGCATGCCGCCGGAGCCGTCCGGCCGGTAGGAAAGGTGCGCCGCGAGGGTCTCCACCGGCAGCCGGACCCGCCTGCCGGCCACGGTGAGGGTGATCGGCTCGGACAGGGCCCTGGGAGCGCCGGCCGCGGCCTTGCTCACCATGGCGTCCGAGGCCTTGGGCTTGATCACCGAGACCGGGAGGCGGACCTCCCGCGCCGGGCCGAGGAAGGCGTCCTCGATCGCGGCGACCGCGGCCTCCCGCTCCAGCTCCCGGCCGTCGCGGGGCGTCACGAGGACGGGGTCGACGCCCTGGAAGGTGACCGCGCCCTCGCGGACCCTCAGGTCGATCTTCCTGGCCAGGCCCTCCACCGCGTCCTTCAACGCCTCGGGGTCGGAGGAGACCTTGGGGTCGAGCTCGGTGGGGCCGGTGAGGGCCCGCCAGACCTGGCCGGGCCCCGGGAAGCCGCTGGGGGCCTGGTTGATGGTGGCGACGACGTCGAACTTCAGCCCGGCCTCTTCGGGGTCGAACGCGAAGCGTTTGCCGGCCGCCAGCAGGGTCATCCTCTCGGACGCCGCGGTGGCGAGGCGGTCCCTGAGCCTGTCGGCCGCCTCGGTCGCGGTCAGCCCGCCGATGTCGACGCCCCGCACGGTGGTGCCCGGGAGCATCTTGCCGGACATGACCACCGCCGGAACCGCGTACGCGAGCCCGGCGAGGCAGAGGAGTGCGAGGACGGTCAGGACGATTCCGCGCCCTCTGCGGCGGCGCCGGGGCGGCTCCTCGTAGCGGAGCCCGTCGGGCCGGGGGAATCCGCCGTCACCGCCGGGGACCAGCGAGGGCTCGTCGCGTGGGGAGGGCCGCTCGGGGGGCGGGGCCATCTGCCAGGGCTGCGGGGGCTGCGCCGCGGGCGGGATGGACGCCGATCCGCGGGTGGGGCCGGCGGGGCCGCCGAGACCGGTGGAGCCGAAGATGTCGGGTGACACGCCGGGAGGGAGCCGGGAGCCGTTCTGGGATCGACCGGTTTGTCCGGTCGAGGGGCGCGGGTCGCGGGCACCCGGTGAGACGGGGCGCGAGGGAAGGGGAATCGCTTCGAAAGGGTCCGTCGGCGGGTTCACAGGTGCTCCGGCGTTCCGCACGGCCTCCGGCTCCTCCTGCCTCTCAGCGTCCACCTCCGGCAACCCTAAACCACATCGGATGACCACCGTCTAAAAAGGAATAACAAATCAGCCCATCCGGCGGTAGTGGTTGTGGGGGCCGTCCGGTGATCCTGTGGGGTGTCGTTCGGGCATTCAGGCCGTTCAACGCATTCGGGTCGTTCAAGCCGTTCGGGCCGCTCGAAAGGTGCGAGCCATTCGGGGTGTTCCGGCCGTTCAAGCCGTTCAAGCCGTTCAGGGTCCTCAGGGTCCTCAGGGTCTTCGAGGGGTGAGCGCCGCCGACAGGTCGTCCAGTGACGCCTTGACGCGCTCGATCGTCACCCCGTGCCCGCGCAGGCGGTGCGCGAGCAGCGGGGCGGCCAGCGGGGCCAGCAGGGTGTCGGCCAGGACGTGGGCGTCGGCACCGGGCCTGGCCCGGGCGACGAGCATCGACAGGTGGGCGTGGTAGGCCTCGTAGGCGCCGCCGAAACGGGCGAGCGGGGTCGCCGTCTCGGCCATCAGCAGCAGGTCGAGTTGCTCCACGGTCCTGTCGGCGAGGGCGTGCAGGAACGCGCGGATGCGGTCCGGCGCGTCGGCGCCCGGACCCAGGGGCGGCGGCCCCTCGATGAACGCCGACTGGAACGCGCGCTCCCGCTCGTCGATGAGCGCGTACGCCAGTCCCGAGCGATCGCCGAACCGGCGGTAGAGGGTGCCGACGCCGACCCCGGCCGCGGCGGCCACCTCGGCCATCGTCAGCCCCTCGACGCCCTGGGCCGCGACGATGCCGGCGGCGGCCTTGAGGATCTTCATCCGGTTACGCGCCGCGTCGACCCGCTCGGGGCGTGGGTTCGTGACGGCGTCCACGGTCACAGGCTAGACGTTCGCGCTCGCGGGCCATCGCGGAGGGTTGCAAGCGGAACAGGTTCCGTTTATCGTCAAACGGAATTGATTCCGGATAAGGAGAAGGCCATGACAGGCAGGGTCGCGCTCGTCACCGGAGGCAGCCGCGGGATCGGCGCCGCCGTCGCCGTACGGCTGGCCTCCGAGGGCACCGACGTCGTGATCACGTACGCGCGCTCGGCCGACCGGGCCGCGGCGGTCGTCAAGGAGATCGAGGCCGCCGGTGCCCGCGGCCTGGCCGTGGCGGCGGAGGCCGCCGACGCCGGCGCCCTGGTCGCGGCGGTCGAGCGCACGGTCACCGAGTTCGGGCGGATCGACGTCCTGGTCAGCAGCGCGGGCATCGCCCCGTACGGGCCTTTCGAGGAGGTCACGCCGGACGAGATCGACACCATCCTGGCGGTCCATCCCCGCGCCGCGTTCGTCCTGGCCCAGGCCGCCTCCCGGCACATGACGGAGGGGGGCCGGATCATCTGCGTCGGCAGCAGCCTCGCCGAGCGCGTGCCGTACCCGGGCTGGACCCTGTACGCGATGAGCAAGTCCGCGCTGGTCGGCCTGACCAAGGGCCTCGCCAGGGATCTGGGACCTCGCGGCATCACCGCCAACCTCGTCCATCCCGGCTCGACCGACACGGAGATGAACCCGGCCGACGGCCCGGACGCGGACGAGGAACGGCGTCTGTCCGCGCTGGGCCGCTACTGCGACCCCGAGGACATCGCCGCCACCGTCTCCCACCTGGCGGGCCCGGGCGGCAGGAACATCACCGGTGCCGTCATCCTGGTCGACGCTGGCACCACGGCCTGATCGCCATGGCCTGGATCCTGCTCGTCCTCGCGGCCATGCTGGAGATCGTCTGGGCCACCGCGCTCGAACGCTCGGACGGGTTCACGCGCCTCTGGCCGGCGGTCATCGGGGTGGCGACGGCGGCCCTGAGCCTCGTCATCCTCACCTTCGTCCTCAGAAGCCTGCCGATGGGCACCGCGTACGCCGTCTGGGTCGGGCTCGGCGCGCTCGGGGTCGCGGTCGCGGGCATCGTGGCCCTGGGCGAGAGCGCGGCGCCCGCGCGGCTGCTCTGCCTGGCACTCATCCTCGTCGGCGTCATCGGCCTCAGGATCCTGGACGGGTGACGCCCGTACGGCGGACCCGCCCCCGTCCCGGGGCGCTCCCGGTCACGGGGGAGGCCGTCCTGGCGTCGCCGATCCGGCCGCACGCGAAGACCTACGGGAATCGGCGGGCACGGGAGGAGGTCGTGGGGGGAACGCGAGGACGTGACGGCCGCCCGGCTGTGGGGAGCCGGGCGGCCGGGTCCGTCACCGGCGCGCCGGTCTCACTCCGCCAGGGTGTCGACGGCCGGGCCGTCGTAAAGGCGCTCGTGCTCCGTCGCCAGGTAGCTGCACGAGACGTATCCGGCGGTCCCCGAGGGCAATCCGGAAGCCGACGTTCTGCCCAGCCGGAAATAGCACCAGCCGTTCGTCGAGCCGTACCTGGTCTGCCCGGAATCGCCGTAGTAGAGATAACCGATGACCTTCGAGCCGCCCGGGGACGACCTGAAGCGCACCCCGTCGGCGATGATCACGGCGTCCACCCCCGCCGCCGCGGACGCGACGGAAGCGCCGGTCACGGCGGCCGCGGAGGCGGGGACCGCCGCGACGGCCACTCCCGCGACCGCCATCAGGGTCGCGGCCGTGGAGGCCAGAAATCTTCTCATGTGCATTCTTCCGATCGTGAGGTCAGGTCATACCGGAGCGAATGGCGAAAGTGCCGTGACAACTGTGCAAGTTATCGTGAATCACGTCAATAGCTGATGAATTTCAGAAGCAGGGATTACCGCATGAAAAGTTTCGGGTAAGCACGCGCTTTTCTCTCGCGGCCGCCGGACCCGCGAAAAGAAGGGGCCCGGGACACCGGCCGGCGGTCTCCCGGACAGCACCTTGACGGGCCCCTCTCGGGGACGACCACTTTCCCCGGGCACCCCCGCGGACGGCTCTCCGGCGGCTTCTCGAACAGCCCCTCGGCCGGTTCCCCGGTCGTCCTCCCTGGCGCTCTTCGGACAAGCCCCTCGGACAACTTCTCGAACGACTTCCCGGGCGCTTTCCCGGGCGGCCGGGCACGAGCAGGGACGTCGTCCCCGATTCCGGCCGCCGGTGTCATCGCCCGCAATCGTCACCTTCGCGCAGGAGACCGATGTCACAGCCGAGGGGTGATGTTTTGTCCGTGTTGGGTTAACGTCGATTAGATTCGTATCCTTACTTCAGGTATAACCTACCTGTGATACATGTTTCGGCACTTCGCAAGGTGTACGGCACCGGCGTCGTGGCACTCGACGGGGTCGACCTCGACGTACGCGAGGGCGAGATCTTCGGCGTACTCGGGCAGAGCGGGGCCGGCAAGAGCACCCTGCTGCGCTGCGTCAACCTGCTGGAGCGGCCCACCGGCGGCACCGTGACCGTCGACGGGCAGGACCTGACCGTCCTGGGGGACACCGAGCTTCGCGAGGCCCGGCAGCGGATCGGGATGATCCACCAGCATTTCGCGCTGCTGTCCTCCCGTACGGTCGCCGCGAACGTGGCCTTCCCGCTGGAGGTGGGGAAGGTGCCGCGCGCCGAGCGCCGGACCCGGGTGGCCGAACTGCTCGACCTCGTCGGCCTGTCGGACAAGGCCGGGGCCTACCCCGCGCAGCTCTCCGGCGGGCAGAAGCAGCGGGTCGGCATCGCCCGCGCGCTCGCGGCCCGGCCGAAGGTGCTGCTGTCGGACGAGGCCACCAGCGCGCTCGACCCCGGGACCACGCAGTCGATCCTCGCCCTGCTCCGGCGCCTCAACGCCGAGCTGGGGCTGACGATCATGCTGATCACGCACGAGATGCAGGTGATCAAGAGCGTGTGCGACTCGGCGGCCACCATGCGGGACGGGAAGGTGCTGGAGTCGGGACGCGTCCACGACCTCATCGCCCGGCCCGGTTCCCTGCTGACCAGGGAGATCTTCCCGCTGCCCGAGCCCGCGCCGTCCGGCAGCGTCACCCTGACCTTCGCCGCCGGGCAGGCCGGGGAGCCGGTGGTGTCCAGCCTGGTGCGGAAGTTCGACGTGGACGTCAACATCCTCGGCGGCTCGCTGGAGGAACTGCGCGGCGTGTCGGTGGGCCGGCTGCGGATCGGGCTCGACGGCAGGGAGATCGCCGCCGCGCTCGCCTACCTGCGCGAGCGCGGCGTACTGGTGGAGGAGAACCCATGACGTTCGAGGAGCTGCTGCCGATCCTGGGGCAGGCCACCCTGGAGACCGGGCAGATGGTGTTCTGGTCGACGCTGCTGACGGCGGTGCTCGGCCTGCCGATCGGCGTGCTGCTGGTCACCACCGACCGCGGCGGCCTGACCCCGATGCCCGCGGTGAAGGCCGTGCTCGGGGCGATCGTGAACGTGGGGCGGTCGCTGCCGTTCATCGTGCTGATGGTGGCGATCCTGCCGTTCACCCGGCTGATCACCGGCACCACCATCGGCACCGTGGCCGCCATCGTCCCGCTGACGCTCGGGGCCGTCCCGTTCTACGCCCGGCTGGTGGAGACCGCGCTGCGCGGCGTCGGCCGCGAGGTCGTGGAGGCCGCGCAGGCGATGGGGTCGCGGCGGATCACCGTGGTCACGAAGGTCCTGCTGCCCGAGACCCTGCCGGAGCTGGTCGCCGGGCTGACCGTCACCGTCGTGGCGCTGATCAGCTACTCCGCGATGGCGGGCGCGATCGGCGGCGGCGGCCTCGGTGACCTCGCCATCCGGTACGGCTACCAGCGCTTCGACACCGGCGTCATGGTCGTCACCGTCGTGCTGCTGATCGTGCTCGTCCAGTTCATCCAGATCCTCGGCGACGCCGTCGCCCGCAGGCTCTCACACAGATAGGAGAACACGGGGATGCGCAGATTGATGGGGGTCACGGCCGCGGCCGTACTGGCCATGGTCCTGACGGCCTGCGGGGGCTCGGCCGACACCGCCGGTCCCGCGGCGGCGACGTCGGGGGGCGCGGGCGCCTCGGCGGCCATGGACGCTCCGCTGAAGGTCGGCGTGAGCCCGGTGCCGCACTCGGAGATCCTCAAGTACGTCAGCGACAACCTGGCCGCCAAGGCGGGGATCAAGCTGGAGATCGTGGAGTTCGCCGACTACGTGCAGCCGAACGTGCAGCTCCAGGAGAGCCAGCTCGACGCGAACTACTTCCAGCACCGGCCGTACCTGGCGGACTTCCTGAAGTCCAAGGGCGGCGGGGAGCTGACCTACGTCCAGGACGTTCACCTGGAGCCGCTGGGACTGTACTCCAAGAAGATCAAGGCCGTGACCGAGCTGGCGAACGACGCCACGGTCGCGCTGCCCAACGACGCCACCAACCTGGGCCGCTCGCTCAAGCTGCTGGAGGACAACGGCGTGATCACCCTCAAGGAGGGCGTCGGGACGGCCGCCACCGAGCGCGACGTCGCGAACAACCCCAAGAACCTCCAGTTCAAGCCCCTGGAGGCGGCCCAGCTCCCGCGTTCCCTGGAGGACGTGGACGCCGCGGTGATCAACGGCAACTACGCCCTGGAGGCCGGTCTCAAGCCCGCAGGCGACTCGCTGGTGCTGGAGAAGGCGGAGGGCAACCCGTACGCCAACGGGCTGGTCGTCCGCCCGGGCCAGGAGAACGACCCCCGCGTGAAGAAGCTGGCCGAGCTCCTCGCCGGGCCCGAGGTGAAGCAGTTCATCGAGACCACGTACCAGGGTTCGGTGATCTCCTCCACGGGCTGACGTACGAACCCGCGGGGCCCCCGGAAGGGGACCCCGCGCCGTTCACGTGGCGGGGCTGGTCAGCCGGAGACGCCGAGGCGCTCCAGGATGAGCTCCCGGGCCCGGCCCGCGTCGGCCTTGCCGCGGCTGGCCTTCATGACGCCGCCCACCAGGGCGCCGGCGGCGGCGACCTTGCCGGCCCGCACCTTCTCGGCCGCGTCGGCGTTCTCGGCCAGCACCCGGTCGATGATCTCCATCAGCTCGCCCTCGTCGTTGACGATCTGCAGGCCGCGGGCGGCCACCACCTCGTCCGGGGAGCCCTCGCCGTTCACCACGCCCTCCAGCACCTGGCGGGCCAGCTTGTCGTTCAGCGCCCCCCCGGCGACCATCGCGCACACCCGGGCGATCTGGTCGGGGGTGATCGGCAGCGCGCTCAGCGCGACCCCGGACTCGTTGGCGCGGCGGGCCAGCTCGCCCATCCACCACTTGCGGGCGTCCGCGGGCGGGGCGCCCGCGGCGACCGTCGCCTCCACCAGCGCGATGGCGTCGGCGTTGTGCATGGCCGCCATGTCCAGGTCGGACACGCCCCACTCCTGCTGGAGCCGCCTGCGCCGCACGCTCGGCAGCTCGGGCAGGGACGCCTTGAGCGTGGCGACCCACGCCGTGTCGGGGGCGATCGGCACCAGGTCGGGCTCGGGGAAGTAGCGGTAGTCCTGCGCCTCCTCCTTGGACCGTCCCGAGGTGGTGGTGCCGGTGTTCTCGTGGAAGTGGCGGGTCTCCTGGATGATCCGGCCGCCACCGGCCAGGATCGCGGCCTGGCGCTCGATCTCGCCCCGGACCGAACGCTCGACGCTGCGCAGCGAGTTGACGTTCTTGGTCTCGGTACGCGTCCCCCACTCCGAGGAGCCGCGCGGCATGAGCGAGACGTTCACGTCGAACCGCATGGAGCCCTCCTCCATGCGCACGTCCGAGACGCCGAGGCCGCGCACCAGCTCGCGCAGCTCGGTGCCGTAGGCGCGGGCGATCTCCGGGGCCATCCGGTCGGTCCCCGGAATCGGCTTGGTGACGATCTCCACCAGCGGGATGCCCGCGCGGTTGTAGTCGACGATCGAGTAGTCCGCGCCGTGGATGCGGCCGGTCGCGCCGCCCACGTGGGTGGACTTGCCGGTGTCCTCCTCCAGGTGGACGCGCTCGATCTCGACCCTGACGGTCCTGCCGTCGACCTCGACGTCGAGGTAGCCGTCGAAGCAGAGCGGCTCGTCGTACTGGCTGATCTGGTAGTTCTTCGGCATGTCCGGGTAGAAGTAGTTCTTCCGGGCGAAGCGGCACCACTCGGCGATGGAGCAGTTGAGCGCCAGTCCGATGCGGATCGTCGACTCGATCGCGGCGGCGTTGGCCGTCGGCAGCGAGCCGGGCAGCGCCAGGCAGACCGGGCAGACGTGCGTGTTCGGCGGGGCGCCGAACGTGGTCGAGCAGCCGCAGAACATCTTCGACGCCGTGCCCAGCTCGACGTGCGTCTCCAGGCCCAGCACCGGCTCGAAGCGCTCCAGCGCCTCGTCGTACGGCATCAACGTCTCGGTGCTCATCGGTCGTTCACCCTTCCTCTTCCTCTTCCGCTTCCGCTCCGCGGAGCGATCGTCCCTCGCGCGCCGGTGCGCCCGGTGCGCCGGGATCCGCCCGCGCCCACCGTGCCTGTCTGTTCTGTCGTGAAACGCGCGTCGTGAGAACGCGCCGTGACGACACGCGCCCTGAGCGTCGTGACGACACGCGCCCTGAGCGTCGTGACGACACGCGCCCCGGGGACACGCGTCGTGGAGACGTGCGTCATGGACACCCGCGTCCTGGTTCCTGCGTCATAGATAACCGAGTCCCTTCAGCGCGTTCCTCGTCTCGGCCACCCAGTTCGCGTACGCGGGCACCTGGGCCAGGACGGCGAGATCGATGTTGCGTCCTATGTATTCGAAGTAGTCGCGGACCGGCTTGCCGCGCCGGGGGACGGTCGCGGCCAGCACCCCGGCGGGGTCGGCGATCCTGTCGACCTCGCGGGGCCGGGACGGCAGGAGGCTGAGGTCGCTGCCCTCCAGCCCCGCCCACACGGCCCGGTCGGCCAGCAGCCAGCCCTCGGTCTCGCCCAGCCCGATCACCGGCACCAGGTATTTCGAGTGGTAGCGCACGCTGTCGCGCCTGCGGCGTTCCCGCTGCTCGTCGTGCGTGAACAGCAGGTGACAGTCGGCCGCGAGCTCCTCCAGCGCCGCGACCAGGCGCTCCCGGTCGCAGGAGACGACCTCGGTGGCCTCGACGTCGACGGCGTGCGGCGACATCCAGGTGAGCTCGCGCAGCTGCCGGGAGATCACGATACCGAGGAAGCCCTCGTCGGCCTCCCCCTCGGCGACGAGTCCCGGGACCAGCGGGCGGCTCACGCCGCCGCGCCCAGGTACTTGCGGACCTGCCGGGGCGAGACGAACGTGCCCGGCTCGCCGTCCGGCTGGATCGGCTTGGCCACCGTCACCCGCGACACCCGGTCGTTGTCGGGATCGACGCGGACCGCGGTGTCGAGGAACGTCAGCGCCTCGGGCTCGGTCCGGTAGACCTCGGCGACGACCACCGGGGACTGGCTGGTGAGGATCACCTGCCGCAGCGGCTCAGGGCCCCCGGGCACGGTGATCCGCCGCCGTACCCGGCGCAGCAGCTCGCCCAGGCGGACGGGGTGCACCCCGCTCTCGATCTCCTCCACCAGCAGCGTGCCCGGGTGACCGGGGTCGTGCAGGGCCGTCAGCAGGCCGAGGACCCGCAGCGTGCCGTCGGACAGCAGCGCCGCCGGAACCGTCCCCTGCCCGTCGACGACCAGCTCGAAGGAGCACTCGTCCCGCTCGGCGCGCGGCACCAGGTCGCCGACGTCGGGGACCACCCCGGCCAGGTCCGCCGTGAGGTCGGCCATCGCCCCGGTGCCCGCCATCCGGCCCAGCACCGCGGCCAGGTTCGCGCCGTCGGCCGCGAGCGGCCCGGTGTCACCGGCCGGGCAGCGCCGGCGCATCGCCGCGGGCGAGGGCGCGTAGCGGCGCCAGGACCGGACCGTACGGCGGGGCGTGCCCTGCGGATCCGGGTCGGCGATCATGAGTTCCAGCAGCTCCGGGGGGATCTGCTGCGCCACGTGGCTGACGACGGCCCCGCTGGATCGGGGGATCTTCAGCACCATCTCCGCTCCCGCGTCGAACCTGATCGGCACGACCGTCCTCGGCTCGGGGGCGACCATCGCCTCCACCGCGACCACGAAGTCGGGCACGGCCGAGCCCTGGGCGACCCGGTGGAACTGCTCCCCCGGCAACCCCCGGGTCGCGCCGAACAGCCCGCCGGAGCCCTCGATCTCGGCGGCCACGAACCCGACCGCGTCGAAGAGGTTCGACTTGCCGCTCGCGTTCGGGCCGACCAGCGCGAGAAAGGGCGGCACATCGAGATCGAAGTTCAAGAAGGACTTGAACCCGTCGATCTCGATCCGAGTGATCATGCCGCCGTTCTCCCTGTCACCTGTCGCCCTGCCGCCCGTTCGCCCTCTCGAAGTCCCGGTGTGCCGGTGTCCCGATGCCGGGACGTCCCGGTGTCCCGGTGTTCCGAGGCCCGGGCCCTGAAGATCCCGACGTACCGGAAGGCCCTACAGCTCCGGCGCCCGGGACAGCAGGTCGCCGCCCCAGCGTCCGCGCAGGGCCCGCTCGACCGCGGCGCCGACCCGGTAGCAGCGGTCGTCGCCGAGCACCGGGGCCATGATCTGCAGGCCGACCGGCAGGCCGTCCTCGTCGGCCAGGCCGCACGGCACCGAGATGGCCGCGTTGCCCGCCAGGTTCGACGGGATCGTGCACAGGTCGGCCAGGTACATGGCCATCGGGTCGTCGGCGCGCTCGCCGATCGGGAACGCCGTGGTCGGGGTCGTCGGCGAGATGAGCACGTCCACCTGCTGGAAGGCCGCCTCGAAGTCGCGCGCGATGAGCGTGCGGACCTTCTGCGCCTGGCCGTAGTAGGCGTCGTAGTACCCGCTGGAGAGCGCGTACGTGCCCAGGATGATCCGGCGCTTGACCTCGGGGCCGAAGCCCTGGGCCCGGGTCAGGGCCATGACCTCCTCGGCGCTGCGCGTCCCGTCGTCGCCGACGCGCAGGCCGTAGCGCATGGCGTCGAAGCGCGCCAGGTTGGACGAGCACTCCGAGGGCGCGATGAGGTAGTACGCCGGCAGCGCGGTGGTGAACGACGGGCAGGAGACCTCGACGACCTTGGCGCCCAGCGACTCCAGCAGCTCCACGGTCTCGTGGAAGCGGGCCAGCACGCCCGGCTGGTAGCCCTCGGCGCTCTCGCCGCCGAACTCCCTGACCACGCCGACGCGCAGGCCCGCCACGTCGCCGTTGCGGGCCGCCTCGACCACCGAGGGCACCGGGGCGTCGACGGAGGTGGAGTCCATGACGTCGTGGCCGGAGAACGCCTCGTGCAGCAGGGCCGCGTCCAGCACGTTGCGGGCGAAGGGGCCGGGGGTGTCCAGCGAGCTGGCGAAGGCGATCAGCCCGTAGCGGGACGAGCCGCCGTAGGTCGGCTTCATGCCCACGATGCCGGTGACCGCGGCGGGCTGGCGGATCGAGCCGCCGGTGTCGGTGCCGGTGGACAGCGGGGCCTCGTACGCGGCGACCGCGGCCGAGGAGCCGCCCGAGGAGCCGCCGGGGATGCGGGAGAGGTCCCACGGGTTGTGGGTGGGCCCGTAGGCGGAGTTCTCGGTGGAGGAGCCCATCGCGAACTCGTCCAGGTTGGTCTTGCCGAGGATCACCAGGCCGGCCTCGCGCAGGCGCCGGGTGATGGTCGCGTCGTACGGCGGGCGCCAGCCCTCCAGGATCCTCGATCCGGCCGTGGTCGGCATGTCGGAGGTGGTGAAGACGTCCTTGTGCGCGATCGGCACGCCGGCCAGCGGGCCGAGCTCCTCACCGGCCGCGCGGCGGGCGTCGACGGCCCGCGCCTGCTCCAGGGTGGTCTCGGCGTCGACGTGCAGGAAGGCGTTGACCTTCGGCTCGACCTCGGCCATCCGGTCGAGGTGGGCCTGGGCGACCTCGACGGCGGAGACCTCGCCGCTCGCGATCATCGCGCCGAGATCGGCGGCGGTCGTGCGGATGAGACTCATGCTTCCTCCCCGAGGATGCGCGGCACACGGAAGCGGCCGTCCTCGACCGCGGGGGCGCCCGCGAGCGCCGCCTCGGGGGTCAGGCCGGGCCGGACCTCGTCGGGACGGAAGACGTTGGTGAGCGGGAGCGCGTGCGAGGACGGCGGGATGTCGTCGGCCGCCACCTCGGCGACGCGGGCGACCGCACCGATGATCACATCGAGCTGGGCGGCGAAGTGGTCGAGCTCCTCGTCGGCCAGCGCCAGCCGGGAGAGCCGGGCGAGGTGAGCGACCTCGTCGCGGGTTATGGCGGACATGAGTCGTTGAACCCGTTTCGTGAAATGTCAATTGGACACTGTCATCCTATGGCTCGCGACCTGAGGCTCCCGACTCATTGACCCGTCGGTGGCAACATCACGATCTCCTCACGCGTCCCCGCGCGGCCCTCACGGGGCCGTTCCGGTGCCGGTGAGGCCGCGGGCCGTCCCTCAGGCCCGCTGCGCGTCGAGGACGCTCCTGCGGCGCAGCAGGCTGAGATCGTGCGTGCTGAGCGCGCGGTGCTCGCGCAGCCACACGGTCGCGTCGGCGGCCGACATGGGCTCGGCGAACAGCCAGCCCTGGCCGAGGTCGCAGCCCATGGCCTTCAGCCGCCTGGCCACCTCGTCCGACTCGACGCCCTCGGCGACCGAGCGCAGCCCCAGGGAGCGGACCAGGTCGACGATGGAGCGGACGATCCGCTCGTCGTCCTTGGACTCGGCGATGCGGCGGACGAACGAGGAGTCGATCTTGACTTCGGCGACCGGCAGGCGCTGCAGGCGCACCAGCGAGGAGTAGCCGGTGCCGAAGTCGTCCAGCGCCAGCGGCACCCCCAGCGAGGCCAGGGCACTGACCGCCTCGGCGGTGTAGGCCTGGTCGGTCATCAGGATGCGCTCGGTGACCTCCAGCTGGATCGCCTTGGGCGGCAGCCGGTAGCGCGCCAGCCCCGCCCCGAGCTGGTCGGACAGGGCCGAGTCGAGCAGGTCGCGGGCCGAGACGTTGACCGAGATCTGCTCGTGCAGCCCGGTGTGCCACCAGTGCGCGGCCTGCTCGAGCGCCGCGTCGATGACGTACCCGGTGAGGTGACGCATCAGGTACGACTGCTCGGCCATCGGCACGAACTCGTCCGGGGGGATCATGCCCCGCTCGGGATGGCGCCACCGCACCAGCGCCTCCACCCCCCGCACCTGCCCGCCGGCCAGGTCGAGCTTGGGCTGGTAGTGCAGCCGCAGCTCGGAGCGGTCGATGGCCCTGCGCAGGTCACCGAGGAGCGTGAGCCGCTCGGGGCTGTTGCGGTCCTTGTCGGCGGCGTAGATCTCGACCCCGGTCCTGCCCTCCTTGGCCAGGTACATCGCCACGTCCGAGCGTTGCAGCAGCATCTCGAAGTCCGGGGCGTGGTCGGGGTAGATGGCGATGCCGAACGAGGCGTCCAGGTCGAAGCTCATGCCCTCCAGCCGGACCGGCTCGGTGATCGCCACCCGCAGGCGGGCCGCCACCTCCCTGGCCGCCGCCGCGTCCCTGACCGAGGGCAGCAGCACGGCGAACTCGTCGCCGCCCAGCCGGGCCACCATGTCGCCGGGGCGGACGCTGTGGGTCAGCCGGTGCGCGACCGTCTGCAGGAGCCGGTCGCCGACCGGGTGCCCGAGCGTGTCGTTGATCTCCTTGAACCGGTCGAGGTCGAGCAGGAACAGGCCGACCCGTTCGCCGTCCCGCGCCTCGGCCAGCGCCTCCTCGGTGCTGAGCACGAGCATCTTGCGGTTGGGCAGCCCGGTCAGCCCGTCGTGCATCGCCTGGTGGTCGCGGCGCACCGACATCATCGCCGTGAAGTAGACCGCCACCATGGGGGCCAGGAACAGCGGCACCAGGGCCGGCGAGTGGTTCATCACGACCACCACCAGCGGCGCCAGGCCGAGCATCCCGGCGTACACCAGGCTCTGGTGGCCGATGGTCGTCCTGATCACGCGGGTGATCGACCGGCGCTCGTGCAGGGCCACCGCGCCGGAGACGAGCAGTGCCCGCACGGTGAAGTAGCCGAGCCCGGCCAGCCCGATCATCAGCAGGTCCGAGCCGTCGGGCAGCCCCGAGCCGCCGAAGACGGGCAGATCGCCGAAGAGCCCGAGCACCAGCTCGGCCGCGCCGCAGGCCAACGTCACCTGAGCGATGTTGAACATGACCCGGTGGCACGCCTTGCGGGTCACCACCCCGTTGACCACGATGGCCACCGCTTGGAGCAGCGCGGCGACCGGAAGGCCGTACTGGAGGAGGGCGGCGAAGGTGAACATCGTCGACGGGTAGGTGCCGCCCACCGTCATCGACGACGACAGCACCACCGGGCGCAGTTCACCCAGCACGATCAGGACCGCGAGCATCCAGAACATCGGGCTGCGGACGAACACCGCCACCTCGGTCGCGTCCAGGCGCAGCTGGGACACGACGAGCACGGTGAACCCGATCGTGGTGACGACGGCCAGATAGCCCCACAGGGGCGTTCCCGGTCGCGGTCCGGTGTCGCGAGTGTCGGTTGGGTCGGCCATGAGTAACAAAACCCCCATTAGTTCACTATGGGAGAGTACGGCCTGCGGGCCACTTCGCGAAACCGATTGCGCACGTTCCGTTACGGAGAATTCACACGTTTTCACCGCCCGTCCCCGGGGCCCCGGCCGTCCCCCGGGCCCCAGGGGCGTCGTGACCACCCGTGACCCGCCTTCCCGCGTCGTGGATGCCGCCCCGCGCTCCTCTAGTCCTCGGGCGTCGGGGCCGTCTCGGACCCCCCGGGCTTCGGGGTCGTCTCGGACTCCTCAGACCTCAGGGGCGCCTCGGGCCCCTCGGGCGTCAGGGCCGTCGCGGCCGCCGCCTCGGGTCCCTCGGCCAGGAGCACCGCGAGGCCGTCCTCGTCCAGGACGGGCACGCCGAGCTTGGTCGCCTTGTCGAGCTTGGAGCCGGCGTTCTCCCCGGCCACCACGAAGGAGGTCTTCTTCGACACCGAGGACGCGACCTTGCCCCCGCGCGAGGCCAGGGCCGCGCCGGCCTCGTCGCGGGTGAAGGCGGCGAGCGTGCCGGTCACCACGAAGGTGAGCCCGGCCAGGGTCTGCGGGAGCTGCTCGGCCGGCGGGTCGTCGACCATCCGGACCCCGGCCGCCGCCCAGCGGTCGATGATCTCCCGGTGCCAGTCGACCTCGAACCAGTCGCGGATCGCCGCGGCCACCCGGGGGCCGACGCCCTCGACGGCGGCGAGCTCCTCCTCGGTGGCCTCCGCGATCGCCGGGATGGAGCGGAACTCCGCGGCGATCGCCTGGGCCGTCGGGGGGCCGACGTGCCGGATGGAGAGCGCCACGAGCACCCGCCAGACCGGCCGGTCCCTGGCCTTCTCCAGCTCCTGGAGCATCTTCTCGGCGTTCTTGCTGGGCTCGCCGCTCTGGTTGGCGAAGAAGGTGACGACCTTCTGCTCGCCGGTCTCCGGATCGGTCTTCGGCAGGCCGTTGTCGGGGTCGCGGACCACCGACCTGATCGGCAGGAGCTGCTCGATCGTCAGGTCGAACAGGTCGGCCTCGGTGCGGACCGGCGGCGGCTGCGGCGGCAGCGGCTGGGTCAGCGCGGTGGCCGCGACGTAGCCCAGCCCCTCGATGTCGAGGGCCTTGCGCCCGGCGGCGAAGAAGATGCGCTCGCGCAGCTGGGCCGGGCACGCCCTGGTGTTGGGGCAGCGCAGGTCGGCGTCGCCCTCCTTCTCGTAGGCCAGGGCGGTGCCGCACTCGGGGCAGCGCTCCGGCATCGTGAACGCCCGCTCGGTGCCGTCGCGCAGGCCGGTCACCGGGCCGGTGATCTCGGGGATGACGTCGCCCGCCTTGCGCAGCACCACGGTGTCACCGATCAGCACCCCCTTGCGCGCGACCTCCGAGCCGTTGTGCAGGGTGGCCCGCTCGACCCTGGACCCGGCCACGACGATCGGCTCCATCACCCCGTACGGCGTGATCCGGCCGGTGCGGCCCACCCCGACCTGGATGTCGAGGAGCCTGGTGTTGACCTCCTCCGGAGGGTACTTGTACGCGATCGCCCAGCGCGGGGCCCGGCTGGTGGACCCCAGGTTGCGCTGGAGCTCGACGCGGTCGACCTTGACCACGACCCCGTCGATCTCGTAGGCCGGGTCGTGCCGGTGCTCGCGGTAGAACTCGATGAACTCCTCGATGCCGCCGAGGTCGTCGACGACCCGGTAGAGGTCGCTGACCGGCAGGCCGAACCCCGCGAGGCGCCGGTAGATCTCCGACTGGGCAGGAGGCAGGGGCGTGCCCTTCCACACGCCGACCCCGTGAACGATCATGCGCAGCGGGCGCTGCGCGGTGACGCGCGGGTCCTTCTGCCGGAGCGAGCCGGCCGCGGCGTTGCGCGGGTTGGCGAACGGCGCCTTGCCGGCCTCGACCAGATGCTCGTTGAGCCCCGCGAACTCCGCGACCGGCATGTAGACCTCGCCCCTGACCTCCATCAGGTCGGGCACGTCGTCGCCGGTCAGGCGCTGCGGGATGTCGGCGAGGGTGCGGACGTTGGCCGTCACGTCGTCCCCGACCCTGCCGTCGCCCCTGGTCGCCCCCCTGACCAGGCGGCCCTCGCGGTAGACCAGCGCGATCGCCAGGCCGTCGATCTTCACCTCGCACAGGAACGGCGCGGGGTCGCGCTCGGCCAGCCGCTCGGCCCTGGCCCGCCAGGAGGCGAGATCCTCGGCGTTGAAGGCGTTGTCGAGGCTCTCCATCCGCTGCAGGTGATCGACAGGGGTGAAGTCGGTGGAGATCGGCGCGCCGACCTTCTGGGTGGGCGAGTCGGGCGTGCGCAGCGTGGGGTGCTCCTCCTCCAGGGCCCGCAGCTCGCGCATCCACAGGTCGTACCGGGCGTCGCTCACGGTGGGCGCGTCGAGCACGTGGTAGCGCCAGTTGGCCTCCTCGGCCAGCTCGGCCAGCTCCGCGTGCCGCTCCAGCGCCGTCACCGGCACACCCTCGACCTCAGCGCCCATCGCCGGACCCTCCCCTCGTCGTCACCCAGGGCAAACGTTATCGCCGGACACCGACAACCGGTTCCGGCGACCGGCCGCCGGAACCACGCCGCCGCGGCGCACCGCCGACGAACCACCGACGAACCACCGACGAACCACCGACGGCGGGACGCCCGTGACGCGACGACGGCGGTCCCGCTCACTCGCCCGGGTCGTCCCGCAGCACGCGGGCGGCCCGGCCGCAGGCGGCCAGGGCGGCCCTGGCGTAGGCGGGCGAGGCGCCGGCCAGGCCGCAGGAGGGGGTGAGCACGACCTGCGACGCCAGGGTGGAGGAGGGGAAGCCGAGACGGCGCCACAGGTCCTTCGCGGGCGCGGCCGTCGCTCCGGCGTCGGCGATCGGGGAGTCCACGCCCGGCACGACGCCGAGGAACAGGGCCGTGCCCGCCTCGACGGTCTCGCCGACCGCGTCCTCCTCGCGCCTGCTCAGCAGGCGGGCGTCGAGCGACACGCCCTGGGCGCCCGCCGCCCGCAGCACGCCGAAGGGGACGCGCGGGGCGCAGCAGTGCACCACCGTGAACACGTCCGGCGGGAACACCGCCCGCAGCCGGTCGGCGACGATCTGGCGGTCGACGGCCGACAGCCGCCCGAAGCCCGAGGCGGTCGGGACCGTGCCCATCAGCACGCCGGGCAGTCCCGGCTCGTCGAGCTGGAGCACGATCTCCGAGGCGCCGGGCACCCTGCGGCGTACCTCGGCGACGTGCGCGGCGAGCCCCTCGGCCAGGGACGCGACCAGGTCGCGCACCGCCCCGGGGTCGGCGAGCGTCTTGTCGCCGTACCGCAGCTCGATCGCGCCGGCCAGCGTCCACGGCCCGCACGCCTGGATCTTGAAGGGCCCCTCGTACCCCTGGACGACCTCCTCCAGTCCGTCGAGGTCGCGGAGCAGGTGGTCGCGGGCGCGCTTGGCGTCGCGTCCTGGCCGGTCGGCGAACCGCCAGCCCGACGGCTGCACCTCCACCGGCATCTCCAGCAGGAGCGACGCGGTGCGCCCGATCATGTCGGCGCCCACGCCGCGTGCGGGCAGCTCGGGCAGGTACGGCAGCGCGGGCGACTCGCCGAAGACGACCCTGACCGCCTCGGCGTGGTCCTCTCCCGGATGCGAACCGATGCCGGTCGCGGTCGCCTCACCCCATGGGTACTGGCTCACAACTGCTCCTGGTCTCGCGTCTGGACATGGGCGGGCTCCGCCGCGGCCTGCCCGGCTCACCCGCCCCCGCAGCCTATGGCCGCCGGATCACGTGCCCGGCCCGGGAAATCCCGCCACGCCGCGACGGAGGGCACCGGGCTGAGTAGGGTGCTGCCCGGTATTCACCTTTTCTGGGGTCTGTTCGCTCCGGGGCGTCCCGGCCGGGGCCGGTTCCCGGGGTGCTCGGGGGCCGTTTCGTTCGGGGGCGTCGCGCGTGGCTCGTTCTGGGGGCGTTTCATGATCGGTCGGGTGCTCGTCACGGTGCTGGTGCTGGCGACGTTCGCGGCGCCCCCGGCCGTGGCCACGGCCACGGCGGAGGTTATGGCCACGGCCACGGCGAGAGCGGCGACCACGGGCACAGACGTGACCACGGTCACGGGTACGGCGAGGGCGCCGGTCGCGGTGAGGGCGGGAGCCACAGCGGGGGGCGCGGCGCCCGAGAAGTGCACCCCCAGGCGCGGTACGACCAGCATCTCCGAGTCCTGGGCCCAGCGCCGGCTCAGCCTCCCGGAGGTCTGGGCGCTGACCAAGGGGGCCGGGGTCACCGTCGCGGTCGTCGACAGCGGGGTGGAGGTCCGCCATCCCCAGCTCACCAGGACCCGCTCGGTCGACATGACCGGCACCGGCACCCGCGACTGCCTCGGCCACGGCACGGCGGTGGCGGGCATCATCGCGGCGGCCGAGATGAAGGGGGTGCCCTTCACCGGGGTCGCGCCGCGCGCGCGGCTGATCTCCGTCAAGCAGACCTCGGACGGCACCGGGGACGTGGGCAGGCTGGCCGCGGCCATCGTGCGGGCCGCCGAGCTCGGCGCCGACGTGATCAACGTGTCGGTCCAGGCGAGCGACCAGGCCGACCTGCGCAACGCGGTCGCCTACGCCCTGGCCATGGACGCCGTCGTGGTGGCCGCGGCCGGCAACGTGCAGAAGGAGGACGGCACCCCTGCGCCGGCCTATCCGGCCGCCTACGAGGGGGTCATCTCGGTCGGGGCGGCCGGCCCCGACGGGGCGAGGGCGGACTCCTCGAACGCGGTCACCCCGATCTCCGTCCTGGCCCCCGGCCGGGACGTCACGAGCACCTGGGCCGGGCGGACCTACCGGGAGGACCTGGAGGGCACCAGCTTCGCCGCCCCGTACGTGGCCGGGGTGGCCGCGCTGGTCCGCGCCCGCCACCCGCGGCTGGACAACGCGCGGATCCGGCGGCGCATCGAGCTGACCGCGGACGGCGGCGCCGGGGCGGGCACCGGCGCCGGGATGGTCAACCCGCTGCTGGCGGTCTCCGCGATCCTGCCGTCCGAGCAGGTGGCGCTGGCACCGCGCGAGGCGGCCCCGCTGCCGCCGGACGCGGTACGGCCCGCGCCCGCCCGGGACGCCGTCGCCGTCTCGCGCTCGCTCTGGATCGCGCTGGGCGCGCTCGCCGCGGGCGTCCTGGTCACCGCGGCGGGCATCGCGGTGCCGATGGGCCGCCGCCGGGGGTGGCGTCCGGGCACACCCGATCCGGGCACACTTGAGAAGCAAATATGACAAACGTATTAAAAAGCCACTGCACCCCGCCCGATTTGGTTGGATGGGACCCGATTAACCTAAAGCGGCCTTATTGACAGCTGTGCTGGAAGGAATCCAATGGGGTATTTGTACCCATTACTGGCCGAAGATCCTCAGCGTATCGGGGTGCACGTCCTGGTCGGCCGGCTCGATCCGGACCCGGACCACACCGTCTACCTGGGACATCTTCTCGATGACGAGACCCCCCGCGTCATCCGTCTCCTCGCTCCCCGCCCGGACGCCGACGCGCAGGCGCGCGAGCGGATCACGACCGCGCTGAACGCCGCCAAGCGGGCCTCCGGGGCGCACACCGCCAGGCTGCTGGAGGTCGGCTGGTTCGACGACTCCCCGTACGTGGTCCGCGAGCACGTCGAGGGCCCCACCCTGCGGCAGGCGGTCGCGGAGGGCGGGCCGCTCACCGGGGACGCGCTGGAGCGGTTCGCCGCCGGCACGCTCACCGCGCTGACCGCGCTGCACCTGTCGGGTCTCGCCCACGGGGCGCTCACCCCCGACACCGTGATCCTCGGGCCGGACGGGCCGCGGGTCTTCGACATCGGGCTCGTCCCCGTCACGGGCGAGCAGGAGCCGGACTACCTGGCCCCCGAGCGGCCGCGCGCCGACCCCCTCGCCGCGGCGACCGGCGCCACGTCCGCCGCCCCCGCGTCCCCCTCCCCCTCCCCCTCCGCCGAGGCGGAGCGGCCCGCGGACCTGTTCGCCTGGGCGGCCACCGTCGTCCACGCGGCGACCGGCAGGCCGCCGTTCGGCGGCCTGCCCGAGCACGGCCCGGCGGACCTGGACGGCCTGCCCGCCGAGCTCCGGCCCGTCCTCGCCTCCTGCCTGGCCGAGCGGCCCGACGAGCGGCCGGACACCAGGACGGCCATGCTGCGCCTCCTCGGCGAGCGCGAGGCGGAGGCGCCGGGCGCACCGGCCCCCCTCCCCGCCACCGTCGCCGACATCGACGGCGACGGCGGTCCCGTCGACGCCCCCGGCAGCGGCCCCGGCCGTGACACCGGCAGCGCCCCGGAACCCGTCCCCTTCCCCGGCACCATCGGTACCGTCGACACCGTCCCGGGTCACGACGCGGGCACCGGAGCCGCCGTGACGACCGGCGCGACGGCCGGTGTGGTGACCGGCGCCGAGCCGGGCATCGGATCGGGCACGGGATCGATCATGGAGCCGGGCACGGGGACCGGCGCCGGAGCGGACACGGTCTCGGACATCGGGGCACGGGCGGCCTCCGCGTCCGGGCAGCGGTTCGGCACGGACGTCACGGGAACCGTGTACGGGGAGAACCTGCCGGCCGATGAGATCACGTCCGGTGACGCGCCGGCGCGTCCGTCGGGACAGGCGACGTCGATCTGGGGTGCTCCGCAGCTTCCCCAGGGCGCGTCCGCCTCCGGCGTCGCCGACGTCCCGGCTCAGGCGCCCCCGCCCGCCGCCCGGACCAGGCAGAGGACCGGCGGCCTCTCCATGGCGCTGGCCGCCTGCATCGGCGCGATCGTCCTGCTCTCCGGGCTGGGACTGTGGGCCGCCGGGCGGTACACCGCTCTGGACGAGCTGGAGCGCGCCTCCGCCGACGGCGCGGCCCCCCAGGTCGCCCTCGGGCTGGCGAACGGCTCGCAGCAGGAGCCCCAGGCCGCCGATCCCGCCCAGGGCGGCGGAGGCGACCCGGTGGGCAAGGTGACCGTGCCCTGGGGCACGACGCCCGGCCCCGAGGCCGCCGAGGTCGGTCCGATGCGGCTGCCCAGCGACGCCCCCACGGTGCCCCCGGTCCCGACCCTCGGCCCCTACACCGGCCCGCCGGTCCCCGCGCCGACCGGACCGCTGACCGCGCCGCCGACGGTGCCCGCGGTACCGACCGTTCCCGCGCCCCAGCAGGCGACCCCCACCCCCGAGGCGTCGACCACGCCGACGGTCCCGGCGACGCCGACCCCGACGATGCCGATCGAGCCGGAGGCGGCGCCGACCGGTACGCCGACACCGGTGCCGAGCCCCACCCCCACCCCGGGGCCGAGCGGCCCCCCCGGGACCGGCCCGACCCCGACGCCCACCCCGACCCCGACGCCCACCCCGACCCCGACCCCGACGGTCACCCCCACCTCGGTGCCCACCCTCTCGCCGACGCCGCCCCCGGCGGCGCGGCCGACGGCGACCAGGCCGGCGACCACAAGGCCGACGGCCACCAGGCCCGTCCCCAAGCCGTCGCAGACGGCCAGACCCACCACCCCCTGGCAGTCCGCGAGGCCGACGGTGAGGCCGACGGTGGCCCCGTCGGTGAAGCCGACGGCGCGGCCGACCTTCTCGGCGACCGCCCGGCCGTCGGGACCTCCTCCGGCGCAGGGGACCAACCCGTTCACCGCGGAGAAGCTGTGCGGGCCGGGCTTCACCGTGCAGGGCTCGGCGCCCGTGAACGGCGGGACGACCTCCCTGCTCTACAACGCCTCCAGCGGTAACGGCTGCGCGGTCACCCTCAAGACCACGAACGTCGGCACCGCCTCGCAGGTCTGGGCCGCGCTCGACGTCCGGGGCGGCCAGGGCCGGGCCGACCGGCGCGACCACCAGTACTACGCCGGCCCGGTCGTCCTCCCGATCAAGGGCAAGTGCGTGCGCGTCACCGGCGGCGTCCTGGGCGTCTCCTCCGGCTTCGGCTGGGGGAGCTGCACATGAGGCCGGGCGAGCGGAAGAACGCGCCGGCCGCCTCGGGTGAGGGGTACACGTTGACCGGTGATCCGGAGGCGGACCGGCTTCTGGCGGCCATCTGGGAGCAGACGAACCGCATGGAGGAGGTGGGGCAGAGCCTCGCCGAGACCAGGGGCCGGGGCGAGACGGCCGACGGCCACGTCCAGGTGGAGGTGCTCGCCAGCGGCGAGCTGGTGGCCCTGTGCCTCGACCCGCGTGCCCTGCGCCTGGGTTCCGAGGGCCTCGCCGAGGCGATCCTGAAGGCGTCGGGCGAGGCCGCCAGGGACGCGGCCGAGCAGACCGGCGGACTGCTGAACGCGCTTCTGGACGAGCCCTTCCAGGGCTGACCCGCGGCGCGCGCACATGGATCCGGCCCCGGGCGATCGCCCGGGGCCGGATCTCTTCCGGGCCGTGTACGGCCGTGCCCGTCTCAAGGTCGTGCCCTGCTCAAGGCGTGCCCGGTTGAGAACCGTGCCCGGCTCAGGGCCGTACCCGACTCAGGATCGTGCTCACCTGAAAACCGTGCCCGGCGGAAAACCGTGCCCGGCTCAAGACCGCGCTCAGGCGGGTGGCTTGGCCGTCCGGGAGCCGTGCACGATCAGCTTGGACACCCACTGCTCGAAGCTGGGCAGACCGGGATCTCCCTGGAGCGTGTTGTCCATCACCGTGTACGACCCCGAGCCGGCCAGCCGGGAGAACAGGTTGCCCAGCGCGTTGGGCGGGAACGCCCTCCCCCAGGGGCCGATCTTGGTCAGGTCGTAGACCCCGTTGAAGGCCATGTTGCTCGCGAAGCCCCGGCCGAACTGCTCGGCGTTCTCCCCCATGCTGGTGACGGAGTTGCCGTTGAGGTCCTTCTTGACCCCGCTGAGCTCGAAGATGCTCCACTGGATGACCTGCTGGCCACCGGCGTAGGCGATGCTGTCGCCCAGGTAGTAGAACGCGTTGTAGATGATCTTCTCGACGCTCATCTTGAAGAGCTTCATCTGCAGGATCGCGCGGCCCTTGAGCAGCTTTTCCATGATCTGCTT
This sequence comes from Streptosporangium sp. DT93, assembly GCF_049844535.1. Taxonomy (NCBI): domain Bacteria; kingdom Bacillati; phylum Actinomycetota; class Actinomycetes; order Streptosporangiales; family Streptosporangiaceae; genus Streptosporangium; species Streptosporangium sp. DT93. The sequence goes on from NZ_JBNCLF010000003.1 coordinate 416,976, forward strand.
CTGCACGGCCGCGCCGATGCCCGCGGTGGCCCAGGCCCAGGCCACCGTGTAGACCATGTTCACCCACATCTGGATCGCGAGCACGATCAGCACCTGCCGGGTGATCTCGATGGCCTTGGCGTAGTCGCGGCAGGCCGTGGCGATCGCCCGGCAGAACGTGGCGACCTCGCCGGGGTGGGAACGGAACTTCCCCGTCCACATCCTGTTGAACTCGGAGATGGCCGCGCCGCCGTTGTTCTTCCAGACCTGCTCGGCGATGCCGTTCGTGTCGGCGCCGGCGCGTTCGACGGCCTCGGCCAGCCGGTCCCAGACGTCGGCCGCCTCACGGAGTTTGTCCGGGTCGCCCTCCGGCCACTGCACGCCGAGCATGGACAGGACGAAACCGCTCGCGCCGATGGAGCCGGCCCCCAGCGCGGTCGTGACCGGGTTGGCCTTGACGAATGCCAGGGGGTTCAATCGAGCTCGGCCTTGCTGCGAGCGTCGATCTGGGGACAGACGATCGCGGTGACCATCGCCTCGACCGTGGCCCAGTTGGCCCCGCCCACGTTGTCGCCCACCAGTCCCAGGTTGTCGCCGATCGTGAAGTAGGCGTCCCTGAGCTGCCCGGCGTGCTTCATGGCCTCGTCGCGGGCGGCGAGGTAGCCCTTGCCTCCGCCGCCGGCGAACTTCTGGCCGGCCTCGTCGTCGCCCCAGAAGGCGCCGAGACCGTCGAGCGCGGACATCGCCTGGGTGATGGCCCGGCCGAGCTCGTTGTTCTCGACGTGGAAGTCCTCCTTGCGTCTCTTCAGATCGGCCGGACTGATGTCCATCGGTTCCGCGGGATGTGACACGACGTTCCTCCCCCTGGACGTGACGTGTGTTCCAGGAGAGATGATATTCGTCCATCGTTACGGAGGAATATGCTCTTAAATCTCTTTCCGTTCACTTTCCCGGGTCGGGCGGCGGCATGAACGCGGTCTGAACGAGCCGCACCCCGTTCCTGCGGTCGGAGAGGTAGGCGCGGCCCGGCGGCAGCGCGTGCGGGCGCACCCCGAACAGGACGCCCTCGTCCTTGTGGCCCGACATCATCACGGCCGGGGTGGCCATGTCCTTGAGCCGCTGGAGCACCGGGTCGAACATGGCCCGCCCGGCACCGCCCATCGCGCGGGCCAGCACCAGGTGCAGGCCGATGTCGCGGGCCTGGGGCAGCAGGTCCATCAGCGGGACGAGCGGGTTGGCGCCCGAGGACACCACGTCGTAGTCGTCGACCACGATGTAGATGTCCGCGCCCTTCCACCAGCCGCGCGAGCGCAGCTCCTCCGGGGAGAGGTTCGCCGGGGGGAGCCGCTTGGTCAGCGACTCCCTGATCTCGGCGATGAACTCGCCCGCGGCCGTCGAGGAGGCCGCGTACCCGATGCGGTGCTCGGTGTAGGCGGCGTCCAGCAGCGAGCGCCGGTAGTCGATGACGATCAGGCGGGCCGCCGAGGGCTCGTGGCGGGCCACGACCCCCTCGGCCACCAGGCGCAGCAGGTTGGACTTGCCGCTCTCGTTGTCCCCGATGACGACCAGGTGCGGGTCGGCGTCGAAGTCGGCGAGCACCGGCGACAGGGTGCTCTCGTCGATGCCCAGCGGGATGCGCGCGCCGGTCAGGTCGGGACCGGGCAGGCTCTCGGGCGCGAGCACCGCGGGCAGCAGCCGCACGCGGGGCGCGGGCGGGCCCTGCCAGGCGGCGGCGGCCGCCTCGACCATCGCCCGGGTGGCGGCGGGCAGGTCCTCGGTGTGGGAGCCGCCGTCGACGCGGGGCAGCGCGCCGAGGAAGTGCAGCCCGTCGCGGGTCAGACCCCGCCCGGGGGTGCCCTCGGGGACGGCCATCGCGGTCCTGCGGTTCACCTCCGACTCGTAGGCGTCGCCCAGCTTCAGCTCCACGCGGGAACCGAACAGGTCGCGGATGGAGGGGCGGAACTCCGACCACTTGTTGGTCGCGGCGATCACGTGCACGCCGTAGCCCAGACCCCGGGCGGCCAGCTCGGTGATGACGGGCTCCAGCGACTCGTACTCCTGGCGGACCGTGAGCCAGCCGTCGACCACGAGGAACACGTCCCCGAAGCCGCCGGTGTCCACCCCACCCTCGGCGCCTTGAGCGATCCGGCGCCGGTAGGTGGCGATCGAGTCGATCCCCTGCTCGGCGAACTCGCGCTCGCGCCGCGCGAGCAGCGCGGTGACCTCGGCGACGGTACGGCGGACCCGGTCGGCGTCCAGCCGGTTGGCCACCCCGCCCACGTGCGGCAGGCCCTCCAGCGAGGCCAGGCCGCCACCGCCGAAGTCCAGGCAGTAGAACTGCACCTCGGCGGGGGTGTGGGTGAGGGCCAGGCCGGCGACCAGCGTGCGCAGCACGGTGCTCTTGCCGCTCTGCGGCCCCCCGGCCACGGCCACGTGCCCGGCCGCGCCGGACAGGTCCAGCCAGTACGGGTCGCGCCGCTGCTCGAACGGGCGGTCCACCACCCCGAGCAGGGCGTGCAGCCCCCCGCGTCCCTGCCACTGCGCGGTCGTCAGCCCGTGGTGCGGGGTGACGCTCAGCGGCGGGAGCAGCTCGTCCAGCGACGGCGGCTCGGCCAGCGGCGGCAGCCAGATGCGGTGCGCGGGCGGGCCCTGACCCTGGAGCCTGCGGACGACGACGTCGAGCAGCGACTCGCGCCCGGGGGTGGCGACCTCGGGTTCCGGTTCGGGCTCGGCCCGCGGGGGCGGCGCGACGTAGGCGGCGCCGTAGGGGACGATCTGCCGTCCCTCGGCGCGCTCGTCGCGCACCACGCGGCGCTCGGGCGTGTAGGTGCCGGAGACGTAGGCGGCCTTGAAGCGGACCATCCCGGTGGTGTCGAACTTCAGGAACGCGTTGCCCGGCGCCGAGGGCAGCTCGTAGGCGTCGGTCACGCCGAGCACCACCCGGCTCTCCATCGCCGAGAAGGTCCGCAGGCCGATCCGGTACGACAGGTGGGTGTCCAGGCCGCGCAGCCTGCCCTCCTCCAGCCGCTGCGAGGCCAGCAGCAGGTGCACCCCCAGGGACCGGCCGAGCCGGCCGATCATCACGAAGAGCTCGATGAACTCGGGCTGGGCCGAGAGCAGCTCGCTGAACTCGTCCAGCACCACGAACAGGGTGGGCAGCGGCCGCAGGTCGGCGCCCTGCTCCCTGGCCTGCTCGTAGTCGCGCAGCGAGGCGTGGTTGCCGGTGGCGCGCAGCAGTTCCTGGCGCCGTACCATCTCGCCGTGCAGGGCGGCGTGCATGCGGTCGACCAGGGGCAGCTCGTCGGCGAGGTTGGTGATGACGGCCGAGACGTGCGGCAGGGAGTCCATGCCCAGGAAGGTCGCGCCGCCCTTGAAGTCGACGAGCACGAAGTTCAGGACCTCCGAGGAGTGCGCGACGGCCAGTCCCAGCACCAGCGTGCGCAGCAGCTCGCTCTTGCCCGAACCGGTGGCGCCGATGACCAGGCCGTGCGGGCCCATGCCGCCCTGCGCCGACTCCTTGATGTCCAGCTCGACCGGACGCCCGTCGGTGCCGACGCCGATCGGCACGCGCAGCCGGTTGCGCGGCGCCCGGGGACGCCACAGCAGCGCGGGCTCCAGCGCGGCCGGGTCGCCGAGTCCCAGCAGCTCGGCCAGCGTGGTGTCGGCGGCGAGCGCGTCGCCGCCCCCGGCCCCGGCCGGGGAGCCGCGCAGGGGCGCCAGCCTCCTGGCCAGCCCGTCGGCCTGCAGGTAGGAGAAGCGGTCGGGCCTGCCCAGGGGGGTGACGACCTCCTTGCCCGCCTGGTCGGTGGTGACCCGGCTGAAGGAGTCGGCGGTGACGCGCAGCCGCAGCGTCGTCTTCTCCCCGGCCGGGGTCGTGGTCCCGTCGAGGTCGATCAGCGTGACCCCCTCGATGGCGTCCGCGCCCAGCGGGGAGTCCTGCGGGACGTGGCCGCCGTCGATGATCACGACGTGGTACGGGAGCGCGTCGGCCGAGACGCCCGGCCTGAACCGGGCCCGGTTCTTGAAGTCGTCGCCCAGCAGCCGGTCCAGCTCGCCCAGGTCGTTCGTCATCAGCCGGACGGGTCCCGCGGCGTCGGTCTCGTGCGGGTGCAGGGCGTGCGGCAGCCACTTGACCCACTCCCAGTGGGCCATCCACTCCTGCGAGGCGCAGACGGCGATCCTGAGCTCGTCGGGCGAGTGGAAGACGGCGAGCTGCGCGACGAGCGCCCTGATCATGTCGCGGACCGGCGCCTCGGGGCCGGTGGGCCTGACCCGGGCGAAGGAGTGCAGGGAGACCGCGATGGGCAGGTCGGCCACGGTCGAGTGGGCACGGACGAAGCGGCGCAGCGCTCCGGCGGACATCGCGTCCAGGTCCTCGACCGGCTTGGACTCCGGCGGGATGAGCTGGACGGCCAGCCGCTGGGCCCCGGTGCCCACCCGGACGGCGCCGAAGTCGGTGTCGGCCGGCCGCCGCTCCCACAGGCGGGCGCTCAGCGCGATCGACCACAGTGCCTCGGGGTCGGGGCCGTTCCAGTCCAGGGCCTCGCGCTGCCTGCCCGCCGCGCGCCGGACCTTGGCGCGGGTCTGGGACAGGTAGCGGAAGTAGTCGCGCCGCAGGCCGTTGAGCCGCTGCTTGCGCTCCCCCCCGGCGCGGCCCATCTGGCCGATCGACATGCCGACCATGGACAGCGCGAACATGCCACTGGCCACGTACATGATCGGGTTGCCGCCGCCGTTGCCGGCGAACATCAGGCCCATCGCGGCGGCGCCGGCGATCATCGGCAGGTACGTGAGCACCTGGGTGAACCCCGCCGAGGTGGTCTCCGGGATCTCCGGCGGAGACTCCAGCAGGATCTCACCGCGAGGCGGTACCGGCGGCGGACGTCGTTCAGGCCGCCGGACGACCACTATGCCCACTTCGCCCCCGATGTGAGTAAAGCTAATTTTGTCCCGGGCATACCGTAGCGAACCACTGTCCTTTTCTCGGTGGAATCCCCGTGAACGGCGCGGAACCGAGACGGGGCCGGGTGTCGGACGATCACCGGGATGGCTACCATGCGCCCGTGAACCAGGTAACCGCGATCCCGCTGTGCCGCATCACCGTCGTCACCCCGCGCCGCCGGGTCGACCTGGCGGTCCCCTCCGACCTTCCCCTCTCCCACCTGCTGCCCGACCTGCTCACCGCCACCGGCGAGGCCGACGCGATCCCCCCGGCCGGCGGCTGGGGGCTCCAGCGGATCGGCGCGCCCCCCATGCCGCCGGGGGCCGGCCTGAACGAGCTGGGCATCAGGGACGGCGAGGTGCTCTACCTGCTGCCCAGGTCCTCCCAGCTTCCCGAGGCGATCTTCGACGACGTCGCCGACACCGTGGCGACCGGCGTCAAGGAGCGCACCGGCCGCTGGCGACCGGCGCACACCCGGGCCACCGGGCTGACCGTGGCCGCGGTCGCGATGGTCGCGGCCGTCCTCGTGCTCGCGGCGAGCGGACCCGGCTGGGCGGTGGTCGTCGTCTTCGCCGGGGTCTGCGCGATCCTGGCCATGGTGGCCGGAGCCGCGCTCTCCAGGGCCGCGGGCGACGGCCGGGCCGGGGCGGTCGTCGGCTACACCGCGCTGCCCCACGCGTTCCTCGCCGGGGCGTACGTGCCCGCCTCCTCCACCGGCTCCGGCCTGTTCGGGGCGCCCAGCCTGCTGGCCGCCTTCGCGGTGACCGCGCTGGTCGCCACCGTGACCGGCTGGGTCGTCGCCGAGGGACTGCCCAACTTCTTCGGCGTCGGGCTGGCCGCGGTGATCGGGGCGATCTGCTCGGCGGTCGTGATGCTCACCGGCGTCCCGGCGGCAGGCGTCGCCGCGGTGGCCGCCGCGGTGATCCTGGCCTGCGCCCCGCTGATCCCGACGACGTCCTTCCGGCTGGCGCGGCTCCCGCTGCCCGCGCTGCCCGGCAACGCCGAGGAACTGCGCGCCGACACCGAGACCGTCGACGGCGCCGACATCCGCCGGCGCGCGGCCGAGGCCGAGCGGTTCGCCACCGGCCTGACCGCGGGGGTCGCGCTGGTGGCGCTGGGGGCGCTGCCGGCCCTGCTGTCCGCGAGCGGGTGGACCGTCCCCGCGACCGTGGTCACGCTCTCGCTGGCCCTGCTGATGCGCGCCCGCGTCTTCCAGGGGACCGGCCAGCGGCTCTGGCTGCTCGGGGCGGGGCTGACGGGGCTGCTGACGCTGACCCTGGGCGTCGCCCTCACCGTGCCGGGCTCGGCCCCGGCGGTGACGATCGGCCTGGTCTGCGCGGCCGGGCTGGCGTGCGGGATGGCGCTGTTCCTGCCGGTGCGGCGGCCCTCGCCGTTCTGGGGGCGCGCCGGCGACATCGTGGAGTTCCTGCTGGTCCTTGGCCTGCTGCCGCTCGCGCTCGGCGTGCTGGACGTGTACGCGACCGTCAGGGGCCTGTCCGGCTGACCGGCCCGGCCGCGCGGGACCGCTTCGTACGGGTGGTCCCGCGTGGCCGGCCCCACGCGACCGGCCACGCGACCGGCTCCGCGCGACCGGTCCGGGGCAGCCTCGTCGCGCGGCCGGTCCGGCGCGGCCGGTTCAGCCGCGTCCCAGGCCGTCCAGGGCGCGGGCGAGGTCGTCGCCGATCTCCTCGAACCGGCGGCGGGCCTCATCCATGTCCAGCGTCACCGGCTCGCCACCGGTGGCGGCGCGGATCAGTTCCTCGTTCGCGCGCCTGGCGTCCAGCTGGGCGGCGCGGACCGCCTCGGTCACCGCCTCGGCGACGGCCTGGCTGTCCAGCCGCATGACGCGCGGCTCAAGGGTGATCTCCTTGATCTGCCCCGCGCCGTCCACCAGCGCGCGGGCCAGGCCGCCGGCGCCGGTCCCCTCACCGGTGACGGCCTCCAGCTCGCCGACGACGTCGCCGAGGCGCCGCAGCGTCTCCTCGCTCTCCCGCACGACGGCGTCCAGGTCCTGCGGGAGCAGGTCCTCCGGACGCGGGTCCTCCGGACGCGGTGCCTGCGGGCGCGGGGCGTCCGGGCGCGGGACCCGCGGGTACGGGTACTCCGGGCGGCGGTCGAAGGGGTCGAAGGCGTCGAAACGGCTCATCTGTACGGCTCCGGCTTCTCCTTCTTCGGGGACAGCCACTCGAACGTCTGCCCCTTGGGCGGCTGCGGCACCTGGCCGGGACCGGCGGTGGGCACGACCTGGTACGGCAGGAGCGAGGCGTCGATCCTCGCCTTGGTGAAGTCCACCTTGGCCGACCCGGTGGGCTCCAGGTTGAACGACTGGACCCACGCCTTGCCGGAGAAGTACATCGACATGCTTCCGGCCATCGCGGCGACGAGCTTGCCCAGGGCACCGGTCGAGACGGCGATGATCTGGCTCGCCATGGTGCCCAGCATCCTCAGGTTGACCGCCGCGTTCGCCGCGTACGGGGTCGCCAGCATGGCGGCCGCGATCGTGGCGAGGGCCAGCAGGGTCGCCGCGATCTTGGCGATGGCCAGCCAGTACGCCCGGTAGGCGTCCCCCATCTCGTCCACGATCCCGGCGACGTTCTTGACGTAGGCGCGCAGGCTCTCCAGCGCCTCCTGCATCCGCTGGACGGCGTCGTCGAACGCCTCCCTGTCGTCGGCGATCCAGCCGTCCTTCTCCTTGGTGAGCAGGATGGCCACGTAGCTCTTCACCGCGGTGTCCAGGCGCGCGTGGATGGACTCCCAGTTGTTGTAGGCGTCGGCCATGCCCGGGACGTTCGCCACGGCGGTGCCCGCGATCGCCACGCCCGCCCACGCGGTGGGTGCCAGCCGCGCGCCCCCCTTGAGGGTGGACAGGACCTTGGACGAGTCCGTGATCACCCCCTTGGCGGCGCCCCTGGCCATCGTCAGCGGGCTCGGCCCGGGCACGGGCTTCGGCGTCCTGGGCGCCGGTCTCGGCGGCTTGGGCCGTGGTTTCGCTGCCATGTCACCTCCCCCTCACTCGTCACCGGTGAACGACTCACCCGTCACCGGTAGACGACGGTGCTGCTGTCCTCCGCCGCCCTCCAGTTGGCGCGGGCGGTGCCCAGCGCGCTCGCCCACGACTCCAGCACCTCCACGGCGTCGTCGAACTTCTCCCCGACGTCGCGCTGGACCGTCCGGTAGCGCATCCCGACCGCGGCCTCGCCGACGAGCCCCCAGCCGGGAAAGCCGACCGCCGTGTCGCCCAGCATCGCGCGAAGCTCCTTGAGCCGCGGGATGACGTCCTCCTCGATCTCGGCGCGAATGCTCTCGATCGCCGTCGAGGTGACGTACCTCTCCTGGGTCATGCGGCCTCCCGTGATCACGTGTTCCCGGACATCTCCTACCATCTCCAGCCGTTCCTTCCGGGCGCCTCGGCGGCCTGTTCACGCGTCCGCCGACGGGCGGAAACGTCCGCGATCACCACCGTTCACCACCGGCACCGCGTGTCCCGCCCGTCACGGGCGCTTCTATGCTGTCGGCGACCGCGCATCCGGCGAGGCGGAGGTGGGATGCAGACCCGTCGTGATCTCTACCAGGCGCACAGGCTGATGACCCAGCGCCTGGGCATGGCCCTGCTCCAGGGCGAGCCCGACGTGCCCGAGTCGCCGATGCGCAGGCACAACGTGGCCACGCTCTGCGGCGTGCTGGTCGCGGTGCTGGTAACGGCGGGGTTCGGCATCTACGGGCTGCTGCGCCCGGGCGGCGCCACCGCGCTCACCGCACCGGGGACGGTGATCGTCGAGGAGGAGTCGGGGGCGACCTTCGTCTACAGCGCGTCGCAGAACCGGATGATCCCGGTCGCCAACGTGACCTCGGCCCGGCTGCTGCTCGGCGGCGCCCAGGGGGTGACGGTGCGCACCGTCACCAACGCCTCCCTGGCGCGCTTCTCCCGGGGGCTCATGGTCGGCATCCCCGGGGCCCCCGAGTCGCTGCCGCCGCGCGACCGGCTGGTCCGCGCGCCCTGGTCGGCCTGCGTGGTCGAGGGCGTGGACGCGACCGGGGCGCGTTCCCCGTACACCTCGCTGATCGGTGGTATCGGGGTCGGCGGCGCGCCGATCGGGCGGGACACCGCGATGGTGGTGGAGGAGGGCTCGCAGACCTGGCTGCTCTGGGCGGACCGGCGGATGCGGGTGCCGACCGAGAGCCTGCGGGCGCTGACCGAGCAGCAGCCACGGCAGGTCCCGGCGGCCTGGCTCAACGCGCTCCCCATCGGCCCCGACTTCCGCGCGCCCGCGCTCACCGGTCGTGGCCGGGCGGTGCGCGGCCCGGACGGCGGGCGTTCGGCGGCGGGCCGGATCTACACCGTGCCTGCGGCGTCCGGCGGCACGGCCAAGTGGTACGTCCTGCTCGGCGACGGCCTGGCCCCGCTCACCCCCGCCCAGGCCGACCTGCTGCTCCAGGACCCGGCCAGCAAGCGGGCGTACGGCAGGGCCCCGGTGCGCGCCGTGGAGCTCGACGCGGCGACCGCGAACGGGATGCGGCGCTCGGCCACCCGCTTCGACGCGGCGGGACTGCCCGCGACGATGCCGAAGGTCGTCGCCCCCGATCCGGCCTCGCCGGTGTGCGCGGTCTACGCCGACACCGAGCGCGGATCGACGCTGGCCCGGCTGACCGTCGGCAGCACGGTACGGATCCCCGCGCCGCCCGGGGGCCGGTTCGACCAGGACTCGGTGGACCAGGTCGTGCTCCCGCCGGGCAGCGCCGCGCTGGTGGGCGTCCTGCCGGGGAACGGCAGGCTGGACGCGGTCGCCTCGCTCTTCCTGATCAGCGACCAGGGGCGGCGCCACGCGATCACCAGCGCGCAGTCACTGCCGAGTCTCGGGTACGCCACCACCGACGTCGCGCCCCTGCCCGCGCACATCGTGCACCTGATCCCGCAGGGACCCGCGCTCGACCCGGTGGCGGCGAGAGCCCCGATGCCACTGGGGCAGCGGTGATTCCCGTTACCGACGGTACGCCGTTCCGTTATCGGGGCGAGATGATTCCCCTGTCCACTTTGTAATGATCGAAATACCTATGTCCATCGAGCACCATGGAGGTGCCACGTGGTTCAGAAGACCTCCGCGTACCACTCGCGGCTCAGCGAGTCCTCGCAGAAGACCCAGGACGCCAAGAACACGATCACCCAGATCAAGACCCAGCTCGAAGGGCACCGCGGGGAGCTGCGCGCGGGCTGGGACGGTCAGTCGGCGACCTCCTTCGACGGCGTGTTCAACGCCTGGAGCACCGAGATGACCAACATCCTGCGCGAGCTGGAGGGCCTCTCCCTCAAGCTCAAGACCATCCAGAAGAACTACGAGACGGCGGAGGAGAACCAGTCCTCCGTCTCCACCAAGCTCTCCGCCGACATCAACAGCTGACACGGCTCAGAAACGGGGATCACCATGGCTAGCGACTTTGACCGCACTCTTGTCGACTTCGGCCAGATGGACCGCTCTGCCGCGGACTTCGCGCGGCAGTGGCAGATGCTGGAGGGGACCCTCCAGACACTCGAGGGAGACCTCGACCGGTTGCTCGGCGACTGGGAGGGCGACGCCCGCGTCGCCTACTACGGCGCACGCGCCCAGTGGGACGCCGCGTCCGGCCGGATGGCCCAGCTGCTCCAGCGCCTCGGTGGCGTCATCGAGATCGGCAGGGAGAACTTCGCGCAGACCGAGAAGGTCAACGTTTCGATGTTCGACGGGCGCTGACACCGGGTAACCGAGTGGGCCACGGCGATGCCGCGGCCCCCTCGTCACCGGGAGAACCGATCGGGCCGCGGCGACGCCGCGCCCCCTCACCACCGGGGAGAGAGGCATGTTACCTCCCGAAGACAGAGCCGAGCCCTCCTGGCCCGGCCTCGACAAGAACCGTCCCGCCGTCGAGATCAGGCGCGACCGCATCAAGCAACTCCTCAAGGCCCTGGAACAGGACGTCATGCGCTTGGAGGGCTCCAACGAGGGAGCGCTGCAGGACATGCGGGCCATGACCAACCTGACCGAGGCCCAGTTCGGCGCCTGGGACACCGCCAAGGACGTCGCCAGGACCACCCAGAAGGCCCACATGAAGATCGGCGGGGTCTACCAGGAGACGCTGGCCAGGTATCGGGCCGCGATCGACCTGCTGCGGGCCGCCGCCTACAACTACCAGGACGCCGAGCAGGCCAGTACCACGAACAAGGCGAGCTGAGGCGATGGGCAACGACCACGCGCTTCACCACATCAAGTTCGACGGTGAGAGCGCACCGGACATCGGCAGCCGTGGCCATTACAGCGGCTACAGCGCCGTCCAGATCAAGGAGATGCTCGAGGCCACCAACCCTCGGGCCATCGAGGAGGCGGGCCACGCCTACACCTCCGCGGCGGGCACGCTGCGGAGCAGCCACGCCCTGATCAGGGACGTCGCCGGCCAGCTCGCTCAGGTATGGAGCGGGGACGCCTCGATCGAGGCGCAGAAAGCCCTCCAACTGGTTCACAAGACGGTCGACGAGCTGGCCACCCGCTGCGGCCAGCTCGGGCCACCGCTGGTCCAGTACGGCAGGGACGCCCTTCCCAAGTACACCGAGCTCGCCGCCAGCAGGTCGTCGTCCCTGGGGGGCTGGTACGACGCGATCGACTTCCTCCCGGGGGACGACATCGCCACGGCGAAGGTGGGCGGCGGGTACCTCATCACCAACAAGTCGAACAACGACTTCGCCCGTGACGACCTGGTGAACCTCAACAAGGAACTGGTCAATCTCTACAACACCATCCCCCCGACCGTGGAGAAGGACCTGCCCTTCCTGGGCGGCCCGGCCGACCCCACGCTCACCGGTCAGGACTACCCCGGGGGAATCCCCCCGGGCGGCCTGCCCGGTAGCGGCCCGCCCGGCGGGGGAATCCCCGGGGGCGGCGGGTACGGGGGTCTGCCCGGCGGGGGCGGGTACGGCGGGGGCTACCCCGGCGGCGGCGGGGGCTACTCCGGTCCCGGCCTGCCGGGCTACCCGGGCGGTGGCTCGGGAGGGGGCGGTCTTCCCGGCTATCCGGGTGGCGGCTCCGGCGGTGGCGGCCTGCCCGGCTACCCGGGGGTCGTCGACCCCGGCGCGGGCAACCCGGGGGCAGGCAACCCCGGCGTGGGCAACCCCGGCGTGGGCAACCCCGCCTACCCGGGGGTCGGCAACCCCGGCGTGGGACAGCCGGGAACCGGCACCGTGCCGCCGGCGTACTCCCCCGGCGACCAGCAGGGCGTGCTGAACCCGAACGACCCGCGCGCCACCCAGCTGGCCGGTTTCGAACCTGCCACGCCCACGGTGCCCACGGTGTCGACGGGTCCCGGGACCGGGACCGGACCGGGAACCGGCCTGCCCACCTACACCGGGGGCGGCACGGGCCCGGTCGTCCCCTCGCTCGGCCCGAACGGGCTGAACGGCCCGAACACCACCACCGGCCCGGGTACCTGGGTCGGCAACGGCACCACCACCGGCGGGGCGGGCGCCCTGAACCCCGTCGGCGGTATCGGCGGCACCGGTGGTGTCGCGGGCACGCGGGCCGCCGGCATGGGCGGCATGCCGTTCATGCCGATGGGCGGCGCGTCCGGTGACAACAACCAGGACCGCGAGCGCTCCACCTGGCTCGTCGAGGACGAGGACGTCTGGGGCGGTGACGGCGGCACGGCTCCGGCCGTGATCACCTGACCGCGACTCGCCCGGGGGCGGCACCGTCCCCGGGCGAGACCCCGTCCCACCCGGCCCGTGTCACACCCGTCCCTGTCACCGCGACCGGTCCGGAGCACGCGCCTCCGGACCACCGCCGGCCCGGGTCGCGACCGTCCCGGACGCGACCACTCCGGGCGGCGATCCTCCCCGAGGGCCGCGACCCGGCTCCCCCTAGGCTGGGGGGATGAGACTCACGAAGTTCGGGCACGCCTGTGTACGCCTGGAGAAGGACGAGTCGGTCCTGGTCGTCGACCCCGGGGTCTTCAGCGAGGAGTCCGCGCTCGACGGGGCCCACGCCGTGCTCATCACCCACGAGCACTTCGACCACGCCGACGTCGACCGGCTGCGCCGGGCCGCCGAGGCCAACCCCTCCCTGGAGATCTGGACCAACGAGGCGGTGGCCGCCACGCTGGCCGGCCTCCCCGCGAAGATCCAGACCGTACGGGACGGCGACACCTTCGAGACGGCCGGTTTCGGGGTGAGGGCCGTCGGCGAGTGGCACGCCCCCGTCCACCCGGACATGCCGATCATCGGCAACGTCGGTTTCCTCGTGGAGGAGGAGGTCTTCTACCCGGGGGACGCGTTCACCGTGCCGGACATGGAGGTGCCCACCCTCCTGGTGCCGGCCAACGCCCCCTGGATGAGGGTCTGGGACATGGTCGACTACCTGCGCCGGGTCCGCCCCGCCCGCGCCATCGCCACCCACGACGGCCTGCTTAACGACCGGGGGCTCAGCATGATCGACAGGTGGCTGGAGATGGAGTCCGACCGGCAGGGTGCCGAGATGCGCCGCCTGCCCCCGGGCGAGTCCGTCACCCTGCCCTGAGTCCTGCCCGGATCCCCGCCCTGAGCCCCGGCCGGCCCCGGAGGCGTCAGGAGGCCGACGCGATGGTCGCGGAGCCGATCACGGTGTCGCCGAGGTAGAGGACGGCGGCCTGGCCCGCGGCGACCCCGGTGGCCGGGGCGTCCAGCGTCAGGTGCACCTGCCCGCCCGACAGCTGCACCCGGCAGCCGTAGACCTCGCCGTGCGCGCGGAGCTGGACCGTGCAGGCCAGCGGCTCGCGCGGCTCGTCCACCGGCCCGTTCCAGACCGGGCGATCGGCCACGACGGAGGTGACCTCCAGCGACGAGCGCGGGCCGACCGTGACCGTGTTGGAGACCGGCTCGATGGACAGCACGTAGCGCGGGCGGCCGTCGGGGGCCGGGCGGTCGATGCGCAGCCCCTTGCGCTGGCCGACCGTGAAGCCGTAGGCGCCCTCGTGGCCGCCCACCACCTCGCCGGACTCGTCGACGATCGGGCCCCGGGCCGCGCCGAGCCGGTCGGCGAGGAAGCCCCGGGTGTCGCCGTCGGCGATGAAGCAGACGTCGTGACTGTCGGGTTTGTCGGCCACCGTGAGCCCGCGCCGCGCCGCCTCCTCGCGTACCTCGGCCTTGGTGGAGTCGCCCAGCGGGAAGATCGCGTGAGCGAGCTGCTGCCGGGTCAGGACGCCCAGCACGTACGACTGGTCCTTGCCCTGGTCGGGGCTGCGGCTCAGCACGCCGTCGGTCACGCGGGCGTGGTGGCCGGTGGCCACCGCGTCGAACCCCAGCGCCAGGGCCCGGTCCAGCACCGCCTCGAACTTGATCTTCTCGTTACAGCGCAGGCACGGGTTGGGGGTGCGGCCGGCGGCGTACTCGCTGACGAAGTCCTCGACCACGTCGCGCTGGAACCGTTCGGCCATGTCCCACACGTAGAAGGGGATGCCGATCACGTCGGCGGCCCTGCGGGCGTCGCGCGAGTCCTCGACCGTGCAGCACCCGCGGGCGCCGGTCCGGTAGGACTGGGGGTTGGCGGAGAGGGCGAGGTGGACGCCGGTGACATCGTGGCCCGCATCGGCGATGCGGGCGGCGGCCACGGCGGAGTCGACGCCGCCGGACATGGCGGCAAGCACACGGAGACTCATAACCCCTTGAGCGTACCCGCGTTGGCAGGTGCGCCGCCGGGCTGGGAGAATCCGGGGTCATGCGACTGTTCGGGCGGAGAGACGAGCCCGCTCCCGATCCGGCGGGCGGCATCACCGAGTTCTGGGCGTGGTGGGCGCAGGCCAGGCCGGATCTGGACGCGATGGTCGCCGCGGGCGAGGCCGAGCGGCTGGCCGAGTGGATCGGGCCCGCGGTGCTGGTCGTCCACCCCTCCCTGGTCTGGGAGATCGCCCCCGGCCTGGCCGCCGGGCAGGCCCTGGTGGTCACCTCGGCGGGCGACCCGGAGCTGCGGCCCGTCGCGCACCGCTGGGCCGCGGCGGCACCGCCCGCCGACGCCTCGTGGGAGTTCCACCCCTCGCGGAAGGCCAACCCGCACGCGATGGACCTCACCCTCGACGTGGGCGGGTACGAGTTCGCGCTCGACAAGCTCGTCCTCGGGCTGCGCGTCCCGCACGGCAGGCCCAGGGTCGACGTGGTCGCCCACCATCCGATCTTCACCCTGCTGGACGACGAGACCCGTACCGAGGCGGCGCTGCTCGCCCTGGACTGGCTGCTCGGCGAGGACGACGTGGCCCGCTGGGTGGGGGACATCTCCGCCGCGGCGTACCAGCCGATCGACGCGGTGCCCGCCGTGCACCTGCCGGGCGTGGTCGCCGACCTGGCGTCGGGCTACCGGGACGAGCAGTGGGCGCTGCTGGAGGGGGAGACCCCCTCGGGCGCCCGCCTGATCGCCACCGCCCGCTACCCTCTCCGCCCGGTCGACCACCCACTGTTCGACCAGCACATCGCGATCACGCTGCCGTACGCGCACCGCGACGCCGAGGGACTGCCCGAGGGGTCCTCGCTGGAGGCGCTGCGCGACTTCGAGGAGCGTCTCGCGGGGCGGATCAGCAGGATGGACGGCCGGGCCGTCCTGGCCGCGCACATGAGCGCCGACGGGCAGCG
The DNA here is from genome assembly GCF_049844535.1 of Streptosporangium sp. DT93. Lineage (NCBI taxonomy): Bacteria > Bacillati > Actinomycetota > Actinomycetes > Streptosporangiales > Streptosporangiaceae > Streptosporangium > Streptosporangium sp. DT93. Next base: position 432,512 of record NZ_JBNCLF010000003.1, read on the forward strand.
GGTGCTGCACGTCTACGCCGATCCGGTGAGCGAGGCGGCCGCCCACGCCAAGGAGCTGGTCGTGAGCTGGGAGGAGGGCCGTCCCCGGGTCGACGTGGCCGCCGACCCCGGCTGGATCGCCGTCTCCCCCTTCCTCACCTAGAACGCTCTCCCAGCCGGAACACGCTTCCTCCCGTGCTCACGTGACGCTTCCCTGCCCACGTGACACTTCCCGTGCCCACATGCCGCTTCCCGGCCCTCGGACACTTCCCGGGCCCTCGTGACACTTCCCGGGCCCACACGACGCGGGACGCGTACGGGATCAGCTCAGGCCCGCGCGGCGGGCGCGCTCGACCGCGAGGCCGATCACCTCGACCAGCCGGTCCACGTCCTCGTGCGTCGAGGTGTGGCCCAGGGAGAAGCGCAGCGAGCCGCGTGCCCGGTAGCCGTCGGCGCCCATCGCGAGCAGGACGTGGGAGGGCTGGGCCACCCCGGCCGAGCAGGCCGAGCCGGTCGAGCACTCCACGCCCTTGGCGTCCAGCAACATGAGCAGGGCGTCGCCCTCGCAGCCGGGGAAGGAGAAGTGCGCGTTGCCGGGCAGGCGGTTCACCGGATCGCCGTTGAGGATCACGTCGGGAACCGCCAGGCGGACCCGGTGGATCAGGTCGTCACGGAGCTCGGCCAGGCGGGCCGCGGTCCCGGCCTGCCGGTCCACCGCGATCCGCACGGCCGCGGCGAGACCGGCGGCGGCGGGCGCGTCCAGCGTGCCGGAGCGCACGTCGCGCTCCTGGCCGCCCCCGTGCAGCACCGGCACCGGGTCGACGCCCCGGGCGAGCAGCAGGGCACCGACCCCGATCGGGCCGCCGACCTTGTGCCCGGAGAGCGTCAGGGCGTCGGCGCCGGAGTCGACGAAGGAGACCGGGAGCTGGCCGACCGCCTGGACCGCGTCGGTGTGGAAGGGGATCCCGTACTCCCGGGCGGTCGCGGCCAGCGCCTCGACCGGCTGGACGGTGCCGACCTCGTTGTTGGCCCACATGACGCTCACCAGGGCGACGTCGCCGGGATCGCGCTCGACGGCCTCCCTGAGGGTCTCCGGCCGCACCCGGCCGAACTCGTCGACCTCCAGCAGCTCGACGGTCGCCCCCTGGTGGTCGGCCAGCCAGTGCGCGGGATCCAGGGTGGCGTGGTGCTCGACGGCGCTGACGAGGATCCGTGTCGCGCCCGCGGCGCGCCGGGCCCAGTACAGCCCCTTGACGGCCAGGTTGTCGGCCTCGGTGCCGCCCGAGGTGAAGACGACCTCGCTGGGGCGGGCGCCGAGCGCGGCCGCGATGGTCTCCCGCGACTCCTCGACGACCTGCCGGGTACGACGGCCCGCGGCGTGCAGCGAGGAGGCGTTCCCCACCTGGCCGAGCTGGGCGGTCATCGCCGCGATCGCCTCGGGAAGCATCGGCGTCGTCGCCGCGTGATCGAGATAGGCGGACTTCACGACCGCATTCCTCCCCCAGTTCGACCGTCAACCTCCCCAGGGTATCCGCGCCCGCCGAGCGGCTCATCATCGGAGTTGACCACTAAACCGTCCAGACGGTACAGTACCTGCCATGAGACGGGAAGAGCTGTTGGACGCGGCGGAGGATCTCCTCGGCGACCAGGGCTCCCAGGCTCTCACCCTGGCGGCCGTGGCCGAGCGCGCCGGATGCAGCAAGGGCGGCCTGCTCTACCACTTCGGCACGAAGGAAGCCCTGATCAAGGGCATGGTGGAGCGCCTGATCGAGGAGTTCGACGAGCTCGTCGCCGCCCAGGGCCACGACACCTACACGAAGAACTACGTGGCGGCCACGTTCGCCGCCGTGCGGAGCGGCAGGTTACGGCGCTGGGCCGTGGTGACCGGCGCGTCGGGCAACCCCTACCTGCTGGCGCCGCTGCGGACGGCGATGGCCCGGTGGCACCGCGAGGGGCTCGGCGACGAGCCGGATCCGGAGGTCGCGCAGATCGTGCGCCTGGCCTGCGAGGGCCTGTGGGACGTGGCGAGCCATGATCCCGACCTCTACGGAGCCGAGCACTACGAGCGTCTGAAAGGTCGCCTGCTGGCACTGCTCCCCGGATGATCCCGGCCCTTGATCCCGGCCCTTGATCCCGGCCCTTGGTCAGGCCACGTCGGCCCGGTCACGGCGTCACGGGCCCGGATGGCGGTTCGGCGGGTCTGATCACGACTCCGCGGGGCTGGGTCACGGCTTCACGGGCGCGGTCCCGTCTCGGCGGGTCCGGTCACGGCTTCGCCGGTCTGGATCACGGCTTCACGGGCGCGGTCCCGTCTCGGCGGGTCCGGTCACGGCTTCGCCGGTCTGGATCACGGCCTCGCGGGCCCGGTCCCGTCTCGGCGGGCTTGATCCGATCACTGTTCCGCCGGTGCGGCCCACGCCCCTGACCGCCCGATCGCGGCCCTGCCGGTCCGGATCACGCACCGCCTGATCCGATCGACCCGGTACGACCGGATCGCGGCCCGGTGCCCGGCGGCACGCCTCGCCGATCGTCCGATCACCCGCCCCGCCGGGGGCGACCCCCCACACGGATTGGCGGTCGCGTGCGGCGGGGGGGGACCGCCCCCGTGCCCTGTGGCCCGGGCGCCCAGTGGTCAACCCGTTTTACGACGG
>NZ_JBNCLF010000003.1:435151-456524 GCF_049844535.1 Streptosporangium sp. DT93
GCGTTTGGTCCGAGCCCCCGCCCCGCGGGGGGCGCCCCCCCACCGGTTTGGGGGGGCGGTTCCGCGTGGGGGCCCGCCCCCGATTCAGATGTGCCCGCTCATCACTTTGTCAAAACGTTTATCGAAGGGACTTTGTCATGACCCGCGACCTGAGAGCGGCTCGAACCGGGGCGGTTCTCACATTCGTGCTCGCCGGACTGCTGTGTGGATCGATGACCGTGCGCATCCCGGCGCTCTCCGACAAACTCGGCCTGTCCGAGGCGTCGGTCGGCGTCACCCTCCTCGTCTGGGGGCTCGGAGCGCTCGTCACCATGCAGTCCATGCGCGTGGTGATGACGCGCGCCGGCAGCCGGAGCGTCCTGCGGGTCGCGGCCCCCCTCACCGCGATCACCCTGATCATGCTGGCCCTGGCTCCGTCGTTCCCGCTGCTCCTGGTCGCGAGCGCCCTGTTCGGCATGGCGTTCGGCGCGGTGGACGTCGCGATGAACGCCCAAGGGTCGGTGGTGGAGCGCGCCTACGGCCGCCCCCTGATGAACGGCATGCACGCCGGCTGGTGCGCCGGGGCGATCGCCGCGGGTCTGCTGGGCGCCGCGGCGATCGCGGCGGGACTCTCGGTCACGGTCCACCTGACCCTGATCGCCCTGCTCGCGCTCCCCGCCGCCGCCCTCGCCGGCCGTACCTGCCTGCCCGACGCGGTGCCCTCCCCCCGCCGCGGCGGTACGGCTCCGGCGGTCCGTCGCCGGATGCCCCCGGTGGTCTACCTGCTCGGCGTGATCGCCTTCTGCGCGTTCATGGTGGAGGGGACGGTCGCCGATTGGAACGGCCTGTACCTGCGCGACGCGCTCGGCGCCTCCGAGGCGACGGCCGCGCTGGGCTACCCGGTCTTCGAGGCGGGCATGCTGGCCGGGCGGCTGGCCGGCGACCGCGTCCGGGCCCGGTTCGGCGCCCGCGGCATGATGGCCGCCTCGGGCCTGGCCACCGCCGTCACCTTCGGCGTGGTCCTCACCGCCCCGACGGCACCCGTCGCGGTCTCGGCCATGCTCTTCGTCGGCGTGGCCGTCGCGACGGTCTCCCCGATGGCGATGTCGCTGGCGGGCGGCGCGACCGCCGATCCCGGGCCGTCCATCGCCCAGACCGGGGCGATGGGGTACGCGGGACTCCTGCTCGGGCCGGTGATCATCGGGTTCCTCGCCGACGTGGCCACGCTCAGGGCGGGTCTCGGCATCGCCGTGGTCCTCGGCGTCGTGATCGCCGCGCTCGCCTGGTTCCTGCCCCGCTCCCGGACGAGGGCCGTCGCGGTGGAGACCTCCCCGCGCGAGCTCTCCATGGCGGCCTGAGAGCACCGGAGACGGCTCCGCGTGAGCTCTGGCGACCCAGGGGGCGGGGACCAGCCCGCGCGAGCCCTCCACGGCTGCCCGGAGTCCAAGGCCGGGGTTCCCGCGAACGCCCATGGCGGCCCGAAGTCCAAGGCCGGGGTTCCCGCGAACGCCCGCGGCGGCCCGGAGTCCGGGGCCTGGGGTGCCCCGTGAACGCCCGCGGCGACCCGGGGCCGCACATGCGAGGGGCCGGACGGTCACACCGTCCGGCCCCTCACCCGTGGATCACTTGCGCTTGCCGACCTCCTGGGTCAGCTGCGGGACGATCTGGTGCAGGTCACCCACGACCCCGAAGTCGGCGAGCTCGAAGATCGGCGCCTCCGGGTCCTTGTTGATCGCGAGGATCGTCTTGGCGGTCTGCATGCCGGCCCGGTGCTGGATGGCCCCGGAGATGCCCGCCGCGATGTAGAGCTGCGGCGAGACGGTCTTGCCGGTCTGCCCGACCTGGAACTGGTGCGGGTACCAGCCGGCGTCGGTCGCGGCGCGGGAGGCGCCGACGGCCGCGCCGAGCGAGTCGGCGAGTTCCTCGATGATCGAGAAGTTCTCCGCGGAACCCACGCCCCGGCCGCCGGAGACCACGATCGCGGCCTCGGTGAGCTCCGGGCGCGCGCCCTTCTCCTCCTTGACCCGCTCCACGATCCTGGCGCTCTTGGCGGCGTCGGAGACGGTGAAGGAGACCTGCTCCTCGGTCCCCGCGCCCGTGGCGGCCTCGACCGGCGTCGCGTTGGGACGTACCGCGATGATCGCGATGCCCTTGGTCACCCGGGACCGGACGTTGACGCCGCCGCCGAAGATGGACTGGTCGGCGACCAGGCCGTCCTCGATGCCCACCACGTCGGTGAGCACGCCGGAGTCGGTCTTGATGGCGAGGCGCCCGGCGATCTCCTTGGCCTCGGCCGTGGCGGCGACGAGCACCGCGACGGGGGACTTCTCGGTCACCAGGTGGGCCAGCAGCTCGGCCTTGGGGGCGACGACGTAGTCGGCGATCTCCGCGGAGTCGGCGAGGTAGATCTTCTCCGCGCCGTACTCGGCCAGCCGGGCCTGGGCCTCCGGGGAGTAGCCCGCCCCGGTCCAGACGGCCGACGGCGTGCCCAGCCTGCGGGCGAGCGTCAGCAGCTCCAGGGTGACCTTCTTCACCTGGCCTTCGACATGCTCGACCAGAACGAGAACCTCAGACATTTTCAGCTACCCCCGCTCTCAGACGAACTTCTTCGACGCGAGGAAGTCGGCGGCCTTCGCGCCACCGTCGCCCTCGTCCTTGACCACGGTTCCGGCCGCGCGCGCCGGAGCGGCCTCGAAGTCGGCGACCTCGCTCCAGGAGTTGGCCAGGCCCACCTGGGAGGCGTCGATCTCGGTGTCGGCGACGCCGAGCTTCTCGACCGGCTTCTTCTTGGCGGCCATGATGCCCTTGAAGGACGGGTAGCGCGGCTCGTTGATCTTCTCGACGACGGAGATCACGGCGGGCAGCGAGGCCTCGACCCGGTCGTAGCCGTAGTCGGTGACGCGCTGGATGGTGATGGCGCTCCCGTTCACCTCCACCTGGTTGGCGAAGGTGAGCTGCGGCACGCCCAGGCGCTCGGCCAGCATGGCGGCGAGAACGCCGGTGCGGGCGTCGGTGGACTCCGAGCCGAGCACGACCAGATCGAAACCGATCTTCTTGAGGGTCTGTGCCAGGGCGTGGGAGGTGCCCAGCGTGTCCGAGCCGTGCAGCGCGTCGTCCACCAGGTGGACGGCCTTGTCGGCGCCCATGGCCAGGGCCTTGCGGATGGTGTCGCTCGCCTTGTCGGGGCCCATGGTGAGGACGGTCACCTCACCGCCGTGGGCCTCCTTCAGGCGAAGCGCCTCCTCGACCGCGTATTCGCACAGCTCGTTGATGACGCCGTCGGCGGCGTCGCGGTCGAGCGTCTTGTCATCGGACTTCAGCTTGCGCTCGGTCGCCGTGTCGGGGACCTGCTTCACGCAGACGACGATGTTCATGGCCGGTGGCCGACCTCCCGTGTTCGCGTACGCCACCGCGTCGCTGCGGTTGACGCCGGCTCGGTACGTGCACGCGGGGCACGTGCACGCGGTGCCAAGACTGCCAGGTGCCCGGAGGCGGTGTGGCAGCGGGTGACCCGGTGGGGGCATGCCCCGCCCCGGCCTCCCGAGATTATGTTACCCATCGGTAGCTTAGGTGCAAACCGCCAGGTTGCGCGGCTCGCCCCGAACGGCGGGAACCTTCCCCGACGGTCACCTCCTTACCATACCGAACTTTGTTCCGGTGATGGCGCGCGCCCCCGGCCCCGCCGCGCGGCCGTTCGTTCGCCCGGCCGATCGCTCCACGGGCCGCCCTGCCTCGACAGCCCTGCCGCCCGCCCGGTCGCTCAGCCGGCGACCAGGATCGCGACCAGCACGAAGACGACGGTGCCCAGCGCGAGCGCCAGCGTGAAAGTGCTGAAGAACGTGCTCAGGATCGCCCAGAGCGCGGCGGTCCCGGCACCGGCGGCGAGATCGACGATCAGGCGCCTCCGGTCCCGCCGGGCGAACAGGGCGATCCCGGCGTCGGCGAGCAGCACCGAGCCGTACCCGGTCAGGAACAGCAGCGAGACCTCGGGCAGCGGGTCGGAGGCGGTGGCCGCCGTCAGGGAGACCAGCAGGCCGCTGCCGACGACCCAGCGGCGGTGCAGGACGGCCCTGCGGCGCTCGGCGGCCTCCTCCGGCGAGGGCCTCCCCGCCGCCGGGCGGCGTCCGGGCCTCCACTCGCGGGTGACGAGACCGTGCACCCCCGCCTCGCCGGAACCGCGCGACCACCGCCCGCGCGGCTCCGCGACCACCGGCCTCGGGGGCGGTGCGACGCCCAGCCGGGCCAGGAGCGCGTCCGCGGGCGGCCGGGCCGCGGGATCGCGCAGCAGGCACTCCCGGAGCAGGGGCTCCAGCCATCCGGGGACGCCCTCCAGGTCCGGCGGATGATGGACGACCCGGTAGCCGATCGCCGACGCCGGGCCCGTGCCGTAGGGGTGCCGGCCGGTGGACGCGTACGCCAGCGTCGCGCCGAAGGCGAAGACGTCGGCCTCGGCGCCCGACCCGGTGCCCTCCAGCACCTCGGGCGCCAGGTAGCCGGGCGTGCCCAGCACGGCCCCCGAGGCGGTGACCGAGGGCGAGTCGAGCGCGCAGGCGATCCCGAAGTCGATGACGACCGGCTCGCCGTCGGCGATGATCACGTTGGCGGGCTTGAGGTCGCGGTGGACCACCCCGGCGGCGTGCACGGCGGCGAGGGCCCCGGCCAGGCCGCGGGCCAGCCGCGTCAGGTCGTCGCCGCCGACCGGCCCGTCCGCGGCGATCACCGCGCTGAGCGGGCGGCCCTGCACGTAACGGGTGACCAGGTAGGGACGGGCCCCTCGCAGCGAGGCGTCCAGGACCTCGGCGACGTGCGGGCCCTGGACCAGCCGCATCGTCTCCACCTCGCGCGCGAGCCTGGCCAGGGCCGTCTCGTCGGCCGCCACGTGCGGATGCAGGATCTTGACGGCGACCGTGCGTCCTCCGGGGTCCAGCGCCAGGTGGACCTCCCCGAAACCTCCGGCGCCGAGCTTCGACAACAGGCGGTACGGACCGAGATGCTCACCGTCCGGCGCGACCATGCGACTCCTTCGGCTCGTCCCCTCCATCGTGCCCCAGAGCGGCCGATCCCGCACCGGGTACGGGCCGCGGCCGCCCGACATGTCCGGCGGGGACGACCGGAGGTGCCGGTGGACGCGCCCGACGAGACGCGTCCCCTGCGGGCCGTCAATTCCAGAACGTCAGGAATCCCAGGCCGAGGCTGGTCATCAAGCTGTCCAGGAGACCGGTGACGAGGTCGAACGCGCCCATCGCGCCCTCGTTCGCCGAATCCCGCCACTGTTCGGTGAGGCTGTTGACGACAGCGGTCGGGTTCTTCCAGGGCACGAAGGACGGGGCCACGCTCAGCGCGGTCATCACCGCGAAGAACGCCAGCGTGCCCAGGACGATCGTGGTCACCATGCCCGCGCCGGGGCTGCGGATGACCGCGCTGAGCGAGCGGGCGACGGCCTTCCTGGGCTTGCCGCCGCCGGGCAGCAGGAACAGCCCGGCCACGAACGCACCGGCCGCGTAGGCGGCGGCGTGGTCCTTGTTGCTCATGTCGCCGGCGTAGACCAGGAACCCCCACACGCACATGCCGAACATGAGCGACACCCCGGCGGTGACCGCCGTCGCGATGGCCGACCTGATCACCGCCCACGGTGTGCTCGCCAGCACGAGCAGGGGGTCTCCGGCGCTGTTGCCCCGGATGGAGCGGCGCTGGGCCAGGTCCGCGAAGAGGTACTCGCCCACCCGCAGGCAGAGCGCCGCGGCCACGGCGAACACGCTCACCACCACCGGCAGCAGGCAGGCCAGCGCCGCGAGGATCGTCAGCAGCAGGATCCCGGCCAGCGGATGGGCGGCGCGGTAGCGCTCCCGGGGCGGGGTGCGGGGCGCGGGCTGTGCCCGGCCCGGGGGGCGCTCCTGCGTCGGGACGTGCTGCCTCGCCCGCTCCGGCGGCGGGTACGGTCTCGCCTGGCCGGTCGGCGGCGGGGCCGGATACCCGGCCACCCGCTGGTCGGCGTAGGGCGGCGGCGCCGCCGCCCTGGCCTGCGCCGAGGGCGGCGCGGGGACGTACGGCGGAGGTGGCGAAGGCTGGGCGGAGGGCGTGTACGGCGGGGGCGCCACCGAGCCGGACGCCTGCCCGCGCTCCTGCCGGGACCGGCGCTCACGCCGCTCCGGCTCGGCGTAGTTCACCGGCGGGAGCAGGTCGGAGTAGCCGGAGGCGTCCTGCGGCAGGGAACGGGTGCCGCTCACCGGGGGCGGCGGGACCTTGGTGCCGCTCCCACCCGGGCCCTTGGTGCCGCCCTCGCTCCGGGACGTGGTCCCCTCACCGCCCAGGACCTTGGTGCCGTCGCCGCCCAGGACCCTGGTCCCGCCCTCCAGGACCGAGGTGGGCGGGGTCTCCTGGAAGGCCGTCACCGCGGGGTCCAGGCTTCGGGCCAGCCGGAGCAGCTCGACCGCCGCCGGCCGCGCCGACGGGTCGACGGCCAGTGCCCGCCTGAGCCAGCCCCGCAGCCACGCCGGGGCCAGGTCGACGTTGGCCCGCCCCTCCATGATGTTGAAGCAGACGACCTCGAAGCTGCCGGTGCCGAACGGCGGTTTGCCGGTCGCGCCGAAGAAGACCGTCGAGGCCAGCGCGTGCACGTCGGCGGCCTGGGTGATCTCGGAGTCCCGGATGATCTCCGGGGCCAGGTAGCCGGGCGTGCCGACGAACATGCCGGTCTGGGTCAGCCGGGTGGCGTTCACCAGGTGCGCGATGCCGAAGTCGATGACCAGCGGGTCACCGTTGACGATCATCACGTTGGACGGCTTGAAGTCACGGTGGATCACGTCGGCGGCGTGGATGGCCACCAGGGCCGCGCACATGCCCCGCGCCAGCCGGATGACCTGGTCGTCGGGGAGCGGGCCGTCCTGCAGGACGGTCTCCTCCAGCGTGCGGCCCGGCGCGAACCGGGTCACGATGTAGGGCTGCCTGGCCGTCAGCTCGGCGTCGAGGACCTCGGCGACGTGCGGGCTGCGCACCCGCCGCATGGTCTCCACCTCGCGGGTGAGCCGGTCGCGCGCCTTGAGGTCGGCGGCCACGTGCGGGTGCAGGACCTTCACGGCCACCTCGCGCCCGTCCTCGTCGAGGCCGAGGTGGACGACGCCCATGCCGCCCTCGCCGATTTTCCTCAGCAGCCGGTACGGGCCCAGCCTCTCGGGCGCTCGCGTGTCCCCCGTCATCACGCCGCCTTCTCTCGTAGGGTTTCCAGTTCCCGTACCACCTTGTCGACCGTTTCGACGCTGACCGGCGCCCACACCGCCTCCCGTGGCCGCTCACCCACCATGCCCGCCGCCGCCAGGAGCGTCAGCGCCGCCACCACGACCAGCACCGAGGCGGCGGCGATGGCGGCGGTGCGCGACGGCAGCAGTGATGCCAGCGTACGTCGCATCTGGCGGCTCGGGCCTTCCACGCCGGGTCCGGCGCAGACGGCCCAGAGCGCCACGGCGGCACCGCAGCTCAGCGCGTTGACGACGAGTGTCTTCCCGACCAGCATGAGCAGCAGCGTCACCGGCAACCCGAGGAACAGCGCGTACGGCACGAGGGCGACGGTGATGCCGATCGCCTTCGCCAGTTCGGCCGGGCGGCCGAACACCCGCAGCACGTCGGTCGCGGCAGCCGCGGCGGACCTGCGCCCGTTGAACACCGGCTGGGCGATGTCGGCGGCGCGTAGCACGATCACCACCGGGAGCGCCACGAGGGCGACGATCACCGGTGCGATGACCGCGGCGACCGTCATGACGACCAGCATCAGCAGGCTCGCCACGCCGTAGGCCCTGGAACGCTGCAACAGGGGTCCGGACCGCTGGCCGGGGTGCGGCGGCGAGGCCGCCGTGGACGGCGGGGTGTACCGGTCCCGCTGCTGGTAGGCATGCGGGGAGTGCTGCTGCGGCTGCTGCGGCTGGGGGTGCGGGTAGGGATAGGGCGGCGGCACGGCGGGACGCGGCGTGTGCGGGGTCTGCTGCTCGAACGGCTGCCGGTGAAGGTAGGACGGGTGACCCGTGCCCGCCTGCGGCCGGTCCTGCCCGCCCCACTCCTGCCCTGGCCGGTCTTGTCCCGGCCGGTCCTGCGGGGTCGGCGGCGCCTGCCGGTCGCCGTACCGGCGCAGGTAGTCCTGCAGGTCCTGGGGACGGACGCGCTGGGTGGGGATGTCCCCGTCCGGAACGGGCGTCGTGGCGCCCTCCTCGGTTCCCCGCACTCCGGACCGCTCGCCTCCGGTCGTGCCCGGGGTGCGGGTGGGGACGTCCTCGGGGGCGAGCATGCCGGTGGGCAGGTCGTGGGAGGACCGCTGGGCCTCGACGGCCTGGCGCAGCTCCTCCGGCGTCACCCGCCGGGTGGGCCACGGGTCGGCCTCGTCCTGCCCGAGCAGCGAGACGTACTCGTGGGGCCGGGCCACCGGCGTCGGGGGCGCTCCGGTGGGGTGCGGGAACGCCGGTCGCGAGGCCACCGGGGTCGGCACGTCCCCCGGGTCTCCGCCGGGAACGCCCGGGCCGCCCTGACCGGCGGGAACGTGCGGGAGCGGGCCGCCGGTGCCCGAGGTTCCGGGAACGCCCTGGCCGGGCCGCGCACCGGACAGCCCGGCGAGACCCGTCGCACCCGCCGCACCGCCGGTACCCGGAACACCGGCGGCGCCGAACGTGCCGGAGCCGCGGCCGGGGTCGTCGAACGCCGCGACCGTGCTGACCTCGTCGGGCACCGGATGGCGGCCGGCCGAGGGCAGCAGCCGTGCCACCTGCGCGGCGAGCTCGGTGGCCGGGGGCCGCCTGGACGGGTCGCGCTGGAGCGCGGCGCGCAGCACCGGCTGGAGCGCGTGCGGGACGGCGTCGACGTTCGCCTTGCCCGCGGTGATGTTGTAGAAGATCATTTCCAGCGTGCCCTTGCCGAAGGGCGGCTGGCCGGTGGCGGCGAAGACCAGGGTGCCCGCCCAGGCGTGCACGTCCACCTCGGGACCGGCCTCGTGCCCCTCGATGATCTCGGGGGCGAGGTAGCCGGGGGTGCCGATGAACATGCCGGTCTGGGTGAGGCGGGTGGCGTCGACCGCCTGGGCGATGCCGAAGTCGATGAGGACCGGCTCGCCGTCCAGGATGAGCACGTTGCCGGGCTTGAGGTCGCGGTGGATCACCCCGACCGAGTGGACCGCGGCCAGCGCCGAGGCCACGCCGTGCGCGACCCGCAGCAGCGCGGCCAGCTCCATCGGCCCGTCCTGCTTGATCACCTCGTCCAGCGGCCGTCCGGCCACGTAGCGCGTCACGATGTAGGGTCGGTGACCGGTCACATCGGCGTCGATGACCTCGGCGATGTACTCGCTGCGCACCCGCCGCATGGTCTCGACCTCGCGCGAGAGGCGTCGGCGCGCGACGTCGTCACCCGCCACCTCCGCGCGCAGAACCTTGACCGCCACCTGTCGGCCCTGGGGATCCACCGCGAGGTGGACCACCCCCATACCACCCTCGCCGAGCCGCCTCAGCAGCCGGTAAGGGCCCAATCGGTCGTCCTGATTCATGGCATGAAGCACCATATCGGCTTAGACCCCGCCCACGAGATGAACCATCGGGCCACATTCTCCGACTGAACAACGTCCGTCGAACCCCGACGGTTTCCCGATTACCTCTCTCACTTAATCTCATTTTCGCTTCGGTGCGCCAGACGGAGAACGGTCGCGTTCTTCAATCCGGCCAGCAGTGAACCGGAAACGGCCAGTTTGGAACGGCGGACACCGCTGCCGATCACCACCAGCGGGTGGGCCGCCACCTCCTCGTCGACCAGGACCGGCCAGTCGGCGGGCAGCCCGAGGGGGGTGATCCCGCCGTACTCCATCCCGGTCAGCGCGACCGCGTCGTCCATCGGCGCGAACGAGATCTTCCGCGCGTCCAGGTGGCGCCGGATCACGCCGTTGACGTCCGCCCTGGTGGTCGCCAGGACCAGGCAGGCCGCGTGGCGGGTCTCCCCCGCCCGCCTGGCGGCCACGATCACGCAGTTGGCCGACGCGCCCGGGTCCACGCCGTAGCGCTCGCAGAAGGCCGCCGTGTCGGCCAGTCCCGGGTCGATCTCGGCGACCTCGGCCGCCGCGGCGCCACCGGCCCCGGGGTCCGTCCCCGCGTCGGCGAGCTCGGCGACCGCACGCGCCACCGGCCCGGCCAGCAGGTCCGGCCGCTCCAGGGCACTCGTCCAGTCCAACGTTCCGATCGCCATGGCCGTCTCGCCTCCTCGGGTCTTCCGTACCGCGGGCCCCTCCCGCCTCGGAGAGGACTCCGCACCGAAGACCTTACGGCGGGGCGGCCCGTGGCGCGTCAGGACGGCGGACGGCCCACGTCAGGACGGCCCGCGTCAGGAGGACGCGCGACCCGCCCGAGGAGGACGAGCGGCCGGTGCGCGGGAGCGGCGGACGTTCAGGAGGTCGTCCGCAGCACCCTGCCGTGCAGCTCGGTGACCGTCCTGCGCGCCGACTCCATCGCGCCCGCCTGCCAGGCGACCAGGTGGGTGAGCCAGTCGCCGGCGAAGTGGACCCGGCCCGCCGGCTGCTGCAGGAGGGTGAAGGCGCCCAGGTAGGAGGGCCACCTCACCCAGCCGCCCTCCACGTGCGGCCTGCGCCGCCAGGCGACCGAGACGCTGGAACGCAGCTCGGCGCGGTACTTCTCGCCGTGGATCTTCTTGCCCTGGGTGAGCGCGCGGGCGCGGCGGGCGTCGTGCGTGAGCCCGGCGTACCGGTCGGCGTTCTCCTCGGTGTTGTAGTAACCGACCACCAGGCCGCCGCGCGAGTGGTAGCCGTGCGAGGGGTACCAGATGTGGGTGATGTCCAGGTCGGTCTCGGTGATACCGCCGTAGATGCGGTCGTCCGCCTCCCACCAGCGCCTGCCGTACTCCAGGCCGATCTTGCCGGCGGAGACCGGGACGGGGGTGCGGAGCGCGGCGGTGACCGGGGCACCGAGGTTGTGCGGCAGGCGGGCCAGCAGGTGGGGCGGCAGGGTCGCGATGCAGTAGTCGGCGCGGACGGCGCCGCCCGCGTGGGTGACCTCCACCCCGTCGGGCAGGTTCCTGATGCCGGTGACCGGCGTGCCCGTCCTGATCCGGTCGCGCCCGACCGCGTCGGCGAGCGCGGTGACGATGCCGTCCATGCCGCCCACCGGCTGGAACATCGGCGTGGCCTGGTCGTAGCCGAAGTCCGTGGTGAGGGCCCTGCCGGTGCCCGCGGCGAGCACCTGCCGCAGCGAGGGGGCCTCGCCCAGCGGCACGCCCTCGCCCACCCCGGGCCAGGTCTCGAAGCCCCGGCGGGTGGAGCCCCGGTAGGACAGGTCGGGGCCGAGGTCGCCGAAGCGCCGCAGGAACTCCGCCAGCCGCTCGCGGTCGTCGGCGGTGAGGCGGCGGTTCAGCGCCCCGGCGTCGCTCGCCTTGGCCAGCAGCTCGGCGACGTGGCCGTACAGGTCGGCGCGGGCCGCGCGCGCCCGCGTGGGGGCGGTCATGCCCCGGGTGTAGACGTACGCCGAGGCGTTGTTGTTGACGAACGTCTCGATGGGGACGCCCAGCTCGCGGCAGTAGTCCATGGTGACCATCCACGGCGCGATCCGCCCGGCCCCGGCGTTGAAGTAGACGCCCTCGTCGAACGCGGCCGTCTGCGCCGGGCCGCCCAGCTCGTCCAGCCGGTCGCCCGCGCGCAGCGTGAGGTTCCTGCCCCCCACCCGGTCGGACGCCTCAAGCACCGTGCAGTCGTACCCGGCCTTGCCCAGCTCGTACGCGCAGGTGAGCCCGGCGACGCCCGCGCCGAGGACGACCACCGTGGCCGCCGCCCGGCCGCTGAGGGCGAAGTCGGAGGGCCGCGGGGGCGTGAAGTTCCGGTCCTGGGAGTCCGGGGCCAGGCCCAGGGCGCCCATGGCCGCGAACATGGCCCCCGCGCCCCCGGCCGCGCCCACGCCGACCAGCAGCGCCCTGCGCGTCAGGCCCCCGGCGGATCGGCCCCCGGCGGATCGGCCCCGGGCCCGTTCCGGGCCGGAGCCGGTGGAGACGGGGACGGGAGAGGCGGGGGGCGGGGGAAGGGGGGCGGGGTCGGCGCCGGGGGAAGGACCGGAAGGGCCGGGGGTGCCGGGGGTGCCGGGGGTTTCGGGGGAGGGCATCGCGGGATCAGCCGTACACGCCGCTGCCGCAGGCGACCTGGCCGCCGATCATGGCGAAGAGCCCCATGAGCGCCATGATCTGCGAGAAGTCGTCGGTGGTGAACTCGGTGTGCCGGGGACCGGCGGCCCTCACGCCGGGCACCACCGCGCACCCGGCGGCGATCGCGGTGGAGTTCCACTCGATGCCCAGGGTGAACGGCGGCTCGGGCGCGTACAGGCGGAAGTCGGCCACCCGGTCCAGCGCGCGGGCGGCGGCCTCGCGGATGCGGGCCTGGGCGACGGCGGGGGGCAGCAGCTCGGCGGCGAACCGGTCGACGCCCCGCTTGACCGCGACGGTCTCCACGTCGCCGAGCAGTTCCCTGGCCTCCTCGCAGACGGCCTCGTCCCCGGTCACCAGGGCCACCGGCACGCCGAGCGACCCGGCGAAGGCGGCGACCAGGCGGATCTCGCCGCACACCTCGCCGTTGAGGTGGACATCCTGGATCTCCCTGCCCATCCAGGTGTGGTTGAGGACGCCGTGCTGGACGCCGGCCCGCGCGTGGTAGCCGGCGAAGCACGCGGCCCGGTAGCTCGCGTCGAGGCCCTGGCCCATCCGCAGCGGCTTGCCCGGCCCCCGCAGCAGGGTCGCCCGCTCGTCGAGCAGGTCGATCCTGAGGTTCTTCGTCGACCCGTGGGCGTCGTTGACCCGCACGGCGGTGGCGCCGCCGTCGAAGGCCCCGGCCACGACCGCGTTGACGTCCGCGGTCATCAGCTCGCAGCCGCGCTCGTAGCCGCGTCCGCCAGCGCGCATCTCCTCGGGGTCGGTCAGCCCGGTGACGCCCTCCATGTCGGCCGATACGTAGACCTTCACGCCGCCCCCCAGGTCTCGACGCGCCGCGCCTCGTCCTCGCTCATGAGACCGATCTCCCCCGCCATGACGTCGCGAACCCGCGCGCGCCAGGGTTCGGGGATCTCGTCGATCGCGGGCGGGTAGCAGCGCTCCAGCCAGGCGGTGGACGCCTCGGTCGCGCCCAGGTGTGCCGCAGCCGCGCCGAAGACCGTGTCCTCGATGCCGGGCACCCGGGCGCAGCCGTACTCGATCATCTCCTGGCCCCCGTACGGGGGCGGTTCCTGCCACCTGCGGGCGACCGGGCGGCCCGCGGTGATCGTGGTGCGCAGCGGGCGGCGCTCGACGGCGGCCTGGATGAGCTCCTTGTACAGGCACTTGCCGCACGTCCCGCACGGGCCGCCGACCCCGCGCAGGCACCAGCGGAGCTGCCCGCGCAGGTCGGAGTTCAGGGCGAGGCGCATCGTGACGGCCTCGCTCACCCCGCCCACCGGGAGCACGATGTGCACCCCGGCCGCGGCGAACGCCCGTCCCCAGGCGCCGTGCGGGGCCCACATCGGGTTGTCGGGCGTGTGGCGCAGCAGGTAGCGGTCGCCTCCCAGCCAGCGCGACCCCAGCTCGTAGCCGAAGGCCAGGCCGCCCAGGTCGAGCTCGTCGGCCATCAGCAGCGCGCCCGCGGCGACCGCGTGGTGCTCGGGGTAGCCGGGCCGCGGCTCGGCGAGCGTGAACTCCAGGTCGGAGCGGACCACGGTGAGGTCGCGGCCGGTCTTCCCTGCCAGGTCGGCGAGCACGTCGGCGCGGTAGTGGGTCCAGCGGTTGGGCACCCTCGGGTGGGTGACCCGCTGGAAGTGCACGAACGGCGCGTCCGGCAGCATGGCGGCCACCGCGACCGAGTCCGCGCCGCCGCTGTAGGAGATCGCCAGCGTACGGCCGGACCGCGCGCCCGTGCCGGTGGGACCGGCCTCGACCCCCCAGCCGTCGCCGATCGCCCCGGCGAGACCGTCGGAGATCGGCCGGTCGAAGACGATCCTGCGCCGGGTCCACGGGGCCACCACGGTCCACGCGGCGAGGGCGAGCAGGTCGGGGTGGATCTCGCGCGGAGTCCGCGGCAGCTCGATCCGGAACGAGTTCGTGGCCAGCCGCAGCGGCTGGCCGTCGGCGCACAGGCCGGTGACGTCGTCCTCGGCGTCCAGCCGGAACGCCATCCGCCAGACGTCGCCGTCGGCCGTCCAGGTCACCCTCACCCGGCGCTCCCGGCGGTGGGCTCCTGCGTGCCGGTGGCGCGGTCCCGGGTGGCGTCGGCGCGGTCCACGGCCTGCCAGAGCAGCACCTCGTTCCTGAGCACCTCGTCCAGCGCCACCGCGGTCTCCCGGGCCAGGCGGTGGGCGTCGTCCCAGCGTCCGGCCCGCGCCGGGTCGAGCCGGGCCCGGGTCACCTGCGCGCGCAGCTCGACGACCTCCGCGCGCAGCGAGGTGACCTCCCTGGCCAGCGTCCGGACCTCCCACAGCGCGTCCTTGACGTCCTGCCGGTGGTCGGCCCTGGAGATGTACCGGGCGTCGAACCAGCCGAGGACGGCCTTCCGCAGCGGGGTGGGCACCAGCGCACGCCTCATCAACCGCACCATGGTCGGCACGATACCGGCAATGCCGGACCAACCAGGACCAATCCCCGTAAGCCCCGACGGCCCGACGGCCCGGCCGGGCAGGTCCTGCGAGCCCGGCCCGCCAGGTGGGTCCGGTGAGCATGGCGGGTCCGGCGGGCCGGGTGGGCGCGGGGAGTCGTTCAGCGGCCGGTGAACTCCGCCTTCGACCTCTCGGAGAAGGCCCGCATCCCGATCGTGGCGTCCTCGGTGGCGAACAGGCCGGAGAACTGCAGGCGCTCGATCTCCAGGCCGGTGTCCAGGTCGGTCTCCAGGCCCTGGTCGATCGCCTGCTTGGCCGCGCGCAGCGCCAGCGCCGGGCCGCCGGCGAACCGGCCCGCGTAGGCGAGGGCCTCGGGGTACACCTCCTCGTCGGGCACGACCCGGTCCACCAGGCCCATGGAGAGCGCCTCGGCGGCGGGCACGTGGCGACCGGTGAAGATGAGGTCCTTGGCCCGGGAGGGGCCGATCAGCCGGGGCAGCCGCTGGGTGCCGCCCGCGCCCGGGACGATGCCGAGCAGGATCTCCGGCTGGCCCAGCTTGGCCGACTCGCCGGCGATCCTGACGTCCGCGCACAGGGCCAGCTCGCAGCCGCCGCCCAGCGCGTACCCGTTGACCGCCGCGACCACGGGCTTGCCGATCCGCGCCACCGCGGTGAAGCAGTCCTGCAGGACGCGCGAGTGGGCCGCCATGTCGGCGTACGACATGTCCACCATCTCCTTGACGTCCACCCCGGCCGCGAAGACCGGCCCCCCGTGGAGGACCACCGCGTACACGCCGGAGTCGGCGTCCACCTGACGGGCGCACTCGGCCAGCTCCAGCTGGGCCCGCATGTTGAGCGCGTTCATCTTCGGCCGGTCGATCCTGATCGTCGCGACCCCGCCGTCCGTCTCCACCCGTACGAACTCGCCCATGAGCGTCCCTTCGCCGAACCTCGCCTCGCGCGGCCGGCCGTGGCCGGCCGCGGGCGTCCCACCCTGCCGTGGTCCGCCGTGCCGTGCTCCAACATAGGGCGCGGGCTCAGTTGACGGGCATGGCCAGGTCCCTGCTCTCCTCGGCGCCCGACGAGCCCGACGAGCCCGACGAGCCCGCTGTACCGGCCGTGCCCACCGCACCGGCCGTGGCCGCCGTGGCCGTGCTCGCCGTGTCGTCCGCGCCGGGCAGGGCGGCGATCGTCCTGCGGTAGATCGCCTCGTAGCCGCGGGCCATCGCCTCCAGGCAGAAGAAGCGCTCCACCCGCGAGCGGCAGGCGCGCGGGGCGATGGTCCCCGCCGCCTCGACGGCGGCGGGAAGCTCGGCGGGGTCGCCGCGGACGAAGCCGGTGACCCCGTCCACGACCACCTCGGGCACGGCGCCCCTGCCGAGGGCGACCACGGGCGTGCCACAGGCCATGGCCTCGATCATGACCATGCCGAACGGCTCGTCCCAGACGATCGGGAAGATCAGGCACCTGGCCGCCGCCAGCAGCTCGTGCTTGCGCGCGGTGCCGGCCTCGCCGATGTACTCCGCGTCGGGTCCCAGCCTGGGCCTGACCTGGGCGTCGAAGTAGGCGTGCTCGGCCGGTTCGACGAGCTTGCCGGCCAGCAGGATGCGCCGCCCGGCCGCGCGGGCCGCGTCGATGGCCAGGTGGGCGCCCTTGTCCTCGTTGAACCTGCCCAGCCAGAGCACCCAGTCCTCCTTGCGCTCCCTGAAGGGGAAGGTCCCGGCGTCGACGGCGTTGTGCACCACCCCCGCCCAGTTCAGCTCGGGGGCGATGCGCCGCTGGGCCTCGGAGATGGCGACCATCGAGGCCGTGGCGCCGAGCACCCGGTAGTAGTCGCCGAACTCGCCCGCCACGTCGCCGTGGCAGGTGACCACCGTCGGGGCGGTCCTGGCGGGCGCGTGCAGCGGCCCGGCCAGGGAGTGGTCGTGGACGACGTCCACCGCCAGCCCCCCGCTCATCGCGTGGACCCTGGCCGCGTGCAGCACCTCGGGCAGCGACTCCCCGATCCGCTCGGAGGGCGCCCGCCCGAAGGTGGCGAGGAAGCGCGCGGACGTGCCCGCCCTGCCCGCGCCGACCAGCGTGACGTCGTGCCCGCGCCGGGCCAGCCCGGTGACGAGACCGGCCACCATCGACTCGATGCCGCCGTAGCCGCGGGGCGGCACGTCGTACCAGGGCGGTGCGACCACCAGGACGCGCATGCGGCCGGACCGGTCCGGGATGTCTGTGGAAGAGAACATGGCCACCTCACCTGGGAGGACGACACCGAACGACATGAGGACACGTAGGAGACGAATGACATGTGGTGACATATATGGACACGTGTGGGCGCGCGAGGGCGCGTGAGGCCGGGGACGCGGCGCGTCAGTGGACCGGCCACATCGCCCTGACCGGCGGGCCGCGCGGCTCGTCGATCAGCGTGATGCCCGGCGGCAGGCCGCGGACGGACGTGCCGGTGCCGTCCACCTCGATCGTGACGTCGGAGCCCGCCAGCGCGAGCCCGTCGATCCGCAGGCCCTCCAGCCCGGCCGGGCAGATCCGGACGTACCCGCCGGGGACGGAGGGGTCGAACCGGAGCATGCTCCGCAGCAGCTGGATCGGCGCGGCGGCGGCCCACGCCTGCGGGGAGCACGAGGAGGGGTAGGGCACGGGCCAGGTGAACTCGGCCCGGTCGAACCCGCAGAACAGCTCGGGCAGCCGCCAGCCGAACGCCTCGGCCGCGTCCAGCAGCCCGTAGGCGACCCGGCTCGCCTCGCGCTCGAAGCCGTAGCGCATCAGGCCCGCCGCGATCAGGGCGTTGTCGTGCGGCCAGACCGAGCCGTTGTGGTAGCTCATCGGGTTGTAGGCCCCCATGTCGCCGGCCAGGGTGCGCACCCCGTACCCGGTGAACATCCGCGGCGAGAGCAGGTGCTCGGCCACGGCCGCGGCCCGGTCCTCGTCCACGATGCCGGTCCACAGGCAGTGGCCCATGTTCGAGGCGAGGCTGTCGACGGCGCGCCCGGCGCCGTCCAGCGCGACCGCGTAGTGGCCCCGGTCCGGCAGCCAGAAACGCTCGTTGAAGGCGTCCCTGATCCGGCCCGCGCGGGCCGTCCACTGCGCCTCCAGCGCGCCCTCCCCGGCCTTGGCGGCGAAGTGGGCGCGCGCGAGGTAGGCGGCGTAGACGTAGCCCTGGACCTCGGCCAGCGCGATGGGGGCGCGGGCCAGGGTGCCGTCGGCGAAGCTGACGCCGTCGAAGGAGTCCTTCCACCCCTGGTTGACCAGCCCGTGGTCGGTCTGGCGGCGGTAGGACAGGAAGGGGTCGGCCGACCTGCGGATCCAGTCGAGGGCGTCGTCGGCGTGCGGCAGGAGCTCCTCCACGGCCTCGTCGTACGCGCCCCAGCGGCTCAGCTCGCCCAGGACCATCACGAACAGGGGGGTGGAGTCCACCGAGCCGTAGTAGGCGCGGCCCGCGTACGGCGAGGCGCCGCCCTGCCTGCCGAAGCGGAGCTCGTGCAGGATCTTGCCGGGCTCCTCCTCGGTCAGCGGGTCGCCGACGGCGCCCTGCAGCCGGGCCAGGCGGCGCAGCGTGCCCAGCGCCAGCGACTGGTCCACCAGGAGCGCCATCCACGAGGTGAGCAGCGAGTCGCGGCCGAACAGGGTCATGAACCACGGCGCTCCCGCGGCGACCGTGGGCGGCTCGTCGGGCCGGTCGGGCTCGAAGAGCCGCAGCGCCCCGAGATCCTCCGCCGAGCGTTCCAGGACGTTGGACAGGATCCGGTCCGGGGTCGTGATCACCGGGCTCCGGCGCTCCCAGTCGGCGCGGTGCCTGGCCGGCTCGGTGTGCTCCAGGGGACGGTGGGCAGGGAAGCGGCCCGGCGACTCCTCGCCCTCCAGGATGGGGGTGACCTGCAGGCCGGCGGTCCACTCCCCGCGGGCGGGCACCAGGACGCGGAAGACGAGCAGTCCCGGCACGGCGAACGGCGCCGGTTCGGCCACCACCCGGGCGCCTCGGGCGCGGCAGGCCGAGACGATCAGCAGCCCCGACCGGTCGGCCGTCATCTCCACGTCGGCCACGTGCCGGACCCGTCCCGCCTTCACCTCGAACAGGTCGGCCACGTCGGAGCCGACGTGCAGGGTGACCACGCACCCCGCGGGCTCGTCGGCGAGGTTGCGCAGGGCCAGGTCCTCGCGCAGGCCGCCGCCGACGTAGCGGTCCCTGATCACGAGCAGGCTGCTCTCGGCCCGTCCCGGGCGCGGCCCGGCCCTGCCGAGGAAGGTCGCGTGGTACGGCTCGCCCGACACCACCCGCAGCGCCTCCACCGGCAGCTCGTCCACCCGCAGCTCCCAGCGCGAGAGCAGCCGGGTGTCGGCGTGGTAGACCCCCTGCACCCCGCCCTGCACGATGTCGCCGTTGCGCGCGGACACGCAGAAGGAACCGCCCTCGACCAGGGTGACCGTGGTGTCGCCCAGCGCGGTCGGCTGTCCCCCGGACGTCCATGCGCTCACTGACCCGCCCCCTGTTTAGGGATATGTCGGTCATACAGGGATTCCCTGGGATAAAGGATGAACAACACCACAAAAGGCATTATTAGCGTCTTTTGCCTGCTAAGGGAGATCTTTGATTCACTCCTGACCCTCGTCCCGCTCCGCGACGCCTCCCCCGCGTCCCGGCAAAGGCCGCGAAAAGCGAAGCGCCCCCGTATCGGTTGGAGTCACAACCCGGCAGGCCCTGGCATACCCGCCCGCGAACAGATAGTAGTCATCCCATTACTTTCAGCGACGATCAAAGGAGGGCACGTGTCAGGTATCGACCGTCGGGGGTTCGCCAGGCTGGCCGGGCTGGGCGCGGTGGGGGCCGTGGGCTCGGCAGTGGGCTCGGCCGTGGGGGCGACCCCGGTGGCCAGGGCGGGAGTCGCGCTCGCCGATCCGGCCCCCGCGCGCACCGCGGGGCCGCGCCACGCGAGGAGCTGGGACACCTGCGTGTCCGTGGCGCGCGATCTGCTGCTGGTCGGCGAGGACGGCTCCGACCTCAAGCTGAGGTATCTCAAGGTCCTGATCGACGAGGGCCTGCCCAGGGCCCGCTCGCCCAAGCGGGTCCTGGTCGTCGGCGCCGGGATCTCCGGGCTGGTGACCGCCACCCTGCTCAAGCGGGCCGGGCACCGGGTCACCGTCATCGAGGCCAACGGCGACCGGATCGGCGGCCGGATCAAGACCTTCAGGTCCGGCTTCGCCGACCGCTCGCAGTACGCCGAGGCCGGGGCCATGCGCATCCCGGACTTCCACCCGCTCACGCTCGCGCTGATCGACAAGCTCGGCATCTCCCGCCGGCTGTTCTACAACGTGGACGTCCGTCCCGGCGACGCGGCGACCGGCCCGGTCCCGCCCGTCGTCTACACCCCGCGCCGGGGGCCGGCCTGGCGCTCGGGCCCCTCGCGCGGGGAGTTCACCGCGCCCGCGCGGGCCGACCACACCTGGATCCGGGTCAACGGCATCTCCCAGCGCCGCGACGAGTACGCCAGGGACCCGCGCAGGATCAACGCCTCGTTCGGGCTGGACGACCGCAGGACGGCCGGGCGGATCCTCGACGACGCGCTCGACCCGGTCCGCGACCTCTTCTCCGTGGTGCGCGGCTCCGGGCGGGCCGACAAGCCGCTGCCCCAGCTGATCGAGGGCTGGGCCCGGGTGCTGCAGGAGTACGACGACCACTCGATGAACCGCTTCCTGCGGGAGCGGGCCGGGCTGAGCGACGCGGCGATCGACTGCATCGGCACCCTGGAGAACCTGACCTCCCGGCTGCCGCTGTCGTTCATGCACACCTTCCTCACCCGGAGCCTGGTCAACCCCTCGGCGACCTACTGGGAGATGAGCCGGGGAAGCTGGGAGCTGCCCTACCGCCTGCGGCCCGGGCTGGGCCGCGACATCCGGATGGACCGCCGGGCCACCCGGATCGAGCAGAGCGCCCGCGGCGTGCGCGTCGAGACCGTCACCGAGACCGGCAGCACCGAGTCGGCCTCCCGGCCGCAGCGCAGGGGCGAGACGTTCGAGGGGGATGTGGCGATCATCACGATCCCGTTCTCGGCGCTGCGCCACGTGGAGATCGCCCCGGCCCTGCCCTACCCGAAGCGGCGCGCGATCATCGAGCTGCACTACGACTCGGCGACCAAGGTGCTGCTGGAGTTCCGCAGGCGCTGGTGGGAGTTCGACGAGCGCGACTGGCGGCGCGAGCTCGGCTCCCGCTACCGCCCGGGGCCCGCGACCCACACCATGGGAGGCGGCTCGGTCACCGACAACGCCAACCGGTTCGTCTACTTCCCCTCCCACCCGGTGCCCGGCAGCGAGGGCGGCGTCGTGCTGGCGAGCTACGCCTGGGCCGACGACGCCTCCCGCTGGGACTCCATGGACGACACCGAGCGCTACGCCCACGCGCTGCGGGGCCTGCAGGAGGTGTACGGGGAGCGCGTCGCGGACTTCTACACCGGCCGCGGCCGCACCCAGAGCTGGCTGCGCAACCGCTACGCCTTCGGCGAGGCCGCCGTCTTCACCCCCGGGCAGATGACCGAGATCCACCCGGCCATCGCCGCCCCGGCGGGACGGCTGCACTTCGCCGGGGAGCACACCTCGCTGAAGCACTCCTGGATCGAGGGCGCCCTGGAGTCGGCCGTGCGCACCGCCTTGGAGGTCAACACCTGACCGTCCTGGAGGTCAACGCCTGACCGTCGCACGAGGTGGACCCCGGGAAAGCTCTCGCACGAGGTGGACCCCGGGAGAGTCCTCGCACGAGGTGGACCCCGGGAGAGTCCTCGCACGAGGTGGACCCCGGGAGAGTCCTCGCACGAGGTGGACCCCGG
>NZ_JBNCLF010000003.1:456622-498589 GCF_049844535.1 Streptosporangium sp. DT93
GGGAAAGGACGAGGCCCCGCCCCGCGACGTGAGCGCGGGGCGGGGCCTTCAGGTCGTGCCGGATCTCAGCGCAGGGTGCCGTTGGTCATGCCGACCGGCTCCTCGGGGACGGTCACCAGGCCGAGCTCGGCCGAGGACGCCACCAGCGGGTGGTCGGGGACGACCCTGACCGTGTAGCCGAAGGGACCGGTCCGCTCCAGCGGCACGGTCCCGGCGAAGACGGCCCTGCCGTCGTCACCGGAGGACTCGACGGTCAGGTCGGCGTAGGCGGGGTCGGCGAGGTCGTCGTGGTCCCCGACCCGGCCGTAGGCCGCCTGCACCCGGATGTCGCCCGGCTCCAGCTCGCCCAGCGCGATGGTGGCCCTCAGCTCCAGCGAGGAGCCCAGCTCCGGGGTGTCCCCCAGGCCCGAGGTCTCCACGTGCTCGACCCGCACGCCCGGCCAGGCCCGGCCGACCTTGAGCTTCCAGGCCGCGAAAGACCTGGCCCGCTCGTAGCCGTCGCCGGACAGGGCCCGCGCCGAGGTCGCGGCCGGGGCGTACAGCCCGACCACGTAGTCGCGGAGCATCCGCCCGGCCAGCACCTTGGGGCCGAGCGAGGCCAGCGTGTGCCGGACCATCTCCAGCCAGCGCCGGGGCAGGCCGTCGGCGCGGTCGTAGAAGCGGTCGGCCACCTCGTGCTCGATCAGGTCGTACAGGGCGGTGGCCTCGAGCTCGTCACGCCGGTCGGGGTCGGTGACGCCGTCGGCGGTGGGGATGGCCCAGCCGTTGGTGCCGTCGTACCACTCGTCCCACCAGCCGTCGCGGATCGACAGGTTGAGCCCGCCGTTGAGCGCGGCCTTCATGCCCGAGGTGCCGCACGCCTCCAGCGGGCGCAGCGGGTTGTTCATCCACACGTCGCAGCCCTGCACGAGCAGCTGGCCCAGGGCCATGTCGTAGTCGGGCAGGAACACGATGCGGTGCCGGACGTCCTCGGAGTCGGCGAACTTCACGATCTGCTGGATGAGCTTCTTGCCGCCCTCGTCGGCCGGGTGGGCCTTGCCCGCGATCACGATCTGGATCGGCTTGACCGGGTCCAGCAGCAGCGCGCGCAGGCGGTCGGGGTCCGACAGCATCAGGGTGAGCCGCTTGTAGGAGGGCACCCGGCGGGCGAAGCCGATGGTCAGCACCTCGGGGTCGAGGGCCTCGTCCACCCAGCCGAGCTCGGCCCGGGAGGCGCCCCGGTTCAGCCAGGACTGGCGCAGCCGCTCGCGGGCCGCCCGGACCAGCCGCTCGCGCATCCGGCCGCGGATGCCCCACACGTCGCCGTCGCTGACCTTGGCGATGCTCTCCCAGCCCTGGGCGCGCTCGACCAGCGTGGGCAGCTCCTGCCCGGCCAGCTCCATGATCTCGCGGCCGACCCAGGTGGGGGCGTGCACGCCGTTGGTGATGAAGCCGATCGGCACCTCGGCGGTGTCGAAGCCCGGCCACAGGCCCTGGAACATCCCCCGGCTGACCTCGCCGTGCAGCTCGGAGACGCCGTTGACCCGCTGGGCCAGCCGCATGCCCATCGCGGCCATGTTGAACTTGCCGGCCTCCTCCTCGGCGCCGAGCGCGAGGATGCGGTCGACCGGGACCGTGGGCCAGGCGTTGTCGCCGCCGAACTGGCGGCCGATCATCTCGGCGGGGAAGCGGTCGATCCCGGCGGGCACCGGGGTGTGGGTGGTGAAGACGGTGCCGGCCCGGACCGCCTCCAGGGCCTCGTCGAAGGAGAGCCTGGCCTCGGTGAGCTCGCGGATGCGCTCCAGGCCCAGGAAGCCGGCGTGGCCCTCGTTGGTGTGGAAGACCTCGGGCTCGGCGTGCCCGGTGACCCGGCAGTAGGCGCGGATGGCGCGCACCCCGCCGACGCCGAGCAGCAGTTCCTGCAGCAGGCGGTGGTCGGTGCCGCCGCCGTAGAGGCGGTCGGTGACGTCACGGGCGGCGGCGTCGTTCTCGGCAACGTCGGAGTCGAGCAGCAGCAGCGGCACCCTGCCGACCTGGAGCACCCAGACCTGGGAGTGCAGCGTGCGGCCCTCGGGGAGGCTGATCTTGATCCGGACGGGGGTGCCGTCCTCCTCGCGGAGCAGGGTCAGCGGCAGGCCGCCCGGGTCCAGCGAGGGGTAGTGCTCCAGCTGCCAGCCCTCCGGGGAGAGGGACTGGGTGAAGTAGCCGTGCCGGTACAGCAGGCCGACGGCCAGGATGGGCACCCCGAGGTCGCTGGCGGCCTTGAGGTGGTCGCCGGCCAGGATGCCCAGGCCGCCGGAGTACTGCGGCAGGGCGGCGGCGATGCCGTACTCCGGGGAGAAGTAGGCGACGGCGCGGGGGGCGTCCGCGATGGTCTGGTACCACCGGGGCGCGGTCATGTACTCGCGGAGATCGTCGGCAGCGTCGGCCAGCCGCCGCAGGAAGCGGCGGTCGGCGGCGAGCTCGCGGAGCCGCTCGGCCTCCACGGCGCCCAGCAGGGCGACGGGATCGTGGCCGACGCGCGCCCAGATGGCCGGATCGACCTCGCCGAAGAGGTCCAACGTCTCCGGATGCCAGGACCATCGCAAGTTCAGGACGAGCTCGCCGAGGGAGGCCAGCTCCGGGGGCAGGACGGTGCGGACGGTGAACCTACGGATTGCTCTCACGGTGCCAGACCCTAGTTACTCAGCGCCACGAGGGCGACCTCAACACTCAACGCGTCTCCCCCTCACCGCTATCAAACCGCCCTAAACAATCACAACACAGGTCATCGACCGTGAGGACGGCTCGCCGGAGAGTAAGAGGTCTCGCACTCTATCCAGAGCCAGGCATGAAGATGGACTATTGGGGCACCGGACATACGAGCCAGCCGTACCGCCCTCGGGAACCGGCCGTCCCAGCTGGGCGGGGCTACGCCCTGCCCGGAGACGGCCGCCGGAACGCTTGAAAAACGAAGATCTTCCTTGCTGACTTCCCCGGCGGCACCGGGCGTGCCGCCGCTACCTTGAGACGCGATGATCGGACGAATTCCCATTCAGGACATTCACCCCACGGTCGACTGCGGGCGCCGCCCCGCCAAGGCCGCCGCGGGTGAGACCTTCGAGATCTCCGCGACCGTGTTCCGCGAGGGACACGACGCGGTCGCCGCGGGCGTGGTGCTGACCGGCCCCGGCAAGGTGCGCGGCCCGTTGCTGCCCATGGCCGAGCTCAATCCCGGCACCGACCGCTGGGGCGTGGAGGTGACGCTGCCCACCGAGGGCGAGTGGCGTTTCCGCGTGGAGGCCTGGGGGGACCCCCTGGCCACCTGGCTGCACGACGCGGCCATCAAGATCCCTCGCGATCTGGACGCCGACCTGATGTGCGAGGAGGGGGCCCGGCTCTTCGAGCGCGCGGCCAGGGCCGCCCGCCCGGCCGACTGCCGCCCGGTGAGCACCCAGCTCGCCGCCGTCGTGGCGACCAGCGGGGCGACCACCGCTCCGGCCGGTCGCAGGGGCGGGCGCAAGAAGCCCGAGGTCGTCCCCGAGCAGCACGTCTGCGGGCACCGCGCCGCGCTCCAGGCCGTCGCGGCCCGGCTGCGCGACAGCGGCATCGACCCGCGCGCCCGGTTCAGCGTCGCGCAGACCCCGGAGACGGCGGCGCTGCTGCGCGCGCACCCGCTGCGGGACCTGGTGACCCGCTCGGCCCCGCGCACGATCCTGGTCCACCGCCGCAGGGCGCTGTTCGGGTCGTGGTACGAGTTCTTCCCGCGCTCCGAGGGCGCGATCATCGAGCAGGGCGTCGCCCCCAAGTCCGGGACCTTCGCCACCGCGGCCGAGCGCCTGCCGGCCGTGGCGAGAATGGGCTTCGACGTCGTCTACCTGCCGCCGATCCACCCGATCGGGCAGAGCTTCCGCAAGGGGCGCAACAACACCCTCACCCCCGAGCCGTACGACCCGGGCTCGCCCTGGGCGATCGGCTCGGCCGAGGGCGGCCACGACGCGATCCACCCCGAGCTGGGCACCTTCGACGACTTCGACGCCTTCGTGGCCAAGACCCGCGGGCTGGGCATGGAGGTCGCCATCGACCTCGCCCTGCAGTGCGCGCCCGACCACCCGTGGGTCAAGGAGCACCCGGAGTGGTTCAACATCCGCGCCGACGGCTCGATCGCCTACGCCGAGAACCCGCCCAAGAAGTACCAGGACATCTACCCGCTGAACTTCGACAAGGACCCCAAGGGGATCTACGAGGAGATCAGGCGGGTGGTGCGGCTCTGGATGGACCACGGGGTGCGGATCTTCCGGGTGGACAACCCGCACACCAAGCCGGTCTCCTTCTGGGAGAAGCTGCTGGCCGACATCCACACCACCGACCCGGACGTGCTGTTCCTCGCCGAGGCGTTCACCCGGCCGGCGATGATGCGGATGCTGGCCAAGGTGGGCTTCCACCAGTCGTACACGTACTACACGTGGAAGAACTCCCGCGCGGACGTGGAAGAATACCTGGGCGAGCTCTCCCACGAGACGTCGCACTACATGCGACCGAACGTGTTCGTGAACACCCCTGATATTCTCCACGAGTATCTGCAGAACGGGGGAGTCCCCGCATTTCGGATCAGAGCCATACTCGCGGCCACGTCCATGCCGACCTGGGGCGTGTATGCCGGATACGAACTTGCGGAGAATGTCCCGGTAAGGCCAGGTAGCGAAGAATACCTGGACAGCGAGAAATACCAATACAGGCCCCGAGATTGGGAAGCGGCGGAGCGCGAAGGCCATAGCCTGGCACCGCTCATCACGCAACTCAATGTGTTCCGAAGAGCCCACCCGGCGCTCCAGGAACTGCGTAACCTACGTTTTCACAGCGTCAACAATCCGGACGTGGTCTGCTTCTCCAAGCGGCTGCCCGGCGCCTACGACACGGCCACACGACGGCACGGCCTGGGCGATGTGGTCCTCGTTGTCGTGAACCTGGACCCGCACCACACCCATGAGGCGACGGTGTCGCTGGACATGCCGGCCCTCGGTCTCGACTGGCAAGCCGAGTTCGTCGTGGAGGACGAACTGTCGGGCGAGTCGTACCGCTGGCGGCAGGACAACTACGTGCGCCTCGATCCCCACATCCACCCAGCGCACGTCTTCACTCTGCGTGCCGCGGCGGCGAACCAGCGGTGAGCCGGCCGGGTACGCGTATACCGGCAGAACAGCGGGGAGTCCACTGGTGAGTCAGCTACACGAGCCCATTCCGAACACCTTCGACGAGGAAAAGCCGCGCGATCCGTACTGGTTCAAGCGTGCCGTCTTCTACGAGGTTCTCATCCGGGGCTTCGCCGATTCCAACGGCGACGGCACCGGAGACATCCGCGGTCTCATCCAGAAACTGGACTATCTCCAGTGGCTGGGCGTCGACTGCCTCTGGCTGCTGCCGCTGTACGAGTCGCCGTTGCGTGACGGCGGATACGACATCGCCGACTTCATGAAGATCCTGCCGGATTTCGGCGACCTCGGGGACTTCGTGAAACTGGTCGACGAGGCGCACAAGCGCGGCATGCGGGTCATCGCCGACCTGGTGATGAACCACACCAGCGACCAGCACCCGTGGTTCCAGGCCTCCCGGCACGACCCCGAGGGGCCGTTCGGCGACTTCTACGTCTGGAACGACAACGACGAGCTCTACAAGGACGCCCGGATCATCTTCGTCGACACCGAGACGTCGAACTGGACCCACGACCCGGTCCGCGGGCAGTACTACTGGCACCGCTTCTTCAGCCACCAGCCCGACCTGAACTACGAGAACCCCGACGTCCAGGACGCGATGCTGGAGGTCCTGCGCTTCTGGCTGGACCTGGGCATCGACGGGTTCCGGATGGACGCCATCCCGTACCTGTTCGAGGTCGACGGCACCAACTGCGAGAACCTGCCCCGCACCCACGAGTACCTCAAGCGGGTCAGGGCCGAGGTCGACCGGCTCTACCCCGACCGGGTGCTGCTGGCCGAGGCCAACCAGTGGCCCGCCGACGTGGTCGAGTACTTCGGCGACCCCGCCACCGGGGGCGACGAGTGCCACATGGCGTTCCACTTCCCGCTGATGCCGCGCATCTTCATGGCGGTCAGGCGGGAGTCGCGCTACCCCATCTCCGAGATCATGGCCCAGACGCCGAAGATCCCGGAGAACTGCCAGTGGGGCATCTTCCTGCGCAACCACGACGAGCTCACCCTGGAGATGGTGACCGACGACGAGCGCGACTACATGTACTCGGAGTACGCCAAGGACCCGCGGATGCGGGCCAACGTCGGCATCCGGCGGCGGCTGGCCCCGCTGCTGGAGAACGACCGCAACCAGATCGAGCTGTTCACCGCGCTGCTGCTCTCCCTGCCGGGATCTCCCGTGCTCTACTACGGCGACGAGATCGGGATGGGCGACAACATCTGGCTGGGCGACCGCGACGGCGTCCGCACCCCGATGCAGTGGAGCCCGGACCGCAACGCGGGGTTCTCCGAGTGCGACCCGGGCCGACTCTACCTGCCGGTCATCATGGACCCGATCTACGGTTTCCAGGCGCTCAACGTCGAGGCCCAGCAGCGCAGCGCGGGCTCGCTGCTGCACTGGACCAAGCGGATGATCGACATCCGCAAGCGGCACCCGGTCTTCGGCCTGGGCGAGTTCACCGAGCTGAACTCCTCCAACCCGAGCGTCCTGGCCTTCGTCCGTGAGCTGGGCGACGACCGCATGCTCTGCGTCAACAACCTGTCACGGTTCCCCCAGCCGGTGGAGCTCGACCTCCGCCGTTTCGAGGGTTCGGTACCGGTGGAGACGATGGGCGGCGTCCCTTTCCCTTCAATCGGCGAACTTCCGTATCTTTTGACGCTTCCTGGGCATGGGTTCTACTGGTTCACCCTGCCGCCCGCGTCCCAGGAGGCGTAACACCGTGTTGACGGAGCTCCTTACCGGTTGGATCACCCACCAGCGATGGTTCGCCGGTAAGGGGCGCCCGATCGACGATCTCGTCGTCGATTCGGACGTCGAGCTCTCACCCCGACTGCGCCACCTGATCATCTCGGTCCACCAGGCCGGTGCCCGCGACCGCTACCAGCTCCTGCTGGGCAGCGAGGCACCGGACTGGGCCCACTTCAAGGCCGCCCACATCGGCGAGGGCTACTACGACGCGGCCTACGACGCCGACCTCACCGTGACCCTGCTGGAGGGCATGGCCGAGGGCCGCGACACCGGGCCGCTGCGCTTCCGCCACGTCGAGGGCGTGGAGATCGACACCTCCCTGCGGAGCCTGGTCCTGGGCGCCGAGCAGTCCAACACCTCGCTGGTCTACGGCGAGACCTACATCTGCAAGCTGTTCCGCCGCCTGAACGCGGGGGTCAACCCCGAGCTGGAGATCGTCACCGCCCTGGCCGGCCACGGCGGCCGGAACATCGCCCGCCCGTACGGCTGGATCGAGGCCGATCTCGACGGCGAGCCCACCACGCTGGCGATGACCCAGGAGTTCCTGCCGAACGCCAACGACGGCTGGGCCCTGGCGCTGGCCAGTGTCCGCGACCTGTACGGGGCGCTGGAGGGGTCGGCCTCCGACGCCGGCGGCGACTTCAGCTCCGAGTCCTACCGCCTGGGGATCACCACGGCCCAGATCCACCGGGAGCTCGCGGAGGCGTTCCCGACGGAGACGATCGAGCCGCAGGAGGTCAAGCGGATGGTGGAGGAGTTCCGCCGCCGCCTGGCCGCCGCCGTGGAGGAGGTGCCCGAGCTGGGCGAGCACGCCCACGTGGCCGAGGAGGCCTACCAGCGCGTCGCCGACGTGGCCTCCGAGACGCGGGTCCAGCGGGTGCACGGCGACTACCACCTGGGCCAGGTGATGCGCACCACCACCGACTGGATCGTCCTGGACTTCGAGGGCGAGCCGGGGCAGCCCATGGCCGAGCGCCGGGCCCTGGCCTCCCCGCTGCGGGACGTGGCCGGCATGCTGCGCTCCTTCGACTACGCCGCCCGCCACCTGCTGGCCGACCACTCCAACGCCGACGAGCTGCGCCCGCGCGCGGTGGAGTGGGCCGAGCTGAACCGCTCGTCGTTCCTGGCGGGCTACTCCGCCGGGGGCGGGCGGCTGCGCGCCGAGGACGCCGTCCTGCTCCGCGCCCTGGAGCTGGACAAGGCCGCCTACGAGGTCCTCTACGAGGCCCGCAACCGGCCGACCTGGATGCACATCCCGATGTCGGCCTTCCAGATGGGCCGCTGACGACCGCCCGGCTCACCACCGGCCGGCCGGCTCCTGACCGGCAGGTTCACGATCCCGGACGCGTGACCGGAGGGCTCACGCCTCCCCCATCACCAGACCCTCGATCGTGTGCTTCTGCGTGATCGGCACCAGCTCGTCCACCACCGGGCAGGGCAGGTGGTCGCGTACCAGCGCCGGCAGACTCTCCCGGTAACCGTGGGTGACCGCCATGGCGTGGTGGGCGGCGTTGCCCGCGCCGGGGGCGTCGACGCCCAGGACGAGCACGGGGCGGGACCTCTGCGACCGGTTGGTCGTGCCCCGGTGGATCGTCAGGGCCGAGCGGGCCGAGATGTCGCCGCGCTGCGGGTACTTGCGGGTGGCGCGCTCGACGTAGCGCGACCAGGTGTCCCGGGGCGGGAACATGCCGTGGTCGAACGACGGCTCGTCGTCCCACTGGGTGCCAGGGGCGATCTCGAAGGGGCCCATGTCGGGCTCGGTGTCCACGGCGGTGAGGTTGAACGCCAGGGAGGTGAGCCGGCGGTGCGCCCGGGTCTCCTCGGGCATCGGGAAGTCGCGGTGCCACGGCTGGTCGACCGCCCCGGCGAACGGCACGTCGAAACCCAGCTCGACGATCTCGTACCGGGGGCCGAGCACAGCCGTGCAGACCGCGACCACCCACGGGTGGGTGACCAGGTCGACGAAGCCGCGCATCTGCTCGGGGTGGATCTCGACGTAGAACCGGTTGGGGCCGCGTCCCACCGCGCCGCCCTCGCGGGCGCGCGCCTCGTTGAAGGCGGCGTCGATGTCGGAGGCCACCTGATCCACCCAGGCCGCGTCGAAGGCGCCCCTGCGGGCGGTGATCCCGTCACCGTAGAGGGCGGCGACGGCCTCGGCCGTGCCCGCCTCGTCCACGTGCGCGTTCCTCCAGCCCGGCCGTACGGGCTCCGCGAGCCCTCCTCCGGCCGCCGCCGGGGAGATCGCGTGGTGTGTCGTGTCGGTCATGGCACTCTCCTCCTCTACCCTGTCCTTCTATGTTGCAGCGTTGCATGCAACGCTGCAACACCTCCCGGCGGAATAGGATCGGTGACCGGTGACGAATCCCGGACGCCGGGTCCGGGTGGTGATCGCGAGCGGCCCGTCACGCGGGCGCGGCCGGTCACGGCCGGGCGGACCAGATGGACGAGGCGGACGTGAAGGAGGGGCGATGGCCGGCCTGAAGGAGGTGGCGGCACGAGCCGGGGTGTCGGTGCGCACGGTGTCGAACGTCGTCAACGACTTCCCGCTCGTCGCCCCCGAGACCCGGCGGCGCGTGCTGGAGGCCCTGGAGGAGTTGCAGTACCGCCCCAACGCGGCGGCACGGCGGCTGCGCGGCGGCCGGTCCGGGCTCGTCGGGCTGGTCATCCCGGAGATCGACTCGCCCTACTTCGGGGAGCTGGCCTCCCTGCTGGTCCAGGCGGCGCAGGAGCACTCCTGGACGCTGCTGGTGGACCAGACCGACGGCGACCCCGACCGCGAACGCCGGTTGCTCGAAGGCATGCCCGGCCAGATGATCGACGGGCTGATCATGAGCCCCTGGGGCCTGTCCCCCGCCGACCTGCGGCGGCGTGCCGACGCCGTGCCGCTGGTCCTGCTCGGCGAGCAGGACGCCGCGGGGCTGATCGACCACGTGAGCGTCGACTCGGTGGCGGCCTCCGCCGAGGCCACCCGGCACCTGCTCGGCCTGGGCCGCCGCCGGATCGCCGCGATCGGCGTGCAGCCGCACCTGGCCAACGGCACGGCGCGGCAACGGCTGGAGGGATACCGGCAGGCGCTGCGCGACGCCGGCGCCCCTCACGACCCCGCGCTGGAGGTGCCGGTGGACGCCCTGCACCGCGCCGACGGGGCGCGGGCGATGCGGTGGCTGCTGGACGGGGGGCACGCCCCGGACGCGGTCGTCTGCTTCAGCGACCAACTCGCCCTGGGGGCGCTGCGGGTGGCGCTGGAACGCGACCTGACGGTGCCGGGGGACCTGGCGGTGTGCGGGTTCGACGACATCGAGGACGGCCGGTACGCCACCCCCTCGCTGACCACCGTGGCCCCGGACAAGGCGGAGATCGCCCGGCAGGCCGTCTCGTGCCTGGCCGACCGGCTCAGGCGTCCGGTCCCCGGCGCGCCCCGGGCCGACCCGCGGGCCGCTCCCCCGGCCGGCCCCCCTGCGGCGCGCCGGATCGTGGCCCCCCACCGGTTGCTGATCCGCGAGAGCACCGCCGGCCGCCTCCGGTGAATCCGCCCCGGCGATCCGCGAGCACGCCGCCGGCCGCTCCCGGTGAACCCGCCCCGGCGGCACGGGCCCACCACCGGCGGCCCCGGTGAAGCCGATCAGCGGGCCAGCCACACCCCGGTGTCGGGCGGCAGCCGCCCGCCGTCCAGTGGACCGCTCGCCAGCACCACGCTCTCGTACGGCGGCAGCGCCACCGCCCCGCCCGAAAGATTGATCACACAGGTGAAGCCCGCGTCCCTGGAGAAGGCCAGCACGTCCGGCGGGGCCTCCAGCCACGTCAGGTCACCGGTGATTCCGCGCCGGGCCCGCAGGGCGGCGCGGTAGAGGGCGAGCGTCGAGTGCGGGTCCGCGTTCTGTGCCTCGACGGTGCGCGCGGCCCACCCGGCCGGTTGCGGCAGCCAGGGCTCGCCCGTGCCGAATCCGAACGGCGGCTCCGAACCCGACCAGGGCAGCGGCACGCGGGAGCCGTCGCGGCCCTTGACCGTGTGGCCGGAGCGGGTCCACGTCGGATCCCGCAGCACCTCCTGCGGCAGGTCCTCGACGCCGGGCAGGCCGAGCTCCTCGCCCTGGTAGACGTACACGCCTCCGGGCAGGGCGGTGCTCAGCAGCGCGGCGGCGCGTGCGCGCCGGGTGCCGCGTTCGAGGTCGGCGGGCGTGCCGTGCACGTCCGCGAAGTAGCGGGGGCCGAAGGTGGTGTCCGCCCGGCCGTAGCGGGTGACGAGGCGAGGGACGTCGTGGTTGGACAGCACCCAGGTCGGCGGGGCGCCCACCCGCGCGTGCTCGGCCAGCGTCGTGTCGATCACCTCACGCAGGTCACCCGCGTCCCAGGCGCAGGTGAGCATGGCGAAGTTGAAGGCCGTGTGCAGCTCGTCCGGCCGCAGGTAGCGCGCGACGCGCGCCTGGTCGGGCAACCAGATCTCGCCCACGAAGATCCGTTCGTCCGGGTAGGAGTCGGCGACGGCCCGCCAGGAGCGGTAGATCTCGTGCACCGCCTCCTGGTCCTTCCAGGGCAGATGCCCCTGGTAGCCGGCCACGTCGGGCAGCCCCTCGGCCTTCACCAGGGCGGGAGCGACGTCGATCCGGAAGCCGTCCACCCCGCGGTCGAACCAGAAGCGCAGGGTCCGCTCGAAGTCCGCGCGCACGTCGGGATGGTTCCAGTTGAGGTCGGGCTGCTCGGGCGCGTACAGGTGCAGGTACCACTCGCCGTCGGCCACCCGGGTCCAGGCGCGCCCGCCGAAGGCCGCGGGCCAGTCGTTCGGCGGCTCGTCGCCCGCGCGGAACCAGAACCGCTCGCGCTCGGGCGATCCCGGTCCGGCCGCGAGCGCCGCCGCGAACCAGGGGTGCCGGTCGGAGCAGTGGTTGGGCACGATGTCGACGAGGACCCGGACGCCCAGCGCGTGGGCCTCCCCGATCAGCGCCTCGGCGTCGGCCAGCGTGCCGAAGACCGGGTCGATGTCGCGGTGGTCGGCCACGTCGTAGCCGCCGTCGACCATCGGCGACGTGTACCAGGGGGTGATCCACACCGCGTCCACGCCGAGCTCCGCCAGGTAGGGCAGGCGGCCGCGCAGTCCCGCCAGGTCCCCGACGCCGTCGCCGTCGCCGTCGGCGAAGCTGCGCGGGTAGACCTGGTAGATGGCGGCGGTGCGCCACCACGGGTCCCGTCCCGGCGGAAGCCGGTCAGCCACCGAGCTCACGGACCACGGTGTCCAGCCGGTGCGCCAGCTCGTCGAGCCGCGCGTCGCTCACCTCACCGCCCGCGCCGCTCCCGCTCCCGCCGAGCTGGTCCTGCAACTCGCGGCGGCTGACCACGGTCAGCCCCTCGACCCGGTCCGCCGGGACGACGCGGCACGCGCCGCCGACGAAGATCAGCGTCGCGTCGGGATCCGTCGATGTCAGCAACTCGCGGACGTCGTCTCGATCGACCATTGCCATGGATGCCACCCTCTTCTCGCTCGTCCGTGCGGTGCGCCGTTCGGCCTCGTCCTCCTGCCTGCCTCGCCCGCGTGGTCCGCGCCTTCCGCCGGCAGCGGTGCCCGGAGGGACCTGCGGGACACGCGGCCCCGGCGAAGCGGCGAGATGGTCCCGGCCCGGTGCTACCCGTCAGGTCGTGCCGTACACCGAGCGGAGGACGTACGGGGTGACCGCCTCACGGCGTCCCCTTCGTCCTCACCGTCCTCGTCGTCCAGCGTCCCCGCCGCCCCCGCCGGCCTCGCCAGCCTCGCCGGCCTCGCCGCCCTCGTGTCGGCATGATGACCCGGCCCTCGGCGCCCTGTCACGGGGCCGGGTTCAGGCGGATCAGGGTGACGCCGTAGGCGAGGATCCAGACCACCCACATCGACCAGCCGGCGAGGCCGAGGAGACCCAGGGGGCCGGCGTGGTCGATGATCAGGGGGGTGAGCGTGGCCGAGGTGAACAGCAGCGCGGCCGACACCAGCCCGAGGGCGCCGTGCCAGGACCGGATCACGCCGGCACGCAGGCCCGCCACCGACAGGCCGAGGAGGGCGAGGGCCAGGAAGGTGCCGTTGAGGGTGAACAGCGCGTCGTGCAGGGCCCACAACCCCCGGGTCACGCCGCCGTCGTGCCCGGCCGTGGCCGAGAGCGCCAGGCGGGTCGCGACGACCCCGGCGAACGTGACGTTCTGCAGCGCCAGCCCGGTGAACCCGACCAGCGACCAGGCCTCGCCCCGTTCGCGCTCGGGGCGCCGCAGCGCGGCGGCCGCACCGGCGCCGAACAGCGTGGCCAGCACCCAGGCGGCGGGGGTGATCGCCGACGCGAGGGCGACGACGTCGCCCTCGGTGCCGAAGAACGCGTCGACCTCGCCGATCCCGGCCCCGGTGAGCGGCAGGCCGGCGGGCACCATGACCGCGTTGGCGAGGACGATCGCGACGGCGAACCCGAGGGCGGCGACACCGGTGACGCGCGAGAAACCCGGGGAGGACCCCGCATATGACTGACGTGGCATATATTCATTATAAGCACCGTAAAGCCTCGGAGGGGCCGTGAGCTCAGAGCCGGAACGGCGTCGTTACGACTCCCTGCGCCGGTCGGCACAGGCGCGGGAGACCCGGACGGCGATCGCCGACGCCGCCCGCCGGCTGTTCGTCTCCCGGGGATGGGCGGTGACGACCGTCAGGGAGGTCGCCCGCGAGGCGGGCGTCTCCGCGCCGACCGTCTACGCGACGTACGGGAACAAGGCGGGCCTGACCCGGGCCCTGGCGGACGCGGCCGACCTGTCGGCCGACATGCCGAGGATGCTGGAGGAGCTGGAGGGCACGACGGTCCCCGAGCGGCACCTCGCGGCGATGGCCGCCTACGACCGGCGGCTGTTCGAGCGCGCGGGGGACGTCATCTCGCTGGTGCGCGAGGCGGCCCGCACCGAACCCGAGCTGGCGACGGCCTACCGGGAGGGACGCGGGCGGGGCGACGAGACCCGGGTGCTGGTGTTCTCGTCCTGGCCGGACGGCACCCTGCGGGACGGCCTGGACGTCGCGTCCGCCGTCGACGTCTACGGGGCCGTGTGCAGCATCGACGTCTACACCACGCTCACCGGCGAGCGCGGCTGGTCACCCGACCGGGTCGAGCTGTGGTGGAGCGAGGCGCTGGCCCGCGAGCTCCTGAGCCACCACCGCGCGGGCTCCTGAGAACAGGATCCGGCACCACGCCTGGTCCTGCACTCCGGACCCGCCACCGCACTTGATGGACACCAGGACGTCCCGCTGCGTTCACACCCCGTGGACGGCGTCGGGAACGATCGGCGAAGATCGCGATCACGCGCGTCCCGCACTCACGACGTCTCCGATCCGCCGCGGAGGCTCTCGGCCGGCCGCCAGACGCTGGCCGAGGGATTCGCGAGTACGTCCTCGTCGTCGGCGGTGAGTTCTCTGGCCCGCCGGCACGCCTCCCCGACCCCGTCCACGATGAGGGGGCTCCCCAGATCGAGCGATATGAAGACCGGCAATCCTATTTCGTACAGGGCCCTTGTCCCGAGGGACTGGTCCGGCAGCCCCAGGACGGACGTGCCGTTCTCCCCCCGGTGTTTGAAGAACACGTCTTTCCGTCGTTGCGGCGAGTATCTCCCGGCCCCTCCCGAACGGGTGGACCGCTCGGCGAACTCCGCGTCCGTCTCCTCGACGATCTCAGCCGACTCGATACCCGTGTCCGCAGCCCGCAACAGCGACGTCAGACGGTCGGGGTAACCGGATCTGTCCAGGAGATCCGCGGTGAACGCCGAGCGGGAGGAGAGCGTCATCGCGGGTTTGCGATCCAGGACACCGGAGAACCAGTCGTGGACCGCCCTGACCAGGAACTGCTTCGATCGCGCCGCGACGGACGGGAAGAGGACGTTCGACTCCGTGATCTCCTCCACCTGCCGCATGGACTCCGGAGAATGTTCTCCGTACGAGTACCCTTCCAGACGCCGATGAAAAATCGTACGTTTCCGGATTGTCGGCGCCGTAGCTGGGAGTCAGCAGCAACTGCTGCTCATCACGGAGTGACCTGTGGTTGACCGTGCGGAAACTCAGCAGCATCGGAGCGCAGGCCTCCTTTTACCGAGGGGTCTACCCCGGAGTGCGCGGAAGAACCGCACGAATGAGCATGAGCAACTGCAAGGGGTCGACAACCCCGCCGTCTCGGGAGATCAGCGGAATTCACGTCGCCGGGCATCGCGAACGGCCGTCGTCCGTACAAGGACATCGGCTCACCTAAATCCGATATCTTGAACAATGGCCGCCGAACAGGACGCACGGGAATGGTCGGCGACCTGTTCCCCCGCCGACGACATCGCCCTCGGGCGGAACGCTGAACAATGAGTGCACGGCGGCATCCCATCGGAGGCGAATTCCACAGATACGGGACGCCCCACCCACGAATACGAGACGTCGCGGGATTCTCTCGCCGAGCCGGGGAACGCGAAAGATCGGCGTGGCCGTACGCGGCAGGGCGGGCCGGTCCCGGTTCACCGGGGCCGGCCCGCCCTGCCGGTCTCAGCCGTCGTGGCCGGCCTCGGCCGGTTCAGTCGGCCGGGGGTGCCACCGGCACCGGGTCCTTCTCGGCGGTCAGCACGTGCACCACCGCGCCGGCGGTCAGCAGCGCGAGGGGGTAGAGCAGCATCCAGCCGAAGCCGATCAGGAGCACCACCACCGGGGCGCACGCCAGCACCACCAGCAGCCAGTGCCTCGGCCCCCTGAACAGGGCGCCGTACGCCAGGGCCGACATGGCGTAGCCGATGATGAAGTTCACCGCCGACAGCCGGAAGACCTGGTCCAGCGTGAGCAGCTTGGCGCCGTTCAGGAGCACGACCGTGCCGAACATCAGGACGGCGAACACGATGGCGGCGACGGGGGCCCCGTTGACCTTGTTGCAGACGGTCAGCCGCGCGGGCAGCAGGCGCTCGCGCGCGGTGGCGAACACGATCCGCGAGGTGGCCCAGGTTCCGCCCATCAGCGTCGCGAAGACGATCAGGGCGCCGAGCACCGCGGCCGCGGTCCCGGCGGCGGCGCCGAAGACCTGCCGCAGGACCGCCGCCACCGGCGCCTGCCGGACCATCGGGTCGCCGGGGTCCAGCGACACCTGGACGGCGGTGGCGATGCCCACGTACAGGACCACGATGACGACGAAGGAGGCGATCAGCACCAGCGGCAGGTCGCGCCGGGGGTTGTGGTACTCCTCGGTGGTGGAGGCGACCAGTTCCCAGCCGGTGAAGGCGAAGAAGACCAGGCCGACCGCGGGGAGCAGGTCGAGCCAGTTCACCGGCAGCGTCACCGTGCCCGGCGTGTCGAAACCGGGGGTGACGAACGGCACGGCCGCGACGACCGCGATGAGCAGCACCAGCAGCGCGGTGACGACCGTCTGGACCCCGCCCGCCAGGCGCGAGCCCAAAGCGTTCAGCACGGCCACCAGCGCCAGGTAGGCCAGCGTCGCCGGGAAGACGGCGTCGGGCATGCCGAGCAGCACCGCCGTGTAGTTGCCCCCGGTGATCGCCATCGCCGCCCCGCCGCACGCCGTCGCGCCGAGCAGCACGTAGGCGACGGGCGAGGCGACGCTCCTGCCGAAGGCGGCCTGCATGAAGCCGATCACCCCGCCCGCGCTGGGGTAGCGCGAGCCGAGCTTCGAGAAGACCAGCAGCAGGGGGATCACCATGATCGCCGCCACGACCCAGGCGAAGACCGCCGAGGATCCGACGGAGGCGTACGCGAGACCCGGCAACACCAGCAGCCCGCTGCCGACGATCATGCTGACCGCCAGGCCGACACCCCTGCCGATGGTCAGGGTCTTGCGTAGTTCCTTGGATGAATCAGCCGTGGTACTCATCTTCTCCTCACAATGGGCGGAGGTACGGGAGCGAGGGTGGACGCCCGCCCGTCCCCGGTGGTTGTCGGCTACCTGTGTCCGGAAGGGGACACTTCGGCCGCGGCGGCACCGAGGGGTTCGGGCCGTACCAGCACCCGGTCGTTGTCGTGGGTCACGAGCAGCCGCAGCGGCTCGCCGGCGCGGCAGGGCAGGGGCCGCTCGAAGGTCTGCACCGCCTGCCGCCAGTGCGTCCCGTGGTCCTCGGGGCCGTTGGACAGGGTGACGTCCTCGGCCAGGTCGAGCTCGAACCACATGACGATCGCGTGGCAGGTCCCGTCGGCCGACACCGGCGCCGGGACGACGCGTTCCTGCTCGCACTTGCCGGTGCGGAAGTCGAAGTCGAACAGCGGGAACGGCTCGCCGAGCAGCCGGTGCCGGTAGCCGGTGAGGTAGGTGGAGAAGTACTCCATCGACCTGAACTGCTGGAAGAGCGTCATGTCGAAGTCGTAGACGGTGTCCACGTGGTTGCGCCCGAACAGCTCGTCGCTCTCGACCAGCTGCCCCCACAGCCGGGCGCCCTGCGGCACGATGGTCGCGTCCGGCCGCAGCAGCTCCTGGCGGGCGTGCTCGATGCTCGGCAGGGCGCCCTCGCCGAGCAGCGCGCAGTCGAAGATCTCGGTGACCAGCACGTCCGCCGGACGGGGAAGGTCGACGCCGACCCGCAGGTCCGTCGACCTCGCCTCCACCACCTTCACCCGCGACTCCACGCCGTTCACCGCCATGGTCCGGCGGGCGATCGCGGCGATGACCGGCTCCATCTCGCAGGTGACCACCATGTCGGCGCCGGCCTCGACGGCGAGCAGGGACAGCAGCCCGGCCCCGGTCCCGATGTCCAGGACGAGGTCGCCGGGACGCACGACGGCGGAGATGGCCCTGCGGTAGGCCTCGTTGCGGGCGTGGTCGTTGAGCATCGCGAAGTGCCAGCGCGGCACGAGCTGGCGCACCGCGCGGTTGAACAGGAGGTTGGCCGGGCCGTACCCGGCGCGTGCCCCGCCCGCTCCCGCGAACAGGTTGGCGGCGGTGGTGTAGTCCCGCCGGTTCATCGCGTCCATGCCGTGCTTCAGCATGGTCTCGGAACCGATGACCTCGGCCCAGAAGAGCGACTCGTCGGGTCCCGGGCCATTCGACGAACCCTCGACGTTCCTGATGATGGGTGCCATGAATCGTCCCTAGCTCGCGAACACGATCTGCTGTACCGGAACCGCCTCGCCGGCACCGGCCGGCAGGTAGGCGACGACGCTGGAACCTCGCTGGATCGTGGGGACAGCGCGGTCACAGAGGCGGTCGACGCGGAAGGTGCTGCCGTGCCAGGGGCAGCGCAGCCGCCCGGCCTCGATCTCACCGAGATGGAGCGGGCCGCCGCGGTGGGGGCAGCGGCTGTGGATCAGATGGACGGAACCGTCCCGCTCCAGGCAGAAATAGGTCTCGTCGCCCGCGCGCACGGCGTTGTGCCGGGGCCATTCCAGTTCCACCCTGACGCGAGCGCTCACGAATCGGCCCGCGCCGGCGACCGGGTGAAGGCGATCGTGGCGCTCGCTCCGGCCCGCAGGCCGTACAGCCGCCCCGTGGGGACGCGCACCGCCTGGCCCGTGGCCACCTCCAGCGGCTCGCCGGTGGCGCTCCAGTGCAGCTCGGCGGTGCCGTCCAGCACCGAGACGGTCATGTCGTGGTCGCTGATCGTCGTCTCGAACGGGGTGGTGGCGTCGATCTCTCGCGGCTCGTCCCGCCCGTCCCCGCCGGTCTCGGCGGTGACGACCTCCGGCTGCCAGGAGAGCTGCCCGATCAGGTCGGCGTCGTTGAGCCGGCCCAGGACGCGGACGTCCTCGATGCCGCGCAGCAGCTCCCGGATGGCGAGGTCGCCGTGCTTGCGGGCCAGCGGCAGCAGCAGGTCGTTCACCGCCATCCTGCCGTGGTGCTGGTCGATGTGGGCGTGCTCGTCGAAGTAGCGGGTGTCGATCCCGTCGCCGTAGACCGCGCGGTACGTCTTGGTCATGGCCGCGAAGGACGGGGCGAACGTCGCCTCCAGGAAGGCCATGCCGCCGATGTAGCGGAAGAACTGGGAGCGGTTCCTGGTGACCTTGTAGAAGTAGTTGTTCCCGGCCATCCAGCTCGGCATGTAGGAGAACCAGTAGTGGTGCGGCTCGGCGCTCATGCCCACGCTGCGGCAGAGCTCGACGAACAGGGTGCTGTGCTTGGCGTCGAAGACGCCGTAGCCGAACTCGTCGATGAAGATCTTGAAGACCTCGCTCTGCTCCGGGCCGTACGCGCCCCCGAGGTTCTGCGACATCGCGGTCGCCTCGGTCAGGCCGTCGAGCGCCATCTGCGCGATCATCATCTCGGCCGCGCGCCGCGGGTCCGCCGCCTGCTCGATCGCGCGCAGCGCCGGCCGGTCGCCGTTCACCGCCTCGTCGATCGCCGCGAGGACGTGCGCCTCAAGGGCGTCGCAGTCCCAGCGTCCGTTTATTCGGACATCCGATCCGAGAGAGTCGAAGACAAAGGACTCCACGGCCGGGCGTACGAGATCGGAATGGAGACGCGCTTTCCGGCCGTAGAACTCCTCGAACTGCCTCTCCTTTCCGGAGAGCCCTCCGGAGGGGAGGAAAAGCGCGTCGCTCTCGTAAATGTTCATCA
The DNA here is from genome assembly GCF_049844535.1 of Streptosporangium sp. DT93. Classification (NCBI taxonomy): domain Bacteria; kingdom Bacillati; phylum Actinomycetota; class Actinomycetes; order Streptosporangiales; family Streptosporangiaceae; genus Streptosporangium; species Streptosporangium sp. DT93. The sequence goes on from NZ_JBNCLF010000003.1 coordinate 476,041, forward strand.
GCAGCCGATTGGCCACCAGGCTCTCGTCCGAGAGTAATCCGTCTTCGGTCAGCGGCTGATCCCATTTGATTCTGGAAAGCCGATCGGCGTCCAACGGACGGTGATAGGGAGTGTCATCAACGTACGGATTCACCGTCGGCCGGTAACTCGAGGAAGCGGTCAGCTCCGACACCGAGTCCCTGACGGAGACGGGCTCTTCGAGCGGTCCTGCAAGCGTCATGTCAAGAGCGCCTTCCACAAGAGAAGAACAGTTTCTGGAGCATGGTCGAGCGCAGGTCGGAGGGCACCTTTAAAAAAGGCGCGCCCGCGCCTGCGTCAAGATCGGATTGCCTCGTGCCGGACTGGACGACCCCGTGGTTCGCTTTCCCGTACCCTCTACCGCTTCATATCCCCGTACTTCGCATCGCGATGGTAATACAGCCCCCCAGGCAGGGCAAGGCGGTCTTACGGAGATTTTCCCGCCCTTCGGCCCGCAAACGGAGAAGATGCTTGCAGAGCAGGGGAGACGTAAAAATCCTCAATTACGGCAGGCCGTGACGCACGCGAAATCCACGACTTCCCCGCCTCAGGAAAGGGCGGCATCCGGATGACCCGTCCACCCGCGCTTCCGACCTGCGGTCGAATCGCGGAGTTTCACCGTCCGGCGTCCTTTCATCACGGCGCGACAGGGAAATCGGAAGGGCTGTTCCGATTAGGTTCGCCCATTTGCCGGGGAGAGGGACAACCGAATCCGGTTCGGGACCTGTTTTCGGTCCTGCCGGAAGGGACGCGCCGGCACCGGCGCAGGAGGGACGACCCGGCACCGGCCCCGGACGCCGGGGCACGGGGAACGGCACGGCACGGGTCCCGGGACGCCCTCGATGCCCCGGTGCCGCCAGTGACGTCCCGGCGCGAGCAGCCGCTCGCCAAGCGCCGATTCAGCCGGTGACAAGGCGGTCGCGGCAGGCTGGCCCGCATGTCGTTCCTCCCGAGAACCCACGAGATCCCCCCGGGCGTCCAGCACCGCAGGTTCCACGTCCGGCCCATCACCGTGCACGACGCGGTGCGCGACTTCGACGCCGTGATGAGCAGCGCCGCCCGCCTCCGTGAGCGCTTCCCGCTGGGCGGCGGCTGGCCGCCCGACACCATGACGCTGGAGGAGAACCTCGTCGACCTGGCCTGGCACCAGAAGGAGGCCCTGCTGCGCAGGTCGTTCAACTACGCGGTGATGAGCCCCGACGGGGCACGCCTGCTCGGGTGCGTCTACGTCGAGCCCCCGGAGAAGGCGGGGGCCGACGCCGACGTGTCGTTCTGGGTACGCGACGAGGAGGAGGGCACCGGCCTGGAGGAGGAGCTGGAGGCGGCGGTCCGCGCCTGGATCGCCGGGTCCTGGCCGTACACCTCGGTCCGCTGGCCGGGCCGGGACATCTCGTGGGAGGAGTGGGACCTCCTCCCCGGCGCGCGATGAAAAACCAGGACCTGTTCCGAGGCGACGACATATCGGGAAAGCCACGGACGGCACCGGACGTGCCGGAGCGCCCCTGGGACACGGCGAGGTCCCGGGGCGCCACGGCGTTCCGGGGGTTCCGGGGGTTCCGGGGGTTCCGGGGAACGTGACATCGCGGGGCGCGGGAGAGGCCGCGGATGCCGGAAGCGCCGGAACGGGCGGGAAATCCGGCGTGCCCGCGAACTTCCGGCCGCATGGAAACCCGGTTATGACAGAAAGCCGCTTGATGTGCAGTGAAATGACAGATATGTCCACCCCTTGGACACGCCGCGCGTACCGAAGGCGGCCGGAAGTCGAGAACGCGACAGGAAAAGGACAGGGCCGGCGCCCCAGGCGTGACAGGAAATCGAGGACACCACCGGAAGAAGCGGGCTCTGCCATGAAAACGGATCGAACGCACAAAGATCAGCAATAGCGACCAACGGCGCAATACCCCTTTCAAGCCGCCACGACTTTCCCCGATCGCTACTCTTCGCAAGGGAACGTCAACGGTGAGTAAAGGGGCACTGATGGGACGAAGGCTGATCGTCATGGCCGGCACGGGAGCGGGGGTGGTCGCGGCCGTCGGGGCGGCGTTGCTCGCCGGGCTGCTCGTCTCCGGCGAGCAGGGGTCGCGGGCCGCCGGTTCCTCGGCGCGCCTGCCCGCGCTGGAGGACCCGCTCACCGGCCAGGAGGTGGCGCGGGCCGGTGCCATCGCGTCGGCGGGCTCCCGGTCACACCTGGCCGCCGGCCGGACCAAGCTGCTCTACGTCGAGCGCGACGACGACAAGGACTCCCCGGGTCAGCGCCGCGCCGACGCCTACCTCTACGACTACGGCGGCGACCGGCTCATCGTGCGGACCGTCGACCTCGGCCGGGGCACGGTCGTGCGGGAGACCGTGGAGCAGGGGGTGCAGCCGCCCCCCTCCAAGGAGGAGGAGACCACGGCCGCCGGGCTCCTGCTGGCCGACCCCGGGTTCGGCAAGGGGCTGCGCGAGGCGTACGCCAGGGCGGGGGGCGGGGCGCTGCGGTCCGCGGCGGCCCTGGGGCTGCGCGGGCTGATCTTCACCCCGTCCGGCGAGAGCGGGTCCGCGCGCCAGTGCGAGACCCACCGGTGCCTGCGGCTGTTCGTACGGCTGCCCGACGGCACCTGGCTGGACACCAGCCGCGTCGTCGTCGACCTGTCCGCCAAGAAGATCCACACCCTGGAGTGGTGACCGGTGTCCCTGCGCCTCGCCCTGTCCTGTGTCCTGCTCGCCACGGCCCTCACCGCCGCGACCGCGTCCCCGGCGTCCCCGGCGGCTCCGGCGGCTCCCGCCCCGCCACCGGGAGCGTCCACAGCGTCTCCGGGGTCCCCGGGGTCTCCGGGGTCTCCGGCGTCCCCGCGGACCCCCGCGACGCCGTGCAACGCGCCGTACCGGATCGACAAGACCCTGCCCAACGGGGCGCGCTGGCAGCTCTGCTGGGAGATGCGCAACGTCGAGGGGCTGACGCTGAGCAGGGTCGTCTACACCCCCCGGGGCCAGCGGGCGCTCACCGTGCTGCGCAGCACCTCGCTGGCCCAGATCCACGTGCCCTACGACCGGGGCCGCCCGCGCTACCACGACATCGGGTCGCTGGGCCAGACCGCCGTCCCGCTGCGGGCCGCCGACTGCCCGCTCGGCGAGCGGCGCGAGCAGTTCGTCTGCGTGACGACCAGGGCACGGGGCCACGCGCACCTCAAGGCGGTCCCCGACCGGCTGAACGTGACGGCCCAGGGACGTGAGCTGGTGGTGTTCGCCGCCTTCCAGGTCGGCTGGTACACCTACCTCGCCGAGTGGGCCTTCGCCGACGACGGCTCGATCACCCCGCGCGTGGGGGCCACCGGCTCCCTCGCGGGGTTCACCACCACCCCCGAGTACGGCTGGCCGATCGGGGTGGGCGACACCAAGTTCGAGGCCAGTCACACCCACAACGTCTTCTGGCGGATGGACTTCGACGTGGCGGGCCGGGCCGACGACGTGGTGGAGCAGTACGACTTCGCCGGTTCGGGCACCGCGAACCGGCGCCTGACCCGCACGGCGTTCACCACCGAGACCGGGACGGTGCGCAGGCCGATGCGCTGGTGGCGGGTGGTCGACCGCAAGGTGCGCAACGCCGACCGGCACCCCGTCTCCTGGGAGATCAACAACTCCGACAGCGACCAGTACCGCGGCCCGGCGGACGAGGCCTTCACCCGGGCCGACCTCTACGTCACCCAGTACCGCTCCTGCGAGCGCCTGGCGACGGTCAACCCGTCCCCCCGGTGCGCCCGGTCCGTCGACCGCTACACCAACGGGGAGCGGCTCACCGACCCCGTCCTGTGGGTCAACGTCGGCTTCCACCACGTCCCCCGCGACGAGGACGCCGATCCGATGCCGAGCCACTGGCAGGGGTTCCGCGTCACCCCGCGCGACGTCACCGCCAAGAACCCGTACTAGCCCGGAAACCCGTACCGGACCCCGCCCGGCGTCGTCGCCGGGAATCCCCGCCGAGAGCGCTCCGCCGATGCGGAGCGTCCCCGGCGGAGTCGCTCCATGATCGGATACGGTCGGCGGAAAGCGCCACGACAGGCCCCACAAAACCGACAATCGTGACTTTCGCCTCACTCCCGTCCGCACGTTTCGGAACGCGCATGGTGATAGCGGACAAGGGCATGGGTGAAGCACCCGAGTAGGGCAAGGTAGGGGCCAACGATCTACGGGAGTAAGCATGGACGCGCACCTGGACCTGGACCGGCTCGCGGGCGGAGCACACCATGATCCGCACTCGATCCTCGGGTCCCATCCGGGTCCCGAGGGCGTGACGATCCGGACACTGCGGCCGATGGCGCAGGGGGTCCAGGCCGTCGTGGACGGCGAGGTCCACGAGATGGAGCACGTGGCCCACGGCGTGTTCGCGGTGACGATCCCCGGCCTGGACAAGGTCCCCGACTACCGGCTGCGGGTCTCCTACCCCGGCGCCGAGCCGTACGAGGTCCTCGACCCCTACCGGCACTGGCCCACGCTGGGAGAGGTGGACCTGCACCTCATCGGCGAGGGACGGCACGAGCGGCTCTGGGAGGTCCTCGGCGCGCGCGTCATGCGGCACGAGGACGTCGAGGGCACCGCCTTCGCCGTGTGGGCCCCCAACGCGCGCGGCCTGCGGGTCATCGGCGACTTCAACCACTGGGACGGCGGCGCGTACCCGATGCGCTCGCTCGGCCGGTCGGGCGTGTGGGAGCTCTTCGTCCCCGGGCTGGGCCCCGGCGACCGGTACAAGTTCAGCGTTCTCGGCGCCGACGGGGTCTGGCGGGCCAAGGCCGACCCCATGGCCCGGCGCACCGAGCTGCCCCCCGCGACCGCCTCGGTGATCGAGCGGTCGGAGTACGACTGGAACGACGCCGAGTGGATGCGGCGCCGGGCCGGCAACGACGCGACGCACGAGCCGATGAGCGTCTACGAGGTGCACCTGGGCTCGTGGCGTCCTGGCCTGTCGTACCGGGAGCTGGCCGTCGAGCTGGTCGAGTACGTGACGGAGATGGGCTTCACCCACGTGGAGCTCATGCCGGTGGCCGAGCACCCGTTCGGCGGCTCGTGGGGCTACCAGGTGACGTCCTACTACGCGCCGACCTCCCGGTTCGGCTCCCCCGACGACTTCCGCCACCTGGTCGACAGCCTGCACGCCGCCGGCATCGGCGTGCTCGTCGACTGGGTGCCCGCGCACTTCCCGATGGACGAGTGGGCGCTGGCCCGGTTCGACGGCACCCCGCTGTACGAGCACGCCGACCCGGCGCGCGGCGAGCACCCGGAGTGGGGCACCTACATCTTCGACTTCGGCCGCCGGGAGGTGCGCAACTTCCTGGTCGCCAACGCGGTGTACTGGCTGCGCGAGTTCCACGTCGACGGCCTGCGCGTGGACGCGGTCGCCTCGATGCTCTACCTGGACTACTCGCGGCGCGAGGGCGAGTGGACGCCCAACGAGTACGGCGGCCGGGAGAACCTCGACGCCGTCGCGTTCCTCAAGGAGATGAACGCGGTCGCCTACCGCGAGGCCCCGGGCATCGTGACCATCGCCGAGGAGTCCACCGCGTGGCCGGGCGTCTCCCGCCCGGTCCACCTGGGCGGGCTCGGCTTCGGGTTCAAGTGGAACATGGGCTGGATGCACGACACCCTGGCCTACCTCAAGCACGAGCCGGTCTTCCGGCAGTACCACCACCACCAGATGACGTTCTCGCTGATGTACGCGTACTCGGAGAACTTCGTGCTGCCGCTGTCGCACGACGAGGTGGTGCACGGCAAGGGGTCGCTGCTCGGCAAGATGTCCGGTGACGAGTGGCAGCGGTTCGCGAACCTGCGCGCGCTCTACGCCTTCATGTGGGCCCACCCGGGCAAGCAGCTGTTGTTCATGGGGTGCGAGTTCGGCCAGGGCTCGGAGTGGTCGGAGGAGCGCGGCCTCGACTGGTGGGTGCTGGACTTCGACGGCCACCGGGGCGTGCAGCGGCTGGTCCGCGACCTCAACCGGGTCTACCGGGACTCCCCCGCGCTGTGGGGCCTGGACACCTCCCCCGAGGGGTTCCGCTGGATCGACGCCGACGACGCGCTGGGCAACACCTTCTCCTTCCTCCGCTCCGCCGAGGACGGCTCGGCGCTGGTCTGCGTGGCCAACTTCTCCGGCGCGCCCCACCAGGAGTACCGTCTCGGACTGCCGTTCCCCGGCCGGTGGGAGGAGGTGCTCAACACCGACGCCTACGACTACGCGGGCAGCGGCGTGGGCAACTTCGGCAGCGTCGAGGCCGTCGAGGAGCCGCGTCACGGCCTGCCGTACTCCGCCACGCTGCGCGTCCCGCCGCTGGGCGCCATCTGGCTGCGTCACGCCGGTGTGCCGAAGCCGGTCGTTGTGGAGGAGCACGCGGTGGAGACCGTACGGGCCGGGGAGCGGGAGATGACCGCGGAGCGGCTGGAGGCGGCGGCCGAACCGCCTCCCACGCTCGCCCCGGCCGTCGAACCGGCCGCCACGCGTGCCGTGGAGCCACCGTTCACGACCGGGCCGGAGGAGCGTGACGAGGCCGCGTCGGCCTGACCCGTCCCCTTTCCGCGCCGGGACGAACTCCCCCGGAGCCGGACCCCGGAGATGCCCGGGTGCACCTGAAGTGCACCCGGGCATCTCCGTGCGCGCCAGGTGTGCCCGGCGCACCGCCAAAAACCTTAAATCGGCCTTATATCCACGAACTAGGCATTGACCGTCGGCGCACCGGAGACTTACGCTCTGGAAATTAATAGGAAACTTTCCTATGAATACGGGGGCTAGGCAATCTCTGACCTGGAGCGACCCTTGCGACGAATCACCATCGGCTCCTTCATCGCGGCAGCGGCGCTGCTGGTTCCCCTGGGAATCGGCACCGCGACGGCCGCCACACCCGCCACCGCGACCTACTCGACCACCTCGAACTGGGGCTCAGGCTTCGAGGGCAAGGTCGTCGTGAAGGCCGGAACGAGCGCGCTGACGAACTGGAAGGTGGAGTTCGACCTCCCCTCCGGGACGTCCATCGGCTCCTCCTGGGACGCGGACCTGACGAAGAGCGGCAACCACTACACCTTCGTCAACAAGTCGTGGAACGGCGCGCTGGCCGCGGGCGCCTCGACGAGCTTCGGCTTCAACGGCGTCGGAGGCGGGATCTCCGGCGTGCTGAACTGCAAGCTCAACGGCGCCTCCTGCAGCGGCGGCGGGACCACGGACCCGACCCCCACCCCGACGCCGACGGTCACCCCCACGGTGACCCCGACGCCGACCCCGACGCCGACGGTCACCCCGACCGTCCAGCCTCCCGGCGGCAAGAAGATCGTCGGCTACTTCACCCAGTGGGGCGTCTACGGCCGTAACTTCCACGTGAAGAACCTGGTCACCAACGGCTCCGCGCAGAAGCTGACGCACATCCTGTACGCCTTCGGCAACACCACCGGCGGCAGGTGCACGATCGGCGACTCCTACGCCGACTACGACAAGGCCTACACCGCGGCCGACAGCGTCGACGGCGTGGCCGACACCTGGGACACCGGCGCGCTGCGCGGCAACTTCAACCAGCTGCGCAAGCTGAAGAAGGCCTACCCGAACATCAAGGTCATCTGGTCCTTCGGCGGCTGGACCTGGTCCGGCGGCTTCACCCAGGCCGCGCAGAACCCGGCCGCGTTCGCCGACTCCTGCCACAACCTGGTCGAGGACCCGCGCTGGGCCGACGTGTTCGACGGCATCGACATCGACTGGGAGTACCCCAACGCCTGCGGTCTGACCTGTGACACCAGCGGCCCGGCGGCGTTCAAGAACATCATCTCCGCGCTGCGTACCAGGTTCGGCTCCAACGCCCTGATCACCGCGGCGACCACCGCCGACGGCTCCAACGGCGGCAAGATCGACGCCGCCGACTACGCCGGGGCCATCAACAACCTGAACTGGCTCATGCCGATGACGTACGACTACTTCGGCGCGTTCAACGCTCAGGGCCCGACGGCTCCGCACTCCCCCCTGACCTCCTACACCGGCATCCCCCAGGCCGGCTTCAACTCCGACGCGGCGATCCAGAAGTTCAAGGCCAAGGGAATCCCGGCCGGCAAGCTGCTGCTGGGGATCGGCTTCTACGGCCGCGGCTGGACCGGCGTGACCCAGGCGGCTCCGGGCGGCAGCGCCACCGGCGCGGCCCAGGGCACCTACGAGGCCGGGATCGACGACTACAAGGTCCTCAAGACCAAGTGCCCGGCCACCGGCACCGTGGGCGGCACGGCGTACGGCTTCTGCAACGGCAACTGGTGGAGCTATGACACCCCCGCCACCATCGCCGGGAAGATGACCTACGCCAAGAACCAGGGTCTGGGCGGTGCGTTCTTCTGGGAGACCAGCGGCGACACCACCAACGGCGAACTCATCACCGCGATCGCCAACGGGCTCAAGTAACATTCCGACCACTCGACCCTCCGTGCGCGTCACGCCGCGGAGGGTCGAGCTTTTCTCCGAAGATCCCCTGAATTCCGGGCAGGGTATTCACGCGGGACATACGTCTGCTTAGACTCCGAATCGCCTGTTTCATCCCCCCGGAGGACGCGTGCGACTTCGAGCTCTCGTGGCCATGGCGATGATCTTCACCGTCGCCCCGGCGGTGCCCGCCCTCGCGGAGGACGCCCCCGCCCCGCCGGCCGCCTCGGCGAGCGCGACCTCGCCCCCGCCCGCCGCCCCTCCCCCCGCGACGCCTCCGGACGGCGGGACGACGGCCCCCCCTCCCCCGGCGGACGGCCAGGCCACCTCCGACGGGCCACAGGGGCCTCCCGGGGACGGCCAGGCCCCGGCCGCCCGTCCCAAGCTGGAAGCAGGGCTCGCCGGCGACGGCGACGGGACCCGGGTCATCGTCGAGCTGGCCGCCCCGGCCGAGGCGGCCCCGGTGGCCGGCGAGGCGCGGTCGCTGCCCGGCGCCGAGGTCGTCCTGGAACCGGCGGAAGCCTCGTTCATCGTGGTCGAGGCCACCGGTGAGTCCCTGACCCGGCTGGCCCAGGACCCGCGCGTCCGCTCCATCCGCCGCGACCGCACCTACTCCCCGGTCTCCCTGGGCTCCCGGCTCTCCGTGAGCCCGATGGGCCCGATGGGCCCGTTCACCTCCCTCGCGTCGGCCTCCGGCGCGGCCTCCCTGGCCTCCAGCCTCCAGGTGATCGGCGCCGACCGCGCGCACGCCGCCGGGCTCAAGGGACAGGGCCAGACGATCGCGATCATCGACACCGGGATCGACGCCGACCACCCCGACCTCGGGGGCAGGGTCGTGGAGCAGGCGTGCTTCTCCGCCGTCGACGACGGCGCGCGGTCCCTGTGCCCCAACGGGCAGACCGGCGACGCCTCCGCCGACGCCGAGACCCCCGCCTGCGTCGACGGCCAGGTCAACCTGTGCGACCACGGCACCCACGTCGCCGGGATCGCCCACGCCGTCGCGCCGGACGCCGACATCGTGGCGATCCAGGTCTTCAGCAGGATCGACGACTGCGACGACACCGGCACGGCCTGCCTGACCGCCTTCGAGTCCACGATCCTGCTCGCCCTGGAGCACGTCGCGAAGCTCAAGGGGGCCGGCAGGAACATCTCCGCGGTGAACATGAGCCTCGGCGGCGGCCTGTACGAGGGGGCGTGCGACGACGAGCCCGGGCTGAGCTCGATGAGGGGACGCGTCGACGACCTCCGCGCCAGGGGCGTGGCCGTCGTGGCCGCCGCCGGGAACGAGGGCGTCGCCGGAGCCGGGGCGCCCGGCTGCTTCTCCGGCGCGGTGACCGTCGGCGCGACGGGCGACGACGACACCGTTCCCCCGTGGTCCAACCACGGCCCCGTGCTCGACCTCTTCGCCCCCGGCCTGGAGATCGACTCCGCGGTGCCGGGCGGCGGCCACCAGGTCTACAGCGGGACCTCGATGTCCGCCCCGTTCGTCGCCGGTGCCGTGGCCCTGGCGGCCCAGAAGACCCCGGGCACCCCGGACGCGCTGGCCGAGACGCTCACCAGGGCGGGCCGCCCGATCGTCCACGGCCAGGTGACCACCCCGCGCCTCGACCTGAACGCCGCGCTCGCCGGAGGCACCCCCGGCTCGCCCGTCACCCCGCCGCCCCCCGGGACCGGCGACCCGGCCGACCCCGGCGGCCCGCCGTCCGATCCCCCCGCCGACGACCCCGGGGACGGGCCCAGCCCCGAGCCGAGCTCGGGCCCGTCCCCGACGGCCACGCCGGACGACCCGGTGCCCAGCCCGATCCCGCTGCCGACGGTGACGATCACCGTGACCGTGACCGTCCCCCCGCCCGGGGCACCGGCGCCGGGGGCCCCGGCGGTGTGCACGCGCGGCAGGTCCTCAAGGACGCTGACGGCCGCGCAGTGGGCCACCGAGATCTCCCGGGGCAGGGGCACGATCCCGGACGCGACGCTCGGCTGCTACCTCGGCCTGGCGGGCAAGGCCAGCACCGTGTTCCCCGAGGTCACCCGCGCCTCCAGCCTGGCGGCCGCGTACCGGGTACTCGCACCGGCCAGGCGGACCGCGCGGGCCGCCCTGGAGCGCGAGCTGCTCGCCTCCTGGCTGAACTGGGCGAACGGCGGGGTGAACTTCACCGCCGCGATCAAGGGGAAGGGGACCCTGAAGGCCGTCCTGACCTCGGTGGAGAGGCAGCGCCTGAAGGGCTCCGCCCCGGCCGCGTCCACGTCACTGCTGAAGAAGCGGGTGAACGCCCGCAGGCCCGCCTGACCTCGCCGCCGCAGCGGGGGAGCCCGTGGCCGAGGGGCGGGTGACCGCCCGCGTCGCCGTCCGCTCCGGCGGTCGCGGGCGGGCGGCCCCACCGGATCACGGGCCCGGCGGAAGGTCCGGAACAGGGTCACCACCGCCGGGCCGCGTAAGCCCGGTATGTGTCGCTTAGGGTGAAGAGCATGGACGCGACCAAGGTGATCATCGATTCCGTCGACCGGTTCCGGCAGCGGCGTACCGCCCCGCTGGTTCTTGAGCTCGACCTCACCGAGGGCCTCACCGACGGTCCTCCCTCCGACCCGCTGACCGCGATCATGGCGATGCGGAAGACGAGCCTGACCGACGTGCTCTCCGGCCTGAAGCGGGCCAGGACCGACGACCGGGTCAAGGCGCTGATCGTCAAGATCGGCTCCCAGTCCCCGGGGCTGGCGGTCGTCCAGGAGCTCCGCCAGGCCGTGGCGTACTTCAGGGCCGCGGGCAAGCTGACCGTCGCCTACGCCGAGAGCTTCGGCGAGCTCGGCGCGGGCACCGTCCCCTACTACCTGGCCAGCGGCTTCGAGCGGATCTACCTGCAGCCCTCGGGCGACGTCGGGCTCACCGGTGTCGCCATGGAGCAGCGCTTCCTGCGCGGGGCGCTCGGCAAGCTCGGCGTCGAGTACCAGGTCGGCCAGCGGCACGAGTACAAGACCGCCGCCAACACCTTCACCCAGGACCACATGACCGAGGCCCACCGCGAGTCGATGAGCCGCATCACCGAGTCGGTCACCGAGCAGGTCGTCGCCGGCATCGCCGAGGGACGCGGCATCGACGCGGCCAGGGTGCGCGAGCTCATCGACCAGGGCCCCTTCATCGGCGCCGAGGCCCTGGAGGCCGGGCTGGTGGACCGGATGGCCTACCGCGACGAGGTCTACGACGAGGTCAAGAGCGCCGTCGGCGACGACGCCATACTGCAGTACGTCGGCCGCTACGCCAAGGCGCTGACCTCCAGGAAGCTCCCGCGTCCGGGTGAGCAGACCGTCGCGCTGGTCCACGGCAGCGGCGCGATCCGGCTCGGCCGCAGCGGCCGCAGCCCGCTCGGCGGCGGCGGGGCCATGGGCTCCGACACCATCTGCGCCGCCCTGCGCGCGGCCCGCCGCGACGACAACGTCAAGGCCGTGGTCTTCCGCGTCGACAGCCCCGGCGGCTCCTACACCGCCTCCGACGCCATCTGGCGCGAGGTCGTGCTGACCCGCAAGGCGGGCAAGCCCATCGTGATCTCCATGGGCGACCTGGCGGCCTCCGGCGGCTACATGGTCTCGATGGCGGCCGACGCGATCGTGGCCCAGCCGGGCACACTCACCGGCTCCATCGGCGTCTTCGGCGGCAAGGCGGTCATCAGCGGGCTGCTGGAGAAGATCGGCATCTCCTCCGAGACCGTCGGCGAGGGCACCAACTCCGGCATGCTCTCCTCCACCAAGGGCTTCTCCGACGCGCAGTGGGCGCGGATCAACGCCTGGCTCGACCGGGTCTACGACGACTTCGTGAACAAGGTCGCCGAGGGCCGCGGCCTGTCCCGCGAACGCGCCCACGAGCTGGCCAAGGGCCGGGTCTGGACCGGGGCCGACGCCCTGGAGAGGGGTCTGGTCGACGAGCTGGGCGGCCTGGAGGACGCGCTGTCGCTGGCCAGGAGGAAGGCCGGGCTCGCCGCCGACGCGCCGGTGCGCCCCTACCCGAGGCTGAGCCCGCTGGAGCGGCTGCGGCCCGCGGAGTCCAGCGAGGACAAGGCCGCGGCCCTGGCCCAGGTCAGGCTGGAGGCGTGGGGCCCGATCGCCCACCTGGCCGGCGAGCTGGGCCTGCCGTCGTACGGCCCGCTGATGCTGCCGGGCTGGTGGACCATCCGCTGATCGGCGGCAGCCGCTACCGGGGCGTCAGCGGTAGCGGCCCCGGTAGCGGGACAGCGGCGTGGCCGACGCGTCGACGTAGTCGACCCCGAGCACCTTCGCGATGAAGAGCGTGTGGTCCCCGGCCGGGACGACCTTGACCGTCTCGGCCTCCAGCGCGGTGACGCCGCCGTCCACGACCAGGGCGTCGCTCAGCCTGCCCCGGTGGTGCGGGGTGCCCGCGAGCAGCAGCCGCGCCCCCGGCCGTCCCGCCGTGGAGAACCGGCTGGCGATCGTCTTCTGCCCGGCCGACAGCACGCTGGCGGCCCAGCGGTCGTTGCGGAGCAGCAGCTCGTTGGGATACCCCTCGTTGTCCAGGCTCACCATCACCAGCGGCGGGTCCAGCGAGATCGAGGTGAAGGTGGCGACCGTGACCCCCACGTCGTCGCGCTCGTCCTTCACCGTGACGACCGTCACCCCGGTCACCACCTGGGCCATGGACTCGACGAAGTGGTTCATGCGCCCATCATCCCGGAGCCGGGCGGATGCTCACCCCCTGGGCGCCGCCCGGGAACGACCTCGTGGACGCCGCGAGGTCTCTGCTACCGTTTCCACCATGAAGCGCGCTGCCATGACGACGACGCCGGAGAGTGTCCCGGCGCGCTGACGGATGTCCTAGTCGAAGCCCCGGGGCGAGTGCCCCGGGGCTTCGTCTTGCGGTCACTCGCCCGACGTACGCGAGGAGACCGCCATGTACGACCACGACCACCGCAGGCTCGGCCGTGAGCTGGACCTGTTCGACACCGACCCGCTGATCGGCGCGGGACTGCCCTACTGGCTGCCCGACGGCGCGACCGTGCGCCACGCCCTGGAGGAGTACGTCCGCGCCGCCGAGCGGCGGGCGGGCTACCGGCACGTGTACTCGCCCGTACTGGGCAAACGGGAGCTGTACGAGATCTCCGGGCACTGGTCGCACTACGGCGACGACATGTTCCCGCCCATGGAGCTGGGGTCCGAGCAGGTGGTGCTGCGGCCGAGCCTGTGCCCGCACCACGCGCTGATCTACCGCTCCCGCTCGCGCAGCCACCGGGAGCTGCCGCTGCGCATGGCCGAGCTGGGCGGCATGTACCGCTCGGAGCCCTCGGGCGTGCTCGGCGGGCTGACCCGGGTGCGGGCCATCCAGCTCAACGACGCGCACATCTTCTGCGCTCCCGACCAGGTCGCCGACGAGGCGGCCGGGGCGCTGGAGATGATCCGCCGGGCGTACGCGGCGCTCGGCCTGACCCGGGCCCGCTACCGTCTCTCCCTGCCGGGCCCCGGAGGGAAGTACGTCGCCGACCCGGAGATGTGGCGGCGCTCCACCGCCCTGCTGACCGGCGTCCTCGACCGCTCCGGCCTGCCCTACGAGGCCGCCGAGGGGGAGGCCGCATTCTACGGCCCCAAGATCGACGTCCAGGTGACCGACGGCGCGGGCCGGGAGTCGACCCTGTCCACCGTCCAGGTCGACTTCCACCAGCCCGAACGGTTCGACCTGCGCTACGTCGGCGCGGACGGCGCGAGGCACCGGCCCGTCATGGTCCACCGCAGCATCGTCGGCAGCGTGGAACGGGCCGTCGCCCACCTCATCGAGCAGCACGGCGGCGCCTTCCCCGCCTGGCTGGCCCCCGTCCAGCTCGCTATCCTGCCCGTCTCCGAGGCCGAGCTGCCGGACGCCGAGGCGCTGGCCCGGCGGTGCGGCGACCTCGGGCTGCGGGCGGAGGTCGCCGGGCCGGAACGCGGCAGCCTGGGGGCCCGGGTCCGGCAGGCCAGGCTCGTGCCGTACCAGGTCGTCATCGGGGCGCGTGAGGCCGCGTCCGGTGACGTCGCCCTGCGCCTGCGCGACGGCCGGCGCCTCGATCCGCTGCCCGCCGCCGACGTGCTGGCGCGCGTCACCGCGCTGGTCGGCGCCTGCGGCACCGGCCTGTGGGACGACGCCGTCCCGGTGGGGGCGTAGACGACGGAACCACTCCGGCGGGGGCGGAAGCGGGAGGCTCGTCGAGGCGTCCGCCTCCCCGGGTTCCGTGCCGGGCACCGGTTTGCCGGGGTTCCGTGCCGGAAAAGGCGGAAGGCGGGTGGAGGTCCACCCGCCTTCCTTTCACGACGGCCCTGCGGAGGAGTCCGCGGGCGTCGCGGCAGGCCGTTCCGGGTCGGATCGCGACGGCCGCGCGGAACGATCCGCCGCCGCTACAGCAGGCCGTTCTGGGTCAGCCAGTCCTTGGCGACCGTGGCCGCGTCGTCCTTGTCGACCGCGACGCGCTTCATCAGCCCGACCAGGCCGGCGGTGTCGAGCTTGGCCGAGACCGCGTCCAGCGTCGTGCGGACGGTGTCGTTCACGCCCGCCTTGTTGACCAGCGGGGCGATGTTCTCGGAGGCGAAGGCGCTCTTGTTGTCCTGGAGGGAGACCAGGTCGTTGACGAGGATCTTCGGGTCGGTGGTGAAGACGTTGCCGACCTGGACGGTGCCGTCCTTGATGGCGTCGGCGGTGGCGTCACCGGTCTTCTTCCACTCCTTGAACTCCAGGCCGTAGGTGTCCTTGAAGTTCTTCTCCTGGCGGCTCTGGAACTCCGGCGGGCCGCCCACCGAGAAGGTCTTGGAGACCTTGACCAGGTCCTCGATCGTGGTGAGGCCGTTCTTGGTGGCGGTCTCCTTGGTGACGGTCAGCGAGTTGTTGTCCTCGGCCGCGGCCGGGGTCAGCACCTCCAGCTCGGCGGGGAGCTTCTCCTTCAGGCCGGCCACGACGTCGTCCTTGGACTTGGCCGTGGTCGTCTTGTCGACGAAGGCCAGCAGCGAGCCGATGTACTCGGGCAGGACCGTCAGGCCGCCGCTCTTGACCTGGTCGTAGAGGACCTCGCGGCTGCCGATGTTGAGCTTCTCCTCGACCTGGACGCCCTTGGCCTCCAGGGCCTGGGAGTAGATCTCGGCGAGCAGGACGTTCTCCGGGAAGTTGGCCGAACCGATGACGACCTTCCCCCCGGCCGCCGGGGCGGAGGAGGAGCCGGATCCCGCGGGCGCCGGGGAGGCGCTGGTCAGCGGATCTCCGCCGCCGCACGCGGTAAGGGTGAGCGCCGCGGACAGAAGGACCGCCGCGGTGCCGAAAAAGCGCTTCATCGTGCTATTCCCTTCTAAAACGGGGGGTATAGGAGACTATCGGATGGACTGGCGCTGGCTGACCCCCGGGGAGACCGTTACGCGCTGCACCAGAGTGAACCCGAGCTGGACGAGCAGCGCCAACAGCGCCACGAGGACCGCCCCGCCGATCGTGCTCGGGAAGTTCTTGGTCGCCAGACCGTCGATGATGAACCGGCCGAGCCCCCCCAGACCCACGTACGCGGCCACGGTCGCGGTCGCCACCACCTGGATCGCGGCCAGCCGCAGGCCCAGCAGGATGAGCGGCAGCGCGACCGGCACCAGCACCCGCCCGAGGACCTGCCCGCCCTTGAGCCCCATCCCGTACGCGGCGTCGCGCAGCTCGGGATCGACCCCGCGGATGCCCTCGTAGGTGTTGACCAGGATGGGCGGGACGGCCAGCGCCACCAGCGGGATCAGCACCGGCAGGATCGTCCCGACGCCCATGAACAGCACGATGAGGACCAGCAGGCCGAGCGTGGGCAGCGCGCGGGCCGCGTTGGCGATGAGGATCACCAGCAGGGCACCCCTGCCGGTGTGGCCGATCAGCAGCCCCAGCGGGAGCGCGATCAGGGTGGCCAGCAGCAGCGAGAGCCCGGCGAACTCCAGGTGCTCCAGCAGCCGGATCGGGATCCCGTCGGGCCCCGACCAGGTGGCGGGGTTCCCGAAGAAGTCGAGCAGCCAGTTCACGCGGACCCCCTCGCCCTCGACCACGGGGTGAGCAGGCGCTGCGCCAGGATCAGCAGCAGGTCCGCGATCCCGGCGAGCACCACGACCAGCACGATGCCCACGACGATCGGCGTGTAGAACTGCCGCTGCCAGCCGTCGATGAACAGGTAACCGAGCCCGCCCCTGCCGACCAGCGCGCCGACGCTCACCAGGCTGACGCTGGCGACCGTCGCCACCCGCAGCCCGGCCAGCACCACCGGCACCGCGATCGGCAGCTCCACCTGGAGCAGCCTGCGCAGCGGGGTGAAGCCCATGGCCACCGCGGACTGCCGTACGTGGTCGGGGACCGAGGCCAGACCGTCGACGACGGCGGGGATGAGCACCGCCATGGCGTAGAAGGTGAGCGGGACCATGACGGTCGTGCGGGTCGCGAGGCCGGTCAGCGGGATGAGCACGATGAAGACGGCCAGCGAGGGCAGCGAGTAGACCACGTTCATCAGGCCGACGGTCGGCTGGTAGAGCCAGCGCCAGCGGACCCCGGCCAGCCCGAGCGGGAGCGCGATGAGCAGCCCCACGACGACCGGTACCAGCGCCATCACGACGTGGTCGGCGAGGAGGTCCTGGATCGTGGGCCAGTTGCGGCCGATCCAGTCCCAGCGGACCAGCGGTTCCTCATCCATCGACGCCTCCCGCACCACCGGTGGTGCCGTTCGGACCGGCGGTTCCCCCGGCGTCCTTCACGGACGAACCGGTGTCCTTGACGTTCTCGACGTTCTCGACGGACGAGTCAGTGTCCTCGACGTCCTTGACGTCCTTGACGTCCTCGACGTCCTTGACGGCCGTGCCGGTGTCCTTCACGGACGAGCCGGTGTCCTTGCCGGTCGTGCCGGCCGCGACCTCGGTCAGGGCCTCCTCCAGGGCCCGGCGGGTGGCGACGCCCACCGCCCGGCCCGAGGCGTCCACCGCGACGGCGTTGCCCGAGGGCGACAGCAGCGTCGCGTCCAGCGCGCCGCGCAGCGAGTCGCGCCCGCTGACATAGGTCCCGTACGGCGCGAGCTCCAGGTCGGCGAGGGTGCCGGACCCGGGCAGCTCCCGGGTCGAGACCCAGCCCAGCGGCCGTTCCCTCTCGTCCACCACGGCCAGCCACTCCTCGCCGGAGGCGCGCGCCGAGGCGACGTCGGCCGAGGCCGGGACGAGCAGGTCGGTGCGGAGCCGCAGCCCCTCGTCGGAGACGAACGACAGGCGCCGGATGCCGCGGTCCCGTCCCAGGAACTCGCGGACGAAGTCGTCGGCGGGCCGGGCCAGCAGGGTCGCGGGGGTGTCGAGCTGGGCCAGCCGCCCGCCGACGCGGAGCACGGCCACCCGGTCGCCGAGCTTCATGGCCTCGTCGATGTCGTGGGTGACGAACACGATGGTCTTGTTCAGCTCCGACTGGAGGCGGAGCAGCTCGTCCTGCAGGCTGGTGCGCACGATCGGGTCGACCGCGCTGAACGGCTCGTCCATCAGCAGCACGGGCGGGTCGGCGGCGAGCGCGCGGGCCACGCCGACGCGCTGCTGCTGGCCGCCGGAGAGCTGGAAGGGATAGCGACCGGCCATCTTGGGGTCGAGCCCGACCCTCTCCAGCAACTCCATCGCCCGGTCGCGGGCCTTCTTCTTGTCCCAGCCGAGCAGGAGGGGCACCGTCGCGACGTTGTCCACGATCTTCCGGTGCGGGAAGAGCCCGGCCTGCTGGATGACGTACCCGATACCGCGGCGCAGCGTGGGCGGGTCGATCGTCGTGACGTCCACGCCGTCCAGCAGGATCTGCCCGCCGGTGGGATCGATCATCCGGTTGATCATGCGGAGGGACGTGGTCTTGCCACACCCCGAGGGACCGACGAAGACCGTCATCTCCCCGGTGGGCACCTCAAGGCTCAGATCGTCCACGGCGACGGTCCCGTCGGCGTAGCGCTTGGTGACATCGTTGAATGTGATCATGCGCAACCTCTATTTTTCGACAGGATTGTGGCCCCCTGCCCCAACCGCCCCCATGATTCCGCGCGGGTCAGCCTATGCCCCCCTTAACCGGTCTGTCTTCCCTGCTTTGCCGACCTAGATCGTCATGTGTATTTCTCGGCAAAAGGGCATTCAGTAGTGCGGGAGGTGCCCATGACTTGACATGATTACCCACATCGCTGAACTTGATCCCACCGGCACCGTACGTCTCAGGCTTCACGGACGTCCCCTGCTTCTCCCCCCGCTCGCCGAAACACCAGAGGAACCGGTCCTGTGACCCCACCGCTCCTCGGTCAACGCTCGCGCGCCGAACTGATCGCCGAGCTCTACGACCGCCACGCAGCAGGGCTGTTCGCCTACGCCCACGACCAGCTCGGAGACGCGGGCTCCGCCTCCGACGTCCTGGTGGCCGTCCTCTCCAACGTCCTGGACACCGAGCCGCCGCGCGCGGCGCTGTACGCGCTCGCCCGCCGTGCGATCTACCAGCGCGACATCGTCTACTCGCCGCCCCTCACCGGGCTCGACCCGGTGGCCGCCCTGGTCCAGCGCGTCCTGGGCGACCTGCGCACCCACCAGCGCGAGGTGCTGTACCTGTCGGGCGTGTGCGAGATGGACGCGGCCGAGCTCTCCTGGGTGCTGGACGTCGCGGCCGACACCGCCGACGAGCTGACCGTGAGCGCGTGCCGCCGGTTCGCGCAGTCGCTGGGCCTCGCCCTGGCCTCGGCGCGGATCCCCGGGCATCTGGCCGAGGTGTTCGGCGCCCTCGCCGTCGCACCGGTCCGCGACGTGCTCAACCTCGCCCCCTGGGCCACCCCGGCGGCGCGGCTGCGCTCGGAGGTGCTGGGGCCCCGGGCCTCGATCGCCCCCACGGCGGGGCGGCCGATGTCCCCCCTGGTCAGGCAGTTGTGGCCGACGACACCCCAGTGGCCCCTGCCGTCGCCGGAGAACGGCGGCGCGCCCGGCCCGCCTCCCGGCCCCCCCGGTCTTTCCCTCCTCCCCGGTCTCGGCGACCCGGCAGGGACGGTCGAGGACCGCTTCCCCGACCCCTTCGCGCCGCCGGACCGGGACGCGGTCTCCGCGCACGAGGCCAGCACGCAGCCGATTCCCAAGATCAGGGATTCGGTCCTCAGCGAGCTGGACGCCGCGGCCCTGCGTCCTCGCCGCAGGCTCCAGCGTCCCCGGCCGCGCCGGGCCGCCCCGCTGTCCGCCCCGGTCGCCGGGGACGTGCTCGACGACGCCCCCGCGCGGCAGGAGCCGCTCACCCCGGAGACGCGGGCGGCCCGCGCCTACACCGACAGGCTGGTCGCCGCCGCCCCCCGGGACGGGGAACGAGACACCGAACGGCGCCCGGACGAGGTCACCCTCCTCGGGGCCGCCCGCGTCTCCCCCGCCGAGGCCCTCCGCACGCCGCCCGCCGATCTCACCGATCTCTCTGTGACCGCGCGTGTCTCCGGCGTCTACGGTGACGTGCTCGACGACCCGCCCGGTACGCGCCCGCTGCCCGGCTGGCCCCTGCAGACCGACCAGCTCGACGCCCTCGCCGCCCGCGACGCCGACGAGCGCGAGCGCCGCGCACGGTCGTCGTTCCCTGGCGCGGCCGTGCCGCCCGCACCCGCGGCCCCGGCCTTCCCCACCCCGGTCCCCGCCTCCCCTCCGGTCCCCGCCCCCGCGCCGGTCATCCCGATCGCGCCACGGGCCGGTCACGCCTCCCACGGCTCCCACGGCTCCCCGGTCGAGGAGATGCCGACCGCCCTGCCGCACTGGACGCCCCGGCCGGACCACCTGAGCACCCCGGCGAACCAGGAACGGTTCCGCCTGCCCGGCTGGGTCGTGCGCGAGGACCACCTCTCCGGGGACCGCCCTTCCGGCGCACCGCTCCGGCCCGTCCCGGCGCACCGCACACCGACGTCGTACGAGGCGCAGCACGGCAGGGGGACGACCGCACCGGCGGACGTGTCCGGAACGGCTCCGATGCCCTCGGTGACTCCGGTGGCTCCGATGCTCCCGCCCGATCCGGTCGTGCCTCCGGGATCCCTGTGGAGCGGGCGCGCCCAGGCGCCGCGACCTGCACCGGCGGCACGGACGGCCTCCTCCCTGTCCGGGCGGGCCGCACCCCGCAGGCGCGGATGCCACGCGTCGCACGGCCGCAAGGCGAGGACGCGCGTCTCGCACCACGACTGGGCGTGGGAGGTGGCCGGCTTCGTCATCGCGGTGGCGATCGCCATGATCGTCTTCTTCGCCGTGCCGATGATGACCGCTCCCTGACCTTTCCGGAATCGTTCGGAGCCCCCGGGACCTGACGGTCTCACGGGGTCGTCGCGACTCCTCGGATCGAGATGTCGCGACGCCCCCGTGAAACCGCCCCTTCCCGGGGGCTCTTCGTCTTCCGGGGCCCTGCCACCTCTCCGGCAGTACGTCCGCGCGGTGCCCGCCGCACGACGAAACGCGCCCGGCCCCGTATCGGGAATCAGGAGCGCGCGGGGGTTGTAACGAACAGGTGTCAAGGCTAGGATCACGGGAACTCTTAGGAAACTTTCTTAAGAGAAAGTTGAGCGAGAGCCTCCAGAACCTCGACGACACCCGTCCGATCCGTCCTTGAGCTGTGCGAACCCCCGATGACGCGAGCCGTCGTCGCGGGAAAGTCCGACCGTCCGGACGCACCACGCCCACCGGCTCCACCCCTGGGAGCGACCACGCGACGCGCCCGTGCGCCTTCCGTCCTGACAGGACCGGAAAGCCTCGCGCGGGCCCTCGCGTCCTCGGTCACGTGCCGCACCGCCACGACGGGCGACGGCCCGGGACGAGGCTCCCCCGGGTGGGACGAGACGGCGTGACGCGACGGCTCCCGTACGGACCCGGTCCCGTCGCCGACCCTCCGCGGCCCCGGCCGCACGAAGGAGTGATCAAGTGTTGAGACAGCGCGTCATGGCCACCCTCGCCGCCCTGGCGGTCACGGGCGGGCTCGCGGTCACCCTGCCGATGTCCTCCGCCTCCGCCTCCGCCACGAGCAGCGCCACGAGCAGCGCCACGAGCGCCACCGGCAGCGCCGCCAAAAGCGCCGCCGCGAACTGCGTGGCCGCGTGGAACTCCTCGACGGTCTACACGAACGGCATGACCGCCTCCCACAACGGCCGCAACTGGTTCGCGCAGTGGTGGACCCAGAACGAGGCGCCCGGCACCAACTCCGTGTGGTCCGACAGGGGAGCCTGCGGCGGCGGGACCACTCCCCCGCCCTCGGGCAACTGCAACCACCCGAACTGGGCGGCGGGCACCTGGTACACCGCCGGGAGCATCGTCAGGTACACCGACGGCAGGTACTACCGGGCCGAGCACGACAACCCGGGCTACGACCCGGTGATCAGCACCTGGTACTGGGAGCCGCACACCTGCGGCGGCACGACGCCCACCGACCCGCCGCCCACCTCGGGCTTCGTGGTCAGCGAGGCGCAGTTCAACCAGATGTTCCCGAACCGGAACCCCTTCTACACCTACAGCGGCCTGACCGCGGCGCTGAGCGCCTACCCGGGCTTCGCCAGGACCGGCAGTGAGACCGTCAAGCGCCAGGAGGCCGCGGCGTTCCTCGCCAACGCCAACCACGAGACCGGCGGCCTGGTCCACGTCGTGGAACAGAACACCGCGAACTACTCGCACTACTGCGACCCGAGCCAGTCCTACGGCTGCCCGGCCGGTCAGTCGGCCTACTACGGGCGCGGCCCGATCCAGCTGAGCTGGAACTTCAACTACAAGGCCGCGGGCGACGCGCTCGGCATCAACCTGCTCGCCAACCCCTACCTGGTGCAGAACGACGCGTCGGTGGCCTGGAAGACCGCCCTGTGGTACTGGAACACCCAGAACGGTCCCGGCACGATGACCCCGCACAACGCGATGATCAACGGCCACGGCTTCGGCCAGACGATCCGCAGCATCAACGGCAGCCTGGAGTGCGACGGCCGCAACCCCGCGCAGGTGCAGAGCCGGATCGCCTCCTACCAGCGCTTCACCCAGATTCTCGGCGTCACCCCCGGCGGCAACCTGAGCTGCTGAACCACCGCCGTGCGCCCGGCCTCCGGGCGCGCCCCGCGCCGCGCGCGGGGCCGGGCCGCGGCCGCGGCGCGGGCGGCGGGGGTCGGGTAGACCTCGCGCAGCGCC
>NZ_JBNCLF010000003.1:498599-592164 GCF_049844535.1 Streptosporangium sp. DT93
CGCTTGTGTACTACACCCCCCCCCCCCCCCCCCCCGCCCCCCCGCCTGCGCCCCCCCCCCGCGGGGCCCGCCCCCGGGCCCCCCCGCCGCGCCTCGCGCGTTCAGTCCTCCCGCGCTCCGACGGCCGCGTGTCCCTGACGGCGCGCGGCCGTCCTGGCGCCTGGGGGGTTCACGGCCCGCGCACTCCGGGGAGAGCCCGGCGCTCACTCCGAGGACAGCACCAGCCCGCTGGTCGGCACGCCCGTCCCCGCGGTGACCAGGACGTTCCTCACGGAGGGGACCTGGTTGACCGAGGTGCCCCGGATCTGCCGGACGGCCTCGGCGATCCCGTTCATACCGTGGATGTACGCCTCGCCGAGCTGGCCGCCGTGCGGGTTGACCGGCAGGCGCCCGTCGATCTCGATGCCGCCGTCGGCGACGTAGTGGCGGGCCTCCCCGCGCCCGCAGAAGCCCAGCTCCTCCAGCTGCGTGAGGACGAACGGGGTGAAGTGGTCGTACAGGATGGCCGCCTGCATGTCCGCGGGGCCGAGCCCGGACTGCTCCCAGAGCCTGCGGGCGACCACCCCCATCTCCGGCAGGCCGGTCATGTCGTCGCGGTAGTAGCTGGTCATCATCATCTGACCGGCGCCCGCGCCCTGGGCGGCGGCGGTGATCACCGCCGGTGACCTGCGCAGGTCCCTGGCCCGCTCGGCAGAGGTGACCACCAGCGCCACCGCGCCGTCGCTCTCCTGGCAGCAGTCGAGCAGGTGCAGCGGTTCCGCGATCCACTTCGACGCCTGGTGCTCCTGGAGCGTGATCGGGCGCCCGTGGAACCACGCGGCCGGGTTGGTGGCGGCGTGCCTGCGCATGGCGACCGCCACCCTGCCGAAGTCCTCGGAGGTGGCGCCGTAGACGTGCATGTACCGCCGGGCGAACATGGCCACCCAGGCGGCGGGCGTCATCAGCCCGTACGGCACGTGCCAGCTCATCTCCAGCCCCTGGGAGGAGGGTTCGCCGCCGATCCCGGCGTCGGGCCTGCCGAACCGGTGACCGGACCGCTCGTTGAACGCCCGGTAGCACACCACGGTCTCGGCGACCCCGGTGGCGACGGCCATCGCGGCGTGCATCACGGTGCCGCAGGCCGCGCCGCCGCCGTAGTGGACGCGGGAGAAGAACGACAGGTCGCCGATGCCCACCTCGCGGGCCACGGCGATCTCCTGGTTGGCGTCCTGGGTGTAGGTGACCATGCCGTCCACGTCCGCGGGCGCCAGGCCCGCGTCGTCGAGCGCCGCGAACACCGCCTCGGCGGCGAGCTGGAGCTCGGACCGGCCTGACTGCTTGGAGAACTCGGTCGCGCCGATCCCGGCGACGGCCGCGCTCCCCGAAAGGGAGACCACGGTGATGGGGCCTTTCTGCGTTTCACGTTTCACGCCCGCGTCCTCGTCCACGCTGGACGAGGGGCGGGGAGAGGGGGTCCGGTGACGGGATCCAGGGCACGGAAGCGGGGAGACGGGGTCAGGGATCCGGCGGGATCGGGAAGCGGGGGGCGGGGTCAGAGGGCGGGGAGAGAGAACCTGACGGTGCCCGAGGCGTGGTCGCCGAGGCTGACCCTGCCCCGCACCTCGGCCGTGAACTCGCCCTCCGCGCCGCCGTCGCCACCACCGGCCAGCACGGTGCCGGTGAAGACCAGCCGGTCTCCCGCGTACGCCGGGACGCCGAGTTTGACGTTGATACCCCGGATGATCGCCCCGGGCCCCGCCCAGTCGGTGACGTAGCGCTCGACGAGACCCATGGTGGTCAGGATGTTGAGGAAGATGTCCTTCGACCCCTGTGCCCTGGCCCCCTCCACATCGTGGTGGACGGGGGTGAAGTCCATGGTCGCCAGCGCGGTCGAGACGACCACCGTGGGGGTCAGCTCGATCGCGAGTTCCGGCAGCGGGGTCCCGTCCCGCACCTCGTCGTGGGTGAGTGTCCGCATCACGCCTCCCGGGGGGCCCACATGGGCAGGATCAGCTCGTCGTCCATCTGGTGATACGTCACGCGCACCGGCATACCGATACCCACTCGCGCGACGTCGCAGTCCACCACGTTGCCCACGATCCGTACCCCTTCCGGCAGTTCCACCACGGCCACCACGAAAGGCGTGCTGCGTCCCGGAACGGGTGGGTTGTGGTGGACCACGTAGCTGTAGACCTCGCCCTCGCCGCTCGCCGTCACGTGGGCGCGGGCGGTCGAGCGGCACGAGGGGCAGATCGGTCCCGGCGGGTGCCGGAGTTCCCCGCAGTCGGCGCACCGCTGGATCCGCAGCTCGCCCGCGGCGACGCCCTCCCAGAAGAACGCGGTGTCGGCGTTGACCGCAGGTCTCAGCGGGTACGGTTCGCGCGGCGCCTCCCGCCCCGCCTCGGCGCCGCCCCCCTCCGGCGCGGCTCCGTTCCCATCGGCGGGCCGCTCGCCCGCAAACCGCTCGCTCGTCGACGGCTCGCCCGCCGGGAACCCGTTCGGCGCGGAAGTGCCCGCGCCGGAGTTCCCGCCCGGGTCTCTCCCGGACGTCCCGCCCGGGTCCCCGCCGGAGGCGCCGGAGCGTTCCCTGGGACGGAACTTGAGCACCCGGAACAGCATCTCGGCCACGGCTTCGCCGTCGGCGTACCAGGTGACGTTCCACGTGACGAAGTAGCCCTCGCCGAGCGCGGTCCGCTTCGGGCCGGTGACGCCGGCGAACCGGGTGGCCGGGACCGGGGACTCGCCGAGCCGCAGGTAGCGGTGGTAGGTCTGCTCGCAGTTCGTGGCGACCACGCCGGTGTAGCCGTTGCCGTCCAGCATCGCCAGGACGGCGTCCACCGGCGTGCCGGCCCGCCCGGCGTCGCGGTCCAGGCCGGGCATGGTCCAGACCTGGATCATCGCCGGGGGCGCCACGATCTCCCCGTGCACCCCGGCGGCGGCGGCCCGGGCGTCGGTGTAGAGCGGGTTGGCGTCGCCCAGCGCGCCGGTCCAGTGCCGGATCATCGGCAGGTTCACCGGGTCGGCCGCCGCGACACCGCGTACCTCGCCCAGGGCGGCCTGGCGGTCGGCCAGGGCGGTGAGCCGCTCGTGCAGGGTGCCGGGGCCGGCCGCGGGATCGTCCGAAGGAACGGTCGCGGGGCCGGTCGAGGCGGCGGTTGCCGGGCCGTTCGAAGGGCCGGTCGTCGCGGTCATCGGGGCGGCCTCGGCAGGCTCAGGCCGAGCATGGCGATGAGTTCCCGCTGCACCTCGTTGACGCCGCCGCCGAAGGTGAGCACCAGTCCCCCCTTGGCCCCCCGGTCGACGCGCTCCATCAGGTCGGCGGTCTCGATGTCGGACGGGTCGCCGAAGCGGGCCAGGGTCTCGCCGACGATCCGGCCGACCTCCTGGAGCCGCTCGGAGCCGTACACCTTGGTCGCCGAGGCGTCGGGGGCGCCCAGCCAGCCCAGGCCCATGTTGGCCGCGACCTGCCAGTTCAGCAGCTCGTTGGTGCGGAAGTAGGCGTAGACGCGGCCGAGGGCGCGGCGCACCGCGGGTTCGTCGATCGCGCCGGTGCGGCGCGCCCAGGCCAGGAACCGGTCGTAGGTGTGGGCGATGTTGCCCGCCGGGCCGAGCGTGACCCGCTCGTGGTTGAGCTGGTTGACGATCAGGTCCCAGCCCCGGTTCACCTCCCCCACCACCATGTCCACCGGCACCCGCACGTCGGAGTAGTAGGTGGCGTTGGTGTGGTGGCGCCCGTCCATGGTCATGATGGGCGTCCAGGAGAAGCCGGGGTCGGAGCAGTCGGCGATCATCATGGTGATCCCGCGGTGCTTCCTCGCGTCGGGGTCGGTGCGCGCGGCCAGCCAGATGTACTGGGAGTAGTGGGCGCCGGAGGTGAAGATCTTCTGCCCGTTGACGACGTAGTGGTCGCCGTCGCGGACCGCGCTGGTGCGCAGGGACGCCAGGTCGGTGCCGGCCCCGGGCTCGCTGTAGCCGATCGCGAAGTGGCACTCCCCGGCCAGGATGCGCGGCAGGAAGAACTCCTTCTGCGCCGGCGTGCCGTACTGCATGAGGGTCGGCCCGACGGTCTGCACGGTGATGATCGGGTACGGCACCTCGGCGCGGGCGATCTCGTTGGCGAAGATCTGCTGCTCCAGCGGGCCGAGCCCGCCGCCGCCGTACTCCTTCGGCCAGCCAAGACCGAGCTTGCCGTCGCGGCCCAGGACGCGGCAGTGCTCCATGTACGCGTGGCCGAACGGGTCGGTGGCGATCTTCTTCCTGTCCTCG
The DNA here is from genome assembly GCF_049844535.1 of Streptosporangium sp. DT93. Classification (NCBI taxonomy): domain Bacteria; kingdom Bacillati; phylum Actinomycetota; class Actinomycetes; order Streptosporangiales; family Streptosporangiaceae; genus Streptosporangium; species Streptosporangium sp. DT93. Next base: position 502,845 of record NZ_JBNCLF010000003.1, read on the forward strand.
TCGGTGAGGCAGGACCGGAAGTAGTCGCGCAGCTCGGCGCGGAGTTCCTTCTGCTCGGGGGTGAGGTCGATCAGCATCAGACGAGCGCTCCGATCGTGTCGAGCCGGGCTTCGACCCCGCCCAGCAGGTGGGCGTGGTGCCTGCCCCAGGCGAAGTAGCGGTGCAGCGGGTAGGTCACGTCCACGCCGATCCCGCCGTGCAGGTGCTGGCAGGTGTAGAGGGCGCGCAGCGCCTCGTCGGTCGCGGTGAGCGCGCCCACCGCGAGGTCGGCCTCGGCCTCCTCGTCGTCGCCCCGTTCCAGCCGCCACGCCCCGGACCACACGGCCACGTCCAGCGCCCGCGCGGCGATGTAGACGTCGGCGATCTGCACGGTGACCGCCTGGAACTCGGCCAGGGCCCGGTCGAACTGCCTGCGGGTCCTGACGTACTCGGTGGTCAGCTCCAGGGCGCGGGCCAGCACCCCGGAGAAGACGGCGATGTTGCCGGACGTCACCAGGCGCCGCAGACCGGCGGCGGCCGTGCCGTCCGCGACGCCGACGAGCTCGCCGGGTACGCCCCGCAGGGTGAGCGCGACGGCCGGCTCGCCGGTGGAGACCGGCACCGGGTGCGTCTCCACGTCGGCGGGATCGACCAGGAACACGCCGCTCCCGGTATCGGTACGGGCCGTCAGCAGGATCTTCGAGGCCCCGGCGGCGTGGGGCGCGGTGCCCTTGGCGCCGTCCAGCACCCACCGGCCGCCGTCCTTTCGCGCGGTCGTGGCGGGCGGGGCGCCGAGGTCGCGGCCCGGCTCGGACGGGGCCACGGCCAGGGTGATCTCGCCCTCGGCCAGCGGGGCCAGCGCCTCGCGCTGCTCGCGGGAACCGTAGGCGGCGACGACCTGGGCGGCGACCAGGCTCGGCTCGACGGGGACCGGGGCCACGTGGGCGCCGATCTCCCGCAGCAGGACCGCCGTCCCCACCGGCCCCAGCCCGGCCCCGCCGGCCTCCTCGGGAAGGCAGGCGCCGAGCAGCCCCGCCTGGGCCAGGGAGCGCCACAGCGCGGCGTCGTAGGGGGCTCCGCTCTTCTCGTGCGCCTCCAGCCTGGCGGTCGTCACCTCCTTCCCGAGCAGGTCGGCCGCGAGCTGGCGCAGGTCGGTCCGGGTCTCGTCAAGGGTGAAGTCCACGCGCGCTCCAGGGGTGCCGTCGGCCGTTCCGGATGAACTCGTCGTCGATGCGGGTGATGTCGGCGGGGGTGAGGGGCCGCCAGGCGTCCTGCCCGGGGGGCCGCCACCAGACAGGGTCGCCGGTGGTGCCGCCGGTGTCGCCGGTGTGCCAGGCCTGCTCGGCCAGGACCCGTTTGACGACCTTGTGGGACGCGGTCTGCGGCAGCTCGCCGGAGATCCGCACGTAGCGGGGCGCGGCCTTGGCGCCCAGGTCCCCCCGGGACGTCAGGAACACCGCGAACGCCTCGGGGTCGAAGGCGCCCGCGAGCACCAGGGCCGCCATCACCTGGTCACCCGCGACCGCGTCCGGGACCGGGTAGACGACCGCCTCGACCACACCGGGGAACTCGCGCAGCACCGCCTCGATCGGGGCGACCGCGAGGTTCTCGCCGTCCACGCGTAATCGCTCGGTGCCGCGCCCGGCGAAGAACACGTGACCGGCGGCGTCGGCGTAGGCCAGGTCCCCCGACCAGAACGCGCCGTTGCGGACGCGCTCGCGGTCGGCGTCGGGGTCGTCGTAGTAGCCGTCGAACAGGCCCGCGCCCCGGGTGTTGACCAGCTCGCCGACCGCCTCGCCGGCGTTGAGCAGCCGCCCGTCCTCGAAGAGCGCGGGCGGGCAGCGCCGCCCGGTGAACGGGTCGCGGATCTCGACGCCGCCGGGGAGCCTGCCCAGGCTGCCGGGCGGCCCGGACGGGTCGGGGGTGATCGTGACCCCGGTCTCGGTGGAGCCGAAGCCGTCGACGACGTGGCAGCCGAACCGCTCGGCGAACCGGCGGATCGCGACGGCGCTCCCCTCGTTGCCGAAGGCGATCCTCAGCGTGTTGTCCGCGTCCCCGGGCGTCTCGGGGACGGCCAGCACGTAGGAGAGCGCCTTGCCCACGTAGTGCAGGTAGGTGACCCCGTGACGGCGGACGTCGGGCATCAGGCCCGAGGCGGAGAACCTGCGGCGCAGCACCAGCGCCGCCCCCGAGGCCACCGCCGGGGCGTACGCGGCCATGATCGCGCCGGAGTGGAACAGCGGCATCGAGCAGTACACGACGTCGTCCGGGGAGAGCATCGCGGCCAGGCTCGTCCCGGGCACGGCGATCTTCCGCTGGGTGATCCTCACGGCCCTGGGGCGCCCCGACGTGCCCGAGGTGAAGATGAGCATGGTCAGCCCGTCCTGCGAGCCGCGATCCGGCCCGCGGTCCGAGACGTGGTCCGAGACGCGGTCCGAGACGCCGGGCGGGGGCGCTCCCGGGGCGCGGAGGGCGGCGACCTCGGCGGCGAGGGTCTCGTGGCGGGGGTGGCCGGGCTCGTGCAGGATCAGGTCGACGTGGGTGGCGTCCGCGTCGCGGGCGAGCTCGGCGGCGCTCCTGGTGGTGTTCAGCGCGACGAGCACGTGTCCCGACAGGGCGGCCCCGCCCAGCAGGAAGAGCAGCTCGGGAACGTTGTCGAAGATCGCGCCGACGTGCAGGTTCCGGCCCCTGGCGTCCAGGGCGGCGGCGCGGGCACGGCATTCGGCGACGTACTCGCGCCAGCTCCAGGTCCGGTCCTCGAAGATCAGACCGGGCCGGTCGTCACCGGCGCGCCGCTCCAGCAGCCCCGCCAGCGTCACCTCGGACGGCGTCTCCGTGGACGGTGTCTCCGTGGACGGTGTCTTCTCGGACATTGCGCCTCCCGCCAGGATGCCCTCCTTCACCGTGCGGGCCCGCCCGGCCGGGACCCGCGTGCCGGGGACGGACGCGGGGCCCGCCCGTTCCGCGCGTCGTCGGCGCCCGTTCCGGCCCTCCCGAAAAGTAGAACACATTCTATTCTGTGTCCATAGCGAGCCGCGTCCGATAAGCCGGTATATAACCTCCATACGACATATGCCGTGTAAGCACGGGCATCTTTGTGACCGGCGAGTAACCCACCGGAGTATCCGGAAATCAGATAACGTGTTCTCATGCGTACCCCGCAGGTGACCACGGAGGCACCCGCCGCCGCGCGCCCGACCGGCAGGCACGCCCCGGGCAACGTCGATCCGACCACGACCAGGGCGACCAGAGGGACCAAGGGGGCATCCGGCGTGCAGAGCGAACCGGCGTCCACCGGCGTCCGCACCAGGAGCCAGCTCCAGCGGCGCAAGCGCATCGTCCAGGCCGCCGCCGCCCTCGCCTCGCGCGGCGGCGTCGAGGCGATGCAGATGCGGACCGTCGCCGAGCGTGCCGGGGTCGCCCTGGGAACGCTCTACCGCTACTTCCCCTCCAAGATGGATCTCGTCGTCGCCGTCGTCGGCGAGGAGATCGACCTCCTGGAGAGCAGCATCGAGCGCCGCCCGCCCACCGCCGTCGCGGCCTCGGGGCGGGCCGTGGACATCCTGATGCGCGCCACCCGCGGCCTGATGCGCGAGCCCGAGCTCGCCGACGCGCTCATCCGCTCGCTGATCATGGCCGAGGTCGAGACGCCGTTCGGCGACCGCATGACGGGGCTGCTGCTCCGGGTCGCCGGGGACGACCTCACCGTGGAGACCGCCACCGAGGAGCAGTTCGCGCTCGCGGGCTCGCTCTCCAGCGTCTGGGTGCACGAGCTGCTGGAGATGCTCCGGGGGCGGCGCACCTACGAGCAGATCCAGCGGCGCATCGAGATCGCCGCCGACCGGCTGCTCGCCGATTTCCGACCCCCTCCTTCCACCTGAAACTAGAACCCGTTACAGTCGCACTCGAAGGCGACTAGAGCGACGTTCTGGAGCGACGCGCGAGCGGGCGGACCGTCCCCGGCGGGCGCCCGACGGCCGCGAGTTCCTAGCCGGAAGGCGAGGAGATCGTATGGGTGCAGTGATCGTCGAAGCCGTACGGACCCCGATCGGCAGGCGCGGCGGATGGCTCGCGGGCCTCAAGCCGCAGGCCGTCCTCGCGGCGGCGCTGAGCGGTCTCGTCGGCCGCGCGGGCGTCGACCCGGCCGCGGTGGAACAGGTTTTCGCCGGCTGCGTCACGCAGTCCGGCGAGCAGGGCGGCCACGTCGGCCGGTACGCCTGGCTGTACGCGGGCCTGCCCTACCAGGCGGGCGTGACCACCCTCGACGCGCAGTGCGGCTCCTCCCAGCAGGCCGTGCACCTGGTCGCGGCGCTCATCCAGGCCGGGGTCATCGAGGTCGGCGTGGCCTGCGGCGTCGAGGTGATGAGCCGGGCGCCGCTCGGCTCCAACGTGCTCCCCGCCCGTCCCCGGCCCGACGACTGGTCCATCGACATGCCGAGCCAGTTCGTCGCCGCCGAGCGGATCGCCCGCCGGCGCGGGCTGACCCGCGAGCGGCTCGACCGGTTCGGCGCCCGCTCCCAGGAGAGGGCCGCGCGGGCGTGGGCCGAGGGCCGCTTCGACCGGGAGGTCGTCGGCGTGGACGCGCCCGTCCTCGGCGAGGACGGCGAGCCGACCGGCGAGACGCGCCTCGTCGACCGCGACCAGGGACTGCGCGAGACCACCGCCGAGGGGCTGGCCCGGCTCAGGCCGGTCACCGAGGACGGCCTGCACACCGCGGGCACCTCCTCGCAGATCTCCGACGGCGCGTCCGCCGTGCTGCTGATGAGCGAGGAGGCCGCCGCCCGGCACGGCCTGCGGCCCAGGGCCCGCATCCTCGCCCAGGCCCTGGTCGGCGCCGAGCCGTACTACCACCTGGACGGGCCGGTGGACGCGACCGCGAAGGTCCTGGCCTCCACCGGGATGAGCGTGGACGACCTCGACAGGTTCGAGGTGAACGAGGCCTTCGCCTCCGTGGTCCTATCCTGGACATCGGTGCACAAGCCAGACATGGAACGGGTCAACGTCAACGGCGGCGCCATCGCGCTCGGCCATCCGGTCGGCGCGACCGGAGCACGACTGATCACCACCGCACTGCACGAGCTGGAGCGGTCCGACTCCTCGACCGCGCTGGTCACCATGTGCGCGGGCGGGGCCCTGGCGACCGCGACCGTCCTGGAGCGCCTGTGAACGGCGCCCGCGAACGGCGTCCGTAGAAGGGCGCGGCTGGACAGCGCCCCTGAAGGGCGCCGATGAACAGCGCCCGTGAACGGCGCCGGCAAGGAGCGCCCCTCTCGGGGCGCCGGTAAGGAGCACCACCGTTGAAGTCCCGCCGCAGGCCGTACAGCGAGCAGCGCCCGTTCGACACCGGTGGCGGGGTGTGGAGCGTGCCGGTGCCCATCCCCGGCAACCCGCTCGGCTACACCCTGGTCTACGCGATCGAGTCCCCGGCGGGCCCGGTGCTGGTGGACGCGGGCTGGAACGCGCCCGAGGCGTGGCTGGCGCTGCGCGACGGGCTCGGCGCGGCCGGCATGGACGTCCGTGACGTACGCGGGGTGGTCGTCACCCACTTCCACCCCGACCACGCCGGGCTGGCCGGACAGGTCAGGGAGGAGTCGGGCGCCTGGATCGCCATGCACGAGGCCGACGCCGCGCTGGTCGGCCTGATGCACGCCACCGAGGAGAGCACGCACCGCGACTTCCAGGCCGACATGCTGCGCCGCGCCGGCGCGGGCACCGTGGAGATGGAGGAGGTCACCAGGAGCCGCCCCCGGCCGCCGGCCGCGCCCGACCGGGTGCTGACCGACGGCGACCTCGTCGACGTGCCGGGGCGCAGGCTGCGCACGGTCTGGACCCCCGGGCACACGCCCGGCCACATCTGCCTGCACTTGGAGGACGCCGACCGCCTCTTCACCGGCGACCACGTGCTGCCGGCGATCACCCCGCACGTCGGCATCTACCCCTACGACCGGGCCGACGTGGACCCGCTGACGGACTTCCTGGAGTCGCTGGAGAAGGTCAGGGGGCTGGGCGACCTCGAAGCCCTCCCCGCCCATGAATGGATATTTCCGGATACGGGGGCGCGGGCGGCCGAGATCGGCGTCCATCACGAGGAGAAGCTCCGACGGCTGGCCGAGCTGCTCGCCGAGGCCGGGGAGCCGCTGACCATCTGGGAGATCGCCGGGAGGATGACCTGGAACCGGCCCTGGGAGGAGTTCCCCCCCTTCCTGCGCGGGATGGCCGCGGGAGAGGCCGCGGCGCACCTGCGCACCCTGGAGGTGCGCGGCCTCATCCGCAGGACGGAGGGGACCGATCCGGTCCGGTTCGCCATACACTCATAGACATCGGATGTCTGGCGAACCCTGAGGACGGTGCAGCGTGGCGGTCACCGACGCCGCTATCGACAGGATCAAACAGATGATCCTGTCCGGCGAGCTCGTCCCCGGCAGCAGGCTGCCCAAGGAGGCCGACCTGGCCGACCGTCTCGGCCTCTCGCGCAACTCGCTGCGGGAGGCCGTCCGCGCGCTGGCCCTGATCAACGTGCTGGACGTGCGCCAGGGCGACGGCACGTACGTGACCAGCCTGGAGCCCAGGCTGCTGCTGGACGCGATGTCGTTCGTGGTCGACTTCCACCAGGACGACACCGTGCTGCAGTTCTTCCAGGTCCGGCGGATCCTGGAGCCCGCGGCGACCGCGATGGCGGCGACCTCCATGTCCGAGACCGGGATCGCCGAGCTGCGCGGGCTCCTCGACGGCCTGCCCGCCGATCCGAGCGTCGAGCAGCTCGTCGCCAACGACCTGGAGTTCCACCAGCGCATCGCGGAGGGGTCGGGCAACGCCGTGCTCTGCTCCCTCATCGAGAGCCTCTCCGGCCCGACGACCAGGGCCAGGATCTGGCGGGGCCTCACCCAGGAGAACGCCCTGGAGAAGACCCGCGAGCAGCACGGCGCGATCTGCGACGCCATCGCCGCCCGCCGGCCCGAGGTGGCGCGGGCCTGGGCCACGGTCCACATCGCCGGCGTCGAGGAGTGGCTCCGCAACACGCTCGCCTGAACGGCGTCCCGGGCACCGGCCTCGCCGTGCTTGGAACCGGCCGTCCCCGGGTAGGCACGTCGAGCACCGCGAACCTCGACGGCTCAGGCACCGCGGACCCCCCGGAGCAGACGCATGAGCACCCCCGTACGACTCGGCCTGCGCGCCAACCTCGCCCAGTTCACCCTGCTCGTCGCGGTCAACGCGCTGGTCGGCGGCATGCTCGGCCAGGAGCGCACCGTGCTTCCCCTGCTGGCCGAGCGGACCTTCCACGTGACCGCCTACAGCGGCGTGCTCACCTTCATCCTCGCCTTCGGCGTGGTGAAGGCGGTCACCAACTTCCTCGCCGGGACCCTCTCGGACCGCTACGGCCGCAAGCCCGTCCTGGTCGCCGGATGGCTCGTCGGGCTTCCCGTGCCCGCGATGCTGGCCTGGGGCCCGTCCTGGGGCTGGATCGTGGCGGCCAACGTCCTGCTCGGCGTCAACCAGGGTCTGACCTGGTCGACGACCATCATCATGAAGATCGACCTGGCCGGTCCCGAACGGCGGGGGCTGGCCATGGGACTCAACGAGGCCGCCGGGTACGTCGCCGTCGCGGCGACCGCGCTGGCCACCGGATACCTCGCGGGCGTCCACGGCCTGCGCCCCGTGCCGTTCCTGCTCGGTGCCGCCTACGCCGCCCTCGGCCTGGGCCTGTCGGTGCTGGCCGTGCGGGAGACCCGCGACCACGCCCGGTTCGAGGCGGCCGGGCACGGGCGTTCCGACCTGACCGTCCTGCAGATCGTCCGGCGTACCACCCTGACCGACAGGGCCCTGTCGGCGGCCAGCCAGGCGGGAACGGTCAACAACCTCAACGACGCCGTCGCCTGGGGCGTCTTTCCGCTGATCTTCGCCGCCCGGGGCCTGTCCGTCACCGAGATCGGCGTGCTGGCCGCCCTGTACCCGGCCGTGTGGGGGTTCGGCCAGATGCTCACCGGCTGGTGGTCCGACCGCGTGGGCCGCAAGCACCTGATCACCGCGGGCATGCTGGTCCAGGCGGTGGCCATCGCCATGGTGGCCACCGGCTCCACCTTCCCGGTCTGGGCCGCCGCGCAGGCGCTCCTCGGCGTGGGCACCGCGCTGGTCTACCCGACGCTGCTCACCGTCATCGGTGACGTCGCCCACCCGTCGTGGAGGGCTCGCTCCATCGGCGTCTACCGGCTCTGGCGGGACGGTGGCTTCGCCGTCGGCGCGCTGCTGGCCGGGGTGGTCGCCGACCTGTGGGGCCTGACCTCCGTCGCCTGGACCGCCGCCGCGCTCACCGCCGCCTCCGGACTGCTGGTCGCGGCCCGCATGTACGAGACCCTCCCGGGGAACGCGACGACCCGGCGGCGGCCCCCGCCGTGACAGGCGCGGAGGATTACCTCCCGGAGGCGTCCTCGCGCCCGTACGACCGTGGCGATCAAAGCGGTCACAGCGATCGAGGCGGTCACGGCGGTCACGGCGGTCACGGCGATCACGGCGAGAGGTCCGGAACTCCGATCTCCTCGGCGATGCCGAGGGCGTGCCGGAAGCAGTCGTCGGCCCGCTCCCGGCGCCCGGCCCGCAGGTGGAGGTGGCCCAGGCCGGTCAGCGCGTTGAGCTCGCCGGCGCCGTAGCCGATCGCGCGGGAGAGGTCCAGGGCCTGCCCGAGGCAGGTCCCCGCCAGGCCGGGCCGACCGGCCCGCAGGTGGGCGTGTCCCAGGCTCACCAGCGCCTCGGCCCGGCAGCGGCGGTCTTCGGCCTGGCCGGCGACGCGCATGGCCAGCCGCTGGAGGGCCTCGGTGTGGTGGGCGTGGTTGCGCAGGTGTCGGTGGAGGCTCACCGACAGGTGCAGGGCGTGCACGGGCAGATCGTGGTCGGCCGCGTGGTCGGCCGCGGCGAGCAGCCCGGCCAGCTCGGCCTCCATCCAGCGCGCCGCCTCCGCGGGAGCCTCGAAGCCCGGAGCGGGAGTGGGCGAGGAGCGGGGGGGCGGGCTCGGCGGCGCCTCCAGGGGGTGCAGGACCCTCGTCGCCTCCGAGGCGGTGTGGACGTAGTGGTCGAGCAGGCGGAGCAGGGCGGCCCGCCGCCGGTCGGGGGGCTCCTCGGCCTCGGCCCTGGCCGCGGCGTAGACGCGGAGCAGGTCGTGGAGCCGGTAGCGGCCGGGGACCGGTTCGGAGATGAGGCTGGCCTCCAGGAGGTCGCCGAGCAGCCGGTCGGCGTGCTGGAGAGTGGAGTCGGTCAGCGCCGCGGCGGCGTAGACGTCCAGGCCCGTCCCGGGGTCGTCCTCCGGCGCCGCGGCACGGGTGCCGGACGCCGCCCCGAGGCGCAGGCCGAGCAGCCGGAACATGCGCTGCTGGGCGGATGTCAGCTGGTGGTAGGACAGGTCGACGGCCGCCGTCACGCTGCGCTGCCCGACCTCGAGCTCGGCCAGCCGGCGACGCTCGTCGCGCAGCCGGTCGATCAGGTGTGCCAGGGTCCAGGCGGGCCGGGCGCGCAGGCGGGCGGTGGCGATACGGAGCGCCAGCGGTGACCTCCCGCACAGCCCGACCACCTCGGCGACCCGTTCAGGGGGGTGGTCCGCCCCGGCGACCTGGGAGAACATCGCGATCGCGTCGGCGGCCGGCAGCATGTCCAGCCGGATCCTGTGCGCGTCGTCCACGCCGGTCAACCGGCGCCGGCTGGTGATCAGGACCAGGCAGCCCGGACTGCCGGGCAGCAACGGCAGGACCTGGGTCTCGGTGGCGGCGTTGTCGAGCAGGATCAGCATGCGCCGCCCGGCCAGCGTGGTCCGCAGCAGGCCGGCCCGGTCGTCCAGCTGGTAGGGGATCTTCCCACCGGGCACGCCCAGCGCCCGCAGCAGCCCGTCCAGCGCGTCGGCCGGCGTGGTGGGTGCCACGCCGTAGGTGAAACCGTGCAGGTCGACGAAGAGCTGCCCGTCGGTGAAACGGCCGGCCAGGTGATGCGCGGCGTGCACCGCCAGCGCGGTCTTGCCGATGCCCGCCATGCCGTCGATCGTCCCGATCACCACGGTCGCCGGGGACCGTGTCTCGTCGCCGACCATGTCGAGCAGGCGGTCCAGCTCCGCGGCGCGGCCGGTGAACGTGGGCAGGTCGGCGGGCAGCTGCCGCGGGACCGGTGCCGCCTCGCCGGCCGGAGCCTGGGGCCGGTCGGGAACGGGATCGTTGCGCATGATCGCCAGGTGGAGTTCCCGCAGTTCGGCCGGAGGGTCCAGGCCGAGTTCCTCGCTCAGTCTCTGCCGGGTGCGCTCGTAGATCTCCAGCGCCTCGGCGGTGCGCCCGGCACGGTGCAGCGCCTGCATGAGCCCGCCGGTCAGGCGCGGGCGGCGCGGATGCTCGGCGGCCAGTGCCAGCAGCTCCTCCAGCAGGCTCTCGTGCCGGCCGAGACGCAGCCGCGCCTCGACGAGGTCCTCGACCGCGGTGAGGCGCGACTCGTCCAGCCCCCGGCACACGTTCTCCCTGACCTCCTCGGGCGCGGCCCCGGACAGCGCCGGCCCGCGCCACATCGCCAGCGCCCGGCTCAGCAGCTCCACCCGCCGTTCGTCGTCGCCGTTCCTGGCCTCGGCGAGCAGGGCGCGGAACCGGTGGACGTCGACGCGTTCGGGATCGCAGCACAGGGTGTAGCCGGCCGGCCCCCGGTCGATCCGGACCCCGTCGGACCTCCCGGGGCCGGCCACGACCGCGCGCAGCCCGCTGATGTAGGTGTGGATCATCCCTCTCGCGGTCATGGGCGGATCCTGCGGCCACGTCAGCTCGACCAGCCGCTCGGTGGTCACCTGTCTGTTCGCCTCCAGGGCGAGCAGCGCCAGCACGAACCGTTGCTTGCGCACCCCCACATTCACCGGCCGGCCCGCGGCACTCGCCTGAACGGAACCCAGTAGAAAGAACTCCAGAACAACCTCCCCGAGACAAGTCTCGTAAATTTCACAGTAAACACCAGGTCCCATCAAACCAGAAAGCCCGCCGACCGCAAGAAAATATAAAGATCAACTTGGGGCCGTGGCTGTAATTATTGGCCCTACAAGATCTCCGGTACATGAAGGGAGATACGTCAGGACCTTTTTCCCCTTAATCGCCGTCGCCTTTGTGATGGCCACCGGCCCGCCCGCGCGGGCGTCCACGCTTATTCGGCGTATTCACGATGTCGCCGATCGTATTCATAAGAGGATGCGCTCTCCGTGGAACTCACAGATACCGAACTCACCGTCGAACGTGCCGCGAGTAAGGGTGCCGGGAGCCGGCGCGGCGTCCCCCTCCCGCCGGCCCCGGGACGGACGCCGTGAGCGGCCCCAACCGGCCCGTGGTGTACGGGCTCAACGACATCATCCTGTGCCACACACAGATCTCACACGTGGACGGTCACCTCGGCCGATATCGCTACCGTGACCACGACGCCATCGAGCTGGCCGGCGCCTGCGCCCTGGAGGAGGTCTGGTGCCTGCTGCTGGACGGGCGGCTGCCCACGGCCGCGCGGCGGGAGGACTTCCTGCGGGAGATCGAGGCCCTGCGCGCGATCCCGCCCGCGGTCACCGAACTGCTTCCCGGCCTCGCCCGCCTGGGGAGCGAGGCCGACGGCATCGCCTGGTTGCAGTCGGCCGTCTGCCTGCTGGCCAGGGCCCTGGACTGGGCACCGGTCCTGGACCTGGACCACACCGTCCTGCGCCGCCAGGTGCTCCAGGCCACGGTGTCCGCCCCGATCCTGCTGGCGGCCCTGCACCGGCTGAGGAACGGCCTGCGGCCGGTGGCCCCGGACCCCGCCCTGGGCCACGCGGCCAACGCCCTCTACATGATGACCGGCGAGCCTCCCTCCGAGGAGCACGCCCGCGCCCTGGAGCAGTATCTGATCATCGCCGCCGAGCACGGCATGGCGGCCTCCACCTTCGCCGCGAGGGTCATCCTCTCCACCGGCGCCGACCTGGGATCGGCGCTGTCCGGCGCGCTCGGCGCGCTGAGCGGGCCGCTGCACGGAGGTGCCCCGATCCTCGCCCTGGAGATGCTGGACGAGATCGGCGCCCCGGACCGCGTGGAGCCGTGGCTGCGCGAACGGCTGTCCAGGGACGAGCGGATCATGGGCTTCGGCCACCGCGTCTACCGGACCGTCGACCCCCGGGCCACCACCCTGCGCGAGGTCGCCGCGCGCCTGGGGTGCGAGCGCCTCGACCTCACCCGGCGGGTGGAGAAGCACGCGGCCGTCATCCTCGACGAGGTCAAACCCGGCCGGTCGCTGCGCGCCAACGTGGAGTTGTACGCGGCGCTCGTCATGGAGGCGGTCGGGCTGCCCAGATCCATGTTCTCGGCGACGTTCGCCATGGCCAGGCTGGTCGGCTGGGGAGCCCACCTGCTCGAACAGCACGCGGGAAACCGGCTGATCCGGCCGGTCACCGCCTTCGCCGGCGGGCCCGTCCGGCCCGTCCCGTCCCTTTCACAGAGAGGTCGCCCCCATGGCTGACGAGCCCATGACCCGCCGGATAGCCAGGTTCGCCACATCGGCCAGGTTCGAGGACGTACCGGCCGACGTGCGGGACACTTTGAAGATCCGGCTGCTGGACGCGCTGGGCTGCGCCATCGGCGCCCTGGACGGGCCGCCGATCGCGATCCTGAGGGAGGACCTGGCCGAGTTCGGCGGCCCGCCCCTGGTCTCCCTCATCGGCGGCGGGCGCACCTCCCCCTACGAGGCGGCCCTGTACAACGGCGCCCTGGTCCGCTACCTCGACTTCAACGACTCGTACATCGCCCCCGGGGAGACCTTCCACCCGAGCGACAACATCGGCGCGGTGCTCGCCGCGGCGGAGTACCGCGACCTGCCGGGCAGCGAGTTGCTCACGGCCATCGGCGTGGCCTACCAGGTGCAGTGCCGGCTGGGGGAGGAGGGCGCGGTCAGGTGGCGGCACTTCGACCACACCACCCACGCCGGCTACGCCGCGGGCGCCGGCGTCTCGCGCGCGCTGCGCCTGGACGTCGACCAGGCCTCGCACGCCCTGGCCATGGCCGGTACGGCGCTCAACGCGCTGCGCGTCACCCGGACCGCGCTGTCCCATTGGAAGGGCCTCGCCTACCCGTACGCGGCGGCGGCCACGACCCACCTGGCCTTCCTCGCCGCCCGCGGGCTCACCGGCCCCCTCGGCGCCCTGGACGGCCGAAAGGGCCTCATGGAGGCCGTCTCCGGCCGGTTCGAGGTGGACTGGGAGAACGAGGGCTTCGACCGGATCCGCAGGACGTTCGTCAAGCGGTTCAACGCCGAGGTGCACTCCCAGTCGGCGCTGGAGGCCGCCCTGGAGCTGCGCGCGGAGCACGGCCTCCACGGCGCGGACATCGCCTCGGTGGAGCTGGACACGTTCGACGTGGCGTACGACATCATCGGCGGCGGCAGCGACGGCGACAAGACGCGGATCACCACCAAGGAGGAGGCCGACCACTCCCTGCTGTACCTGCTGGCCGTGGGGCTGCTCGACGGTCAGGTGCTGCCCGCCCAGTACGCGCCGGAGCGCATCGTGGCCGACGACGTCCAGAGCCTGCTCGGCCGGGTCCAGATCCGGGCCGAGAGCGGCTACACCGAGCGCTTCCCCGAGGAGCTGGGCTGCCGCCTGCGTATCCGGCTGAACGACGGCACCGTCCTGGAGAGGGAGAAGCGCGACTACGCCGGACACTGGCGCCGTCCCGCCGACTGGACCTCGGCGCTGGCGAAGTTCACCTCGCTGACGGAGCGCTTCCTCACCCCCCGGCTGCGCGACGAGATCGCCGAGTGCGTGCGGAACGTGGACGAGCGGCCGACGAGCGCGCTGACCGACCTCCTCCGGCAGGTGTCGGGGGACGCGAAGGCCGACGACCGGAGTTCGTGACCGGGACCGGCACCCACGTGACCGGCGAGGCCGTGACGGCGGCCGGGGGTGCGTCCCCCGGCCGCCGGCACGACCGGGTCCGGCAGGCACCGGCACGTCCCAGAGGAGGAGCGCACACCATGCGGAAGATCCAGGTAAGGGGTGCCGTCGCGGAGCTCGACGGCGACGAGATGACGCGGGTCATCTGGCGGCTCGTCAAGGAACTGCTCATCCTTCCCCATCTGGACATCACCCTGGACTACCACGACCTGTCGATCCAGAACCGCGACGCCACCCGCGACGAGGTGACGTCGGACGCCGCGCAGGCGATCGTGAAGCACGGCGTGGGCGTCAAGTGCGCCACGATCAACCCGGACGCGGCGCGGGTCGAGGAGTTCGGCCTGGAGCGGATGTGGACCTCGCCGAACGCCAGGATCCGCAACCTCCTCGGCGGCGTCATCTTCCGCGAGCCCATCGTGATGGCGAACGTCCCGCGGCCGGTGCCCGGATGGACCGGGCCGATCGTCGTCGGCAGGCACGCGCACGCCGACCAGTACGCGGCGGCCGACGTCACCGTGCCCGGCCCCGGGGTCGCGAAGCTGGTGTACGTGCCCGACGACGGCGGGGAACCGGTCGAGACCGAGGTCGCGCGGTTCACCGGCGGCGGCGTCGTGATGGGCATGTACAACCTCGACGCGTCGATCCGCGACTTCGCGCGCGCCACGATGCGCTACGCGCTGACCCGCGGCCTGCCGCTGTACCTCTCGACGAAGAACACGGTGCTCAAGGCGTACGACGGCCGTTTCAAGGACCTGTTCGCCGAGGTGTTCGAGACCGAGTTCAGGAGCGGGTTCGAGGAGGCCGGGATCGCCTACGAGCACCGGCTGATCGACGACATGGTCGCCCAGGCCGTCAGGTCCCGGGGCGGCTTCGTGTGGGCGTGCAAGAACTACGACGGGGACGTGCAGTCGGACTTCGTCGCGCAGGGCTTCGGCTCGCTCGGCCTGATGACCTCGGTGCTGATGACGGCCGACGGCCGCGTCACCGTGGCCGAGGCGGCCCACGGCACGGTCACCCGCCACTACCGGCGCCACCAGCGGGGTGAGCCGACCTCGACCAACCCGATCGCGTCCGTCTTCGCCTGGAGCCGCGCCCTCGCCCAGCGGGGAAGGCTGGACGCCACCCCCGAGGTCGCCGCCTTCGCCTCCGCGCTGGAGCGGGCCTGCGTGCGGACCGTGGAGGCCGGCCTGATGACCAGGGACCTGGCGCTGCTCACCGGCCGCACCTCGTGGCTGACCACGGAGGAGTTCGTCGCCGCGGTGCGGGAGAGCCTCGGGCGGGAGACGGGCGGGCCCGGGGCTCCGGCGTAGGCGGCCCCGGCGTAGGCGGCCCCGGCACGGCGGACGCGGCGGCACCGGCGAGGGAGCCCGCGGGGGAGTCACGAGCGCGAGGGCCGGGAGCGGGCGTGCTCAGGATCTTCCGTAGGCGACCAGCATGGCGGACGCCACGACGCTGCAGACGGCCACCACGAGCATCACGAAGGGGTAGCCCATGCCCTGGCTGAGGAAGGCCGCCGCCAGCGGGCCGAGCGCCTTGGCGAGCATGATCGGAAGGGCCTGGGCCCCGGCGATGGTCGCGTAGTCCGCGACGCCGTACCTCTCGGCGATGAGCACGGGGCGGGCCAGGGTGCCCACCCCGAACCCGATCCCGAAGGCGACCACGCAGGCGACGGCACCGGCTCCGCTCCCGCCGAGCACCGGCAGGAGCACCGCGGCCACGGCCTGCAGGAAGAAGACGGCGGCGGTGACCCCCGCGGCCGAGAAACGCCGGTGAAGGCCGGTGGTGACGAGCCTGCCGGTGACCGACAGGATGCCGAGCAGCCCGGTGACGGAGGCGGCGAACGTCGGGGAGTGACCGAGTTCGGTGAGGTAGGCGAGCAGGTGGACGGCGACGATCGCGACGGCCGCGGTGTGCGCGACGAACGCGACGGCCAGCAGCCAGAAGGCCCGTCCGCGCATCGCCCGGCGCACGCCGGCGTCGCCCCGCGGTTCCTCGCTCCCGGCGGGCTCGGGGCCCTCGGCGGGAGGCGGCCTGCGGATGAAGAAGGCGTGCAGCGGGATGGTCGTCACCGCGTGGACGACGGCGAGGACGACCAGGGCGGTGCGCCAGCCGTGGCGGTCGACGAGCAGTCCGGTGAGGGGCAGGAAGATGCTGGAGGCGAATCCGGCCACCAGGGTGACGGTCAGCAGGGCGGTGGAGCGGCGTTCGGGGTCGAACCAGGCGACGACGATCGCGAACGCCGGTTCGTAGAGTGTCATGGCCGAGGCCAGGCCGATGACGGCGAGGACCGCGTACAGGGCGGGCAGGTTGTCGACCCGTGACCAGGTGAAGGTCGCCAGCGTGCCGGCGATCGAGCCCAGCGTCATGAGGCCGCGCCCGCCGCGGCGGTCCAGCCACCGGCCGACCAGCGGGGCGGCCAGCCCCGTGATCAGCACCGCGAGGGTGAAGGCGCCGGTGACCTGGCTGACGGAGGCGCCCAGATCGCGCCGCATGGGGCTGAGGAAAACGGCGAACGCATAATAGAGCACCCCGTAGCCGACGGTCTGCGTTATGGCCAGGGCGATGACGATGCGCCACCCGTGGGAGATCCGAGGGGGTTTACTGTGCTGTTTGACGGTCACTCGCGGTATTCACCTCCGGGTCGAAGGGCTCCGGCCGGCTCGCGTGGATCCGCGTCCGCGCACCCGTGAGCGACTCGGCCGCGTGACGTTCTCCAACGGTATTCGAAGCGCGTTACCGGATCGGTGAGGATCCCGGCGGAAGCGGGCGCCCCACCCTGTGAACAAGGAACCGTTCCCGCTGTCCGATGCGGCAATCCACGAAAGAACACTCATCACCGCGTGATTTCGGTCAACGAATCGGCGCACAATGTGAGGGAGCGTCATGATATAGAACGTCCGGCCAATGAAAACTAAATGGGCGTGGTTTCCGTTCCTCCGCCGGCCACCGGTCCGGGCCTCGGCGGGAGTCGTGGCCCGGACCGGTGGCCGGTCTCAGAGATGCTCGGAGCAGCAGCCGTCCTTACGCATGATCCGGGACGTCTCCAGCCAGTCGGTCGCGCCGGCCGCACGGGGCGTCTCCGCGCTCCGGGTCATCAGCTCCTCCTGGCGGTACAGCACGCCGTCCCGCATCGTCATGGGGGTCCGCACCAGCGCGGAGAAGTCCGTGAACGGGTCCCCGGCGACGAAGACGAGATCGGCGATCTTGCCGGGCTCGACCGCGCCCAGGTCCTTCTCGACGCCGAACACCCGGGCCGGCAACGCCGTGACCGTGCGCAGCGCCTGGGTGGCGGAGAAGCCGTACCGGTGCAGCGCCCGCAGGGCCAGGTGCAGGTGCAGCCCGACCGGGTAGAGCGGCGAGTCGGTGCCCAGGGCGATGCCCGTGTCCTCCCCGATCATGCGCCGGTAGATGCCGACCTCGGTCTCGATCCTGAGCAGCTCGGCGAACGTCGGGGGCTCCGCCGCGGTGCCGCGCACCAGGGCGACGTCCCACGGTGGCATCAGCCGGGTCACCCGGGGGTCCTCGGCGAGCGAGGGGTCCGCGCCCAGCAGTTGCAGCGCGGAGAAGGGGGTGGCGACCAGGTGGAAGCCGGGAGCGCGGTAGACCTCGTGGACGTCCTGGTAGGCGCGGCCCAGCGCGGAGGTCGCGTGGCCGTACTCCAGCCGCTGGGTGGCCTGCAGGTGCGTCGTCAGGTCCTGGCCCAGGTTGATCCCCGGGTAGGACAGGTGGCTCCCGGCCCGGACGCCGAGTTTCTCGTGCGCGGTCCTGGTGGCCTCCTCCATGATCCAGCCGGCCGCGCGCACGTACGTCTTGACGAAGTCGTAGTCCAGCGACCTCGCCCGTTCGAGGGTGCGGCGCACGCCCTCGCGGGTCTGGTGGGCGCGGCCCATGGTGTAGGCGACCCGCGATCCGTCGATCAGCTCGCCGGTCGCGAAGAGACGCGGCCCGATCATCTCCCCCGCGGCGATGGCCTCGCGCAGCCGTACGCCCTCGTAGGCGAAACCGCCCAGGGAGACGGTCGTGGTGATGCCGTAGGCGAGGTTGACGACGTTCTGCCGGCCGCCGTAGGTGTACTGCCAGGGGTGGACGTGGGAGTCCCACAGACCGGGCAGCACGGTGTGGGCGGAGGCGTCGACGTGCCGGTCGCCGCCGCGGGGCCTGCCCGGCCGGTGCGGCTCGACGGAGACGATCCGGTTCCCGCGGACGACGATGTCGACGTTCTCGCGGACCCTGTCGCCGGTGCCGTCCCACAGGCGGCCCGCGTGGATGCGGGTCGTGGCGGAGGGCGGCGTCCTGCGGCGGTAGGTGAGCGGGGCGCGCAGCGCGCGGCGCGCCCCGCCGTCGCGGTCGACCAGCCGCAGCTCTCCCCCGGACAGGTAGAGGATGGTCCGGGAGTCCCCGGCCCAGGAGGGGTGGTCGGCCTCCTCGTCGGTGATCCGACGCGGCGCCCCGGCGGGAGTGCCGTCCTGGCGGACGGGCAGGACCCACAGCGCCGACTCGGCGACGAACACCATCCATCGCCCGTCGGGGGACCACACGGGCCCGGAGGCGTAGCGGTCCGACAGCGACATGTGCCCGGCGGGGGCGTGCAGGACCGCCTCCCCCGTGCGCGTGTCGACGACGCGGATGAGGTTGTAGCCCTCGCGGAAACGCTGGGTCAGCCGGTTGCGGTCGGCCAGGGCGATGTAGCGGCCGTCCGGGGACCAGGTGGGCGGGCCGGGCAGGCCGCCCGCGCCGAGCGCGGCGATCAGCGTGCGCTCCTCACCGGTCGCCAGGTCGCGGATCAGCAGGTTTCCCGCGGGGTCGTGGCAGGCGAGCCGGGTGCCGTCGGGGGACAGCGCCGGGTTGACCCGTCCTCCGGTGGCGAGGGTCGTCTCCGTGCCGCCGGCGACGTCCCTGCGGTGGACGGCGTACAGGCCGTCCCTGTCGTCGCAGTAGAGGAGGCTGCGGCCGTCGGGCGCCCAGACCGGTGACTGGATGTAGTGCTCCGGCCTGGCCTGGACGAGTTTGCGCGGCCGGCCGCCGACGGGCATGAGCCAGAGGGCGTTGAGCGCGGCGAACGCGACCGACCGGCCGTCCGGGGCGAGCACCGGATGGTGGATCCCCCGCACGGGGCGGGGGGCGGTGGAGTCGAAGTCGTACCTCTTGTTCCGGTAGACGGGGTGCGGCACGTCGAGCCGCGCGGTGAACGGGATCACCGTGACGTTCCCCGAGCCGGGCCGCCGCACCCTGACCTGGCCGTCGGCGAGGTAGAGCAGCTCGCCGCCGGGCAGCCAGCGGACGGGTACCGGGAAGACGTCCTCGCCCTCGGCGATCCGGGTGCCGTCCACCATGAGGGCGGCGTCGGGTCCCCTCTCCCCGGCGGTGACGTGGACGTAGGCGACGCGCCCGCCGTCGGGCGACGGGGCGGGGCAGACCACGGTGCCCGTGCCGACGGTGCGCACCACGGTGGCCTCGCCGCCCTCCGCCGGCACCGAGGCGACGACCCGGCCCTCCAGCGCCTCGGCCCTGACGAAGAGGACGGTGCGGCCGTCGGCCGACCACGCCGGGTCGTAGTCGTTCTGCGGGCCGGTCGTCAGTTGCGTCAGCCTGCCGTCGCGGACATCCACGGTCCAGATGTGGTACGAGGCGCCTCTGGCGGGGTCGCCGCCGCGTTCCGAGGCGAAGGCGATCTTCCTCCCGTCGGGGGACCAGCTCACTCCCCGGTCGTCCCAGGGACCGTCCGTGAGCCGGCGCAGGCCGGAGCCGTCGGGGGCCATGACCCAGATATGGAAACCGCCGCCCTTGTACGCGCACAGGGCCACGGCGGAGCCGTCGGGTGACCACGCCGGCCGGGTGGGTTCGAGGTCGGCGGTGGTCAGGGCGACGGCCGTGCCGCCCGCCCGCGGGAGCGCCCACAGGATGCCCTGGACCTCCAGGATCAGCCGGTCGCCGGTGGGCGAGACGGCCACGGTCCCGTTGGTGAGGCGCGTGAAGGTGAGCGTCCGGCGGGCCTTGACGAGCGTGGCCGGGTCCTGTGCGGCCGGAGCGAGCGCGCCGAAAACGGACTCGACACCAGGAACAGCCACCGAACCCGCCGAAGCACCTGTGATCGCCATTGTCTGGATGAAACGTCGTCGAGAAAAGCCACCCACAGCGAATACCCCTTTCTGGAAGCGCGTTGGAACCCCCCGACATGGCACCTGAGCGTAAGGAGTACCGCAGATACGATCCAGGGCTTGACTTCTCGGAAAACAGCCGCGATCTTCCGCGACACCGTTCCACGGAACCGCCGGGTCCGGACACGGGGCCCGGAAACGACCACAGGAAAGAACCGCGCCCCCGTCCTACCGGAGCGGCCGTGCGCGGATACAGGCACGTCGCGGGGACGGCGGGGATATTCGGCCGGTCTGGGCGATGGACGGCATTCCAAGATGATGGCACCGGGAACCCCAAGTCGATCTCCGTGTTTTCTTGAGATCACGACGGCTCCGCGACATCGGCCCCGACCGGCCGGCGGGTCGTTCATCCGGCGCCCGCTCCCCCGCCACCGAATCCTCGCCATACAGACATTTCCGACTAAATACGCTTTGAGGGAAAATAATCTCAACGGAGCACTACAGGCCGCGAACGGAAGATCGAGAACAGGAAAACCCCACGTCACGAGACCGGAACGGCGCAAAGAGGTCCGTTATCAAATCGTGATACCCGTCACTCCCGACGGGAATATTAGGTGAATCTTCCGTTAACCTCCGCAAACCACTATGGAACACAACCGGTGCGGCGGAGTGTGACGTGACGACTACGCACACACACTTGCGTTCCCCGATATCGATGTGCTGTCTTTCTATAGGCAATACAGGGGCGGACGAATCCCTGGGCCACGAGAATTCGACGGCCACTCGAAGCCGCCGCACAACCCATTCGGGATATCACCCGCACGGTTCGCACGGAAACTGTTCTCGATTTTTCTCCAGATAGGTCGCCGTCGA
The DNA here is from genome assembly GCF_049844535.1 of Streptosporangium sp. DT93. Taxonomy (NCBI): domain Bacteria; kingdom Bacillati; phylum Actinomycetota; class Actinomycetes; order Streptosporangiales; family Streptosporangiaceae; genus Streptosporangium; species Streptosporangium sp. DT93. The sequence continues at coordinate 523,698 of NZ_JBNCLF010000003.1, forward strand.
TGTCCGTCGTACATGTTCCGGTCGACACCCTGCTTACGGAATCCCCGAGGACCCTGATCGGGGCAGGGCGGGCGGCCGCCGTGGCAAAAGAAGCCGAAACTGTATCGCAAAGCGCGTCCCGGCCCCTGCGGGTCCTTCTGGTGGTCGGTGCCGGATTCTCCCGGCGGCCGTGGCACACCGCGGTGGTCGGCGCGCTGCGCCCCGCCCGTCTCCACGTGGCCGTCCAGCCGGGCATGCCGACGCCCGCGTCCGTCGCCCGGCTCGCCGGCGAGGCTCGCGACCATCGCGCCGACGTGGTGGTGGCGGTGGGCGGCGGCAGCGTCCTGGACGGCGCGAAGGCCGCGGCCGCCCTGTCCTACGAGCCCGCCGACCCCACCTGCGCGTCCGTGGCCGGCGCGTGCGACGAGCCCGCCCCGGCCACGGGGCTGCCGGTCGTCGCCGTGCCCACCACCCCGGGGACGGGAGCCGAGGCCACGCCGTTCGCCACGATCTGGGACGTCGACCGGGGCCGCAAGCTCTCGCTGCGCGGAGGCTCCGTGCTTCCCTCCGTCGCGATCCTCGACCCCGACCTGCTCCTCGGGCTCCCCGGCACGCGGTTCGCCTGCAGCCTCCTCGACACCTTCGCCCAGGCCCTGGAAGGGGCGTGGTCGACGCGCGCGGACGACCGGGCCGAGGCTCTGGGCGCGGCCGCGTGGGCCCGCCTGTCCCGGTTCCTCGACCGGCCGTACCGGTCCGCGGAGGCCCCGGACGCCTCGGAACGGCGGGCCGCGCTCCTCGCGGGGCACTACGCGGGCCGCGCCATCGCGGTCGCGGGGACCACGGTGTGCCACGCGCTCTCCTACCCGCTCACCCTGCGCCACGGTCTCGACCACGGCCACGCGTGCGGCGTCACGCTGGGACGGGTGCTGCGGTACAACGCGGCCGTCGAGGACGGTGACTGCGCCGACGCGCGCGGCGCCGCCCGGGTACGCGCCGCCATCGCACGCGTCACCGACGCCGCGGGAGCCGGCGACGCTCCCACCCTGGCCCGGCGGATCGAGTCGTTCCTCGCGTCCTCGGGCCTGCCCCCCGTACCGGATCTGCGCCCCGACGCCGCCCGCGTGGCCGCCGAGGCGCTCAGCTACGACCGCGCCGGCAACAACCCCCGCCGGCTGAGCATCGAAAGCCTGACCCGGCTCCTGACGACGACCGCGCCCTGACCGATTCCTCGGAGGCGAGCATGCGCGTTGACACGTACAAGGTCGTTCACTGGATGAACGTCCGCAAGATGACGACCCGGCAGGTCGCCCAGGCCTCCGGCCTCGACCACGGGCACCTCGAGGAGATGCTCGGCGTGCCCGGAGACGGGGACTGGCCGGACGCGACCACCACCGCGGTCGCCCGGACGCTCCGGATCGAGCCGGAGAAACTCGGCGCCAGCGGCCGGCGGGACCTGACCGTGGTCACGAAGACCGCGCGCGAGCTGCGGGACACGCGACGCCCGATACAGCGGGATGGCATCCACTTCTACAACTACTACACGATGGCGGCCCCGCCCGGCGCGGTCGCACCGGTCATCCTCGACATCCTCTGTCCCGCCGGCCGCGTCCCTGCCCTCAACAACGGGCACCTGGAGCCCGCGATCACGGTCAACCTCGGCCCCGGCGACATCCACGGCCGCTGGGGGGTGGAGCTCGACGACACGACCTGGCAGGTGATCAAGGCCGCCCCCCGGGACGACGCGTGGATCGTCGGCGACTCCTACGTCGAACCCTCCTACTGCCCGCACAGCTACTCGCTGGCCTCGGACGTCCCGGCCAGGATCGTCTCCTACACCGGTCGGTCCAACCTGGCCGGGTTGCTGGAGGACGTCAACGACTGGTCGGAGCCCGCCGTCCTGGAACTCCTCGACCGGCTCGGCGAGGACCCGTCCCCGTCCGCGCTGGCCGGCGTGCTGCTGGCACGCCGCGGGCACACCCTCGAAACGGCGGCGGCGGCCCTGGGCACGAGCGGGGAGAAGCTTGCCGCGGCGCTCGACGACGGCGCCGTCGACGTGCTGCGCGAGCTGGGCTCCGCGCTCGGTCTCGACCACCGGCTGCTGCTGCGGCCCGAGCGCAGGCACGACGCCGCGGGCAAGACCTACAGGGACGTCGCCGAGTGCCTGCGCGACGTCCGGACCTTCCGCGGGTACGAGGTCACGTCGCTGGCAGGCGCCCCGCACCTGCCCGACCTGGTCGGCCAGTACATGCGGGTGACCGGTGACGCCGGCGAGGCCCTGTGCGAGCCCGCCGAGACGCACTACCTGGTGACCCGCGGCACGCTGGAGATCCACTGGACCGGCGCCGACGGACGGGCCGAGTCCGCCGCGCTGGGCGTGGACGGAACGGCCTGGGCCGCCCCCTTCGTGACGCATCGCTGGTCCGGCGACGGCGCGCTGATCAAACTCGGCTCCGGACGGCACCTCGGCTACCTGGACCTGTACGAGCTCACCAACACCTACGCCGCCGCCTCGACGCTGCGCCGCGGCCGGCGCGACGGCCGTAGCTGGGGTTACGACTCCTGACGGGGTCCCTCCGGACATCCGCCCCCTCACACCGGGAGAACGATCATGCGTGTCGTTTACACCGATCCGGCCTGGGCCCTGGACGACACGGGCCGGCCGGATCCGGCCCAGGCCGACATAGAGCGGGACGTGTTCGGCCCCGGGATCGACCTCGGCCTCGGGCTGTTCACCGACCGCTACCAGACCGACGGCCCCGACTTCCACGACCACGTACGCGGAGCCGACGCCCTGGTCATCTACCGCTGCCAGATCACCAGGGAACTCCTCGACGCCGTCGGGCCGGGGTGCCGGGTCGTCGCCCGCAGCGGCGTCGGCATCGACAACCTCAACGCGCCGCTGCTCACCGAGGCCGGTGTCGTCGGCTTCAACGTCCCCGACTACTGCGGCGACGAGGTCAGCACCCACACGCTCGCGCTGCTGCTGGCCCTGGAGCGCCGGATCTGCACCCAGGACCGGCTCGTCAGGTCCGGCCGGTGGAACATCCACGCCGGCGGGGTGCCCCGGCGCCTGTCGACACGGACCGCCGGCATCGTCGGCTTCGGCCGCATCGGCCGGGTGACCGCCAGGAAGCTGCGGGCCTTCTACGACAGGGTCGTCGCCTACGACCCGTACGTGTCGGCGGACCTGATGGCCGGTCACGGCGTCGCCGCCGCGGCCGACCTGGCCGAGCTGTTCGGCACGGCCGACGCGGTGGTGGTGCACGCGGCGCTCACCGCCGAGACCGACCGGCTGATCGACGCGGACGCCCTGGCGCGCCCGCGGCCGGGCGCCCTCCTGGTCAACACGGCCCGCGGACGCCTCGTCGACGTCCCCGCCGTCCTCGACGCCCTCGAACAGGGCCTGCTGGGCGGTTTCGCCTCCGACGTGTTCAGCCCCGAGGACCCGAACGACGACCCCGTGGCCCGCAAACTGCTGGGACGCGACGACGTGGTCGTGTCGGCGCACCGCGCGTTCCTGTCCGCCGAGTCCGAGCGCAGCGCCCGGCGGCGGGTCGCCGAAGGGGTCGCGGCCGTACTGAGAGGCGGGCCCCCGCCCTCGGAAGGCCGGGTCGCCTGAACGTCAACAGCCCTCCGGCCTCGCGGGACAACCGCCTGGACCCCGCAGCCCCCGCCCGGGCCCGCCCCGGCCCGCCCGGAACGCGGGAGGCGCCGGGTTCCGCGGAGGCCGCCCGAGCTTCACAGGGAAGGAAAAGACGATGACCACAACCGGTTCCCGGCAACTGCGCCGGCCCGCGCCCGAAGCGGAGGCAAGCCCCGGCGCCAAGCTCCGCGCGCTTCTCTCCGGCCCGGAACCCGCCGTCCTGATGGGCGCGCACGACGGACTGAGCGCGCGCATCGCGGCCGAGAGCGGATTCCCCGGGCTGTGGGCCTCCGGGTTCTGCATCTCGACCGCGCTGGGGGTACGCGACAGCGACGAGGCCTCCTGGACCGACCTGCTCGGCATGATCGCCAGAGTGGTGGAGGCGGCCGGGCTCCCCGTCCTGGTCGACGGCGACACGGGCTACGGCAACTTCAACACCGCCAGGTTGTTCACCGCGCACGCCGAGCGGATCGGCGCCGCGGGGGTGTGCCTGGAGGACAAGGTCTTCCCGAAGATGAACTCCTTCGTCGGCGACGCGCACGTCCTGGCGCCGATCGGCGAGTTCTGCGGGAAGATCACCGCCTGCCGGGAGGCGCTCTCCGACCCGGACTTCATGGTCGTGGCACGGGTCGAGGCGCTGATCGCCGGCGCCGGGATGGCCGAGGCGCTCCGCAGGGCGGAGGCCTACCGGCAGGCCGGCGCGGACGCGATCTTCATCCACTCCCGCCGGTCCACCATCACGGAGATCGCCGAGTTCGCCGGGAGGTGGGACGGGCGGCTGCCTCTGGTGATCGCGCCGACCACCTACCACTCGACCCCGATGGCGGAGTTCGCCGAACTCGGCATCTCCGGGGTGATCTGGGCCAACCAGAGCATGCGGGCGGCCGTGACCGCGATGCGGCAGACCTGCCGGTCGCTCCTCGCCGAGGGCCCCAAGGACGTGGAACCGGCGATCGCCACGCTGAACGAGGTGTTCACCCTGATGGGGTACCAGAAGCTCGCCGCGGACGAGGAGCGCTACGCCACTCTCCACGCGGGCTGGGGCGACTCGTGATCGACGCGCGCACCCTGCTGGGTGAGCTGACCGCCCGCGGGGTGTCCGACGTCACGGGCGTGCCCTGCTCCTACCTGACCCCGCTGATCAACCGTGTGGCCTCCGACCCCGCGGTGGGCTACCTGCCCGCCACCCACGAGGGAGAGGCCGTGGCCGTGGCCACGGGCTGCTGGCTGGCGGGCGTCACCGCGGCCGTCATCGCCCAGAACTCCGGCCTGGGCAACATGGTCAACCCGCTGACCTCGCTCAACCGGCCGTGTGCCGTCCCCATCCCCCTCGTCGTCACCTGGCGGGGGGAGCCGGGCCGCCCCGACGAGCCGCAGCACGGGCTGATGGGCGCCATCACACCCGCACTGCTCGAACTCCTCGGGATCGGCCACTCGGTGGTGCCCGCCGACCCGGCCGGCCTCACCGCCTGCCTGGACGCCGGCTGGACGGCGATGCGCCGCGAGCGGTCGCCGTACGCCTTCGTCCTGCGCGAGGGCGTGGTCGCCCCCGAGGCCCTCGACGAGAGGATCCCGCCCGCTCCCCGCGTACCCGGCATCGTCCGCCATGGCCGGAACGGGCCCGTTCCCGGCCGCGCCGCGGCCCTGGAGCACCTGCTCGGCGTCCTGCCCGACACGGCGGCCGTGGTGTCCACCACCGGCAAGACCAGCCGCGAGCTCCACACCCTCGCGGACCGGCCGCAGCACTTCTACATGGTCGGCGCGATGGGGTCGGCCGCCGCGGTGGGGCTCGGCGTGGCCAGGCACGCCGATCGGCCCGTGGTGGTGGTCGACGGGGACGGCGCGGCCCTGATGCGGCTGGGCACGCTCGCCACCGTCGCGGCCCACCCCACGCCCAACCTGACCCACGTCCTGCTGGACAACGGCGTGCACGACTCCACGGGAGGCCAGCGGAGCCTGGCGTCGCAGGTGGACTTCCCCGCGATGGCGGCCGCCTGCGGGTACGCCCAGGTTCACGACTGCGACGACCTGGTCGGCTTCGTCGACGCCCTCAAGGCCGCGCAGGCCGACGGCGGGCCCGCGTTCGTCTACCTCAGGATCCGGCCGGGCTCGATGTCCGGGCTGGGCCGGCCGGACGTGCACCCGTCGGACGTGGCACGGCGGTTCAGGGACTTCGTGACGGGAGCGGCCCGGTGAGCCGCGTCGGCGTGATCCACGGCCGCTTCCAGCCGCTGCACCTCGGGCACCTGGAGTACCTGCTCGCCGGGGCGGGCCGCTGCGACGTCCTCGTCGTCGGCATCACCAACCCCGACCCCGAGCTCACGGCGTACGAGGCCAGCGATCCCGGGCGCGGCACCGCGGAGGCCAACCCGTGCACGTACTACGAGAGACACCTGATGGTCGAGGGGGCGCTGGTGGAGGCGGGGATCGCCAGGGAGCGGGTCCGCATCGTGCCGTTCCCGCATGGTTTCCCCGAGCGGCTGCGCCACTACGCGCCGACCGAGGCCACCTACTACCTGACCGTCTACGACGAGTGGGGCGACACCAAGGTGGCCAGGTTCACCGAACTCGGCCTGCGGACGGAGATCATGTGGCGCCGTACGGACAAACCGATCAGCGGGCACAGGGTGAGGGAGGCGATCGCCGCCGACGACGGCTGGCGGTCGCTCGTCCCCCCCGCCGTCGCCTCCGTGATCGTGGAAAGGGCAATAGATGAGCGGATCCGGCAAGCTGTATCTGATCGCGCTGTGCGGCGGGGGTGACCGGCCGAACGAGGCGCTGGGCGGGCGCACCCCGTTCGAGGCGGCGTTCACGCCGCACCTGGACCGGCTGGCCGCGGACGGCCGCAACGGCCTGCTGGAGGTCATCGGCGAGGACATCCCTCCCGAGTCCGACTCCGGCGCGATGGCGCTGCTCGGCTACGACCCGGCCGTCCACTACACCGGCCGCGGCCCGCTGGAGGGCTACGGCAACCGCTACTGGGACCCCGAGGGGTACTCGGTGGCCTTCCGCATCAACTTCGCGAGCCTGAACCGGGCGACGGGACGCCTGGACCGGCGTACGTCCCGCGACCTGACCGACGACGAGATGCAGCGGCTCGTCGCGGAGATCCTCCAAGGGGTGCGGATGGACCCCGGCATCGACGTGCGGCTCACCGGCTGGGGCCGCCACCGGGGCATCCTGGCCTTCACCAGCAGGACCCGGCCGCTGTCGGGGGAGGTGTCCAACACCGACCCCGGGTTCACCAAGAGGGGGCCGTTCGGCATGCCGGTCCGCGAGCACTCCGACCGGCCGCTTCCCGCCAGGGCGATGACCGGCGACGCCGCGGCCGAGCTGGTCGCCTCCCTGGTCAACACCTTCGTCGAGCGGAGCGCCGAGGTGCTCGACGCCAGCGAGGTCAACGCGCGGCGGGTCGCGGAGGGCCGCAAGCCCGCCAACATCCTGCTGGTCCGTGACGGCGGGCACCTCCTGCCGGACCTGCCGCGCGCCACGACCCGCATCTCCATGTACGGGCAGGTCCCGGCCGAACGCGGCCTCGCCCGCCTGATCGGGGCGGAGTTCACCACCGCCAAGGTCGCCCCGGGCCAGACCGAGCCCGACTTCTACGCGCGGCTGCTGCCCTCGCTCCTCGCCGATCCGGCCGACGTCGTGTTCGCGCACGTCAAGGGTCCCGACGAACCCGGCCACGACGACCAGCCGGAGGAGAAGGTCCGCGCGATCGCCGACATCGACGCCCACCTGGTCGGACCGCTGCGCGCGGCCCTCGGCCCGGCCGACGTCCTCGTCGTCACCTGCGACCACGCCACGCCCTGCGCGATCGGCATCCACACCGCCGACCGCGTGCCGCTGGCGGTGGTGGGGCCCGGCGTCGTCCCCGACGCGGTCACCGCGTTCGGTGAGGTCGCGGCGTCACGCGGCGACCTGCCCGTGAAGCGCGCCTGCGAGCTCATGCCGTGGCTGGCACAGGTCCGGGGGCGCGGATGACGCCGGCGACACCGATAACCGGGGTACTGCTGCGGGGGATCCTCGACTCGCGGGCCCGCCCCACCGTCGAGGCCGACCTGTCGCTCGGCGAGGTACGCGGCCGGGGCTCCTGCCCGGTGGCCATCGCGCCCGGCCGCCTGGAGCGGCGCCGCGGCCTGCGCACCGGAGGGCTGGGCCGCCTGCGCGACGGCCCGGCGGCACGGTTGCTCGACGACGCCCTGACCGGATACAGCCCCGACGGCCAGGCCGGTCTGGACGCCCGCCTGCGCGAGCTGGACGACCGGTACGAGCTGGGCGCCGACGTCACGCTCGCGGTGTCGCTCGCGTACGCCCGCGCCTCGGCCACCGTCGCCGGAAGGTCGCTGCGCGCGTGGCTGACCGGGCTCGCCTCCTCGGCGCCCGGCACGCCTCGGCTGCTGGTCAACGCGTTCTCCGGCGGGATACACCGGACCGGCGCCCCCGACTCCTTCCAGCAGGTCATGGCCATCCCGCACGCGGGCTCCCTCATCGACGACGTGCACGCCGCGCTGGAGATCTACGGCGCCGTGGAGCGCGGGATCGCCGAGGGCGGCGGTACGCCGGCGATCTCCGCGTCGAGCGGTTTCCTGCCGGGCGACCGCGACGTCTCCTGGCAGCTCGGCACGCTCCGGCGGGCGTGCCCGGCCGAGGCCAGGGCCACGCTGGGCGTGGACGTGGCCGCCGAGCACCTGCTGGCCGCACCGGGCCGCTACCGGTTCCAGGGACGCGAGCACGCCTCGGCCGGCTTCGGGGCGCTGCTGCTGGACCTGGCCCGTGCCCACGGCGTCGAGTACGTCGAGGACCCGTTCGACCCCGCCGACACCGCCGCCTGGCGCGCCTTCCTGCCCGCGGCCCGCGAGGCGGGGGTGACCGTCGTCGGCGACGACCTGTTCGCCTCCGACGCCACGCGGGTCCGGCCGGGACTGGCCGACGCCGTCCTGCTCAAGCCCAGCCAGGCGGGCACGGTGACGGCCACGCTGGACGCCGCCAGGGCCGCCCGCGACGCGGGACTGCTCCTGGTGGTGTCGCACCGTTCGGGAGAGACGGAGGACACCGCCATGTGCGACCTCGCGGTGGCGGTCGGCGCCGAGTGGATCAAGGTCGGTGGTCCCAGGAGGGGCGACCGGATCGCCAAGTACAACCAGCTCATCCGCCTCACCGAGGGCATCCCCCCGCCGGAGCCCCTGCCGATCCCCGGGGAGCCCTGACCGGAGTCCTTCGCGGGTTCCGGGCCGGGGGTCCCTCTCCCGGCCGGGTTCCCCTCCCCGTTCCCGACGAGCTCCCCCGAGTTCCCGACGAGCTCCCCTTGAGTTCCCGACGAGCTCCCCTTGAGTTCCCGACGAGCTCCCCTTGAGTTCCCGACGAGCTCCCCGACCGAGTTCCCGACGAGTTCCCATGAGTTCCCGACGAGTCACTGACGAGTTCCCGACAAGGAGAAGCGCATGTCGCGTGCCAAGCAGTTCAAGGACCTGATGCTCGCCCCCGAGCTCCTGGTGGTGCCCAGCGCGTACGACGCGCTGAGCGCGAAGGTGATCGAGCAGGCCGGCTTTTCCGCCGTCCACATGACCGGCTCGGGTACGTCGGCCTCCATGCTCGGCCTGCCCGACCTGGGTTTCGCCACCATCACCGAGATGGCGTGGAACGCCAAGAACATCTCCATGGCCGTGGACCTTCCGGTGATCATGGACCTCGACGCCGGGTACGGCAACGCGATGAACACCTGGCGCAGCGTCCGGGAGTTCGAGCGGGCGGGCATCGTCGGCGGGCACATCGAGGACCAGGTCGTGCCCAAGCGGTGCGGGCACCTGGAGGGCAAGCGGCTGATCTCCACCCGGGAGATGGTCGGCAAGATCGAGGCCTCGGTGGAGGCGCGCACCGACCCCGACTGGGTGATCATCGCACGCACCGACGCCCGCGAGAAGCTCGGCCTGGACGAGGCCATCAACCGCTCCAAGGAGTACGTGGCGGCCGGGGCCGACTGCATCTTCCTGGAGGCCATGCTCAGCGTCGACGAGATGAAGCGCGTACGCGACGAGATCGACGCGCCGCTGCTGGCCAACATGGTCGAGGGCGGCAAGACCCCCTGGCTCACCACCAAGGAGCTGGAGGAGCTCGGCTACAACCTGGCCATCTACCCGCTCTCCGGGTGGTACGCCGCCACCACGATCCTGCGCAAGGTGTTCGCCGCGCTCCGCGACGAGGGCACCACGCAGAAGTTCTGGGAGCGGAACGACCTGCGGATCACCTTCGACGAGCTCTTCGAGGTGTTCGGCTACTCCCACATCTCCGAGCTGGAGGCCCGCTTCGTGGTCAAGGACGAGAACGATGTTTCGTGACGGCGCGCTGCGGACCGGAGGCGACCTGCTGACGGTGCGCAACCCCTGGAACGGGGAGATCGTCGGTTCCGTACCGGCCGACACCCCCGACGAGGTGGCGGAGGCCGTAGGCGACGTCCGCGCGGCCTGGCGGCCCCCGCGCCCGCACCAGCGGGCGGCGGTCCTGCGGCGCAGTGCCGCGCTGCTCAGGGAACGCGCCGGCGAACTGTCCGTGCTGATCTCGCGGGAGTCCGGCGTGTGCGTCACGGAGACCCGCAGGGAGACCGAGAGGGCCGCCGCCAACCTCACCGTCGCGGCCGAGGAGGCGGAGCGGCTGCGCGGGGAGGGCATCCCCGTCCCCGGGCACGACCGGCTGGCGGTCACCGTCCTCGAACCCGTGGGCATCGTGGCGGCGCTCACGCCGTTCAACCGGCCGCTCAACCAGGTCGTCGTCAAGATCGCGCCCGCCGTGGCCGCGGGCTGCGCGATCGTCGTCAAGCCCTCGGAGAGGACGCCGCTGACCGCCCTGGCCTTCGCCGGCCTGCTGATCGAGGCAGGGCTCCCCCCCGGTCACCTGGTGGTCACCACGGGCCCGCCCGGCACGATCGGCCCGGCGCTCGCGGGGCACCCCGAGATCGACATGATCACCTTCACCGGCTCGGTGGCCACCGGCCGGGCGGTGGCACTGGCGGGCGCGGGCAGGAGGCTCCTCCTGGAGCTGGGGGGCAACGATCCCCTGATCGTGCTGCCCGGCGGTGACCTGGGACTCGCGGTCCGGCTCGCGGCGGAGGGGGCCTTCGCCACGGCGGGGCAGTCCTGCCGGGGCGTCAAACGGGTGATCGCGGTAGGGGAGACCGCCGATGTCGTGGCGGCCGGGCTGGTCGAGGCCGCCCGGCGAAAACGGGCGGGCGACCCGCTCGACCCGTCGACCGACCTGGGCCCTCTCGTCAGCGAGGAGTCGGCCGCCGGCGTGGAGCGGCGGATCGCGGACGCGGTCGCCGCCGGCGCGAAGCTGCTGTGCGGCGGGGAACGGCGCGGCGCCCTGCTGACCCCCGCCGTGCTGGACCACGTGCCCCCCGACGCCGAACTGGTGGCCGAGGAGACGTTCGGACCGGTCGCCCCGGTGATCCGCGTGGACAGCGTGGACGAGGCGATCGCGGTGGCCAACGGCACGCCGTACGGCCTGCAGGCCGGCGTGGTCACCTCCGACGCGGCGGCGTTCTCCCGGATCGCGGCGGAACTGCGGGTCGGCGCGGTCAACCTCAATGCCGGCCCCCAGTTCGACTCACCGCACATCCCGTTCGGCGGCGTGAAGGCCAGCGGGATGGGCCGCGAGGGGATCCGCTACGCGATCAGGGAGATGAGTGTGACGAAGACCCTCACCTTCCCCTATCCCTGACGCGCTCCACGGCCCGGATCCCCGGCCCGTAGGCCGGGGATCCGGGCCGTGCCGCGCCCGGTGGGACCCGCCGGGGCGTGGCGGGGTCCACGACGGGTGGTCTCGTGCCCGTCCGTGACATGTAGGCCTTCTCTCGCCCGTTCTCCGATTCGAGCCACAGGCATGGGCGACATTTGCCCGCGGGAAGCCGATCACCCCCTCTGAGCTGCCTAAACTCGCCCGTAGTGTGGATCATCACGGGGGACATATGCGCAGCGTGTACTTTTCCGCGGGTTTGAGCGTCCTTGTCATCGGCCTGGGGGCTCTCATCGCCGGCTCCGCCTCGGTACACGCCCCTCTGAACCCGGTCAGCGGCAACAACGGCTTCACCGTCGTCGTGGAGGGGGACACCCGCCTCAACAGCAACGAGAACGAGGGCACCCTGGCGGTGGGCGGGGACCTCATCCTGACCGGCGACTACCGGGTCGCCGGTCAGACGGCGGGCACCTTTGTCGTCGCCGGCGACGCCCGGCCCACGGCACTGGTGGTGGGAGGCCGGATCGACTTCGCCCAGAGCAGCCCCACCGGGCGCCTCTCGGTGCTCTCCAACGCCTACGTCAAGATCGGCGACCTCACCGACACGTTCGTCGTGGACGTCGACGGCAACGGCGCGCTGGTCAACACCCGGATCAACGCCACGGGCGACTACGACGCGCCCGCACGGGTGGAGCTGACCGTGCGTCAGCCCGCCGCCTCCGTCGGCCCCGTATCGGTGATCGACTTCGCCGCGCTCTTCGCCACCTACCGGCAGCGGGCCGCGGACCTCGCGCTGTGCGCCAACACCGTGATCCTGCGGGACGGCAACGGCGTGCCGCTGCCCGGCAACGTCGTCCCGCCGGGCTCCAACGTACGCATCAACCTGACCGACGGCATCACCAACGTCCTGCAGATCGACGCCGCGAACCTGAACAACATCGCCAACCTCATCTTCGACGACCTGCCCACGGCCACCGCCCCGCTCCTGGTCGTCGTGGACACGACCGCCGTCGGCGGCGACTTCACCTGGGCTCCCCCGAACTTCGCCGGTGTCTCCGGCCGGGAGGGCCAGTACATCCTGTTCGACTTCCCGGACGCCACCACCATCAGGCTTCCCGCGGGGGCGGGAGACACCATCGAGGGGACGATCTTCGCGCCGGACGCCGCGCTGATCGACGAGAACTCCTCCAACATCGAGGGCAACGTCATCGTCCGCGAGCTGACCGCGGGTACGGCCACCGCCAACGGCGGAGAGATCCACCACTTCCCGTTCGGCACGCAACTCGACTGCGCGGCCCTGCCGCCGACGCCCACCCCGACCCCGACCATCACGCCCACCCCGACCCCGACCCCGACCATCACCCCCACCCCCACCCCCACCGTCACGCCGACCGTCACGCCCACCCCGACCCCGGTCGTCACCGTCACCGTCACCGTCACCCCGACCCCCACGCCGGTGGTGTGCCCGAGCTCGGGAGTGCACACGTCCACCCACCAGTCGAGCTCGTCGGTGGTGAAGTGCGCCTCCAGGTGCCAGGAGGGAAGAGGCCGGTGCCGGGGCGCGCACCGGTGCCACGCCAGGCGAGGATGCTCCGGTCCGGTGTGGCCGGAGGAGAAGGCGGCGATACCCCGGCGCCCGTGATCGGGACGGGTCACATCCGCGCCGCAGGGATTCTCCGGCCGGCCTACGGCCGCTCACCGGCGTCGGAGGGCGAGGGCGGCGAGCCCGCCCCGGCCGCGGCGAGCACCTGGCGCACGGACGGGTTCACCATCGCCTTTCCGGCCACGGTCACGGTCGGCACGGTCTCGTTCCCGTCCGCGACCGAGCGGACGAACGCCGCCGCGTCGGGGTCCTTCCAGATGTCGACCTCGCTGTAGCGCAGGCGCGTGAAACGCAGGCGGGTGCGCAGCTTCATGCAGTACGGGCAGCCGGGCCGCCAGTACAGGACCACGCCCTCGCGGTCCGCCTCCCGGTGCGACGTCACCCGGTCGCGCCGGGGCAGATTCATGACGATCAGCAGCAGGCACGCGACGGCGAGCAGAATGGTCGAGACCATGGAGGACATGGGAGGAGTATCGCAAACCCCTCCCATGTCGCCCATGGTGGGCTTTTCGCCGCTCGCGTGCCCGGCACGAACCGCCTCACGCACGGGCTCCGGCGCGGGCCCCTCTCCCACGGGCTCCGGCGTGGGGCACTCTCCCACGGAGATCACCGGGGCGGTCCCGGGCGGGGAGGCGAGGACTGCGGTCGGCCCAGGGGTTCCCGCCGGGACGATCCCGACGGGAGGCGGTCAGGAGATCAGGCCCTCGGCGGCGAGGTCGGACCACAGGTCCTCGGGCACCGGGCGGGCGGTCAGGGCGGCGTTGCGGACGACCTCGTCGGCGGAGCGGGCGCCGACCACGACGGAGACGACCGCCGGGTGGCGCAGCGGGAAGGCCAGGGCGGCCTGCGGAAGCGTGACGCCGTGGCGTTCGCAGACCGAGGCGACGCGGCGGGCGCGCTCCAGCAACGGGCCGGGGGCGGGAGCGTAGTCGTAGGTGCCCGACGGGTCGTGGGTGGCGAGCAGGCCGCTGTTGAACACCCCGGCGGCCAGCACCGACACGCCGCGCTCCTGGCAGAGCGGCAGCAGCTCCTCCTGCCCGGACCGGTCGAGGAGGGTGTAACGCCCGGCGAGCATGACCAGGTCGACGCCGGTCTCGCGGACGAAACGGGCGAGCATCGCGGTCTGGTTCATCCCGACCCCGATCGCCTTGACGACGCCCGCGTCGCGCAGCTCAGCAAGCGCGGGGTATGCCTCGGAGACGGCCTGTTCCCAGTGGTCGTCCGGGTCGTGGATCAGGACGAGGTCGGCCGACTCCAGCCCGAGGCGCTCCAGGCTCTCCTCCAGCGACCGCCGCACCCCGTCGCGGGAGAAGTCCCAGACCCGGCGCGAGGAGGCCGGGACGTCGAAGCCCTGGTCGTCCCGGCCGAAGGGGCCGTCGCCGTCCGCGGGGACGATCAGGCGGCCGACCTTGGTCGACAGGGTGTAGGAGTCGCGGGGACGGCCGGCGAGGGCGGCGCCGAGCCGCCGTTCCGACAGGCCGAGCCCGTAGTGGGGCGCGGTGTCGAACAGGCGGATCCCCGCCTCGTAGGCCGCGTCCACCGCGGCCCGCGCCTCGTCCTCACCGACGGGAGAGAACAGGTTCCCGATCGGGGCCGCACCGAAGCCGTACCTGCTGACCTGCACCGGCCACTCCGTTCTGCACAGGGTGCCTCCGGTACGGAGGCGATCCCCGGTACCGTCTCACGCTCCCGGGCCGGCGTGGTCCGCGCCCTCCCACGTCCTCCCGCGTTCGGAGGCGGGAGGGGAGCGGGTCAGGTCCTGGGCCGGAGCCGCAGGCCCTGCATGCCGCCGTCGACGGCCAGGACGGTCCCGGTGGTGGACGCCGCGAGCGGGCTCGCCAGGTAGGCGACGGCCGCGGCGACCTCCTCGGCGCCCACCAGGCGCCCCATGGGCTGCCGGTCCTCCAGCGCCGCCCGTTCGGCGGCCGGGTCGTCGGCCGCCGCCAGCAGGCGCTGCACCCAGGGGGTGTCGGCGGTGCCGGGGTTGACGCAGTTGACGCGGATCCCCTCGTGGACGTGGTCGGCCGCCATCGCCAGGGTCAGCGACTGGATGGCCCCCTTGGACGCGCTGTAGAGCGCCCGCTGGGGAAGGCCGGCCGTCGCCGCGATCGAGCAGGTGTTGACGATCGCGGCGTGCTCCGAGCGGCGCAGGTACGGCAGGGCCGCCCGGGTGACCCGGACGAGGCCCAGGAGGTTGACGTCCAGGACCTTGAGCCACTCCTCGTCCGGGTTGTCCTCGACCGTACCGGCGGCGCCGATGCCCGCGTTGTTGACCAGGACGTCCAGGCCGCCGAGCCGTCCGGCGGCCTCGGCGACGGCGGCGCGGACCGCGGCGTCGTCGGTGACGTCCGCGGTGACCTCGACGAACGGGCCGCCGGAGGCGTTGACGTCCAGCGAGGCCACCCCTGCGCCCCGTTCGGCCAGCAGGGTGGCGGTGGCCAGGCCGATGCCGGAGCCGGCGCCGGTGACCAGGGCGCGCAGGCCGTCGAACTCACCCATTGAGGGACCTCCATACCGGGCCGTCAGGATAGCTGTGGTCGGCGATCGACGAGGCGTGCATGGTGGCGCCGAAGCCGGGCAGGCTCGGCGCGACGTAGGCGCCGTTCTCGATCACCACGGGGTCGGCGAAGTGCTCGCGCAGGTGGTCGACGTACTCGATCACCCGGTTCTCCGTCGAACCGCTCACCGCGACGTAGTCGAACATCGACAGGTGCTGCACCAGCTCGCACAGGCCCACCCCGCCCGCGTGCGGGCAGACCGGGACGCCGAACCTGGCGGCCAGCAGCAGGATCGCGACGTTCTCGTTGACGCCCGCGACGCGGGCCGCGTCGATCTGCACGGACGAGATCGCCTCGCGGCACAGGCGGCGCAGCTTGTCGTCGTCGCCGAGCCAGCCGGGCGAGGTGGTGTAGGCCGGGTAGCCGTGCTCGCGCAGGTGGGCGATCCGCCCGCGCCTGCCGGGTTCGGCCGCGCGCAGGATGGCCAGCGCCTCCTCCGGGGTGAGGGCGTCGGTGAGGTAGCGGAAGTCGACCAGGGCGACGAACTCCTCGGGTGACATCTCGGCCGGCAGCAGCCAGAGCGGCTTTCCCGCCCGCTTGGCCTTGAGGTCCCAGAGCGCGTTCACCACGGCGGAGATCGCCATGTGCATGACGCCCTTCTCCGGGCCGAGCCAGCGGAGCTGGGAGTCGTGGACCATGTCCTTCCAGAGCGTGCCCATGTTCTCGGCGTCCCTGCCGAGCACGTACGGCTCCAGCACCCTGATCGCGGCGGTCTGCACCTCGTTGCCGCGCCCGATGGTGAACGCGAAGCCGTGGCCCTCGAAACCGTCGTCGGTGCTCAGCACGACGTAGGCGGCCGAGTAGTCGGGGTCGGGGTTCATCGCGTCGGAGCCGTCGAGCTCCAGCGAGGTGGGGAAGCGGATGTCGTGGGTGCGCATCGAGACGACGCGGTACACGCCGCTCCCGGCAGGGGCTGTGGCGGGGACCGGGATGGTGGCCGGGGCGGTGCCGGCGACCGGGACCGTCACCGGGTCGTTACCGAGGGCAGGGCGGTGCCGGGGGCGGTCAGCTCGCTCATGCCTGTCCCACGGTCTGCCGCTGGCGGCCCAGGCCGTCGA
Organism: Streptosporangium sp. DT93; assembly: GCF_049844535.1. Lineage (NCBI taxonomy): Bacteria > Bacillati > Actinomycetota > Actinomycetes > Streptosporangiales > Streptosporangiaceae > Streptosporangium > Streptosporangium sp. DT93. Next base: position 540,270 of record NZ_JBNCLF010000003.1, read on the forward strand.
TCTCCAGCTCCATGACCTGGCCCGCGCGCAGGTACGGGTTGCCGGGCAGGCCGAGGGCGACGCCCGCCGGGGTGCCGGTGTTGATCAGGTCGCCGGGTTCGAGGACCATGAACCGGCTCAGGTAGCGGACGATCTCCGCCACGGCGAAGATCATGTTCTGGGTGCCGCCGTCCTGGTGCCGGGCGCCGTCCACCCACAGGCGAAGGCCGAGGGCCTGCGGGTCGGCGATCTCGTCGGCGGTCACCAGCCAGGGGCCGAGCGGGTTGAAGGTCTCGCACGACTTGCCCTTGTCCCACTGGCCGCCGCGCTCCAGCTGGAACTCGCGCTCGGAGACGTCGTTGGAGACGGCGTACCCGGCGATCTTGGACAGCGCCTCCTCGTGCGTCTCGACGTAGCGCGCCGTCTCGCCGATCACGATGGCCAGTTCGACCTCCCCGTCGGTCTTCACGCTGTTCCTGGGGATGAGCACCTCGTCGTACGGGCCGATCACCGTGTTGGGGGCCTTCATGAAGACGATCGGCTCGGCCGGGATCGCGGCGTTCGTCTCGGCGGCGTGGTCACGGTAGTTGAGGCCGATGCACACGATCTTTCCCGGCCGGGCGATCGGGGCGCCGATCCGCAGCCCCTCGGCCTCCAGCACGGGGAGTTCGCCCCGCTCCAGCGCCGCGCGGACGCGGGCCACGCCCCCGGAGGCGAGGAACGCCCCGTCGATCTCGGGCTCCGGGATCTCACGGAGATCACCGGCCTCGTCCAGGACGGCCGGCCGCTCCTGACCGGCGGACCCCACGCGCAGCAGCTTCACACCGCACCCTTCGTCGATGCCGTTGATACATCCGATGTCTTCTCCCGTGATGCTGGACGACGTTCAGGGGTCGCGTCAACCCTTCACGGGCCTGCACATCCGATCCGTTACCCGGGCGAAGCCGCAGATGAACCGGGTAGATCCGGATCACCGCCGGATCGTGACCTTCGTTCGGCGGACGTCCCCCCGGAGGGGAACGCGGGGATCGCCGGGCCCCCTTCCGGGGCGGGGGCGAGATCTGAGAGGATCGATCGCCGCCAAACATCGGAGGACGACTCCTGTCGCACCACGGTTTCAGCCTCCCCTGCGGGACCATGCCCGTCGCAGGGCCGTAAGGACCATCGGAGTTGTGAACGACCGTGACGACGCCACAGAGCCCCGACCCGACCCTCCGGTACGACGCCCCGGCGACCGACTGGGAGACCCAGGCGCTGCCGATCGGCAACGGCGCGCTGGGCGCCATGGTGTTCGGCGGCGTCGGCCGCGAACGGATCCAGTTCAACGAGAAGTCCCTGTGGACCGGCGGCCCCGGCTCCGAGGGTCACGACCACGGGAACCGGGCCCGTCCACGGCCCGGGGCGCTCGCCGAGGTCAGGGCACGCATCGACGCCGAGGGCAGGATGTCCCCCGAGGCGGTGGCCGCCCTGCTCGGGCAGCCCCGGCGGGGGTACGGCGCCTACCAGCCCTTCGGCGACCTCTGGCTCGACCTGCCCGAGTTGCCCGAGGCGAGCGGGGTGGGCGGGGTGGCCGGCGGGGGGACGGGCACGGCGGGGGTGAGCGGGTATCGGCGGGAGCTGGATCTCGGGGAGGCCGTGGCCAGGGTCGGCTACACCGCCGGAGGGGTGGGGCACCTGCGCGAGTACTTCGCCTCCCATCCCGGCGACGTGGTCGTCGGCCGCATCTCCGCCGACCGGCCGGGCCGGGTCTCGTTCACGCTGCGCATGTCCTGCCCGCACCCCGGCGGCCGGGTCACGGTCTCCGCCGGCCGCCTGACCCTGCGGGGGGCGCTCGCCGACAACCGCATGAGGTTCGAGGCGCAGGTCCAGGTCGTCGCCTGCGGCGGGACCCGTGCCGACGGCGCCGGGCACGTCACCGTCGAGGGCGCCGACAGCGCGGTGTTCGTGCTGTCGGCGGGCACCGACTACGCCGACGTCCACCCCGGCTACCGGGGCGACGACCCGCGCGCACGGGTCACCGCGACGGTGGACGAGGCGGCCGGCACGTCCTACGAGCGGCTCAGGGCCGCCCACCGGGCCGACCACCGGGAGCTGTTCGACCGGGTCGTGCTGACCCTCGGACGCCGGGCCCCGGCCGCTCCGGAGGATCCGGACCCGGCCATCGAAGCCGCTTCGGTCGTCCCGGTCGTCCCGACCGACAGGCTGCGTGCCGCCTACACCGGGGGCCCCTCGGCCGCGGACCGGGCGCTGGAGGCGTTGTTCTTCGCCTACGGCCGCTACCTGCTCATCGCCTCCTCCCGGCGGGGGTCGCTCCCGGCCAACCTCCAGGGGGTGTGGAACGACTCGACGACCCCTCCCTGGTCGGCCGACTACCACGTCAACATCAACCTGCAGATGAACTACTGGCTCGCCGAGCAGACCGGCCTCGCGGAGACCGCCGAGCCCTACGACCGCTTCGTCGCCTCGCTGGTCGCGCCCGGCCGGGAGAGCGCGCGGCGGATGTTCGGCGTGCGCGGCTGGGTGGTGCACGACGAGACCACCCCGTTCGGTTTCACCGGCGTGCACGACTGGCCCACCGCGTTCTGGTTCCCGGAGGCGGCGGCCTGGCTGACGCGGCGGCTGTACGAGCACTACCTGTTCGGCGGCGACCTGTCCTACCTGCGCGAGGCCGCGTACCCGGTGATGCGGGAGGCGGCGGTGTTCTGGCTGGACACCCTGCACGTCGACCCGCGCGACGGCACGCTGGTGGCCTCGCCGAGCTACTCCCCCGAGCACGGCGACTTCTCCGCGGGCGCCGCCATGTCCCAGCAGATCGTCTTCGACGTGCTGACCAACACCCTGGAGGCGGCCCGGACGCTGGGGGACGACCCGGCCTTCCGGGCGGAGCTGGCGGACGCGCTGGCCAGGCTCGACCCGGGGGTCCGGATCGGGTCCTGGGGGCAGTTGCAGGAGTGGAAGGACGACTGGGACGACCCCGGCGACACCCACCGGCACCTGTCGCACCTGTACGCCCTGCACCCGGGGTCGCAGGTGACGGCGGGCACTCCGGAGGCGGAGGCGGCCAGGGTCTCGCTCGTCGCGCGGGGCGACGGCGGCACCGGCTGGAGCAAGGCGTGGAAGATCGGCTTCTGGGCGCGCCTGCTGGACGGCGACCACGCCCACCTGACGCTCGCCGGGCAGCTGAGGGACTCCACTCTCGACAACCTGTGGGACACCCACCCGCCGTTCCAGATCGACGGCAACCTCGGCGCCGTCGCCGGCATGGCGGAGATGCTGCTGCAGAGCGCGCACGGCACGGTCCACGTGCTGCCCGCGTTGCCGGCCGCCTGGCCGGACGGCTCGGTCACCGGCCTGCGCGCCCGGGGAGGCGTGACCGTGGACGTCTCCTGGACCGGCGGCGCGGCCACGCGGATCGTCCTGCGCGCGGGGGCAACCGGCCCGATCAGGGTCCGCGCGGCCATGATCGCCGGCCCCCACCGGGTACGGGACGCGGCGGGCGGGACGCCCGGCACGACCCGGGCGGAGGACGTGCTCGTCGTCGACGCCCGCGCCGGGGAGACCTACATCGTCACCGCCGGGGAGTCCCGCGCCGTCACCGCCGGTGCGCACCGGGTTGACGGGTCCCCCGCCGCGTAATAGAACACGTTTCAGAAAGGTATCGTACCAAGCGTAAGCTCGAACGCTTGGTGGTCCGGCGTGCCCGGCGGCGAAGGGGAGTCCCGGCGGCCGCCGCGTCCGCGACGACCGTCCCGCGAGGAACGAGCCGCCCGGACGGGAGGGTACGTCGCCCGGACGGAGGGCACGTCATCCGCGCCCGCGGGTCACCCGGCCCGAGCGCCGTCACGAGAACGCCGATCCGGCTCGCGCAGGAGGACCGATGGACATCAACCTGGTCGACCAGGACTTCTACTGGCGGAACGGCGCCCCGTACGACCAGCTCGCCTGGCTCCGCGCCAACGCGCCGGTCTACGCGCACCCGGGTGACTCCGAGCGGGACTGGCCCGGTTTCTGGGCGGTCACCAAGCACGCCGACGTGGTGCACATCTCCCGCCGCTCCGACCTGTTCTCCTCCAGCAGGAAGCTCGCGCTCTTCAACGAGATCCCCGAGGACCAGCGCGCGCTGCAGCGGCTGATGATGCTCAACCAGGACCCGCCGGAGCACACCCGGCGCCGCTCCCTGGTCAACCGGGGCTTCACCCCGCGCATGATGGGCGCCCTGGAGGGGCACATCCGCGAGATCTGCCACCAGCTCGTGGACGAGGCCAAGGGGCGCGACTCGGTCGACTTCGTCCGCGACATCTCGGCCCCGCTGCCGCTGTACGTGATCTGCGAGCTGCTCGGCGCCCCGCCCGAGGACCGCGACAAGCTCTTCAACTGGTCCAACCAGATGATCGGGTCCGAGGACCCGGACTACGCGGCCGATCCCGCCGAGGGCCCGAACGCGGCCGGTGAGGTCTACGCCTACGCCAACGAGCTGGCCGCCGAGCGGCGCCGGCAGCCCCGCGAGGACATCGTCACCAAGCTGATCATGCCCGACGCGGCCGGGGACACGCTCACCGAGGAGGAGTTCGACCTCTTCGTGCTGCTGCTCGTGGTGGCGGGCAACGAGACGACCCGCAACGCCGCCTCCGGCGGCATGCTGGCCCTCTTCGAGCACCCCGAGCAGTGGCAGCGCCTGGTCGCCGACCCCTCGCTCGCAGGCACCGCCGCCGACGAGATCGTCCGCTGGGTCTCCCCGGTGAACCTCTTCCGCCGTACGGCCACCGCCGACACGGTCATCGGCGGGCAGGAGGTCAAGGAGGACGACAAGATCGTCGTCTTCTACAGCTCCGCCAACCGCGACGAGGACGTGTTCGCCGACCCGGACACCTTCGACATCGGCCGCGACCCCAACCCGCAGATCGGCTTCGGTGGCGGCGGGGCCCACTTCTGCCTCGGCAACCACCTGGCCAAGCTGGAGCTGCGGGTGCTCTTCGAGGTGCTGGCCGAGCGGCTGCCGAAGCTGGAGCAGGCGGGCCCGGCCCGCCGTCTGCGCTCCAACTTCATCAACGGCATCAAGGACCTGCCGGTCAACCTGAGCTGATCCCGGCCGGGAGCGGCGACGTCCTCCGGGGCGGGGTCCCGTGACGCCCGGCAGGGCCACGGTCCGGTCCCGGGAGGGCGTGACGCCCTCCGGGGGCGGGGCCGGCTTCGGAGGGACGTGACGCCCGGGAGAACCGGGGCCCGGTCCCGGGCCGGAGTCATCCCCGCCGGGACGGGGCCTCCGCCAGCATGTCCTCGATCAGGGCGACCGCGCGGGGGGTGCCGCCCTCCGCGCGGGCCTCGGCCTGGATCGCGGCCAGCCGCGCGGCGACCTCCGGGTCGCCGGTGAGGTCGAGCAGGGCCGTGCGCAGCGTCTCGGGGGTGGCCTCCGCGGTGTCGACCCGGCGGCCGACACCGAGCTCCACGAGCCTGTCGGCGTTGCCGAACTGGTCGGCGGCCTGGGGAACGGCGATCATCGGGACCCCGCAGTACAGGCCCTCCTGGGTGCCGCCCATGCCCGCGTGGGTGACGAACGCGTCGGCCTGTTCCAGGATCGACAGCTGCGACACCCAGCGGTGCACCTCGACGTTGGAGGGGATCTCGCCGAGCCCTTCGAGGTCGATGTGCCTGCCGATCTGCAGCACCACGTGCCAGCCGGGCAGGTCGCCGAAGGCCGCCAGGCAGGCGCGGTAGAAGTCGGGCACGTCGGTGAAGGTGGATCCGAGCGAGACGAGCAGCACCTTCCCGGCCCCCTCGGGGCGCTTCCAGGGCTCCTGGCGGGGCCGCACCGAGAAGCACGGCCCGGTGAAGGTGATCCTGGCGGGGTCGACCCGGTCCGCGTTGGGCTGCATGACCTTCGGGATGAGCGCCAGCGCCCGGGGCGGGCGCCCGGAGAACTCGTGGGAGTCGAGGTGGCCGACGCCGCTCGCCGACAGCCACTCGTCGAACCGCCGGTAGTGCTCGGCGCCGCCCGGGGCCTTCCCGAGCTCCTCGATCATCGGCGCCATGTCCTCGCGGTAGCCCTCCCAGGCCACGTACGTCGGCGAGAGCTGCATCAGCGGGATCCCCCAGTTCTCCGCGAGCACCCGCACGGCGTACCCGCCGATGTCGTAGAGGAACAGGTCGGGACGGTCGTCCTCGTACGCGGCGCGCAGCGTCGGCAGCATCGCCATGGCGTCGCGCAGGAAGAGGTCGAGCTGGCCGATCGCGTCCTCGGGCCAGGTGCCGGAGTCCACCTTGGGCAGGAGCGAGTCGTAGAGCACCGGTTCGGCCCCGGCCTCGGCGACGATCCCGGCGTAGGAGGGGTCGTTGGCGTAGGTCACCCGGTGACCCCGGGCGGCCAGTTCCCTGATCACCTCGATGCTCGGGTTCACGTGGCCCGGGGCGGGGATGCTGACCATGGCGATATGGGCGCGGCGGCGGGTCATGCGTTCCTCCGGGGTAGGGGTCTCTTTGGCGAGACGCATCGTCTCGCGATGAGCCCAAGCATGCACCGGCCTCTCGCCCACTGTCAAGACGCTACGTCTCGTCTTGCAGGACGACCGCCCGCGATCCGGGCCGGAACCGGACCGAGCCTTCAACGAACCTTGGGCGACCCGGCGCCTCCCAGCGGGCATCGAGTCCATGCGGGGACGGGAGATCGCAAACCCGGCCGCCTCGTCCCGGAAGGCGCGCTCCGGGACGATGTGATCCGAGGCGGCGGGGGGACGCGTCCACGATGGTGAAACGGCTCACGGCTCCGGCGGGCCCACCCGCCTCACGACCGTCCCGGTCGCGGCCGCTCCGCCTGCTGGTGCCGCTCGGCGCGGTGCCGCTCTGCGCGCAGCTGCTCGCCTCCTGCGCGGCGGGGACGCCCGCGCCCACCGGACCGCCCGTCCCCGCGCCGACCCCCATGCTCAGCGCCGCGCCGCGCGAGCCCGCCGGGGAGAGGATCGCGCCGGTCCCGGTGTCGGCGGCACGGATGGCCCGGCTGCCGGACGCCACGACGTACGCGACGCTGCGGCGGGTCCCTCGCGACCCCGATCCGTTCCGGCCCGTCGACGGGCCGGTCGTCCACCCCCGGCGGGACCGGGTGGTCTACGCCCGTCCCGGCGGGCCGCCCGTGGCGGTGCTGCCGCGCACCCAGCTCTCGGGCCCGACCTGGGTGCCGGTGGTGGAGAGGCTTCCCGGCTGGGACCGGGTGCTGCTGCCGAGCCGGCCGAACCGGTCCACCGGCTGGCTGCACACCGGGGGCGGGGGGCTGCGCGTCGTCCGGAGCGGGTACCGGGTGGAGGTCGAGCTGGCCGCGCGCAGGCTCACCGTGTTCCGGGGCGACCGCGAGGCGGGGTCGTGGCCGGTGGCGGTGGGGGCGCCTGGCACCCCCACGCCCCGGGGGCGGACGTTCCTGCTCGCCTCGCTCGCGCCGGTCCCCGCGACCTACAGCCCGCTCTTCCTCGCGCTGGGCGCGCACTCGGGCACCCTGGAGACCTTCGCGGGCGGGCCGGGGACGATCGCCCTGCACGGCTGGCCGGACAGGGCCGCGTTCGGCCGCGCGGTGAGCCACGGCTGCGTCCGGGTCCCCCCGGCCGCGCTGCGGCTGCTCTCCCGCGTCCCGCTGGGCAGTCCCGTCATGATCACCTGACAGGCGCGATCACCGGCGGAGGCGTCCCGGCACGGCCTGGTACGGACAGGGCCGGGGACGGACGGACGCGGTCAGGGCCAGGAGGAGTCCTGGTCGGGGTCGCCGCCCTCGGTGAGCAGCTTGACGTCCGCCTCGACCATCATCGCGACGAGCTCCTCGAAGGCCACCGTGGGCTCCCAGCCGAGCTGGACGCGGGCCTTCTTCGGGTCGGCGCAGAGCAGGTCGACCTCGGCCGGGCGGTGCAGGGTCCGGTCGGTGACGACGTAGCGCTCCCAGTCGAGACCGGCGGCCGTGAAGGCGGCCTGGACGAGGTCGCGGACGGTGTGGGTGCGGCCGGTGCCGATCACGTAGTCCTCGGGGGTCTCCGCCTGGAGCATCAGGTGCATCGCGCGGACGTAGTCCCCGGCGAACCCCCAGTCCCTGCGGGCCTCCATGTTGCCCAGGCGGAGCTCGGAGGCGAGACCGAGCTTGATCCTGGCCACGCCGAGGGTGACCTTGCGGGTGACGAACTCGGCGCCCCTGCGTGGCGACTCGTGGTTGAACAGGATCCCCGACACCGCGTACATGCCGTACGACTCGCGGTAGTTCTGGGTCAGGAAGTGCCCGTAGGCCTTGGCCACCCCGTACGGCGAGCGGGGGTGGAAGGGGGTGATCTCGGTCTGCGGGGTCTCCCGGACCTGTCCGAACATCTCCGACGAGGACGCCTGGTAGAACCGGATCTGGTCCGACCCGGCCACCGTGCGCGAGGAGGAGATCCCGGAGCAGACCCGGATGGCCTCCAGCATGCGCAGCACGCCCATGCCGGTCACCTCGGCGGTGAGCTCGGCCTGCTCCCACGACATGGGGACGAACGAGATGGCGCCCAGGTTGTAGACCTCGTCGGGCTGGACCTTCTCCACGGCGGAGATCAGCGATCCCTGGTCGAGCAGGTCCCCGCGGACGAGCTGGACGTCCTGGAGGAGCTTGCGGAGCCGCGAGACGCGCGGGTTGGCCTGCCCACGGGCGAGGCCGGAGACCTCGTACCCCTGGTTCAGCAGGCACTCGGCCAGGTAGGAGCCGTCCTGCCCGGTGATGCCGGTGATCAGTGCGCGCCTGGCCAACGCGTCCTCCTCGCTTGCGGGGGCGGGACCTGTGCGGTCTCATGCCGTTTGATTGGCGAATGTACCCTCAGACCCCCAGGCGGGCACCAAGCGCCTCCCCGCGGACCTAGAACACGTTGCACAGAACTACGTTCGGTAACGTTAACCGCCCAGCTCGCACGCGGTAGGGCGGCCGCTGAGAACAATTCCACATCAGGTATAACAGAGCTGCTGAATGGTAAGGTCCGAGGACTAAGGTCATCTTTCACGGTACCTGTCCCTTTTCGGACAGGAGGGATAGGGGGGTCGCCGTGCCGGGTGCTGAATCACTGCGGGTCGCGCTGCTGTCGTACCGCAGCAAACCGACCTGCGGCGGGCAGGGCGTCTACCTGCGCCACCTCAGCCGCGAGCTGGTCGCCCTCGGGCACAGCGTGGAGGTCTTCTCAGGACAGCCCTACCCGGAGCTGGACGAGGGCGTCGTCCTCACCAAGGTCCCCAGCCTCGACCTGTACCGCGACGAGGACCCGTTCCGCACCCCCGGCCTGCGCGAGTACCGCGACTGGATCGACCTCCTGGAGGTCGGGACGATGTGGACCGCGGGCTTCCCCGAGCCGCTGACCTTCAGCCTGCGGGCGTACAGGGAGCTGAAGAAGCGTGTCGGCGACTTCGACGTCGTCCAGGACAACCAGACCCTCGGCTACGGCCTGCTGGGCATCCAGAAGCTGTTCCCGGTGGTCGGGACCATCCACCACCCGATCAGCGTGGACCGCCGCATCGAGCTGAAGGCCGCCCCGCTGCGCAAGAAGCTCTCGATGCGCCGCTGGTACGGCTTCGTCCGCATGCAGGCCAAGGTCGCCCCCAGGCTCAACCCCATCCTGACCGTCAGCGAGTCCTCCCTCGCCGACATCCACCGCGACTTCAACGTGCCGCAGAAGAACATGCGGCTCATCCCGCTGGGCGTCGACACCCGCTACTTCCACCCGCGCCCCGAGATGCCCAGGCGGCCCGGGTCCATCGTGGCCGTCGCCAGCGCCGACTCCCCGATGAAGGGCGTCTCGACGCTGCTGCGGGCGGTGGCCAAGCTCGCCACCGAGCGCGACGTCAACCTGACCGTGGTCAGCAGGCCCACCCCGGGCGGCCCCACCGAGAAGCTCGTCGCCGAGCTGGCGCTGCAGGACCGCGTCCGGTTCGTGCACGGCATCTCCGACACCGAGCTGGGCGAGCTGATCGCCACCTCGGAGATCTCGGTCGTGCCCTCCCTGTACGAGGGCTTCTCGCTGCCCGCCGTCGAGCACATGGCCTGCGGCACCCCGCTGGTCGCCAGCCGCACCGGCGCGCTGCCCGAGGTCGTCGGCGACGCCGCCGTGCAGGTCGCCCCGGGCGACCCCGAGGAGCTGGCCGCGGTGCTGCGCCGGCTGCACGACTCCCCCGAGGAGCGTGCCGCGGTGGGCCGCAAGGGGTACGACCGGGTCATGGAGCGCTACACCTGGAACGTCGTCGCCCAGCGGACCGTGGAGGCCTACCACGAGGCCGTCCGGGCCCGCCGGGCCACGTGAGCGACCTCTCGTGACGATCCCCTTCACAAGGAGCGGCCAGTGCTGACCGTCGACTTCGACCGCTTGCCCGTGGGACCCGGGAACCGGGTCCTGGACCTGGGATGCGGCGCCGGACGCCACGCCTTCGAGGTGCTGCGGCGCGGCGCCGACGTGGTGGCCTTCGACATGGACGCGGGCGAGCTGGAGGGCGTGGCGACCATGTTCGCCGCGATGGACAAGGCCGGGGAGGTGCCGCCCGAGGCGACCGGCGAGACCGTGACGGGCGACGCGCTGGACATGCCGTTCGAGGACGGCAGCTTCGACCGGGTGATCGCGGCGGAGGTGCTGGAGCACATCCCCGACGACATGGCGGCGATGCGGGAGATCTTCCGGGTGCTCAAGCCGGGCGGCCGGGCGGCCGTCACGGTGCCGAGCTTCCTGCCGGAGCGGATCTGCTGGGCGCTCGACGAGGCCTACCACACCGCCCCCGGCGGGCACGTCCGCATCTACACGCTGGCCGAGCTCACCGCGAAGCTCAAGTCGACGGGCTTCGCCGTCGGGCCCCACCACCACGCCCACGGCCTGCACGCGCCGTACTGGTGGATCAAGTGCGCGGTCGGGGTGAACAACGACGAGCACCCGCTGGCCAAGGCCTACCACGAGCTGCTGGTCTGGGACATCATGAAGCGCCCCGCGGCCACCCGGATCGCCGAGGCGGTCCTCAACCCGCTCATCGGCAAGAGCGTGGTCCTCTACGTCCGGAAGCCGGCATGACCTTCCCGTACGGGACCCGGCGCGGCGAGCACGCGGGTCCCGCGGGGAACGGCGCGGCCCGCGCGGCGATCGAGGAGCGGTGAGCGACCTGATGGAGTGGGAGCGGGTCGTCCAGACCGCCCGGAGCATCGCGGCCGTACAGGAGGCCGACGGCGGCGTCCCCTGGCCCGAGGGTCACGTGGACGCCTGGAACCACGTCGAGTGCCTGATGGCGATGAGCGTGGCCGGGCTGACCGATCCCGCGCGCCGGGGCTACGACTGGCTGGCCCGCACCCAGCGGGACGACGGTTCCTGGCCGATGAAACTGGTCGGGGGCGAGGCCGTCGAGCGGGGCGGGGAGTCCAACCACGCCGCCTACGTCGCGGTCGGGGTCTGGCACGAGCTGCTGGTGACCGGCGACGAGGACTTCACCCGCCGGATGTGGCCCGTCGTGCGGGCCGCGCTGGACTTCGTGGTCGGCCTGCAGACCACCCGCGGCGAGATCGTCTGGGAGCGCGCCGCGGACGGCCGTCCCGCGGCGTACGCCCTGCTGACCGGGTGCGCCTCCATCCACCAGGGCCTGCGCTGCGGCGTGCTGCTGGGCGAGCACCTGGGCGACCCTCAGCCGGACTGGGAGCTGGCCGCCGACCAGCTCGGCCACGTGCTCGCCGCGCACCCCGAGGCGTTCGCCGACAAGAGCCGGTTCTCGATGGACTGGTACTACCCGATCCTGGGCGGCGCGGTACGCGGCCCGGCCGCCGAGGCGCGGCTGGCCGAGGAGTGGGACACCTTCGTCGAGCCCGGGCTCGGCATCCGCTGCGTCTCCGACCAGCCGTGGGTCACCGGCGCCGAGACGTGCGAGCTGGTGCTCGCGCTGGACGCCCTCGGCGACCGGGAACGGGCGAGCGCGCTCTTCACGGACATGCAGCACCTGCGGCACGAGGACGGCTCGTACTGGACCGGCTGGCAGTTCGTGAACGAGAAGTGGTTCCCGCACGAGCGCTCCGCCTACACCGCCGCGGCCGTCGTGCTCGCCGCCGACGCGCTGAACGGGTACACCCGGGCGGCCGGGATCTTCCGCGACGCGGGCGCGTACGTGAACGACCGCCCCACCGCCGCCTGCGGATGCAGCCACGCCCGCTCCCGGGGCTGAACGCCGCTCCTTCGGCACCGTCGGGTGTTTTCTTTGCCCGCAATCGGAAACGCGGTGCTTGAAGGGCTGATCGCGCCTGGCTACCTTCGGGTCCGTGAGTAATGCGGAGGGCACTCGAACGGTAACGCAGAGCGATGGGGACGGTCCCGCCGGGGCGGGTCCCGCGGTCTCCGAGGCGACCCCGCGCACCGTGGCCGCGCCGGACGTCCCGGCCCCCGCGAGCCCTCCCGACTCCGAGGCGACCCCGCGTACCGTGGCCGCGCCGGACGTTCCGGCCCCCGCGAGCCCTCCGGACTCCGGCACCGCCCCGCCCCCCTCCTTCGTGCCGCCCCTCCCCCTCCCGCGGACACCGGCCCCGGCGGAGCCGGACCCCGGGCGGGCGCCGGGGCCACGGCTGGCGGTGCCGGCGCCCGTACCGGCGCGCTCCAAGGGCATGACCCGGCTGCTGTGGCTGGACCCGGGCCAGGTGAGGTTCGCGACGCGCAGGTTCCGGCTGGGACCGGCCCGTGAACGGCTGGAGGACGCGGAACGGTCGTTCACGACCGGCTTCAACGCGATGGTCGCCGGGGAACCGGGACGGATCGACGACCTGCGCGAGGACCTGCGCGGTTTCGGGTACGAGGGCGCCGGCACGGCCTGCGCGACCCTCGACGTGCTCACGCTCACCGGAGGCCGGCGGCTCAGGGAACTGCTGGGCGGGCAGGGACTGCTCCACCCGCACCTGATCCACCTGGGCACCGGCCGGGCGTACGCCCGCATGCGGCTGCGGCCGATGTGGGGCATCCGCTCGGTCCACCCGCTGCTGCGCTGGCTGGCCCACGACGGGTTCGGGTTCCACCAGGGGTTCTTCTGCTCCGACCGTACGGTGGGCCACCAGCGCACGGCCGGGCTCATGGACCGGACCCGGCGGGCCGTCTTCGACCAGGGCCTGGGACGGATGCTCTGGTTCCACGAGTGCGCGAGGGCGGACGACATCGCGCCGCGCATCGCCGAGTTCCCCGCGGGCCGCCGCGCCGACCTGTGGAGCGGCGTGGGCCTGGCCGCGACCTACGTCGGGGGCGCGAGCCCCGCGGACCTGGAACGGCTGGCCTCCGCCGCGTCCGGGGACGGCTTCCGCGCCCACCTCGCCCAGGGCGCGGCCTTCGCCTGCGCCTTCCGGCTGATCTCGGGCGTCGTCCCCGACCACACCGTCGCCGCCGCCCCCGTACTGTGCGGGACCGAGGTGGACGAGGCCGCGGACTGGACGGACAGCGCCCTCGTGGCGCTGGGTCACAACGCCTACAGCGGTGAGGACTACCAGGCCTGGCGGGCGGGGATCCGGAAGGCCTGGGCACGACGCGACCGCGACGCGTGACGACGTCCCGCGACGCCGGCCCGTGCCGGCGTCGCACGGCACCGGCCCACGACACGGCTCACGCCGGCGGTCCGGGACGCCGGTCCGCGAGGCGGTTCACGACGACGGCCCGGAAGGACGGCTCGAGAGGACGATGACCGCGATGTCCGCGATGTCCGGGGTGCGCAGGTACGCGGCGGGGGCTCTCGCCCTCGTGGCCGTCGTCGCCGCGTGGCGGTCCGCCTCCCCGCCGGAGACTCCCCCCGTCGCGACGGCCACCGCCTTCTCCTTCAACGCCAGGCCGCTGGGCCCGCCCACCGCCCCCGGTGACCGCGTGCTGCGGACGGTCGCGCCCGGGTACGCGAACGTCCGGGGCTGGGTGTCGGCGCTGGGGGCCGGGGTGGCGCTGTTCGACGTGGACGGCGAGGCCGTCGCCGACGACGTGTGCCTGGTCGATCCCCGCCGCGACACCGTGACCGTCAGGCCCGCGCCCGGGACCCCCCGCTCGTACCGGCCGTTCACGCTGGTCCCCCCGGACCGCAGGCCGTACGAGGCGCCGACCGGGTGCCTGCCCGCCGATCTCGACCAGGACGGCTGGGAGGACCTGGTCGTCTACTACTGGGGACGCTCCCCGTCGCTGTTCCTGCGCGTGCCCGGGACCACGCCGTCCGGGACGGCCTTCCGGCACCGGCCGCTGACGACCGGCCGGGAGATCTGGAACACCGGCGCCGCCACGGCGGGGGACTTCGACGGGGACGGCCGCCTGGACCTGGTGTTCGGCAACCACCTTCCCGACGGCGTCCGGGCGCTGGGCGGCGCGACCGGCCCGCCGGGCGAGGCCGTGATGCCCGACTCGCTGTCGGACGCCGGGAACGGCGGCACCGACCGGCTCTACCGGGCCACGGGTCCCGCGACGTTCGCCGAGGCCGAGGGGGTGTTCGACGAGGTCGGCGGCGGGGGGTGGACGCTCGCGCTGGGCACCCAGGACCTGGACGGCGATGGTCTTCCCGAGCTGTACGTGGTCAACGACTTCGGCCCGGACCGGCTGCTGGTCAACGCGTCGGCGCCCGGCAGGATCCGCTTCACCGAGGCCCGGGGGGCGACGGACCCGGCGACCCCCCGTTCCCGCGTCCTCGGCCGTGACTCGTTCAAGGGCGCGGGGGTCGGCTTCACCGACCTCAACACCGACGGCAGGCCGGACATCCTGGTGAGCAACGCCGACTCCGGGCGCGGGTCGCACGAGACCGACCTCGCCTTCGTGTCCGGTCCCGGCGGGTTCCGCGACGGGCGGGCGCCCTACCGCGACCGCGCCGCGGAGCTGGGACTGAGCCGGAGCGGCTGGTCCTGGGACGTCAAGGCCGCCGACTTCGACAACGACGGCACCGACGAGATCATGCACGCGACCGGGTTCCTCGCCGGGGAGACCGACCGGTGGCCGTGGCTCCACGAGATGGCCTTCGCCGCCGATCCGCTCCTGTCCCGTGCGGCGTCCTGGCCCCTGCTCGGCGACGGGGACGACGTGTCCGGGCACGAGCCCGGCACCTTCTTCGCCGCGGGCCCGGACGGCCGGTACACGGACGTGGCCGCGTCGGCCGGTGTCGACGGCGGCGGGAACGGCAGAGGCGGCAGAGGCGGCGGGGGTGGCGAGAACGGCGGGTACGCGACGAGCCGGGCCCTGGCCGTGGGCGACGTGGACGACGACGGGCGGCTGGACGTCGCGGTCGCCAACCAGTGGTCGCGGTCGGTGCTCTACGGCAACCACGGCCCCACGGCGCCGTTCGTGGGCCTGCGGCTCCGCCTGCCCACCGGTTCCTGCCCCACCACAGGCACGACAGGCACGAGCAGCACCGGCACGACGGACACGGCCGGCACGACCGGCACGACCGGTATGACCGCCACGGCCGGTTCCGGGCCGACGCGGGCCGCCCTCGGAGCCGTCGCCACCGTGCGACTGCCCGGTGGCGGGACGCGCACCCGCCAGCTCTACCCCGCCGTCGGGCACAACGGTTTCTCCGCGCCCGAACTCCTCTTCGGCCTGGGCCGGGACCTGCCCGCCGCCCCCCTCCCCGTCGAGATCTCCTGGAGGGACGCCTGCGGCGCGATCCGGGGCGCGTCGATCTCCCTCGAACCCGGCTGGCACCGCATCCTGCTGGCGGACGGCCGCGCCGCGGAGATCCCCTCGCCATGAGGACCGGCCGCGCCCTCCAGGGCGCCCCCGGAACGTACCGGAGCGCGATCCGCGCGCACCGGGACGACCGCCGGGGTCGTAACGGGCGCGGGCGGGTCCGTGCCCTGCGATGGGCGGCGGCGTCCCTCACCCTGCTCACCGTGCTCGGGCACACCGTCCTCGGTTTCGAGTCCCCCTGGTCGGCGCCGGTGGCCGGCGTGCTGACCGGAACGGTCGCCGAACTCGTACTGGAGGCCGTGGACGCGTGGGCGGGGCGGCGCCCGGTCCGCTACCTCGGGGTCCCCCGCGACCGGGTCGCCGACTTCCTGCTGCCCTCCTACGTCTGCGGCCTGCTCTGCGCGATGCTGCTGTACGGGAGCGGGCACGCGACGCCGGTCGTCGTCCCGGCCGTCCTGATCGGCGTCGGCAGCCGGTACGTCCTGCGCGTACGCGCGTCGGGCAGGCCGCTCCTGAACCCCGTCGCCACCGGGGTCGCCGTCGTGCTCCTGCTGCTGCCGCGGGCCGCCCCCGCGCCGCCCCACCAGTTCACCGCCTGGGTGTCGGGGCCGTTCGACGTGATCGTGCCGTCGGCCGTGCTGGCCGCGGGCGCGGTGCACGCCGTCCTCGCCGGGAGGGTGCCGCTGCTCCTGGGATGGACGGGCGGGTTCGCCGCCCAGGCGCTCGTCAGGGGATGGCTCACCGACGTCCCGGCGCTCGCCGCGCTGCTCCCGATGACCGGGGCGGCCTTCGCGCTGTACGCCTGCCACGTGGTCGCAGACCCGGCCACGTCACCGGTCCCGGCCCGCCGGCAGGTCCGGACCGGCCTGGCCACGGCGGCGGTCTACGGGCTGCTGGCCCACTCCCACGTCGTGTCCGCGATGTTCCTCGCGCCGGTGGTCGTCTGCGCGGGGCGGGCGCTGTGGCCGGTCCTGCTCGCCCGTGCGGGACGGGCCGCGGCCACGTCCCCGAACGGGAGGGTCAGCCGATCCCCGGACCCACCCGTTCGAGAACCCGCAGGGACCCCTCCTGGCGGACCTCCCTGAACGCGCCCGAGGCCAGCACCCGCCGGTACACCCGGTACGGCGCCTGGCCGCCCGCGGCCGGGTCCGGGTAGATGTCGTGGAAGACCAGGGCGCCGCCCTCCATGACGTGCGGGGCCCACCCCTCGTAGTCCTTGGTCACCGGCTCCTCGGAGTGGCCGCCGTCGATGAAGAGCATCGCCAGGGGGGTGTTCCAGAGCCGGGCGACCCGCTCGGACCTGCCGACGATCGCGACCACCTCCTCCTCCAGGCCGGCGGCGGCGATGGTGGCGCGGAAGGTGGGCAGGGAGTCCATCTTGCCGAAGCGGGGGTCCATCAGCGTGGGGTCGTGGTGGGCCCACCCGGGCTGGATCTCCTCCGACCCCCGGTGGTGGTCCACGGTGAGGACGACGGACCCGGCCTGCCGGGCGCCCGCGCCGAGGTAGACGGCGGACTTCCCGCAGTAGCTGCCGATCTCGCAGATCGGGCCGCGCGATCCGTACGCGACGGCGGTCTCGAACAGCGCGAGCCCCTCGGCGTGGGGCATGAAACCCTTGGCGCGCTGAGCGGTGTACAGCAGGTCGGCGGGCATGGTGGCGTTGCTCATCCCAGCAGACTATCGACGACCGAATAATATTCCACACGGCCCTTGCCCGACCCTATGCAACGTGTTCTACTTTGCACCGTGAACCACCGCGCCCGTATCACGATGTCCGACGACGAGGTGACCTCCTTCGTCGCCGAGTCACGAAAACTGCAGCTCGGAACCATCAACCCGGACGGCACACCGCACCTGGTGACCATGTTCTACGGGCTGACCGAAGGCAGGATCTCGTTCTGGACCTACGGCAAGGCCCAGAAGACACGCAACATCGAGCGCGACGCACGGGTGAGCTGCCTGATCGAGGCCGGAGAGGAATACTCCGACCTGCGGGGCGTCCTGGTCTACGGGACGGCGCGCAGGATCGACGACACCGAGGGGGTCCTCGGCGTCGGCATGACCGTGGCCAGGAAGATGGCCGGCATGCCCGACGCGGAGGAGCTGCTCACCGAATACGTGGCCTACACCGGCCGCAAGAGGGTCGCCTTCGTGGTGGAGCCCACTCGAGTGATCTCATGGGATCACCGTAAGCTCGCCGTCGCCGACTGAGGAGGCCCATATGAAGATCAAAGTTGACTATCTGGTGTGCGAGGCCAACGGCGTCTGCACGGGACTCGCCCCGGAGGTCTTCGAACTCGACGACGACGACCAGCTGCACCTGCTGCTGCCTGAGCCGCCGCCGGAGATGATGGACCGCGTCCGGCACGCGGTGCGGTCCTGTCCCAAAGCCGCCCTCTCCCTCGAGGAGAACTAGGAGGACCCCCATGCGTGGTGCGCTTCTGCATGCCGTCGGCGACGACAAGCTCGACATCCGCGACGACTTCACCCTCGCTCCGATGGGCCCGACGGACGTCCGCGTCAAGGTCAGGGCCACCGGGGTCTGTCACTCCGACCTCTCGGTGATCAGCGGCGTGCTGCCGATGCCGCTGCCGATCATCCCCGGGCACGAGGGGGCGGGCGAGGTCCTCGAGGTCGGCGACCACGTCACCTCGGTACAGCCCGGCGATCACGTCATCATCAACTGGACCCCGGCGTGCGGCACCTGCGCGAACTGCCTGGTGAACCAGCCGTTCCTGTGCATGACGTACGTCATGGACAGCTTCGTCAACGCCCGCTTCCGCTACGGCGGCGACACCCCGGCGTTCGGCATGGCCGGGTGCGGCACCTGGTCGGAGGAGATCATCGTGCCCTGGCAGGGTGCGATCAGGGTCGACCCCGAGGTGCCCTTCGAGGCGGCGGCCCTGATCGGCTGCGGCATCACCACCGGCGTCGGCGCGGCGCTCAACACGGCCAAGGTACGGCCCGGCTCGACCGTCGTCGTGATCGGCGCCGGAGGCATCGGCCTGTCGGTGATCCAGGGGGCCCGCATCTCCGGTGCCACCACGATCCTGGCGATCGACCCGGTGGAGTCCAAGCACGCCCTCGCGAAGAAGGTCGGCGCCACCCACGCCGTCACCCCCGACCAGCTGGCCGACGCGATCGCCACGCTCACCGGCGGCGCCGGGTTCGACTACGCCTTCGAGGCGGTCGGCAAGTCGGCCACCATCCTGACGGCCTGGCAGGCGGCCCGCCGGGGCGGCGAGGTGATCGTGGTGGGCGCGGGCGCGATGGACGACGTCGTCCCGCTGAACGCCTTCAGCCTGCTGTTCGACGGCAAGAACATCCGCAGCTCGCTGTACGGCGGCTCGGACGTCCGGCGCGACTTCCCCTTCCTCGCCGGGCTCTACAAGGCGGGCCAGCTCGACCTGGAGAGCATGATCAGCGCCCGGATCAAGCTGGCCGACCTCAACGACGCCGTGGCGGCCCTGCGGGGCGGCGAGGTGCTGCGCCAGGTCGTCGTCCTCGACTGAGGCCAGGAACCCTCCACCGGCGTTCTCGGCCGGGAACGACGACGGCCCGGGGTGGTCTCCTCCCTGCGGAGGCGGACCACCCCGGGCCGCTCCTTCACCGTGCCCGCACCGTCCCGGGACCGGCGTGCGGCCACGCCCCGGGCCGTCCTGTCACCGTGCCTTCGGCGTGCCTTCAGCGCGCCTTCGGCGTGCCTTCAGCGCGCCTTCGGCGTGCCTTCAGCGCGCCTTCAGCGTGCCTTCAGCGTGCCTTCAGCGCGCCTTCAGCGCGCCTTCAGCGTGCCTTCGGCGTGCCCGAGGCCGGCGTACGGCCGCGCCCCGGGCACGCGCCGGTCACTCGGTGGAGAAGGCCGCGTCGAAGGACGTCGAGGGCGGGGTGATCGCGTTCAGGCGGCGGATGACGGCCAGGGCGTCGGGCGCGCCGTCCAGCCGGTCCATCCCGGCGTCCTCCCACTCGATGGAGATCGGCCCGGTGTAGCCGATCGCGTTCAGCGCGCGGAAGCAGTCCTCCCAGGGCACGTCCCCGCGGCCGGTCGAGACGAAGTCCCAGCCCCGGCGCAGGTCCGCCCACGCCAGGTGGGAGGAGAGCCGGCCGCGCCGGCCGTCCCCGGTGCGGACCTTGGCGTCCTTGCAGTCGACGTGGTAGATCCGGTCGGCGAAGTCCAGGATGAACCCGACCGGGTCGATCTCCTGCCACACCATGTGCGAGGGGTCCCAGTTCAGCCCGAACGCGGGCCGGTGGCCGATGGCCTCCAGGGTGCGCACCGTGGTGTGGTAGTCGTAGGCGATCTCACTGGGGTGCACCTCGTGGGCGAAGCGCACCCCGACCTCGTCGAAGACGTCCAGGATCGGGTTCCACCGGTCGGCGAAGTCGGCGTACCCGGCCTCGATCATCGACGGGGGCACCGGCGGGAACATCGCCACGGTGTGCCAGATGGACGAGCCGGTGAAGCCGACCACGGTGTCGACACCCAGCTTCGCCGCTGCGCGGGCGGTGTCCTTCATCTCCTCGGCGGCACGCTGCCGTACGCCTTCGGGCTCGCCGTCGCCCCAGATGCGGGCGGGCAGGATGCCCCTGTGCCGCTCGTCGATGGGGCTGTCGCAGACGGCCTGGCCGAGCAGGTGGTTGGAGATCGTCCAGACCTTGAGGTTGTGCTTGGCCAGGACCTCCAGTTTGCGCTCGACGTAGCCGTCCTCGGAGACCGCCTTGTCGACCTCGAAGTGGTCGCCCCAGCAGGCGATCTCCAGGCCCTCGTAGCCCCACCCGGAGGCCAGCCGGCAGACCTCCTCGAACGGCAGGTCGGCCCACTGGCCGGTGAACAACGTGATCGGCCTGCTCATGTCTCCTCCACGGGTGTGAGTCGGGACTGCTCGGCGGCGCTGCGTTCGACCGCGGCCAGCACACGCTGGACGCGCAGCCCGTCGTCGAAGGACGGGGCGGGGGCGTCTCCGGCGCCGATCGCCTCGACGAAGTCCTTCACCTCGTGGGTGAAGGTGTGCTCGTACCCCAGGCCGTGCCCCGGGGGCCACCAGGCCCCCGCGTAGGGGTGGCCGGCCTCGGTGACCAGGACGCGGCGGAACCCCGCCTCCTCCGCGGGCAGGGCGTGGTCGTGGAACCACAGCTCGTTCATGGCCTCGAAGTCGAAGGCCAGGCTTCCGGCCGAGCCGTTGATCTCGATGCGCAGCGCGTTCTTGCGGCCGGTGGCGAACCGGGTGGCCTCGAACGAGGCCAGGCCGCCGCCGCTGAGGCGGCCGATGAACAGGGCCGCGTCGTCCACGTCCACCGTACCGGTCTCCCTCACCGGCCCGCCGTCACCGGCCCCTCCCGCCTCGGCCGACAGTCCGGCCGAG
Organism: Streptosporangium sp. DT93; assembly: GCF_049844535.1. Taxonomy (NCBI): domain Bacteria; kingdom Bacillati; phylum Actinomycetota; class Actinomycetes; order Streptosporangiales; family Streptosporangiaceae; genus Streptosporangium; species Streptosporangium sp. DT93. Next base: position 561,229 of record NZ_JBNCLF010000003.1, read on the forward strand.
GCCTCGGCCAGGGGACGTTCCCTCACGAACGTCTCGGTGAGCGCCGAGACGTGGGTGAGGTGCTGGCCCGTGATGAACTGGGCGGTGTCGATGATGTGCGCGCCGATGTCGCCCAGCGCGCCGGAGCCGGCCAGTTCCTTGCGCAGCCGCCACACCAGGGGGAAGTCCGGATCGACGATCCAGTCCTGCAGGTACTGGGCCCGCACGTGGCGGATGTCCCCCAGCCGGCCCTCGGCGACCCAGCGGGCGGCCAGCGCGATCGCCGGTACCCGCCGGTAGTTGAAGGCCACCATCGCGTGCACCCCGCGCGCCGCCGCCTCGCGCGCCGCCTCGGCCATGGCCTCGGCCTCGGCGACCGTGTTGGCCAGGGGCTTCTCGCAGAGCACGTGCTTGCCGGCCCGCAGGGCGGCGATCGCGATCTCGGCGTGGGAGTCCCCGGGCGTGCAGATGTCGACCACGTCGACGTCGTCGCGGGCGATCAGCGCGCGCCAGTCGGTCTCCACCGCCGCCCAGCCCATCTGACCGGCCGCCTGGGTCGCGCCCTCGGCCGAGCGGCCGCAGAGCGCGGCCATGACCGGCCGGACCGGCAGGTCGAAGAAGGCCGAGACGCTGCGCCAGGCCTGGGAGTGCACCCGGCCCATGAACGCGTACCCGACCATGCCGATCCCCAGCGTCGGCCTCGCCTCGTCCGGACCGCCCATCAGGACTCGAATCCCAGCGGCAGGTAGGTGTCCACGTTCTCCTTGGTGATCGTCTCCGAGGCCAGGGTGATCGACTGGGGCACCTGGTTCTCCACCAGGTCGCTCATTCCCTTGCCCTGCGCGATCAGGCGGGCCAGCTTGATCGCCGAGGACGCCATGGTCGGGCTGTAGGTGACCGTGGCCTTCAGCACACCGCTGTCGGCCTTGATGTCGCGCATCGCGTTGGCCGAACCGGCGCCGCCGACCATGAAGAACTCCTCGCGCCCGGCCTCCTTGATCGCGGCGAGCACCCCGATGCCCTGGTCGTCGTCGTGGTTCCAGATCGCGTCGATCTTCTTGTGCGCCTGCAGCAGGTTGGCGGCGACCTTGTTGCCCGACTCCACGGTGAACTGCGCGTCCTGCTTGGCGGTCACGCTGAAGCCGTAGGTCTTGAGCGCGTCCTCGAAGCCCTTGCTGCGGTCCTGGGTCAGCGGGAGCGTGGCGATGCCCTGGATCTCCAGGATCACCGGGTTGGAGACGCCCTTGGTCTTGAGCGTCTCGCCGATGTAGTGACCGGCCGCGACGCCCATGCCGTAGTTGTCGCCGCCGATCCAGGTGCGGTACGACAGCTTGTCGGGGAAGACGCGGTCCAGGTTGATCACGGGGATGCCCGCGTCGGAGGCCTGGCGGGCGACCTGGTTGAGCTGCTGGCCGTCGTTGGGCAGGATCACCAGCGCGGCGACCTTGGCCGCGATCAGCGACTCCACCGCGGAGATCTGCGCGTTGATGTCGTTGGTGGGCTCGACCGGCTTGAACTCCACGTCGGAGAACTCCTTGGCGGCGGCCTCGGCGTTCTTGGCGATCGCGGCGATCCATCCGTGGTCGGCCGCGGGGGCCGAGAAGCCGATGACGACCTTCTCGCCGGGCGCCTCGTTGCCACCGGTCGCCGCCGGCGCCGGTGCGGGCGCCGAGGACGCGGCCGCGGCCGGCGCCGCGGGCTCGTTGCTCGTGCACGCGGTGACCAGCGCGCCAGCGCCGATGACCGCCCCGCCGAGCAGGAAACCCCTGCGCGCGACGTTCTCTGTCATGACCGTGCTCCTTTTTCGGGGTGAGACCCGGGGACGAACCCCGGGGGAGATCGTGAGATGTGGAGGTAAGGAGGTGTGAGGGGGGCGCGGCCCGGTCGTCACCGGCCCGCGGCCGGGGTCACGGCCGTGCCGCGGACCGGGTCGTGACCGGGCCGCGGCTAGGTGGCGGTCCGCAGGCTGCGCCGCTGGAGCAGCACGGCCACCACGATGATCAGGCCCTTGGCCACCAGCTGGTCGCTGGTGTTGAGGCCGTTGAGGATGAACAGGTTCGTGATCACGGTGAAGATCAGCAGGCCCAGGATCGACCCGACGATCGACCCCCGGCCGCCGGTGAGCAGCGTGCCGCCGATGATGACCGCGGCGATCGCGTCCAGCTCGTACAGGTCACCGTGGGTGGAGGAGCCGGTGGTGGTCCGCGCCATGATCAGCACGGCCGCGATGCCGCAGCACAGCCCCGACAGCGCGTACAGCGCCACCGTGTGCCGGCGCACGTCGATCCCGGCCAGCCGCGCGGCCTCGGGGTTGCCGCCGACGGCGTAGGTGCGGCGCCCGAACGTGGTGCGGTTGAGCAGCACCCAGCCCAATACCACGACGAGGGCGAAGATGTAGACCAGCAGCGGGATGCCCAGCACCCGGGTGGTCGACAGCTCGACGATCGCGTCGTTGCCCTGCGCCACGAGCTGGGTGCGGCGGTCCGACATGCGCTGGGCCAGTCCGCGGGCGGCGACGAGCATCGCCAGCGTCGCGATGAACGGCACCATCCGCCCGTAGGAGATCAGCAGGCCGTTGACCACGCCCGCGCCCGTGCCGACCAGCACCGCGCACAGGATCATCACGAACGGCCCGTACGCCTGCGTGGCCAGCGTGGTGGCCCAGACCGACGCCAGCGCCATCAGCGCGCCCACCGACAGGTCGATGCCGCCGCCGATGATGACGAAGGTCATGCCGACCGTGATCACTCCGATGGTGGCGGCCAGCGACAGGATGCCCACCATGTTGGAGGCGGTGGCGAAGCTGTCGGGAACCGTCACCAGGCCCACGACCGCCAGCAGCACCAGCGCGACCACCAGGCCCAGGTGGGGGACCTCCCCCAGGCGGGTGAGCGGGCTGGGCGGGGCGGCGGGCGCGCGGCCCTGCCCCGTCGCCCGCGCCTTCTCGTCCACCGCAGGCGGCCGGGACTCGCTCATACCTGACTTCCTTCCATGATCATGTCGAGGACGGCGTGCTCGTCCAGCTCTCCGGCGGCGGCCTCGCGGACGATCCGGCCCTCCCGGATGACCAGCACCCGGTCGGCCAGGCCCAGTACCTCGGGTACCTCGCTGGAGACCAGCAGCACGCCGATGCCGTCGTCGGCCAGCCGCCGCACCAGCGCGTACAGTTCCGCCCGCGCTCCCACGTCCACCCCGCGCGTGGGCTCGTCCAGCAGCAGCAGCCTGCGGTTGTTCAGCAGCCAGCGCGCCAGCACCGCCTTCTGCTGGTTGCCGCCCGAGAGCGTCTTGACGGGCCGTTCGGGGTCGGAGGGCCGGATGTCCAGCGCCTCCACCATGGCCCGCGCGTCGGCCGCCTCGCGGCGCCGGTCCATCCAGCCCAGTTTCGAGTAGCGGCCCAGGCTCGCCAGGCTGATGTTGCGCGAGACGCTCTGGTCCAGCAGCAGCGCCTGGGCCTTGCGCTCCTCCGGTGCCAGTCCCATGCCCATGCGCACGGTCGTCCCGGTGCCGCCCCGGCCCGTCGAGCGGCCCTCCAGCGTCACCGTGCCGGAGAAGCGCCGGGCCCCGTAGACGGCCTCGATGATCTCCGACCGGCCCGAGCCGACCAGCCCGGCCAGTCCGACGATCTCTCCGGCCCGCACCGAGAACGACACGTCCTCGACGCGGCCGGGGACGCTCAGGTTCTCCACGCGCAGCACCTCGGCCCGCTCCTGCCCCACGCCGGCCTCGGGCCGGTCGGGGAAGAGGTACTCCACGGTACGGCCGGTCATCAGCGAGATGACCTGGGAGGTCGGGGTGTCCTTGGCGGGCAGGCCCACCGCGACCGTACGGCCGTCCTTGAGGACGGTGACCCGGTCGCCGATCTCGCGGATCTCCTCCAGCCGGTGGGAGATGTAGACCACCGCCACGCCCTGCGCGGTCAGCTCGCGGATGATCCGGAACAGGTTGCCCACCTCGTCGTGGGCCAGTGCCGCCGACGGCTCGTCCATGACGATGAGCCGGGTGTCGTGCGAGAGCGCCCGCGCCATGCTCACGACCTGCTTGGCGGCCGGGGAGAGCCGTCCCACCTCGGTGGACGGGCGGATCTCGCCGTGCCCGAGCCGGGCCAGCACCTCCCGTGTCGTCCGGGCCGCCGCCGACCGGCTCACGAACCCCAGCCGGGCCGGTTCGTGGCCGAGGAAGACGTTCTCGGCCACGCTCAGCCCGTCGACCAGGTCGAGTTCCTGGTAGATCGTGGAGATCCCCAGCTTGATCGCCGCGGTCGGGCTGGTCAGCCGCACCTCCTGGCCGCCGAAGGTGATCGTGCCCTCGTCGGGCTGGTGCGCCCCGGCCAGGGTCTTGATCAGCGTCGACTTGCCCGCGCCGTTCTGGCCGAGCAGGCAGTGCACCTCGCCGGGCAGCACCTCCAGGTCGACGCCGTCCAGGGCGCGCACACCGGGGAACTGCTTGACGATCCCTCGCATGACCAGCAGAGGGGTTGCATCGGACATGGGGCCTCGCTGGTTCCTCATGGGGCCGGAGAAGACGTGGTCGCCGCGGAGTCCGGCCCGTCACGGGCCGTCACCGTCGGCGCCCACGCCGACACCTCCCCCTCCGCCGTGGGATGTGCAGAAGCTAACTCCCTGTGTCCTAGTTTGTGAAGGGCTTTCATCTAACAGTTCGTAGACTTTTGCAGAAATCAGCAAAAGTTCCCCGCGCGGGAGCCGATCCCGGAGGACATGACCGGGTCCCGGAAACGCGATCCGGCCCCGCGGATGTGACCAGGTCCCGGGGACGCGAAAGGGCGCCCTCGACGGGAGGACGCCCTCGGGGCCGGATCTCCGGCCGGGCCGGACCCGGTCCGCGCACGGTCGGAGCGGGCCGGAGCGGAGCGGGCCGGAGCGGGTCAGGTCAGGTCAGGTCAGAGCATGGCCTTCATCGAGGCGGTCGCCTGCTGACCGAGAGTGGTCGGCGTCAGGTACGGCTGCTCGGCGAGGATCGCCTCCCAGTTGTCGCGGATGTCCTCCACCGTGTGGTCCTCCTTGGCCCAGCCGGGGCCCTCGGCGACGAACACCCGGGCGATCCGGCCGCCGCCGACGCTGAACACCTCGCCGCTGGTCTCGCAGGCCTCGTGCGCCAGGAAGGTCACCAGGGCGCTGACGCGCTCCGCGGTGAACTTCTCCTCGAACTCGGCCGGCAGGATCTCCTGGGTCATCCGGGTCCAGGCGATCGGCGCGATCGCGTTGGCCTTGATCCCGGCCCTGGCCCCCTCGATGCCGAGCGTCTTGGTGAGGCCGACGAGCCCCATCTTGGCGGTGGAGTAGTTGGCCTGGCCGAAGTTGCCGAACAGCCCGGCGGGCGAGGAGGTGTTGACGATCCGGCCGTACCCCTGCTCCTTGAGGTGGGGGAACGCCGCCCGGCTCACCAGGAACGAGCCGCGGACGTGGACGGCCAGGACCTGGTCGAACTCCTCGACGGTCATCTTCCCGAAGGACCTGTCCCGGAGGATGCCGGCGTTGTTGACGACGATGTCCAGCCGCCCGAAGGCGTCGATCGCGGCCTGGACGATCGCCGCGGCCCCCTCGGGGGTCGCCACGTTGTCGGTGCTGACGGCGGCCTCACCGCCGTTCTTCCTGATCAGCTCGACCACGTCGGCGGCCGGGCCGGTGGAGGCCCCGGTGCCGTCCAGCGCGCCGCCCAGGTCGTTGACGACCACCTTGGCGCCGCGCTCGGCGAGCGACAGCGCGTGCGCTCGGCCGAGACCGTGGCCGGCCCCGGTGACGACCGCGACCTTGCCGTCGAATCGCAGCTCTGACATCCGCACCCCTCCCACGAGAACATAATTCTAGTCGTCTGAACAATAGCCCGACCGGCCCCCGCGATGCCATCGGCGAATCCGTCCGGCGGCGGCGGGATCACCCGGCCGCCGCCGCACCACCGTCACCGGCGGCGATCTTCCCGGATGTCCCGGCCGGCCCATGGCCCCGCGTGACCTCGCGACACCCCGCCGCACCGCGTGGCGGGGTGCGGCGGGGTGCGGCGGGGTGCACGGGCACAGGGCGGGACACGCCGCCGGACGGATCCGTAACCGGAAACGAATGGGATCATTGCGCTTAGTGAGCAAGCGTGTTAATTTCTGCTAAAGTTTTTGCCCCCATAAGGGCGAGGGTCAACGACGACACCCCTCAACTCCTGCCAGTAGGGCCCCGCCCGCTCATTCGGGCTGGAGGCCCCACATGTCCTTATCGCCGCCCCTGCGCGTGGTCCAGTGGGCCACGGGCGCCGTCGGCAGATACTCCCTGCGCAGCCTGATCACCCGCCCCGAGTTCGAGCTGGCCGGGGTGCTGGTCTACGACCCGGACAAGGTGGGACAGGACGCGGGAACCCTCGTCGGGCTTCCCGAGGCCGGTGTCACCTGCACCGACGACGTGGAGGAGATCCTCGCGACCGACGCCGACTGCGTGCTGCACATGCCGCTGCCGGCGTTCTACTTCGGCGGGGATCATCCCAGCGACCTGGAGACCATCTGCGCGCTGCTCGCCGCCGGCAAGAACGTCATCACCACCACCGGTTTCGTCTACCCCAAGTGCTACGGCCCGGCGGTGGTGGAACGCCTGGAGGCCGCCTGCCGGGCGGGCGGTGCCTCGCTGCACGGCACCGGGGTCAACCCCGGTTTCATGAGCGACGTGCTGCCGCTCACCCTGACCGGCCTGTCCAGCCGCATCGACCACATCTACGTGCGGGAGTCCTCCGACTTCCGGGGGCACCCCTCGCGGCAGATCGTGGTGGACCTGTACGGCTTCACCCGCTCCGCCAAGGACTACGCCGCCGCCGTGCGGCCCTTCCGCGCCTTCCAGCGCTCGCTGTTCGCCGAGAGCGTCCAGTTCGTGGCCGACAACCTCGGCGTGGAGCTCGACGAGGTCGAGGAGAGCGACGAGTTCGAGCTCGCCACCGAGGAGTTCGAGATCGACGCGGGCCTGGTCAGGGAGGGCACGGTGTGCGCCTCCCGCTGGATGTTCAGCGGGCTGGTCCGCGGCCGTCCGTTCATGACCGTGGAGTGCGTCTACAAGGCCGACGCCACCCGGGTGCGACGCTGGTCCGAGCCCGGTTTCACCATCCACATCGAGGGTGTTCCCCAGTTGATGCTGAGCGTCGACGAGATCTCCCACGGCCTGGCCGGAGCCGCCGCCCACGCGGTGAACTCCGTGGCCGCCCTCTGCGCCGCCCCGCCGGGCATCCGCACCGCGCTGGACCTCATGGCCACCGGCCGGGGCACCGTACGCCTCGCCTGAGGACGCTCCCGTCCCCCTCCGGGATCGTCCTCGGGCAGGTTCGCACGCGGGTCAGGGGTGCGGGATGAAGCGCCCGAAGCGACCCTGGTGGTAGAGGAGCGGGCGCCCGCCGGGTTCGAGCCCCGTCTCGGTGACCAGGCCGACGACCAGCACGTGGTCGCCGATGTCCACGGTGGAGTGGGGGGAGCAGATCAGGTGGGCCGAGACGCCGCCGAGCAGCGGGACGCCGTACGAGCCCACGGTCCAGGAGGTGGGATCGGCGAAACGGTCCACCCCCTTCCTGGCGAAGCGCGAGGCCACCGGCGCCTGGTCACTGGCCAGCACGTTCACCGCGAAGTGATCGGCCTGCCGGAGCCGGGGCCAGGTCGTGGACGAGTGGTCCACGTAGAAGGAGACCAGCGGGGGCGCGAGGCTGACCGACGAGAACGAGGTGGCGGTCAGGCCGACCGGCACGCCCTCGACCTGGGCGGTCACCACCACGACCCCGGCGGCGTGGAGGGCCAGCGTCTGCCGGAACCGCTCGGCGTCGACCGCCTGGACGGGCAGGGTTTCGGTCATGACGCCTCACTCGGGGACTCGCCGGTCATCACCAGGATGCTCCACTTGGTCACTTTTCCCCCTCTGAGGAACAAAGGACACCTCTCAGAACCCATTAATGCAGCCTTCTCTTCCCGCCGTCACCCATGACGCTCCTTTTCGCAGGTGCGCCCCCTCGCGGGCAGGGCGCCCGCCGCCGTACCGTCGGAGCATGAAGCTGGAGAAGGAGACCTCCCAGAGCGGCCGCTTCGTCAGGCAGCCGAACCGGTTCACGGCGCGGATCGAGGAGGGCGGGGAGTACCCGCCGGAGCCCGGCCGCTACCAGATCTACGCCTCCTACGCCTGCCCGTGGGCGCACCGCTCGCTGATCGTCCGCGAACTGCTGGGCCTGCGGGAGGTGGTCGGGGTCACGATCGTCGACCCGATCAGGGACGAGAAGGGCTGGCGGATGCCCGGCGGGGACCCGGTGACCGGGGTGGAGTACCTCTCGGAGCTCTACCTGTCCACCGACCCGGGCTACGAGGGCAGGTACACGGTGCCGTGCGTCTGGGACACCGTCACCGGACGGCTGGTCACCAACGACTACCCGCGGCTCACCCTGACCCTGGAGACCGCCTTCGCGCCCTGGCACGCCGAGGGCGCCCCCGACCTGTACCCGGAGGCGCTGCGCGGGGAGATCGACGCGCTGAACGAGGTGATCTTCCAGGGGCTCAACAACGGCGTCTACCGTGCCGGGTTCGCCCGCTCGCAGGCGGCCTACGACGAGGCGGTCACCGAGGTGTTCGCCACGCTCGACCTGCTGGAGGAGCGGCTGTCCACCCGGCGCCTGCTGCACGGGGACGCGCTCACCGAGAGCGACGTGCGGCTCTACCCCACGCTCGCCAGGTTCGACGCCGTCTACAACACGCACTTCAAGTGCGCGGTGCGGCGGCTCACCGACTACCCGGCCCTGTGGGCCTACGCCCGGGGGCTGTACGCCCTGCCCGCCTTCGGCGGCACGACCGACTTCGACCAGATCAAGCGGCACTACTTCGTGACGCAGACGGACATCAACCCGAGCGGGATCGTCCCGCGCGGCCCGGAGGTCGACTGGACCGCTCCCTGAGGACGGCCGCCCGCCCCCGTGGCCCTACGGGGCGCGCACCTCTCCCTGGTATGGGCGCGCGTCCCGCGACCTCACGAGCACGGCTCCCCTGCCCCCGATCTCACGGGCACGCCCCCCGGCCGTGAAAGTTTCATGGGATATATCGGGCATTCGCCCGGTCAGCGGGCGTCCCGGCGGAGGCGTCCGTTGACGGTGGGTGAAACGCGCTGGAAACATCGGCACGTCTCGGTAGTGGGAGCGCTCCCACTTCGGCTCTGGGCCTCGGCCCGGGGTCGCGGCCCCCATCCGGCGCTCCCACGACCGGGCTCCCAAGCCGGGAGAAACCCGCCGTCCGAAGGACCGCCCGTGACCCGAACGTCCCAGTCCCGCTCCACCGCGCCCCGACGGCGCGTCACCAGGCCCTCGCTCTGGCTCGCCCTCGCCACGGCCGCCACCATGGTGACCCTGACCCCCCTGCCCGCCGCCGCCGCCGACGGTCCCGAACAGATCGTCAACGGCACCTTCGAGAGCGGCACCGCCCCCTGGTGGGGCACCTCCAACACCACCCTGGAGATCGAGGACGGACGGCTCTGCGCCGACGTCCCGGGCGGCACCGCCAATCCGTGGGACGTCATCATCGGCCAGGACGGCATCCCCCTGGTCAAGGACGAGACGTACGCGTTCTCCTTCTCCGGCGCCGCGCCGCAGGGCGGGCCCAGGACGGTCAAGGCGCTGGTCCAGCTCCCGGTCGACCCCTACACCCAGTACCTGTCGGCCACCCCGGAGCTGAACGCGACCGCCGCCGATCACCGCTTCACCTTCACCTCGCCCGTGGACCTGCCAGGCGCGCAGGTGGCGTTCCAGCTCGGGGGCAGCGCCACCCCGTGGAGGTTCTGCGTGGACGACGTCTCCCTCAAGGGAGGGGCCGAACCCGAGGTCTACGAGCCCGACACCGGTCCCCGCGTCCGGGTGAACATGGTCGGCTACCTTCCCACCGGCCCCAAGGGAGCCACCCTGGTCACCGAGAAGACCGAGGCGGTGGGCTGGACGCTGAAGCGTGACGGCGAGGTCGTGGCCGAGGGCGACACCGCCCCGCGCGGCGTCGACGCCAGCTCCGGCCAGAACGTGCACTCGATCGACTTCGGCCGGGTCACCACGCCCGGCACCGGGTACACGCTCTCGGCCGACGGCGAGACCAGCCGCCCGTTCGACATCGGCGCGGACGTCTACGACGAGCTCGGCACCGACGCGCTGAAGTTCTACTACACCCAGCGCAGCGGCATCGAGATCCTCGACACGCTGCGTCCCGGCTACGGCAGGCCCGCCGGGCACGTCGGCGTCGCCCCCAACCGCGGTGACATCGAGGTGCCCTGCAAGCCGGGCGTCTGCGACTACACGCTGAACGTCAAGGGCGGCTGGTACGACGCGGGCGACCACGGCAAGTACGTCGTCAACGGCGGCATCTCCGTCCACCAGCTCATGGCCACCTTCGAGCGGTCCAAGGCCGACGGCCTGCACGGCGACGGCGACCTGAACATCCCCGAGAGCGGCAACGGGGTGCCCGACATCCTCGACGAGGCCCGCTGGGAGCAGGAGTTCCTGCTGAGCATGCAGGTCCCCGACGGCCGCACGCACGCCGGGATGGCCCACCACAAGATCCACGACGCCAACTGGACCGGCCTGCCGCTCATGCCCCACCTGGACCCGCAGCAGCGCGAGCTGCACGCGGTCTCCACCGCGGCGACCCTCAACCTGGCCGCCACCGCCGCCCAGGCCGCCCGGGTCTTCGCCCCGTACGACGCCGCGTTCGCCGCGCGCAACCTCGCCGCGGCCAGGAAGGCGTGGGCCGCGGCCAAGGCCGACCCGGCCCGCTACGCCGACCCCGCCGACGGTACGGGCGGCGGCACCTACGACGACGGCGACGTGACCGACGAGTTCTACTGGGCCGCGGCCGAGCTCTACCTCTCCACCGGGGAGAAGGAGTTCTCCGACCACGTGCTCGCCTCGCCGCACCACACCGCCGACATCTGGCGCGAGCGCGGCTTCGACTGGGGCCACACCGCCCAGCTCGGCCGCCTGCAGCTCGCCACCGTGCCCAACGCGCTGCCCGACCGCGCCCGGGTGCGCCGTTCGGTGCTGGAGGGCGCCGACACCTACCTCGCCGTCCAGAAGGCCCACCCCTACGGCGTCCCGTACGGCCCCGGGGACTACGACTGGGGCTCCAGCCACCTGGTGCTGAACAACATGGTGGTGATGGCCGTCGCCCACGACATCAGCGGCGAGGCCAAGTACCACGAGGGCGTGCTGGAGGGCCTGGACTACATCTTCGGCCGCAACGCCCTCAACCAGTCGTACGTGACCGGCTACGGCGAGGTCGCCTCCAAGAACCAGCACAGCCGCTGGTACGCCCACCAGATCGATCCGTCGCTGCCGAACCCGCCGCGCGGCACCCTGGCCGGCGGCCCCAACTCCGCCATCCAGGACCCGGTCGCCCAGGCCAAGCTCAAGGGCTGCAAGCCCCAGTTCTGCTACATCGACGACATCGAGTCCTGGGCCACCAACGAGCTGACGATCAACTGGAACGCCCCGCTCGCCTGGATCGGCTCCTACCTGACCACCCCGGCCCGCCCGGGAACGTGCAAGGTCGTCTACACCGGTCACGGCCAGTGGCCCGAGGGCTTCAACACCCAGGTCACCGTCACCAACACCGGCACCGAGGCCATCGACGGCTGGAGCCTGAGCTGGTCCTTCCTGGGCGGCCAGACCGTGCGCAGGCACTGGAGCGCCGACCTCAGCCAGGAGGGCGCCACCGTGACCGCCCGCAACCTCGCCTGGAACAAGGTGATCAAGCCGGGCGGGTCGGTCACGTTCGGCTTCATCGGCGCCGAGGCCCCCGGCCCCAACCCCAAGCCCGAGCGTCTCCTGCTCAACGGCACCCTGTGCACGTGACCCCCGGCCGGCCCCGGGTGATCCTGCCCGGTAAGGCCACGTAGAACCCGTTCCGGCCCGGTGGGTCCACGCGCGGGGCCCCCCCCGGCCGGGGGTGGGTGCCCCGGGGCGGGCAAAACGGGGGCCCGGATCGAGGACATCCGGGTGGACCCCGCCGTCAGCGCGCTCAGGCCGGACTTCGCGGTGCTGTTGATCGGCGCGGGGGGCCTGCGCAACGGCCCGAGCGACGACGCCTCCCGCGCCTGGCTGGCCGAGGCGGCCGAGAAGGCCACCGAGAGCGGCGATCCGCGTATCGAGGCGTGGCGGGAGGCCTACCGGGCCTTCGGCGCCAAGCCCCAGCGGACCAGGCCCTCGGTGGACGCCCTGGTCAGGCGGACACCCCTGCCGGAGATCAACAAGGCGGTCGACGCCTACAACGCGATCAGCGTCCGTCACGGCCTGCCGATCGGCGGGGAGGACCTGGCCCGCTACGAGGGCACGGCCCGCCTGGTGCGGGCGAGCGGCGACGAGCCGTTCGAGGTGATCGAGAAGGGCGAGCCCGGGATCGACCACCCGGAGCCCGGCGAGGTCGTCTGGCGCGACGACAGGGGCGTCACCTGCCGGCGGTGGAACTGGCGCCAGTGCGTCCGCACCCGGATCACCGAGGAGACCGTGGACGCGCTGTTCATCCTGGAGCGGCTGGCGCCGATGTCCCTGGAGGAGCTGCGGGCCGCGGGGGACGAGCTGGCCGGGCTGCTCGAAGATGTTACCCCGGGGATACGGGTCACCTCCCGCCTCCTCGGACCCGCCTGATCCGGCCCGCCAGGCCGTCCCCGGCCAGGTGACGAGCCCGCGGGCGGCCCCGGGCACGGTGAACGTTCCAAACGGCGCCGCGCGGATCGGGAAGGAAGCCTGGACCGGACTGGCGCAGGTCCGGGCCGAGGCGAGTAACCTTGGACAGGTTCTCCATCATCAACGCCGATCTGCGGAAGAGGGCGATTTCCGCCGTGTCGTCAGAGTCGTCGCGGACAAATCCGTTGGCAGCCTTCGGTCAGAACGAGTGGCTGGTCGACGAGCTGTACCAGAAGTACCTCCAGGATCCCGAGTCCGTCGATCGTGCCTGGTGGAACTTCTTCGCTGACTACAGCCCTGATTCGGGGGCCGGCAAAGCCGCGCCCCAGGGGGCGGCGACCGCCGCGTCCACTCCTCCGACACCCGCGGCCCCGGCCGGCACCCCGGCCCAGGCCCCGGCCGCCGCCGATCCGGCCGCGGAGGCCGCCGCCACGACCCCCGACGGGTCGTCCGGCGAGGCTCCCGCCACGGCTCCGGCTCCCACCGCCACCCCGGCCCCGGCTCCCAAGGCCGTCCCGGTGAAGACCCAGGCGCCGGCGGCCAAGGCCGCCCCGGCGGCCCGATCCACGCAGGAGACGCAGTTGCCCGCCGGTGCCGAGGAAGTCCGACTACGTGGCGCGGCCGCCAGGACGGCCGCCAACATGGAGGCCAGCCTCGTCGTCCCCACGGCGACCAGCGTGCGCGCGGTCCCGGCCAAGCTGCTCATCGACAACCGGATCGTGATCAACAACCACCTGTCGCGCGGTCGCGGCGGCAAGGTGTCGTTCACGCACGTCATCGGCTTCGCGGTGGTCAAGGCCCTGGCGGCCCTGCCGGAGATGAACCACTCCTACACCGAGGCCGACGGCAAGCCGGTGCTGGTCAAGCCCGAGCACGTCAACCTGGGCCTGGCCATCGACGTCGCCAAGAGCGACGGCACCCGCCAGCTCCTGGTCCCCTCGATCAAGAACACCGAGGGGATGGACTTCCGCCAGTTCTGGGTCGCCTACGAGGAGGTCGTGCGCAAGGCCAGGGCGGGCAAGCTGGGCGTCGACGACTTCGCCGGCACCACGATCTCGCTGACCAACCCGGGCACCATCGGCACCGTGCACTCGGTGCCGCGCCTGATGCCGGGACAGGGCACGATCATCGGCGTCGGCGCGATGGAGTACCCGGCCGAGTACCAGGGCGCCTCCCCCGACACGCTCTCCCGCCTCGCGGTGAGCAAGGTCATGACGCTCACCAGCACCTACGACCACCGGATCATCCAGGGCGCCCAGTCGGGCGACTTCCTGCGGCAGATCCACCGGCTGCTGCTGGGCGAGGACGGCTTCTACGACGAGATCTTCGAGTCCCTGCGGATCCCGTACGAGCCGGTCCGCTGGGTGCAGGACATCTCGACCACCCACGACGACGACGTGGCGAAGTCGGCCCGCGTCATCGAGCTGATCCACGCCTTCCGGGTCCGCGGCCACCTGATGGCCGACACCGACCCGCTGGAGTACAAGCAGCGCAAGCACCCCGACCTCGACATCAAGTCGCACGGCCTGACGCTGTGGGACCTGGAGCGCGAGTTCGCCACCGGCGGCTTCGGCGGCCGGCCCCTGATGAAGCTGCGCGAGATCCTCGGCGTGCTGCGTGACTCCTACTGCCGCACCATCGGCGTGGAGTACATGCACATGCAGAACCCCGAGGAGCGGGCCTGGATCCAGGCGCGCATCGAGCGGCCGCACGCCAAGCCCGACCGCACCGAGCAGCTGCGCGTGCTGGAGCGGCTCAACACCGCCGAGGCGTTCGAGACGTTCCTGCAGACGAAGTTCGTCGGGCAGAAGCGCTTCTCGCTGGAGGGCGGCGAGTCGCTGATCCCGCTGCTGGACTCGGTGCTCAGCTCGGCGGCCGAGGAGCGGCTCGACGAGGCCGTGGTCGGCATGGCCCACCGCGGCCGCCTGAACGTGCTGGCCAACATCGTCGGCAAGTCGTACGGGCAGATCTTCGGCGAGTTCGAGGGCAACATCGACCCGCGCAGCGCCCACGGCTCCGGCGACGTGAAGTACCACCTGGGCGCCAGCGGCGACTTCGTCTCGCCCGACGGCTCCAAGCTCAAGACCTCGGTCGTGGCCAACCCCTCCCACCTGGAGACGGTCGACCCGGTCCTGGAGGGCGTGGTCCGCGCCAAGCAGGACCTGCTGGAGCGCGGCGAGGAGGGCTTCACCGTCCTGCCGGTGCTCGTCCACGGCGACGCGGCCTTCGCGGGCCAGGGCGTGGTGGCCGAGACGCTCAACCTGTCGCAGCTGCGCGGCTACCGCACCGGCGGCACCGTGCACATCGTGGTCAACAACCAGGTCGGCTTCACCACCAGCCCGGCCAGCTCGCGCTCCAGCGTCTACGCCACCGACGTGGCGCGGATGATCCAGGCGCCGATCTTCCACGTCAACGGCGACGACCCCGAGGCCGTGGTCCGGGTGGGCCGGCTGGCCTTCGAGTACCGCCAGGCGTTCCGCAAGGACGTCGTGATCGACCTGATCTGTTACCGGCGCCGCGGCCACAACGAGGCCGACAACCCCGGCTTCACCCAGCCGCTGATGTACGACCTCATCGATGCCAAGCGCTCCACCCGCAAGCTCTACACCGAGGCGCTGATCGGCCGGGGCGACATCACGGTCGAGGAGGCCGAGGGCGCGCTGCGCGACTACCAGGCCAAGCTGGAGAACGCCTTCGCCGAGACCCGCGCGGCCAAGGACGAGACCGGCGAGTTCTCCCGGCCGATCGACATGGAGACGGTCCCCTGGTCGCACGAGGACGTCACGACGGCCATCTCCGACGAGACCGTCAAGCGGATCGTGGAGACCCAGCTCAACATGCCCGAGGGCTTCACCGTCCACCCGCGTCTGCTGCCGGTGCTGCAGCGCCGCGGGCAGATGGTGGCCGAGGACCACATCGACTGGGGCATGGGCGAGACGCTGGCGTTCGGGTCGCTGCTGATCGACGGCCACCCGGTCCGTCTCGTCGGCCAGGACTCGCGGCGCGGCACGTTCACCCAGCGCCACGCCGTGCTGGTCGACCGGATCACCGGCGAGGAGCACACCCCGCTCAAGACGTTCAACCAGGGCACCACGAAGTTCTACGTCTACGACTCGCTGCTCAGCGAGTACGCCGCCCTCGGCTTCGAGTACGGCTACAGCGTGGAGCGGCCCGAGGCGCTGGTCGCCTGGGAGGCGCAGTTCGGCGACTTCGTCAACGGCGCCCAGTCGATCATCGACGAGTACCTCACCTCGGGTGAGCAGAAGTGGGGCCAGCGCTCCGGCGTCACCCTGCTGCTGCCGCACGGGTACGAGGGCCAGGGCCCCGACCACTCCTCGGCCCGCATCGAGCGCTTCCTGCAGATGTGCGCCCAGGACAACATGACGGTGGCGCAGCCCACGCTGCCCGCCAACTACTTCCACCTGCTGCGCTGGCAGACCCTGTCGAACCGGCACCGCCCGCTGGTGGTGTTCACGCCCAAGTCGCTGCTGCGGCACAAGGCTGCGGTCTCGGCGGTGAGCGACTTCACCTCGGGGTCGTTCCGGGCGGTGGTGGGCGACCACACGGCCGACGCGGGCGCCGTCCGCAAGGTCGTGCTGGTCTCCGGCAAGCTCTACTACGACCTGGCCGCGGCCCGGGACAAGCAGGGCCGCAATGACGTGGCGATCGTCCGGATCGAACGGCTCTACCCCTTCCCCGGTGACTCGCTGGAGGCGGAGCTGAGCCGCTACTCCGGCGACATCGAGCTGCTCTGGGCCCAGGACGAGCCGGTCAACATGGGGCCGTGGCCGTTCGTGGCGCTCAAGCTGGCCGAGAACCCGAGCGTCTTCGGCGGGCGTTCGATCAGGCGCGTCTCCCGCAAGGCGAACTCCTCCCCGGCGACCGGTTCGCACTCGGCCCACGAGGCCGAGCTGCAGCAGATGCTGAGCGAGATCTTCGGCTAGGAGGCGGCCCGCCGGGAGGCGGGCACGATCTCACCCGGAAGTCCCCCGCAGGAACCTCTGCGGGGGACTTCCCCGTTATGGCAAGTGCCGTCACCACGAGGAGAACGATGTACTTCACCGATCGGGGCATCGAGGAGCTCGCCACGCGCCGTGGCGAGGAGGAGGTCACGGTCGCGTGGCTGGCCGAGCGGCTGCGCGAGTTCGTCGACCTCAACCCCGACTTCGAGACGCCGGTGGAACGGCTGGCCACCTGGCTGGCCCGCCTGGACGACGAGGACGACTGACGCCTGCCGGGGACTTGGCCGGGACGACCGGGGCGACCGGGCCGGCTGAGGGCGACCGGGGAACGACCGGGCCGGCTGAGGGTGACCGGAAACGGCCGCGCCGACCAAGGACGACCGGGAACGACCGGAGCCGGGAGTCGGCCAGGACGCCCGGGGACGATCAGGAACGCGACATATCTTGACCTCTCGCGTAACGCGACATATCGTGTTACGGACAAGGAGGTCGGACCATGCGGCAATGGAACGTCGAGAAACCGGAGCGGCTCATCTTCGACCCGGTGAGCAGGCTCAACGTGCGCATCGTGGGGGGAAGGCTGGCCGTGCTGGCCGGCGACGGGCCTCCCACCCTGGAGGTGACCGAGGTCGGCGACCCCCCGCTGCTCGTGACCCACGACGACGACGGCGTCCTCACCGTCACCTACCGGGACCTGACCCGGGACGGCCTCGTGGAGGGCCTGGTGGACCGGCTGCGCGGCGGCTCCCGTACGGGCGACCGGCGGGTGCGGATGACGCTGACCGTCCCCGCCGACCGGCGGGTCAGCGTGGGCGTGGTCTCCGCCTCCGCGGTCGTCTCCGGCTTCCGCGACCGCACCTCGGTCAGGAGCGTCTCGGGCGACATCGTGCTCGACGGGGTGAGCGGCGAGATCAACGCCGACACCGTCTCCGGTGACCTGGAGAGCCGCGACCTGGTGGGGGACCTGTCGTTCAAGAGCCTGTCGGGCGACCTGACCGTGGCGCGGGGGAAGCCCCGGCGGCTGAGCGTCACCACCGTCTCCGGCCGGATCACCGCCGACCTGGAGCTCCCGCCCACCGGTCACGTGACGATGAACAGCGTCTCCGGCGACATCGTGGTCCGGCTCCCGCACACCGTCGAGACCGACGTCAAGATCCGTTCCACCTCGGGCAGGATCGACACCACCTTCTCCGAGCTCGACCACTCCGCCCAGACCGGCATGAACGCGCTGTCGGGGCGGATCGGCGGCGGCATGGCGTCCCTGAGCGCCCACACCGTCTCCGCCGACGTCACCCTGCTGAAAGGAGGCCGGACATGAGCCCGGTCTTCGGCCACGGAAGGCTCCGGCTCTACCTCCTGAAGCTGCTGGAGGAGAGCCCGCGCCACGGCTACGAGGTCATCCGCCTGCTCCAGGACCGTTTCCTGGGCGTCTACTCCCCCTCACCCGGCACGATCTACCCGCGCCTGGCCCGGCTGGAGGAGGAGGGCCTGGTCACCCACGAGGTGGTGGACGGCAAGAAGGTCTTCACCATCAGCGACCGGGGCCGCGCCGAGCTGAACACCCGGCTCGACGAGCTGGCCGACCTGGAGGAGGAGATCTCCGACTCGGTCCGTGACATCGCCCGCGAGGTCAAGGAGGACGTGCGCGAGACGGTCAAGTCGCTGCGCGAGGAGCTCACCCAGATGGCGCGCGACGTGCGCCAGGGCGCCAGGCAGGAGGAGCGGCAGGCCAAGAGCGACCACCGCGAGGCCTGGCGCGAGCAGAAGGACGAGTGGCGGCGCCAGAAGGACGAGTGGAAGCGCCAGTCCGGCGAGTGGAAGGACGACTGGAAGCGCGTCTGGGCCTCCGGCTTCACCGGTGAGGGCTCGTCCGCCGGGGACGACCGGCTCGGGCAGATGCTGGCCGAGTTCGTCGAGGAGGTCCGCAGGGACGCGGCGGGCGCGCAGGTCGGCGAGGAGACCCTGGCCACCGCGCAGGACGCCCTGTACGACGCCGCCCGCCGCATCCGCGACACCCTCCGCTGAGGCCGGGCGCCTTCCCGGGGACGCGCACCGTCCCCCGGAGCGGGCGCCTTCCCGGGGACGCGCACTCTCCGCCGAGGCGAGTGCCTCTCCGGGGACGCGCGCCGTCCGCCGGGCGGGTGTTCCGCGAGGGCGGGCGCCCGTCAGGCGACGCGCATGGCCCGCACCAGCCGTTCCCGCGCCCGGGCCGCCTGCCTCGCCCGGTAGGCGATGGGCAGGTACCGGGCCCGCTCGGGAAGCAGCGGCATCGTCGCCGCGACCGCCCTGCCGAGGCGGCGCAGCCGCGCCTCGTCCCGCACCGTCCACGGCAGGCCCAGTTTCGCGCGGACGGCGGCCGGCAGCGTACCGACCGTGACGAAGTGGTTGATCCGGCCCGAGGTCAGCCCGAGCGGGCGCCACAGGGCCCGCAGCGGCCCCGGCACCACGGGCGGCGGCCCCACGGTGAGCGTGGTCTCCAGCACGTCGCGCGCGGTCGGGTGGTCCTCCAGCGTGTTGGCGACCATGTCGTCGAAGTAGTCCCAGTAGTCCTCGACCGTGGCCGGGAACATCCGCTCCGGGACCCTCAGGATCCGGCCGAGGCGGACGATCTCCTCGTAGAGGCGCCGCTCCTCGTCCGGGGTGTAGGGCCGCTCGCCGAAGTACCTCAGCGTGGTGACGGCCCGTTCGAAGGCGGTCAGGTGCACCCAGGCGTACGGTTCCGCGCTCAGCGCGTGATAGCTCCTGCCCCGGTCGTCCACCCCGCTGATGTCGCGGTGCAGCTCGCGCAGGCGCCTGCCCTCCTCGATGGCCCGCTCCCCGCCGTACACCCAGGTCTGCAGCGAGGTGAGCGAGCGGGTGAGCCGCCCCCAGGGGTCGGTCCGGTAGACCGAGTGCTCGCCGACCGCCGCGCCGATCGCCGGGTGCATGACCTGCATGACGAGGGCCCCGCCGAGCAGGAACATCAGCCGCTGGTCGCCCATCCCCTCCCAGAGCAGGTCACCGGGGCCGAACGGTTCGGGTTCGGAGGGCGTTTCACGGCCGGGGGGCGCGGCCGGTTCACGATCGGAACCCGCGGCCGGTTCGTGTTCGAGGTGCACGGCCGGTTCACGGTGGAGGCGCGTGGCCGGTTCACGGTCGGAGTACGAGGCCGGACCGTCAGGGTGCGGGGCCGGACCGTCGAGGCGCGAGGCCGGACCGTCGAGGCGCGAGGCCGGACGGTCGTGGTGCGCGGCTGAGTCGGTCATTCCGGGCCTCCCGGGTGATTCGCGCTCATCTTCGTTCTATCACCCGGCAAGAATAAAAGTAACCCGTTACTTACACGACTGGGCAGGAGCACACCCCGTCCTCCGGCCGCCCGCCGGGCCCGTACCGGAATTCGGCATGGGCCCGTTCCGGGCGCGGCGTGCTCTCCGGCCTCAGCCGGGCAGGGTGAAGACGACCTTTCCGAACAGGGCGCCCTCGTGCATGGCCGCGAAGCCCTCGCGTGCCTCGGCCAGCGGCAGGGTCCGGTCGATCAGCGGGCGGGTCCCGGTCTGCTCCAGGAAGCGGACGAGCCTGCCGAGCTGCTCGCGGGTGCCCATGGTGGAACCGACCACCGACAGCTGCAGGAAGAACACCCGGTTCAGGTCGGCGGGCGGCACCGCGCCGCTGGTCGCCCCCGAGACCACGATCCGGCCCCCGGGACGCAGCGCCTTCAGCGAGTGCGCCCAGGTGGCCTGGCCGACGGTCTCCATCACCGCGTCGACCCGCTCCGGCAGCCGGGCGCCGCTCTCGAAGACCTGGTCGGCGCCGAGCTCCAGCGCCCGGGCCCGCTTGTCCTCAGAACGGCTGGTCGCCCAGACCCGGTACCCCCCGGCCCGGGCCAGCATGATCAGCGCGGTGGCCACACCACCACCCGCGCCCTGGACCAGCACGGTCGAGCCCGGCTCCAGACCCGCCTTGTCGAAGAGCATCCGGTAGGCGGTCAGCCAGGCCGTCGGCAGGCAGGCGGCCTCCTCGAACCCGAGACAGGCGGGCTTGGGCACCAGGTTGCGCCGGGGCACGGCCACCCGCTCGGCGAAGGTACCGTCGTGTCTCTCCGAGAGCAGGGAACGCTTGGGGTCGAGCGTCTCGTCGGCCCCGGTGCCGATCACCGAGTGGACGACGACCTCGTTGCCGTCCTCGTCGATCCCGGCGGCGTCCGTGCCGAGGACCATGGGGAGCTGCTCGGCGCGGATGCCCACCCCCTTCAGCGTGAACAGGTCGTGGTGGTTGAGCGAGGCGGCCCTCACCGTGACGGTGGTCCACCCGTCGGGCACCCCGGGTTCGGGGCGGTCGCCGAGCGTGAGACCGGTGAGCGGGTTGTCGGGATCGAACCGTGTGGCGGTTACAGCGAACATGGCCGCACCCTACGCCGTCCGCCTGACCGTCAGACCGGCGATGGTCCTCTCGACGTTCCCGCGCTCCCCCGAGGCGGCCACGTACACCCCGTCCATGCACGCCTCCGCCGAGAAGCGGTGACGCTGCTCGATGACGGAGAGCTCGATCGCCGCCACGTCGCAGCCCGGCACCGGCGCCAGCACCAGCAGCGTCTGCCTGGCCCCGCCGAACCACAGCTGCGGCCCCGCCTGGTCGCCGTCGACGGCCTGCCCGGGGACGGCCAGCCGCAGGGGCGGCCTCGCGGTGAGCACGAGGTAGCCGCCCTCGGTCACCTTGGCACGCAGGCTCCGCGCCCAGAGCATGCGCTGCTCGAAGGTCAGGCCCTCCTTGAGGTCGCGCAGCGCCACGAACCACGGGTCGAACGCGAACAGCAGCGCCTCGCCCTCGGCCGGGCTCATCGGGTGCCAGAGCGTGACCTTCCCGGCCAGTTTCCTGATCATCGGCCGCCCCCGGGACGCCCCGGCCGGACCGCCTTCCGGGGTGGTCAGCCGCCGGTGGGAGCCGGGGGCGCCCTCCAGCCACCCCGTCGTCACGGGCCGGACCCCCAGATCGGCGAGGGCGAGCTCCGCCGGGTAGCCGATCTCCGCCGCCGAGCCGTCGGGGAAGACCACGTCGAGGACGTCCCTGCCGTCCCGGTACCGGGGCTCGGGGCGGAGCAGGTTGGGAACCTCCCTCTCCGTGGCCGCCGTCCGGGTGGGCTCGGGCACCTGGAACCGCGGGACCGCGCCGGGCTCCCGCCCTGCCAGCAGGCTCGCCACCGGCACCGTCACGAGCGCCGCCAGGACCAGCACGCCGATCCAGCGCCGCGGCCCCTTCGGCGCGTTCTTCTCGACGATGTCGTACGGATCACCGCCCACGTCTCAGGCCGCCTCCCACGAGAAGGTACGGTCGCCGTCCCGCGTTCACCGGTCAGGGCGATCCGGGAGCGCACGCGAACGGGACCCGGAGCCATCGTGGGGCCCCGAGGGTCTCGGTCCCCGGCCCGGGAACATCACGAATCGGAATCGTTCTCCTCCACGCCGCGCCGGCGTCCGTCCCGGAACGCACCGGAGTGTCCCGTGATGCACCGGAGCGTCCCGCGACCCCGGACCGCCGGCCCGTGACCACGAAGATCCCCGACGGTCTTCGAGGGCTCCGGTGGTCTCCGGTGTCCTCACCAGGTCGCGACGTTCACCGGACCGTCGGGGACCAGACGCACGCCGGTGCCGACCAGTTCCCGCGCCTCGGCCTCGGCGATCAGGTCGGGGTGGCGGACGTGGGCGTGGGCACGCCCGCCCCCGGGCAGGTCGGCGATCAGGACGCCGCGCTCGGCCGCCCCGTCCCTGCCGTGCGCGACCGTGTACCCGGCGACCGTGGCCGGTCCCTCGTAGGACGCCACGATCGGCACCGGCTCGGCGGTGTACACCGGCGCGGCGTCGCCCAGCGCGCCTCCCGGCTCGGTGGACCAGACCGCGGAGGTGTGCTTGGTCAGGTGCATGCCCACCCCGGTGACCAGCCCGTGCCCCGGCGCGGCGCGCAGCCGCTCCGCCATCGCCGCGGTCGAGTGCAGGACGTAGTCGCTGGCCGGGCCGCCCGCGTACGGCAGGCCGCCGGTGACGGTCAGCCCGCGCGGGTCGAGCGGGTCGAACCCGGTCGCGGCGCAGGCGGCGCGGAGCGCGACGGCGAAACAGCTGTAGAGGTCCAGCGCGGACATGTCGTCCAGGCCCGCCCCGGCCCGGTCGAAGGCGGCCCGCGCCGCGGCGGCCATGGCCGGGGAGGAGCCGACCTCGGGACGGGCCGCCACCTCCCAGGTGTCCTCGGCGTAGGCCCATCCGCGCAGGTACAGGCGCCTCTCGCGGGGGATGCCGAGGCGGTCGGCGAAGGCGTCGCTGACCAGGACGGCGGCGGCGGCCTGGTCCACCTCCATGACCGCGACGGTGTTCCTGGTGTAGGGCCAGCCGACGAACCGGTTGGAGGCCGACGGGACGACCAGTTCCTCCGGCGTGCGGACCCGCCGGTCCCAGGCGTGGGGGTTGGCCGCGGCGACCTCGGTCATCGGGGCCATCATCAGCCCCCGGCCGGCCCGTTCCCGCTCGTCGGACTCCCCTGCCGCCGCCCGCCGTGCCGTTTCCATGATCGCGTAGGTGTGCACCGGCAGGAAGAGCTCGTGGGCCAGCTCGGCGGGGTGCGGGGGACGCTCCCAGCCGTAGGGCGGCTTGGGGTCGGCCGGGTGGCTCCACCGCACGCGCTCACCGGCCCTGCGCAGCGTCCTGCGGGTGGCCAGGGCCTCCGCGCCGGTGACCAGGGCGGCGTCCAGCTCACCTCTGGCGATCATCGAGGCCGCCGCGCCGAGGAGCATCTGCGGGGCCGTGCCGCTCACCTTCGAGTACACCCGGTGGCCCGGGCTCGCCCCGAGCCGCCCGGCGAGCCTGGCCGCGGGGTCGTCGTACTGCCAGGACTCGGTGTAGACGATCTGGATCGAGCCGAGGGCGGTCAGCAGCTTCGAGGCTCCACCGGCGGTCCCGGCGGGGAGGCCCGCGACGGCGTCGGCTGCGGCCTCGCGGGCGACCAGCTCCCACAGGTCCAGCGGCTCGGGGCCCGGCCGGTCGCGGACGGTGTGCTGGGCGACGCCGACGAGACATGGGGTACGGGGGTCTCCGCTCATGCCGACATCCAACCAGAACATCATTCGGTTTAATAGTCCGGAGGGGCCGGAGTTATTCGAGGAACCTTCGGCAATCGTCGTTACCGGTGGTGTCCGAGGTGTCGATGGTGTCGCCTTCAACATGGTGTGAGCTGCGGAAATACTTATTCGTTAAACGATAACCAATTGCTTTCAAATAACGAGTCGGCATCGGACGGAACCGTCTCAGACCTTTTCCCGTCAATTCCCACCCGGCGCCACATTGCATCAGTAATGTTCCGATCGTTTTCCCGGCGAGGAGAGGTCCCGTCTCCGAGCCGAAAGCGAAAGGAGTCCCATGAACCCCCGAGCACGGCGCCTCACGATCCCCCTCACCGGCGTTCTCGCGATCGCCGGAGTGATCGGCGCCACCACCACCGGCGCCGACGCCGGTACGGCCCCCAAGGACGTGGTCAGTTCCCAGGCCTCGGAGACGGCCACGCAGGCCACCTCCTTCTGGTCGCCCGAGCGGATGCGCAAGGCCACGGATGCCACCGGCGACCTCGACCTGAGCATCAAGGGCGGCAAGGCCTCCGGCGCGGCCGGCCCCGACGGCCGCGCCGGGTCGGTCCCGCCGATCGGCGCCGAGGGCACGAAGTCCACCAGGAGCAAGCACGTCAACCTGCCCAACACCGTCGGCCGCGTCTTCTTCACCCTGCCCGGCGCCAACCCGTCGGACCCCAAGAGCTGGAAGTACTGCTCCGGCAGCTCCGTGCAGGGCACGTACCGCAACGTCGTGGCCACCACCGCGCACTGCGTGTACGACGTGAAGACCAACCAGTTCTACGACAACTGGGTCTTCATCCCGTCCTACTGGGACGGGAACCAGGCGTGGGACGGCAAGAACCCCTACGGCATCTACGCGGCCAAGTGGTTCAACGCGCACGACGACTTCGTCGTGAAGGAGGACTACGACTACGACTACGCCTTCGTCAACGTCCACTCCGGGTTCAAGGTGAACTGGGAGAAGGACACGAGCGGCACCTGGAAGCCGATCGTCAAGAACGTCGGGCGGCTCGGCGACAACGTCGGCGGCCAGGGCTTCGCCTGGAACCAGAAGGTGAGGAAGGCGGTCTTCTCCTTCGGCTACCCGGCGGGCCTGCACCCCGACGGCGACAAGCCCTACTCCGGCCGCACGATGAAGTGGTGCTACGGCACGACCGCCGCCATGCCGGCCGCGCCCGCGTACAACGTCCAGGAGCACGTCGGCTTCAAGTGCGCCTTCACGGCGGGCGCGAGCGGCGGTCCGATGATCTACAAGTACAAGAGCTCCAGCCGGACCGGTTACCTGGTCGGCGTCAACAGCATCGCCTGGGACACCGACAAGAACGACCGGTACGACAAGGTCTCCTCGCCGTACTTCAACGGCGACACCTACAAGGTCTACAAGGCCGCGGCCAACCGCTGGACCAAGTGACCCGCGCGAGCGCACGACCCGCATGACCGCACGGCCCGCATGACCGCACGAAACGCATGACCGCACGAAACGCATGACCGGCGCACCGGCCGACCGCAGGCCATTCGGCCGGCCGGGCGACGACGTGGGGCCCGGTCCTTCCCCGGACCGGGCCCCACGCCCGGGAACGACTCCCCGCCGACGTCACCTCCGTCACCGTCCTGACCGCCGTCATCGTCCTGACCGCCGTCACCGTCTCGTCCGGTGTCACCGTCTCGTCCGGTGTCACCGTCTCGTCCGGTGTCACCGCGGGACGTCAGTGACCGCCCCGCTGGTTCCTGACCAGGAAGACGGGACCGGTGGCGGCCCGCAGCGAGCAGGCGCTGCCGAAGGTCTGCTCGAACCGGATGAAGCGGCCGTTCCAGATCCCCATGGCGCTCACCGTGACCGGGTCGTACTGCATCGTGCAGGCGACCCCGGACAGCGGCCTGAGCCTGGCCGGGTCGCCCCGCACGCCGGCCAGCGCCTCGCACGCGCCGACCGCGTCGGGGTGGGTGCTCCCGGGCCGGTCGCACAGGAGCAGCGCGTGCCCCGTGGAGGGCAGGGGCTTCTCCCCCTGCGCGACGCTCAGCACGAGCGCCTTGGCGCTGCGCGAGGGACGGTCACCGGGCAGGGGCCGCGACGGTGCGGGTCTCGCCTGGACCGATCCGCCCGAGTACGGCGGCAGCGGGCTCACCACCCGAGGCCCGGGACGGTCCGGCCCCGGACTCCAGGGCGGCGGGGCCGCGGCCGACGCCGCGACCGGAAGGTGGAAGAGCCCGGCAACGGCCAGGCAGAGAAGACGCCGCATGAGATCCCCCGATGACGTGTGACGCGGATGCCGCCTCAGCCTCCCCCGCGCCTCCGGCCGGGGCAATCACCGGTCCCGACGTTTTTGCAGGTCATGCGCTTACGTGACCCGCACCAGACTTTTCGATCACGAAAGGAAGGATCAGACGGCCGCCATCGGCTTCCGGTTCCCTCAATCAAGTAACGAAAGCATATCGGTCCCAACCAATGTCTGGTTTATAGCTCTTTAAACCATCTTTGCCGAGTACGGTCACCTCTTGTCTCTTTTACGCATGCGTGGGTCGCGTCCCGAGTGACCCATGACAAAGAAGGAGCTTCATTGAACTCCCGAGCCAAGCGCCTCGCCCTCCCTCTCGGTGGCGCCCTCGCGGCGGCCTCCATGATCGGTGCCTCCCTCACCACCACCACCGCCGCCCAGGCGAGCGTGGACCCCGACGTCAAGTCGTCGGCACTCACCCCCTCCGGTAACGCGAAGGCCATCGCGGGCTACTGGACGGCCTCGAAGCTGAAGTCGGCGAAGACGTACCTGTCCGACTCCACCGTCTCGGCCAAGCTGAGGAAGACCGGCGCGGCCAAGGCCGCCGCCGACGGCAAGCCCGGCGTCGTCGCCCCCACCGGCGAGGGCGGCAAGAGCGCCGGCACGTCGCGGAACGTGAACCTGCCGATCACCGTGGGCAAGGTCTTCTTCGTCGACGACAAGGGCCAGGAGCGCTGGTGCTCCGGCACCTCGGTCCAGTCGAAGTTCCGCAACCTGGTCGCCACGGCGGGCCACTGCGTCTACGACACCGACACGAACAAGCCGTTCGGCAACTTCGTGTTCATCCCCGGCTACTACCAGGGCAAGGCCCCCTGGGGCGTGTACGTCGGCGCCAAGGTCAACACCCACGACGACTTCACGGTCTACGAGGACTACGACTACGACTACGCCTTCGTCAACGTCTACAACGGCATCAGGCAGCAGCCCGAGCGCGAGGTCGACTACAAGACCTTCAAGGCGCACATGGACAAGGGCGGCGTCGGCCGCGAGGACGCGCGGACCGTCGACCGGAAGACCTACGACGACTGGACCAAGAAGGGCGGTCTCGGCAAGGTCGAGGGCGTCGACAAGGAGGACCAGGTCGGTCCCCAGTACAAGGGCGCGATCGCCGTCGCCGTGGAGACCGGCAAGTCCGCCTGGGACAAGACCTCCGGGAGGGTCTACGGCCTGAACGACGACAAGGTCACCCTCGGCGGCAGGACGCTGGACCAGGCCGACTGGCCCAAGCCCGACTCCAAGCTCGAGCCCCGTGTCGAACATCTCACCAAGACCGAGTACGACACCTACAAGGGTCCCGGACACAAGAACGTCGACTCGAAGGGCAACTACACGGTCACGCGTTACTACGTGGTGAAGTACATCGCGAAGACCTCGTCCGCGAAGTACATCGTCTTCCGCCACTACATCACGTTCGTGACCGACGCCGGACGCCTCGGCGACAACGTCGGCGGCCAGGGCTTCAGCTGGAACCAGAAGCTGGGCAAGAAGGTCTTCACCTTCGGCTACCCGACCTCCGCGCACCTGGACGGCGACAAGCCCTACTCCGGTCACACCCAGAAGTGGTGCTACGGCAAGACCGCCGCCGCGCCCGTGGTGCCGGCGTACAAGGCCGAGGAGCACCAGGCGATCAAGTGCGCCTTCACCCCCGGCGCCAGCGGCGGCCCCTTCCTGCTGCAGTACAAGAACAGCAAGAGGACCGGCTACCTCAACGGCGTCGTCAGCCTGACGATCGACAGCGACAAGAACGGCCGCTACGACCGCGTCACCACCCCGTACTTCAACGGTGACACGTACGGCATCTACCGCCACGCCGCCAACCTCTGGACCGGCAAGCTCCCCGCCTAGGCCGACGGCCGCGCGAGCGTGAGGAAGGGCCCGGCGTGCGCCGGGCCCTTCGCGCACCTTGACGGGGGTCTTATACACCCTCCGGCAGAGTGGGCCGATACGGAGTACGACAGGATCGCTCCAACGACCTGCCCATAATCGAGTTGATCTGGAAAAATCAATCTCCGTACGTCCGGCCCGTCCCCCGCGCCGCCCCTGAAAGGAATCCCCCGATGTCCTCCCGCGCACGGCGCCTCACGGCCGCACTCGGCGCGCTGGTCGCCGCCTGCGTGATCGTGACGTCGGCGTTCACCGGGAGTGCCGCGGCAGGTCCGGTCTACGGGGTGCCCAACGGCATCACCACCATCACCCTGACCAAGACCGCCGCCGACATGAAGCGGATCGCGGAGTACTGGAGCCCGGCCAGGCTCAAGCAGGCCTCGGACAACACCCCGGCGGGGCCGGACGAGATGAGATCCGGCGCCACCCGGTCGGCGACCCCCACCCCCCGTGGCACCGCCGCGGGCGGGACGGCCGCGGGCGGCGTGGCCACCACCGCCGCCGGGGGGAAGACCCCGGCCACGGGCCTGCGGAGCACCCTCGGTAAGAAGACCACCTCCACGGGCGCCTCCGTGCCGGTCGTCAAGCCCGCCCTGCCGAAGAAGCGGCCCGCCGCCTCCAACGGCTCCCCCCTGACCGTGGGCAAGGTGTTCTTCCGGATCGGCGGCAAGGACTACTGGTGCTCGGCCTCCTCGGTGGCGTCGGCCAACCGCAACCTGGTCGCCACCGCCGGGCACTGCACCTACGACGCCAAGACGGGCAGCCAGGCCGAGTACTGGATCTTCATTCCCGGTTACGACCGGGGGGAGACCCCGTACGGGATCTACGTCGGCCACTCGCTGAACCTGCACGAGGACTTCGTCGGCAGGGGCGACTTCGACTACGACTACGCCTTCGTCACCGTGCACGACGGTTTCCGGTGGAAGGCCGGCAAGACGACGGGCACCTACGAGATGGAGGGGGTCGGAAGCCTGCAGGACAACGTCGGCGGCCAGGGGCTGACGACCAACCGGGGCGTGGGCCTGTTCACGATCGCCTACGGCTATCCCGCCGCCCCGCACCCCGACGGGAGCAAGCCCTACAACGGCGAGGTGCTCAAGTCGTGTGACGGGCGCACGATCAAGGTGCAGTCCCCCACCCGCCTGGTCGAGCACGGCACCGCCCTGACCTGTGGTTTCACCAACGGCGCGAGCGGTGGCCCGTGGTTAATCGGCTTCGACCGCAAGCACGCCGTCGGGTATCTCAACGGCGTCAACAGCTTCGCCTGGGACGTCGACGTCGACGGCAAGTACGACCGGATCTCCTCCCCGTACTTCATCGCGTCGACCTACGTCGTCTACACCTGGGCCACCGCCCAGCGGGCACCCCGACCATAAAGGAACCTTAAGAGAGGCTTAAGAGAGACTTATCGGGGGTTTGCCCGGACGCTCCCTGCATAGGTTCGTAGCTTGTCGTCCCGCAGTTCCCGGATCCCCGGGAGCGTTGCAGCGCAAGGAGCCACTCTCTTGAAGCACTCTCTTCTCCCCCTCGGTGGCGCCGCAGCCGTCACCACCCTGCTGGCCACCACCCTGGCCGGCGGTACCGCCCAGGCCGCCCCGGACTGGGCGACCGACCCGATGGCCAAGAACAACTCCTCGGCCGTGTCGGTCATCGACTTCTGGGCCGCCTCCAACTTCGCCGCCCTCAAGAAGGCCACGGTGTACAACCCCGACCCGGGCGGCCCGAAGATGAAGGTGGGCGGCGGCTTCTCCCCTGACGGCCGGCCCGGCACCGTCGGCCCGACCGGCTCGCAGAAGCCCACCCCCTCCCTCGCCAAGAACGTCAACCTGCCCAGGACCCTGGGCAAGGTGTTCTTCGTGGTCGACGGCCAGTACCGCTGGTGCTCGGCCACCTCGGTCCAAGGCAAGTACCGCAACCTGGTCGCCACGGCCGGTCACTGCGTCTACGACCCGGGCAGCAACGGCGACACCCTCGACAAGTGGGTCTTCGTCCCCGGCTACTACCAGGGCAAGACCCCGTGGGGCATCTACGTCGGCAAGAGCGCGTGGACGCACTACGACTTCGCCAACTACGAGGACTACGACAAGGACTACGCCTTCGTCACGGTCTACAACGGTGTCGCCTTCAACGGCGTCAAGCAGGTCACCAAGAAGGAGTACGCGGGCTTCAGCGGACCCAAGTGGTCGCGCGGCTCGCACTACTACATCCTGCTGTCGAAGGACGTCGGCCGGCTGGGCGACAACGTCGGCGGCCAGGGCTTCACCTGGAACCAGAAGACCGGCAAGACCGTCTACGTCTTCGGCTACCCCCAGGCGCCGCACCCCGACGGCGACAAGCCCTACAGCGGCGTGACGCCCAAGTACGTGTACGGCAAGACCTCGGGCAAGGAGTACGTCTCCGCGGCGGAGAAGGTCGAGGAGCACGTCGGCCTCAAGGGCGCCTTCACCCCCGGCGCCGACGGCGGCCCCTGGCTGACCCAGTACAGCAGCGCCAGGCGTCTGGGCTACCTCAACGGTGTGACCAGCCTCTTCGGCGACCAGGACCAGAACGACCGCTACGACCTGATCACCTCGCCGTACTTCGACGGCGAGACCGCCGAGATCTACCGCAAGGCCTCCGGCGTGTGGTCGGGCAAGATCGTCGGCCCGAACGGTGAGCTCTACAGGTAACGCGCGACATCTCCGCCGAGGGCTTCAGGCCCTGTGAAGCGACCAGCGGGACCCGGCCTCTCAGGCCGGGTCCCGCACCCGTTTCCGGGGCACCGCGGGCACCGTGCGGGTGGGCCGGAGAGCCGGAGAACGAGCGCGGACGGCTCGGATCGCCGCTTTAGACGTGCCGTGGGGGAAATCGGTGCCATCAATCTGATGTGATCTGCGTCACAGAGCGTCGTTCACTCGCCGCGACACAACAGCCACGCCACATCAGCCACTATCGCCGCAATGTTACGCCCATCTGGGCAAACGTGATCGATACCGCTCCGTCACCACATCGATACCACGTCTGTCTAAACATTACGGATGGGTCACGGGGGTGGCAGGCGGATCTTTACCCCTCGAAGTGGCTTCCGATGCCCAAGATC